>JBGTHZ010000113.1:0-16005 GCA_041745915.1 Pyrinomonadaceae bacterium | reverse complement strand
CGGCAAGCGGTTCTGTGGGCTGAGTGCTCCTATCCGCGCAACTGCGACGGCCGAGTCTTACCAGTCGAGCAGCTTCGATAATGTTGAGAGCTAGGATCCGCTGGCTACGGCAAGCGGTTCTGTGGGCTGAGTGCTCAGTCGCACGCAAAGCGTCACATCGTTTGGTGGGAGGCTTTAGTTGGATCTTCACGGGTGTAGGGAATTCCTTCTTCCTCCAACCACTCGATAGCGATCCTTTCAAACTCCATTTGCCGGAACTGATACCAGGTTTTCTCAAGTCCCTTCGAATAGATCGCATCCTTGAAGCGTCTAAAGGCCCCACTTCCTTTGATTAGCCTAAGCAGGTCGTCGCCGGCGCGGCGATTCTCGAATGCCAAACAGAAGTCTTCCATTATCTTGTACTCATGAATATCAGATTGGTCAGGCAGTGCGACAAAGCTTTCGTCTGAGTTAAGTATCTCGCGCGCCTTCAAGATCGATTCACGTTGCCAATCCGGATATTCGGAGATGAGTTCATCCTCTTCCGCCGCTTCCATCTCCTCATTCGTGATCAGGACGATCTCGCCAGTGCGCTTATCGAGATAGTGAGAGTGTTCCTCTCCTGCCTCCTCCAGCGCTTCGATGACATCGTTGAGTTTCACAGGCAATGGCATAAGCACCCCCTCTGAAATAATAGGAATACCAGGGCTCAAGGTTAGCGATACGAGTTCTTTCGGCCAATTGGATTCTAACCCTAAAATCGGGTGCGAGTTAAACAATGAGTAGTATCAGATAAGGAATTGCATTCTTTCACAGCTTCAACCGCGCGGTGGTACTGACCTCATCAGACCGCGGATTGAATGATGAGTAAGGGTGGGGCCGATCAGCGTTGGGACAGTTGTAATGAAAAATGGAAAATGGAAAATGCAGCCTTCATGAACTAGAATACCGCGTTAAGGACCCTTCAACCGGGATGAGATCACTTTTACTCGCAGTCCTTGCAACTTACGTAGTCTCGGCAATCCATTCAGTGCTCGCCTTCGTCAACAAGCGACGGGCGCTGCAGCGGGTGTCCGACTGGGCTATGGCCATCGGGTTCGCGCTTCATACGACCGCACTGGCTGCCGAGTGGTTTCTAGAAGGCCACTATCCGCTTTTCTATTTTCCGCAAACTCTCTCATTTCTGGCCTGGACCATGGTCGGAGGTTACGCGCTGGTAAGGTACCGTTATGGGGCCCATGCGCTGGGTACTTTTACGCTGCCTGAGGTGTCATTTTTAGTCTTTCTTGCACTTCTAATGGGTTCGCCCGGGAACACTCAGGACCCTGACTTCTCTGGTACCTGGCTGTTTCCGGTTCATACAACGCTAGTGCTCTTTGCTTACGCAGCTTTCTTCGTTGTGTTCATAGCTAGTCTGATGTACCTGCTCCAGGAAAGAGAGCTGAAACTTAAAACTTTCAGCGCGATCTTTCACCGGCTGCCCTCGCTCACAACTCTAAACGAAATTGCCACGAGCGCCGCCGCTATTGGCCTGGCACTATTGACGCTCGGAATGGCGAGCGGCATGCTTTGGTCGTCGTCACGGTACGGGGTTTTGTGGCACAATGACCCTAAAGAGATCTTCGCCCTGCTGACCTGGTTGCTCTATCTCTTGCTGATCGTTTATCGCTCCACTGCTCATTGGCGCGGCCGGAGTGCGGCCTGGTTGGGAGTCGCCGGGTTTGCCCTCGTTTTATGTACCTTTTTTGGCGCGAGATGGATGGGAGGCTATCACGTGTTCGGCTGAACATTTATCCATGTCGATAGTCCTGGTAGGAGTCAATCACAAAACCGCCCCCGTCGAGGTACGCGAGCTGCTGGCGTTCTCAGAAGCAGCCTGCGCCGAGGGCCTGCGTGCGCTCGTCGACGGCGAAATAGTGCGCGAAGGATTGATCGTCTCCACTTGTAACCGAGTGGAAGTGCTAACCGCCACTACCAGCGGGCAGATTACTCAAAGCCACGAACGGATAAACAACTTCATTAGCCAGTCGCGAAATTTGCCTCCCGATCAATTTCGAGATTATTCGTACAGCCACATCGACGACCAGGCCGTACGACATATCTTCCGCGTCGCCTCTTCTCTGGATTCAATGGTTGTAGGTGAGCCGCAGGTGCTGGGCCAGGTGAGGCAAGCGTATTCAGTTGCCCTTGAAGCGGGCACCGCCGGGCGCGTTCTAAATCGACTGATACACCAGGCGTTTCGTGTGGCCAAACGTGTACGGAGTGAGACTGGAATAGCTGCCAACGCTGTTTCTATCAGCTACATGGCAGTTGAACTTGGGAAGAAGATCTTTGGTTCCCTCAAAGGACAGTCAGTGCTTCTGGTCGGCGCCGGGGAGATGGCCGAACTCTCAGCCCGTCATCTCATCAATGCCGGAGTATCGAAGGTTCTCGTCGCGAATCGAACGGAGGAGTCGGCGGAACGTCTGGCAAGGGAGTTTGGCGGCGAAGCGGTCAAATTCGAAAAACTCGCAGATTACCTTCCAGATGCCGACATAGTCGTCTGCTCCACCGGCGCGGGCGAGTATGTAGTGACTGCGAGCATGGCCCGCGAGGCGCTCATCCGCAGACGTAATCGTCCTGCGTTTTTCATAGACATCAGCGTGCCCCGAAATCTGGATCCCGCAATTGGCGAGCTTCCCAATGCATTCATTTTCGACATCGACGATCTAGAGTCAGTGGTCACTTCGAATATCAGGGAGCGGGAGCGCGAAGCCGAGCGAGCGGAATTAATCGTTGACTCCGAAGTGATGCAGTTCCAACAGAGCTTGCGAGTCCTGGAGATCGGGCCTTCCATCGGAGCCATGCGCAAGACGCTTCACGATATTGCTCGCACTGAGATGATCCGACAACGCAATCGGCTGGGCCCGTTAACTCCCGAACAGGAACGCGCAGTCGAGGCGCTCTTGCTTGCTACGGTCAATAAGATCTCTCATCCCCTGATGGAGCGCATGCGACGCTCTTTCGACAACGGGGACAATGAGAGCATTCGGGCCTGGCGTGACGCATTCGATTTGGAAGACTGACGTTGAAGGGAACCCTCTTACGAACTTGACTAGATCCGGGCAGCTGCTGATTTAACAGAACCGCGTGCGGTAGCGACCGGATCCAACACTCAATATCCGGTAAGACCTAATCAAGGTAAGTGGAATCTGGCATCCGGTCGCTACCGAGGTGTGGAAAACGCAACGGAGTGTCATGAAGTCAGTACCGTAACGCCGTAGCGTCGGGTTCACGGTTCGAACCACAAATCTACGTGTCATTAGTAGTTACCTTTAGGGACTTTAAACCATTTGAGTCGAGATGCGGATCGCCGGACCCGACGCTACCGCGTTACGTTACTGACTTCATGACACTCCGTTGCGTTTTCACCCGGTCGCTCGCGGTTCTGTACTAAGCGACGACATTGTTCGAGTTCAGTGTTTCGTAACCTCGCTTTCTCAGTACCTCCCGTAAATGAAAAACCTTCTGGTAATCGGCTCTCGTGGTTCGAAGCTCGCGCTCTGGCAAGCGCAATGGGTCCAAACTCTTATTTCGCGTTCCCACCCAACCGTCACCGCTAAAATTGAGATTATTAAAACAACCGGAGACGTAAAGACCGAGCCGCTTTCCGTAATTGGCGGCAAAGGTGTCTTTACGAAAGAACTGGAAGACGCCTTACTCGCCGGGCGGATAGACCTTGCAGTCCATTCGTTAAAAGACCTTCCGACACATCTATCCGACTCACTTACTATCGCGGCAATCTGCGAGCGTGAGGACGCGCGCGACGCCCTGGTGCTCAGGGAAGAACAAACCCTGCGCTCAGTGAATGACTTGCCTCCGGGCGCGGTGGTAGGCACATCGAGCCAGCGACGTCTTGCCCAGCTGAAATACCTGCGCCCCGATATTGTCAGCAAAGACTTGAGAGGAAATGTCGACACGAGACTGCGTAAACTCGATGAAGGACAGTACGATGCGCTTCTTCTGGCGGCCGCCGGGCTTCGCCGTTTGGAATTGCAAAGTCGTATCAGCACGCTGATAGCGACGGACGAGATGTTGCCCGCGGTGGGACAGGGGGCGCTGGCGATTGAGACGCGGGCGAGTGACGATTCCACCATTGCATTAGTAAGCTCACTTAACCATGAACCAACACAGCTTGCTTGCAGATCTGAGAGGGCCTTCCTGCACGCGTTGGGCGGTGGCTGCCAGTTGCCTATTGCCGGTTATGCTGTTGCCTCTGGCAACGAACTTGTGCTTGAGGGTCTGGTCGCAGATCCGTTGGGTCACCAGGTCGTCAGAGGCAAGCTAACGGGCTCAACAACAGAGGCGGAAGAACTGGGATCGCGATTGGCGCACGAATTGTTGACACGTGGCGCTGATAGGTTGTTAGCCGAGCAGTAAGCATTCTCGCAATGGCAGCTAGCAAAACATTTCAGGCGAATCAGTGGTCCGACAGCAAGCCACTTGCCGGTCGCACCGTGGTTATCACCCGAGCGCGTGCGCAAGCAGATGAGTTTGTGGCCGAGTTGGAACAGTTTGGCGCGCGGGTGATCGCCTGTCCCACAATCGAAATTTATGAACCTGAGAGCTTTGACCGTCTCGATGAAGCTATCAGCCATTTGTACGGCTATGACTGGCTGGTATTCACCAGTGTTAACGGAGTTGATTATTTCCTCAGACGCTTCAAGGCGAGCGGACATGACGTTAGCGAAATCGATGACCTAAAAGTATGTGCCATCGGTGATGCTACGGCAGACAGATTGAGAGATGCGAAGCTCCACGTCGATGTCATCCCGCACGAATTCAAGGCGGAAGGGGTGTTTGAGGCACTTACGCAATTCGTTGGCGGACCGGAAGCGCTGACCGGGTTAAATTTTCTGATTCCTCGTGCTGCAGTAGCGCGAGACTTCCTGCCGAAAGCTTTGGAAGAAGCCGGAGCCCGCGTTGATGTCGTTGTGGCGTATCGAACGAAACTTCCGGATCATCTGGACCGCGGCCACCTGGCGGCAATGCTCGCTGGAGGCACGGACTGCATTGCCTTTACCAGTTCCTCGACCGTCCGTAATCTCGCCCAACTCTTTGACACACAGGATCTGAGTACGGTCCTCGAAGGAGTCGCCGTGGCTTGCATCGGGGACGTGACAGCCCAAACCGCCGCTGAACACGGATTACACACCGAAATCCAGCCTGAGCAATTCACCATTCCTGAGTTGGCCCGCGCAATCGCCGAGTATTTCGCGCGAAAGTAGCTCGTCTTACTTCATGCTAAACTGCTGAACGATGACATCCCGCCGGATATTGATTATCGATGAGGATCCACAGAGTGGTGCAGCGCTCCGCGAATTGGTTGCCGGTTGGAACTACGATGTAGTTCTGGCTCAGAACAATGCGCAGGGTCTCGATCACTTTGGAGATGAGACGCCGTCGGCAATCGTCGCGGGAAGTGCTGTCTCGACCTCGGACGGGTTTGATCGCTTGCGTGAGATCCGTGCTTTATATCCCGACACGCCTGTCGTGTTGGTCACTGATCAAGGCTCCATCGAGATGGCCCTAAATGCAATTCAGCAGGAGGGTGCGTACCATTATTTCGACAAACCCGTTGAAGCTGACAAGCTGCGAATAATCATCGACCGCGCGGTTGAACTATCAGGCGCGAAACGTGAGAACGAGCTGCTCCGTCGCCAACTACAGGATCGGGGAGCATTCGGTGAGTTAGTGGGCAAGTCTGAGTCGATGCGGGCCATCTACTCGCTGATAGAGCAGGTGGCTCCATCGTCGGCGTCCGTATTGCTGACCGGAGATTCGGGAACGGGCAAGGAGTTGGTGGCCCGGACTCTACATCAAAAGAGCCCTCGCCGAGACAAGCCTTTTGTCGCTATCAACTGCTCCGCGATCCCGGAGACGCTGATGGAATCCGAACTCTTCGGCCATGAGAAGGGCGCCTTCACTGGCGCAGCCTCCCGCAGGCAGGGCTGCTTTGAGCTGGCTGATACAGGCACCCTGTTGCTCGACGAAATCGCGGAGATGCCGCCCATGTTGCAGGCCAAACTGCTCCGCGTAATCGAGGAGCGCGCCATTAGAAGGTTGGGAAGTCGCAAAGAGATCAGTGTGGACGTGCGGTTACTGGCGGCGACCAATCGCAACCCGGAAGAAGCCGTTCAGACCGGCAGTCTGAGAGAAGACCTGCTCTATCGTCTTAACGTATTCAGGATTGGCTTGCCTCCGCTAAGGGATCGCAAGGAGGATTTACCACTGCTGGCACAGCATCTGGTAACTCAGTTGGCTGAGAAGCACAACCGGCCGGCACGCTTTCTTAGCCCCGGAGCTATCGCAGCTCTGCAATATCACGCCTGGCCAGGTAATGTGCGCGAACTACGAAACGTGATTGAGCGTGCCGTGGTCATCTGTTCGGGGGAACAGATTGAGAGACACCACTTCGCTCCTTATCCCATCGAGCAGCGCGAGCGGCAGCGCAACGAAGACACGATTACCCTGCCCGTCGGCACTCCCCTGGAAGAACTTGAGCGGCAGATGATCATGCGTACTCTGCAGAAGACGAAGAATAACAAGACCCGCGCTGCAGTGCTGCTGGGAATAAGCCTTAAGACCCTGCACAATAAACTCAATCTTTACCGTGAGCGGGGTCTACTCCATGACGACTGATCCAATTGCTATGTAACCTTTTGTCACTTGCGATACCGTGGTCGTCGACAACATCGCCGTCGAGAAGTGAATTCGATTCTGCGAAACCCATTACAAACAAGGTGGACATCGGGATGACTCGGTTTTTGCACCCCAGGCGTAACAGCTTTCCGCCAAGATTGTTCCAAGTGGTTTTTGTCTTTGTCGTGTTGTTTGGGACGTACGACACTGCCCGTCCGAAAGTCTCCGTCGCCAAGCAGCCAAAGTTTATGATCATAGGCTACGTCTTCAATCGTGCGAACATCCACGACATCAGTGCAGAGAAGCTCACTCACATCAATTATGCGTTCGCGCTGGTAAGTAAAGACGGTGAGATTGTGCTCAACAATCCGGAAGCTCCTGCCCGCTTGAGTCAACTCCAGGCACTGAAGGCTAAGAACCCTGCGCTCAAAATCATCTTATCGGTGGGCGGCTGGGGCGCAGACAATTTTTCTGATGCCGCTTTGTCCGACACATCGCGAGAAAGGTTTGCCAAGAGCGCGATCGGCCTGATTAAGCGGTATGCGCTAGACGGTATCGATCTGGACTGGGAATACCCTGGACAGCCTGGCCCCGGCATCAAGTATCGCCCGGAGGACAAGGAAAACTTCACCTATCTACTGAAGACTGTGCGGCAGCATATCGACACACTCAGCAACGAGCGCAGCCGCATGGGAACTGACCGCTACACTCTCACAATAGCCTCAGCCGCTGGTGACTATTTCAAATATACCGAAATGGATAAGCTCCACGTTTATCTCGATTGGATAAACATTATGGCCTACGACTTTTATACGAGCTCGGCAAGGACGACAGGACATCATACCGGCTTATACCGATCTCTGAGTTCCGGCGATTCGAACGAATATGGCGAGGCTTCTGTAAAGCAGCACCTGGCCGCCGGAATTCCCTCCCGGAAGCTCGTCCTCGGAGCGGCGTTTTACGGCAGAGCTTTTTCAGGAGTAAAGCTGGAGAACAACGGTCTCTATCAGCTCTATGAGCGTTACGCGGGTGAACATTCATACTCAGCCTTGACCCGTGACTTTATCAACAATCAAGGCTTCAAGCGGCTGTGGGATGATGCGGCCAAAGCGCCGTACCTCTGGAAGGCCGACTCAGCCACCTTCATCACTTACGACGACCCGGAGTCGCTGAAGGCAAAAGCTGAGTTCGTCAAGTCACATCGCCTTGGGGGACTAATGTACTGGGAGCACAGTCATGACCCTGCCGAGCTATTGTTGAGCACGATTTTCGAACGTTTACGATGATTCAGATGTGTGGTGAGCGGCTGGATCCTGACTCGCAATCACACTTGTCGCGGCTCATGGCTCACAGATACCACTCAAGCGACAGTAATTCGCAGGTTGGGAAGGGCGGTTTACCCCCGCTCAGGATTCGCAGCCTCTCAACAATGAATTGGTAGTTCCATGATGAATAGCTGCGAATCTTGAGCGGGGGTAAACCGCCCTTCCCAACCCTGCAAATTTCTGTTGCTTGAGTCGTTTGAGCAGAACCAGCGATCATGAGCATCCGGCCCACACAAATTTCGCAATTCCGAAACCAGGTAGAGAGCGAGTGGCGCGACAATATTGCTCCGTTTTGGTTGCGTTATGCGCTGGATGAAAAGCACGGCGGATTTCACGGCTGGATAACCAACGATCTCAAGATTGACCAGCAGGCAGAGAAAGGCATTGTTCTCAATTCGCGCATTCTTTGGACCTTCGCCATGGCTTGCAGATTGTATCCAGAAGCTGAATTCCGACGTGTTGCAGACCGGGCTTTTAACTACATAACTGATTATTTCATTGACCGTATACATGGCGGTGTTTTCTGGACATTAGATTATCGCGGTCAACCGCTCGATATGAAAAAGCGGCCGTACGCCCAGGCCTTCGCGCTCTATGGCTTGACGGAGTTCTATTTAGCGACCGGCGCGCCCCGGGCATTAACAGAAGCGCTCGCGCTCTTCGACCTGCTTGAAAGCCGTGCCCGAGATGATGTGAATGATGGCTATTTTGAGACCTTTGAAAGGAATTGGACCGTGGCAGCTGATCAGCGCCTCAGTGATGTGGACCAGGACGAAAAGAAGTCCATGAACACTCATCTGCATATCCTTGAGGCGTACGCAGGGTTGGCTCGCGCGATTGACCATCAAGACGTAAAGGAACGACTCCGCGCGCTGATCAGGCTCTTTCTCAATCACATAATTCACCCTGGACAGTTTCATCTGCAGATGTTTTTCGATGAGACATGGTCTCCCAGGTCGGACCGGGTTTCGTTTGGTCATGACATAGAGGGCAGTTGGTTGTTGTGCGAGGCTGCGGAAGTCCTCACCGATGCAGGGCTACGGGCCCAGGTGAGAAGCGTTAGCCTGAAGATGGCACAGTCTGTTTATGATCGGGGACTCGACACTGATGGCAGCTTGCTGTATGAGGCTGATACCACCGGGACCATTGATGACGACAAACACTGGTGGGCGCAAACGGAAGCGGTTGTCGGTTTTGTGAATGCCTATGAGTTGAGCGGGCAGGAACACTTCCTGGTGGCAGCGTTCCGGGTATGGGAGTTTATCTCGCGGAATATCCGCGACCGGAGAAATGGGGAATGGTTCTGGAAGACTTCGCGCACTGGCGTGCCCGACCTTGAAATGCCGAAGGTGAGCCAATGGAAGTGTCCATACCACAACGGGCGTATGTGTTTCGAGATCAGTCGCAGACTGCCTGGCGTTTGTCATGAGTGAGTCCAGGCGAAGCAGCCCGGGGTAAACCGCCCTTCACAACTTGCGAGACCCTGGACGTGAGGAGCGCAATTCGACCAGCTCTAATTTGCAGGTTGGGAAGGGCGGTTTATCCCCGCTGCATGGTTAGCGCTCAAACACCATCTAATCAGTCCTCTTAGATTCTACGATACGGTTTTCCATTCGAACTCTCCAGGGAGAACGGCTGAACATGAACTCGACGGAGTTTCAGGTGCGCGTAAATCAATTTCTGCGAGAGCACGAAATCTTAATCACCCGCGAGAATACGAAAGCCGGAGGCGGAAACCGCATCTTCGACCGTTACCTCAACCCTGTCTTGACGCCCTCTCATGCACCAATCTTCTGGCGTTACGATCTGGATGAGTCAACAAACCCTCATTTGTTGGAGCGGCTCGGTATCAACGCAACGTTCAACTCCGGCGCCATGGAGTCCGAAGGCAGGATCGTGCTGGCTGTTCGGGTGGAGGGCAGCGATAGAAAATCATTCTTCGCGATTGCCGAAAGCGCTAATGGTATCGACAACTTTCGTTTTTGGGATTATCCGATATCGATGCCTGAAACCGATGACCCGGATACCAATATCTATGACATGCGTTTGGTCCAGCATGAGGACGGCTGGATCTACGGACTCTTCTGCACCGAGCGCAAAGATCCCAACGCGCGGCCGGGCGACCTGTCCGCCGCAGTGGCACATGGGGGAATTGCACGCACCAAAAACTTGCGCAACTGGGAACGATTGTCTGATCTTCAAACCCGCTCGCCACAACAACGTAACGTTGTCCTGCACCCGGAGTTTGTGGATGGCAAATATGCTTTCTATACGAGGCCGCAGGACGATTTCATTGAAGCCGGCTCGGGAGGAGGTATCGGTTGGGGTCTCGCCGAAAACATTGAACGGGCAGTTATCAACCATGAACGTATCATCGAGCAGCGCCGTTATCACTCTATCAAGGAAGTCAAAAATGGACTCGGACCCGCGCCGCTCAAGACCGAAAAGGGCTGGCTGCATCTCGCCCACGGCGTCCGCGGAACGGCAGCCGGTCTGCGCTACGTCCTCTATCTTTTTCTTTGCGACCTGAAGGAACCGTGGCAAGTCACTCATCAACCCGGAGGCTACTTCATGGCCCCCGAAGGTGACGAGCGTATTGGCGATGTTTCCAATGTTGTATTCAGCAATGGTTGGGTGGCCCGCGAGAACGGAGAGGTCTTCATGTACTATGGATCATCAGACACCCGCTTGCACGTGGCCACGAGCAGCGTCGAACGGTTGCTCGATTACGTTTTGAATACTCCGCCAGACCGGCTGCGCTCATTCGCATGTGTCGAACAGAGGCGTGAATTGATCGAGAGGAATTTGAAGATCCTGGGGCGGGCCGATACCTACTAATCGTGTGGCGATCAAAATTTTTAATAGCGATCCGGAAATTACGCGAAACGGCATCTACAGCATTTCGTGCTGGTTTGTGTTATTTCGTGGATCCTGTTTTAAGCTTGACGTACTGAATCGAGGTACTGAGATGCAGAAGGCCTTTCCGCTCCTGGTAATACTCCTTTGTTTCCCCGCCGTTAATGCCCAGAAGTTCGACAAGCTGGCTCTGACGCCACCAATGGGCTGGAACAGTTGGAACAAGTTCGGCTGTGACGTGGACGAAAATCTGATCAGGGAGACTGCCAATGCGATGGTAGCCAGTGGCATGAAAGACGCCGGTTATCAATACGTCGTAATTGATGACTGCTGGCATGGCACCCGCGACAAACTGGGTTTCATTCAACCCGATCCCATACGCTTCCCTTCCGGTATGAAATCACTGGCCGACTACGTGCACTCGAAGGGTCTTAAATTCGGCATTTACTCTGACGCCGGCGATAAGACCTGCGGTGGTCGACCAGGAAGTCGGGGTCGGGAATACCAGGATGCGCAAACCTATGCGCAATGGGGTGTCGACTATCTTAAGTACGATTGGTGCAACACCGACGGGCTCAATGCTGTGGGCGCTTACACGACTATGCGAGATGCCCTTTTTGCCACCGGTCGTCCGATCGTCTTCAGTCTCTGTGAATGGGGCAATAACAAACCCTGGGAATGGGCCAGGAATGTCGGGCATCTGTGGCGCACGACCGGAGACATCTATAACTGCTTTGATTGCGTAAAGGACCACGGTACCTGGAAATCCTGGGGCGTGTTACAGATTTTGGACATGCAGAAAGAGTTGCGCACCCATGCCGGGCCCGATCATTGGAATGATCCCGACATGATGGAAGTGGGAAATGGCATGAGCGTTAACGAAGATCGCGCGCATTTTTCTATGTGGGCCATGCTGGCGGCGCCCCTGATTGCCGGAAATGATCTAAGAAGCATGAGCAAAGAAACCGGGGACATCCTAACCAATAGGGAAGTCATTGCCGTGAATCAGGACGCGCTGGGCATTCAGGGATTCAAATACGCCACTCGCGAGAATCTGGAAATCTGGTTTAAGCCGTTGCAGGGCGGAGATTGGGCAGTCTGTTTCCTGAACCGAGGGACCCAACCTCAAAGAGTAGAATTCGATTGGAAAAAGGAACTGGTCAAGGATGACCTGGCAAAACGAGAATTGAACGCTCAAAACGGTGCTTATGTAATTCTGGACTTGTGGACTAAGAGCAAGGCGGGCACCACTAATGAGTCGCTTGAAACTACTGTTTCTGGTCATGATGTGGTAATGCTGCGATTACAGGCAGCCAGGTAGACCCCTGACGTACCCATCGGACTCACGAAGGAGGGATCTATGCACCGCCGACGCTTCATAAAGGATCTGGCAATCTCCTGCGCCGCCGGCACGGTGGCAGCAAACGTGACGCTGGCCGCGGAGCAGTTTCTGCCGGCAGTCAACGATGACATCAATGCCAGTCGGATTCCGCGTTGGCGTGGTTTTAATCTGCAGGGGAACTTTGCCCCTCCGGGCCAGACTCAATCGCGGCGGGCATTTGATGAATTCGACTTTGTCACGATGGCCGAGTGGGGGTTCGACTTTGCCCGCCTGCCATTATCGTACTGGGCATGGGGTCGAAAAGACGATTGGTCCGTCATCACTGAAGATGCTTTGAAAGAGATTGACCACGCGGTTGATTTGGGCCGTCAGCACGGGGTCCACGTCAATATCAACTTCCATCGCATACCGGGATACTGCATTAATAACCGTGAACTGGAACCAGCTGATCTTTTCTCGGGCACCAAGGCCGAACGGGATAGGGCTATGGAGGCCGCAATCTTTCATTGGAAAGCCTTCGCCAAACGCTACAAAGGAATTCCTAATCGCCGGCTGAGTTTCGATCTGCTCAACGAACCGCCCAAGATGAGATCGTACGAAGGCTATCTGGAAGAGCGCTACGTGGAAATAGTGAAGGCCCTCGTCAGAGGTATCCGCGAAGAAGATCCGCAGCGCTTAATCGTTGCCGACGGTATCAACATCGGCCAGGCGCCGGTTATGGGAATTGCCGATCTGGGTCTAGTCCAAAGCACACGCGGATACTTGCCAAAGGCGGTGAGTCACTACACCGCTACCTGGGTTCCCAAAGATGAGTTCGAGAGCTTCAATCTACCCGCCTGGCCGTTCAAGGACGACAAAGGAAAGACCTGGGACCGCGCCCGACTGAAAAGCGAAAACCTCGACCCCTACAAACCACTCATAGCGAAAGGCGTTCAAATACACGTTGGCGAATGGGGCTGCTTCAACAAGACTCCGCACGCTGTGGCGCTAGCGTGGATGGAAGACAATCTAACGCTGTGGAAGGAAGCGGGCTGGGGCTTTTCGTTGTGGAATTTGCGAGGCTCGTTCGGAGTGATGGACAGTGGACGAGATGACGTTGCCTACGAAGACTTCAAGGGACACAAGCTCGACCGCAAGATGCTGGAGCTACTGAGGAAGTATTGAAGATTGCCGATTTCCAATTAAGGATGCTCAACTAATGCGATCTCTTTCAGCTGCTCTCATCACTGGATTTGCAGGCTTTCTGCTCTCGTCCTCGGTTATGGCCCAGCAACCAAGCCAACCGACCTTCCAGTTGAACGACCAGGAGTACTTCCAGATTACACCGGGAACAAATGTCATGGCTTTCCAGGACATTTATCCGGAAGGGCATCAGAGCGGCGTTAGTATCATACAAAATGGGGCGCGCGTAGCCACCAACGGTGATTTGCGTCTGGATGCGACACCGGGCCAATGGCAGCCAATGCCCAGGCAAGACAAACGAGTGGTCAACAAACAGGCAAATGAGATCACCACCTCGCTTTCTTATCCAGATCCCGGCCGCAACCGTACCGGATTCAACCCCATTGAGTATCCCGACCTGAATCTGACGTACCAGGTTCGCGTGCGTGGCGACGGCAAAAGCATTCGCATCATTGTCGATCTGGATCGCCCTCTGCCCGCGGAGTTCGTCGGTCGCGTTGGCTTTAACTTCGAACTCTATCCCACCACGCTTTTCGGCAAGAGCTGGTACCTCGGATCTGAATCCGGCATTTTTCCGCGCCAGGCGAACGGCCCGGACGTAGCAGATAAGTACGGTGAGATCCAACCCTTGCCCTTCGCCACAGGGCGCCGGCTTTCGGTCGCTCCGGAAGAAAAGGCGCAGCAGTTGATCATCGAGAGTCTAACCGGCGATCTTCAGTTGCTTGATGGCCGGAACAAACACAATAACGGCTGGTTCGTGGTCCGTTCCCTGGTGCCCGCGGGAGCTACCACCAAAGCAATCGAATGGATTCTGACACCAAATGCGATTCCTGGTTGGAAGTATCAACCGGTGGTCCATGTGTCGCAGGTCGGTTATCACCCCAAGCAGAAGAAGATTGCCATCATCGAGTTGGATTCTGATGACCCCGCCGCAGATTCCTTTCACCTCAAAAGGGTTTCGGAGGAGGGTGGTTTCGAGGACGTGCTTTCCAGCAAGCCGGGAAACTGGGGCAAGTTTCTTCGCTACCAATACCGAACCTTTGATTTCAGCAGCGTCACCAAACCCGGAATGTACGTCGCCGAGTACCGAAATTTCCGGACGCAACCATTCCAAATCTCCACGGAAGTTTATAAACGGGGCATCTGGCAACCCGTACTCGAATATTTCCTGCCGGTGCAAATGTGTCACATGCGGGTCGAAGAACAATACCGCGTTTGGCACGGCGCCTGTCATCTCGACGATGCCCGGATGGCCCCCACCAATTACAACCACTTTGATGGCTACTTGCAGGGCCCATCGACTCTCAGCCAATGGAAGTCAGGCCAAAATGTCCCAGGTCTAAACGTGGGCGGCTGGCACGATGCCGGCGACGAAGATCTGCGCATCGAGTCTCAAGCGGATGAAGTCTTGATCCTGGCGAACGCCTACGAGGCCTTTGACTTGAACTACGATGATACGAGCATCAATCAAAGCCAACGTCTGACCAGGATTCATCAGCCCGACGGCAAGGCTGATGTGCTGCAACAGGTCGAACACGGGGTCTTGACGATACTCGGAGGCTACCGGGGATTGGGACGACTCTACCGCGGCATCATCGTGCCCACGCTGCCGCAGTACGTGCTTCTCGGAGACCAGACCAACTCCACCGACAACCTGTTTCATGACAGCTCGCTCAAAGATAATCAGCGGACCGCCACCCACTCACCCGCAACCGACGATCGCCTGGTATTCACCGAGGACAACCCCGGTCGCGAGTACAAAGGAATTGCAGCGCTGGCAATCGCGGGTCGGGTGCTCAAGGAAATGAATCCCTCTTTGGCGAAAGAATGCGTTGGGACGGCCGAAGCGCTTTGGAAACAGGAGCGGGATCCTAAGACTGGTTTCAATGACCGGATCAACGCTGCGGTGGAGTTGTGGTTAACCACGCAGAAACCCGAGTTTGGAAAAGTTCTTCTCGACGACCGCAAAGAGATTATCGCTCGCATCGATGCAGTGGGCTGGTCGGTTGGCAGAGTGTTGGAACTTATCAAGGACCGAACTTTCGTAGACGAGGTTCGCCGAGCCGTGGCTCAGAGTTTTGCGAAAACGGTTGAGACGCAGAAGCTGACGCCGTTTGGGGTGCCGTATAAACCGCACATCTGGGGTGCCGGTTGGGACATCCAGCGCTTCGGCGTTGAGCAGTATTTTCTGCAGCGTGCGTTTCCGGATATCGTAAGTCCCGAATATATGCTCAATGCGCTCAATTTTGTTTTGGGAGTTCACCCGGGTGAAAACACTGCGTCGTTTGCTTCCGGGGTAGGTGCTCGATCAATGACTACTGCCTATGGATTCAACCGGGCCGACTGGTCCTACATACCCGGAGGAGTGGCGTCGGGAACCGCCCTGATCCGGCCAGACTTACCGGAGCTCAAAGATTTTCCGTACCTTTGGCAACAGGCTGAGTACGTGATGGGTGGCGGGTCGACGAACTACATGTTCCTGGTGTTGGCAGCCGATCAGGTGCTGAATCGCAGGTAGCGTTGCTTAGTTGTTAGTTCTTAAGATCGCATCTTGCTCAACGAGAATTTCACGCAAAGACGCAAAGGTGGCAAAGACGCAAAGAAGACAAGAATTTGAAACTGAGTTCACCTTTGCTCTCC
>JBGTHZ010000112.1:0-13665 GCA_041745915.1 Pyrinomonadaceae bacterium | reverse complement strand
AATCTGTCCTTAGTACGAGAGGACCGGGATGGATCCACCTCTAGTGTACGAGTTATGGCGCCAGCCGTAGCGCTCGGTAGCTATGTGGAGCATGGATAAACGCTGAATGCATCTAAGCGTGAAGCCAGACCCAAGATTAATCCTGCCAGTGAGACTCCTTGTAGACCACGAGGTAATAGGGTGGATATGTAAGTGCAGTAATGTGCTCAGTTGACCACTACTAATTAGTCCCAAGGCTTGACCATAAAATTTACTCAAGCAACAAATTCGCGCTTGCGCGAAACTTGCCTAGGTAATGACAGCACCACTATTCGATTATCAAAGTTCTCTTTGAACTGCTTTGAACTTTGTTCTTAGTACTTGGATCACACAAACAAAGCTCAAAGCTCCAAGCACAAAGATCGTTTTCTTGAAAGGTTTTCCGGTGATTTTGTCGGCAGGGTCACACCCGTTCCCATCCCGAACACGGAAGTTAAGCCTGCTGGAGCCGATGGTACTGCGCGGGTAACTGCGTGGGAGAGTAGGAAGTCGCCGGATTTACTAAAGAAGCCCGCGAGAGCATTAAGCCCTCGCGGGCTTTTGTAGCTTTCACTCCGTGATGCAGTTTGTCATGCGGACAATTAGTCTTTCGAAAAACTATTCGGCTCGCTTACCCTGCCTTTAAGCACCAGCCTGAAGTATCTCGGTAGATTCGCATCCCTCCACCCACTTATTGTCGGCGACCACTTCTATCTTAAGCCCCGGTCGGCTGTTGGAGTTTCCGACTTGCGTCCGGTGCCGAACGATCACATCATGCGTGCGATCGCGTGAGCAACGGCGGCGGAAGCTGCCCCCCGCGCGAAGCTTTAAAATCAATCGCGACCTTGCGGGAAGCTTGAAAGAGTTTGCAGGTTAAGGCGGAAAGATTTTGGTCATGAGAAAACTGTCCCGCGCGCTGGGTTTCCTTCTAACAATCCTTGCACTCACAGTATCAGTCTATGCCGATGACCAGGTAGCTACCAACCAGGATGTGATTAGCCAAGCTAGAAGCGCATACTACAGCCTGACAAGAAAGGCGTTTAAGGGTTTCACGGCGACCGTAGAGCCAAATTGGGAAGTCATATTAGCGCACACTGCCACTCCGAAAAACCTAAACGTGTTTCGGGCCTTGCGGTTCTCGATGGTCGTCGATGCAAACGGTGCCGTCACAGTTCGCCATGAAGTAGGCGCCAACGCGGCCAAGCCTGAATTACAACCAGTTGTTGAGCAGATTTACTACGACGTGCAGCGCCTGGTAGCGGGTTTTTTTAATACCTGGCGGATGTTTATGGTGGGCTCGCCCCTTCCCGAGACAGAGAGTCAAATCAAAATAGAAAACCCAGGCAAGCAATACCGCCTCTTCTACACCATGCAGTCTGGGGGAGTGATGATCATGATGACCGGTGATTTTCTGATTACGGAATGGAAGGTTTCTGGTCCCAAAGCGAAGCGAACGATCAAGCCGCACTTTCAGAAAACGGTTGACGGTTTTCTCTTAACAGGCTACCAAGGAGTCTTTGAACCGATTGGCGATGGTATTAAGACAACGTTGGACTTCAATATCGAATATCAGGATGTCAGCGGAATAAAGTTCCCACACAAGGTCCGACTTAGCGGAATGCATGGCAGTGAACCTGTCGAGGCCGAACTCGTATTCAGAGTGAATGGTGAATAGCTCCAAGACTGATCTAACTATTTCGGTCACGCCAGATCGGGAGGAATACACCCGTTCGCATCCGAACAAGGAAGTTAAGCCTGTTGGAGCCTACGGTACTGCGCGGGTAATTGCGTGGGAGAGTAGGAAGTCGCCGGGATTAATTCGAATGCCCCTGATTTCGGGTCGTACTCGGATCTGATCGCGGATTACTCTCGCGTTGCGCTAAACGACAGAAATCCGCAATGCGAAATCCGAAATTCTTCGTTCGCCAGGATTAACTTCAAGCTCGAATCATTTTCGAGCGGGTTTTTTATCACGGAAGACCGGGCCTGGTTTTAGTCCCCTCTGTTTGATAGGTATATTCTGGGGATGCACTATTCAATAGAGCAGCTTGCCTGAGTTGAGGGTCTTCAGCCCAGGACTTCCCCGAGACGAACGAGACCTGATCGTACACCAGCACGATCGTTCCCAACTTCATCAGCTTGCTCAATCTACGAGCGGCGAAGATTGGTATCCTGATACAACCATTGCTCGCCGGTTGTATTGGGACTGTACGGTACCCGTGAATCGCCACGCCCCCGCTGATGTAATTGGGGTAATACATCGATCTAAACGGAGCCTTTTCCCAACCAACACTCTTGTCGTAAACAACGAACCTGCCACGGGGTGTGTAGGCTATGCTCATCTGACCTTCGTCCATAAACGGCTTGCCGCTGCCCGACGAAATAGGAAGAACCCGCACCCCATCATTCTCATTGACCATTAGTAGCACCTGACGATCTAAATCCACTTCAACATGGGCGTACCCAGGTTCCCTGGCTTTGGGGGAAGCGCTGGTGCGAATTGCCTCGAGCTCGGCGATCGTAAGCCGGCCAGTAATAGGGCGGCCCTCCCATTTCTGAAAGGCAATCAACGCCGACCGCGTCGCCGGATCAAATAGTCCGTCGACCGCGCCTGTCCAGTAGCCCATCTCGGAGAGTCGACGTTCCGCCTCTCTGGTTTGTACCCGACTCAGAGATGCGTGCTGCTTTTGGCCCTGATGTAAGCTCGCATTTGCGGATGTTGAAGTCAGAAGTAAACAGATGGTGAGAAGAAATTTCATTTTGAGCTTCCTAATGCTCATGTGACTGCCGTTTCGCGGAGTACATTTCGATCCGTGACAGATGCTCAGAATGCCTTCTTCGGGATAATGTGATCGGCAGTAACTCTTTGCCTTCGGAAACATTATGCGCGCGAAGACTGAGAGTCAACTACTGGTTGACGGTCGTTATCGATCCTGGTCTTTGGGTGAGGGCAATGTCACACTCGTTCCCATGCCGAAACACGGAATTTAAATCTGCTGAAGTCGATGGTGCTCGGGCGGGTAACTGCGTGGCGCTAGTGCTTTTTCCCTGCCGCATGCTGAGCGGATTTTTTGGCAGTTTGCTTCTTCATTGGCTGCTTCAGTTCAACGAGAATGACTTCAAAGGGCTGGTCACTCGTGTTTTCGGGCAGGTGAGTGGTCGCTGGTGTCCAGAGCGCTTCTCCGGCCTTTCGAGTATTGTCCTCAGTTTTGCCATCCGGAAACGTAAACTTCCCACTGATGTCTGTCACAAAGATCGCTACTGCATCCGGATGCTGATGCATGACAGATTTCTCGTGCGGCCCAACTTTGATGCGAAGGACGCGCACCTGCTCATTTTCAAACTCTACTGTGTAATGCTTTGAATCAACTTTCACCGGGTCCTGGGCCATAACGAGGGACGCGAGGGAGATGCTGAACAAAGCCGTGGCTAGTACTCTAAGCATTTGGGGAACTCCTTTGGGAGGGAAATGTTGGGAGCTTAACGAGCGCCGGGGTTCTATCCCAAAAGTGCTCCTTAGTCAAGCGTCAAAAGACCTAATGCCACGCGCTGAAAGAGCTCGCGAGTTGGATGTTTTGCGCATTCTGGCAAACATCTTCGGCGTAATATTCCGGTGATGGGTGTACCACCGCAGGGTTGAAGCAACACTCCCACCCCACGCGGGCTGCCAGCGCGCGGTGACCCCGGCCCAGGGGGTAATTGGATTCAGAGTCACAGCCTCGAGGTTCATTCGAAAGGGTCGATTCCGTTGCTAACTTTCATTTCAACCAGTGGCTCGCCCCGGCCTTATTCTTTCGCCTTTTATTGCAGGCTGTCAGAGCAACCCTTGCGCTTTTAGCTCCGTTTCAACTAAATTGGTAGTCAGCCCCAATCTCACAGCCCTCTCACTCAAACATTCAGAAAGGAGATTTTGTTCAATGGTAGGTGAGCTGTGGAACACATTTGTAATGCTAATCCCCGTCTTCTTCCTGCTGACGCTTATTTTCGGCGCCGGCTTCGTTATCGGTCGGATAAGTGTCGGCCGGATAAAGTAAACAAGAGCTAAGCCCGGCGCCTAAACCACTCGAAAGGTCCCGAGACGTTGCTCGCCACTTGACCACCGGCACGCGACCCAAAGTTCAAGCCGGGTAAGTATAGGGCGCCTGCAGACCCAGCGGAATTCCTAAGGTCCAGTAGATCAGCAGAAATATGGTCCATACCACCATGAAGGTGATGGAAAATGGCAACATCAGTGAAACCAGCGTTCCGATGCCCGTCTTCTTCACGTAACGTTGCGCGAATACAACCACGAGCGGGAAGTATGGCATTAGGGGAGTGATGATGTTGGTCGTAGAGTCACCAATGCGATAAGCGGCCTGGGTCAGCTCAGGTGAGTGACCCAATTGCATTAACATCGGGACAAAAATCGGGGCCAGTAAAGCCCACTTTGCTGATGCCGAACCAATTAACAGGTTAACAAGGGCCGTGAGGAGGATAATGCCGACGATTGTTACCTGGCCCGGCAAGGCCATCGACTGAAGAAAACCCGCCCCTTTTAAAGCGAGCAGCGCACCGATGTTGGATTGTCCAAACGCGGCAATGAAGAGGGATGCAAAAAATGCAAGCACAATGTAGTAGCCCATCGTGCTCATGGACTTGCTCATCCCCTTGATAATGTCACGGTGGCTTTCGACAGTTCCCGCCAGATAGCCGTAGACCACAGCCGGGAGCAGAAACAGCAAAAAGATCAACGGAACTATCGCTTGCATCAGCGGCGCGTTCGCCATAGTCAGTTGTGGTTGCGATACTTCGGCGTTGGAAAGAAATGCCTGGCCGTGCGCCGAAAAGTGTTCGTCACCAAGCCTGGCTTTCAGTGCATCCTGAAAGGGTTTTTGACCGGGAAACTCCTGCTTTAGAGCCTCGACCTTCTTGATCACATCTTCGGGAACTGCCGCAGTCCGCAGCCGGTCGATCGATTGTGGCGTTAACTTGTAGCCCGGCGGCGAACGCAGTGGCGAAGATTGTGGAACTGATACCAGGGCCAGCAGGGCGAGTGCGGCAAACAAGGTCAGCAACCCACCTATCAGACCCCTGCGTTCTTTTTGTCCCAGCCGTTCCATCTTTGGCATATCCTGGATGTCGCCATCAATCTCGACATCGCGCAGACGCGGCTCGATAACACGGTCAGTGAGAAACCAGCCAACGCCGATAATCAGCAGACTCGAAATCCCGGTAAAGAACCAATTCGAGAGCGGGTTCACTGCGCGATTGGGATCTATGATCCCCGCCGCAGCCTGAGTCAGGCCGGCCAGCAATGGATCCAGACTGGAAGGAACGAAGTTAGCGCTGAATCCTCCCGAGACTCCCGCAAATGCTGCCGCGATTCCGGCGAGGGGGTGCCGCCCGGCCGTATAGAAGATGACGCCGCCCAGAGGGATCACCAAAACGTAGCCGGCATCGGCAGCAGTATGGCTCACGATGGCGACGAGAATCAGCATCGGCGTCAGCAGTTTCACTGAAGTAAAACTCAACAGTCCTTTCAAAGAAGCGTTGATGAATCCGGTGTGTTCGGCAACGCCAACCCCCAGCAGCGCCACGAGCACTACTCCCAATGGATGGAAGCTCGTGAACGTGGTCACCATATTGGCCAGGAACGAGGCAATCGAAGCGCCCGTCAGTTGGTTGTTAATTTTGATGGGTTGTCCATTCCGCGGGTCTATCTCGTTAAAAGAGACCGGCGCCAGCAACGCTGACAAAACCCAGACTACGATAAGGAGAATCAGAAATAGTGCCGCGGGATCAGGCAGCTTGTTTCCCAAGCGCTCGATCGTATTTAGTGCGCGGTCGATCCAACGCGTCCCCGCCTTGTTGTCCCCATCGCCTGCTGTGCTCGATTTCGCCATGTTTCCTCCTGAAAGAGATCTGAAAATTACGTTTCTCTTTGCCCATTGCACTCATGCCGGTTCAGACTTCTGACTCGCTTACACGGAGCCACCACAGCTTCAAGAAAAGCCACCTGAAGCCTGAAGCGCTGGAAAGAAAAAGCAAAAAACCCGAGTTCTAAGGAAAGCTGGGCTGTATCCTGAAGCCTTTTCGGTAATCTCGTCAACTTTATAAGGCCGGCGATCGAGTTAGTTAGGACGTACACTGGGCTGTCGGAGCCGGCGAGGACAGGTTACCGAGGCTCTTGCCAAGGGGGAGGGGAAGCGTGCAACGGGCCGCACGCGGATTCACCGTCACGGGCGTCCGCTGCTAACTTTGGAAGTCTGCCTTCGGTCGGCAATCACCGGTGCAGTGACAAGGATTGCTCGACCTCTTAGGTCGACATCAGTTGAGGTTCGACTTGGCGCTGAATGGGCGGCCGTTTTCCGCTCACTCCTGAAGCGGTTGCCACCTGCGTCTGAGACGGACTTCTGGTCCCGCGAGTTCTCGGTTTGATTCAAGCTCACCGACTCTGAGTCTCCACTTATAACGTAGTTATCCAGGCGGGCTTGGGTTTTTTGTCACTGTCACGCAAAATGCTTTTATGCCTCTGAGAATTACGATTTCCTGTTTGGCGGCAAGGAACGCATTAGCGTTGGTCTTCCTGGTGCTCATCGGTTCTGGTTGCCAGACGGGTGCCGTGGCAAACCACTCGGCCGAAAACATCGCGGTCAACAACAGTGTCCTCAAATATGGCTATGAAATAGTCTATACCTGGCCGCATGACAAGGGCGCATATACTCAGGGGCTGATTTTTCATGAGGGCAAGCTCCTGGAAAGTACGGGTCAGGAGGGCAGGTCGAGCCTGCGTCTCGTGGAACTTCAAACGGGCAAGGTTCTGAAGAAGGTCAACGTGCCGAGGCCTTACTTCGCAGAAGGGATCACTCTCTTCAAAGGCAGAATCTACCAGCTGACCTGGCAACATCAACTGGGATTTATCTATGACGCTGAAAGCTTTGAGAAGTTGGGTGAGTTTTCCTACCGGGGTGAGGGATGGGGACTCACAAATGACGGTAGTTCGCTAATCATGAGTGATGGTACCAATCGAATACGATTTCTGGACCCGGACAACTTTCAGGTAAATAGAACAATCTCCGTCCTCGAGGGGGGAACGCCCGTCGACCGCATAAACGAGCTTGAATACGTTCGGGGTGAAATCTACGCCAATATCTGGCACAAAGACCGTGTGGCGCGCATCGAACCGCAGACCGGTCGATTAATTGGTTGGATTGATTTGGCGGGACTACGCGCGCTTAGCGATGCTAAAGACAATGAGGCGGTGCTAAACGGACTCGCCTACGACGAATCCAATGACCGGCTCTACGTAACCGGGAAGTTATGGCCGAAACTCTTTGAAATTCGGGTAAAACGAGGCAACTAGTTTTATCAGGTGACTTTTCACACTTACTTCAAGGCTTCTTCTTACGCAATGATCGCGGTCGCCATGCTGGCACTAATGCTGGCTGGCGGACTGCACCTCGCGCTGGCTACAGTCTTTGCCGCGATCATGGTAGTGGCATGGAAACTGGAGGGTACGAAATGGCAACTGTCCGAACGCGTGGGGCTGGCGGTCGTCTTACTTTCCATTCCCTTATTCCTGCTCGATTGGAAGTATCAAAGAACAATAGGCGAAGCGCCGGGAAGGATGGGAGTTAATGCCCTGGCGCATCTGATCGTTTTTCTTTCAGCAATAAAGCTGCTGCAAGTTAAGTCGGATCGAGATTGGGTTTTCCTTTACCTCATCTCCTTCTTCGAACTATTGCTGGCCGCAGGTCTGAGCTTTAGTCCAGTCTTTCTTCTCACGCTTGCCCTGTATCTGTTCTGTTCCTTGTCGACCGTAATAGCGTTTGAGGTCCGCAAGGCCCAACGGGGAGTTAAACCTGCCGAGACCCGGCTCCTTGTTCCTACTGATTCCAGGATTTTCAGGAAACTTATTGGCGCTCGAGGCAAACGGGACATAGAGGCCAGCCGTTTGCCGGCCGTAGCTGCCTCAATGTTGGTGCTCATCTTTATTCTGGCACTACCCTTGTTCCTTGTGGCTCCGCGTGCAGGATCCGCTGTGATTTCTCGCGGCGGCGGCGGGTTGACCAACTTCATAGGGTTTTCTGAAAGCGTCAGGCTGGGAGAAATCGGAGATTTAAAGGCAAATAACCAGGTAGTGATGCGAGTGCGCATCGAAGGCGACAACACAGCGGGCGAGCCTGGGTTGAAGTGGCGCGGGCTGGCGCTGGACGAGTTTACCGGGCGAGTCTGGAAAAAGTCTTCGGAAGCAAGGCGCACCGAGGAGAAACCGATTGAGCGAGGATTCTTCCACCTCGGTACCACGGACGCACTCAAGGGACTGACCAGACAGACTGTTTTTCTCGAACCCATCAATTCGAACGTGCTTTTTGCAGCGCCACGCGCATTGGCGGTTCAGGGTGATCTCCCATTTGTTCGCGTTGACTCCGAGGGTTCGATTCAATCGCGGGCGCACGACCTCGACCGCATCATGTACACAGTGATCTCTGACACAATTGAGCCGGATCCAGAGACCTTGCGGCGTGATATGCGACCCTATTCGCCGTCCGAAGATCGGTATCGGGAAAGTCCGGTAACGCTTGACAGTCGTGTGGCCGACTATGCTCGCGCCATAATTCTCAATGCTGGAGCCCGCAATCGCTATGATAAAGCGAAGGCGATCGAAACTGAGCTGCGCAATAGCTTCGGTTACTCTCTGCAGATGAGAGCTAGCGGTCGGGACCCACTATCCGACTTTCTTTTCCATATCCGCGCCGGCCACTGCGAATACTTCTCGACGGCGATGGCCATTATGCTTCGCACTCAAGGCGTAGCCACGCGCGTAGTCAATGGATTCTTGCCCGGCGAGTACAACGAAGCGGCCGGGGCCTATACAGTGCGGCAAAGTGACGCCCACTCCTGGGTTGAAGTCTATTTCCCCGAAACCAATGCCTGGGTTACGTTTGACCCTACACCCGCTGCCGGACGGACCGAACCACAAAGTGCTGGTCTCGCGGCTCAACTGGGTAAGTACGTCGAGGCGCTGGAACTAATTTGGTTTCAGTACGTTGTAGGCTACGACAAACAGCAACAACGGTCTCTGGCAGTCTCCCTCAATAACCGGGTCTTTGATTACCGGCGCATTGCTTCTGAGGCGTTCGGAAACGTTAAGTCGATGGTTCCGGCAGTGTCCAGTAAGCAGATTTTCCTGGGGCTGGGGCTAATAACGGTCTTAGCCACGATCATCTTGGTAAGGGTGCTGAAGCTCGGTTGGCGTCGCGGCTTGACCATCTCCCGCGGCACCCACGAGTCGAAGCTTGCAGCAGTAGAGTTCTATCAAAAGTTGATGGATTTACTGGCGCAGAGGGGCTTGTCGCGGTTGAGCGATCAAACCCCACTTGAGTTTGCGTCAACCATTGGCTCGCGAGAGGCGCTCACCATAACCAGACTGTACAACCGCGTAAGATTCGGTAGTCAAAAACTCTCCGCGGCCGAGCTGCGGGAAATCAACCAGGCTCTTAGTGATCTGGAAGGAACGGAAAGCCCTAACTCGTAAATCGTGAATCGTGAATCGTGAATGGTGGTTGAGGGAGATCTCGAGTGACTTTCCCTGGACCATACACGACACCACGATTCACGATTTACGATTCACGATTTACGATTCACGATTCACGATTTACGATTCACGAATAATGAACAAAGTAGGATTTATCAGCCTGGGATGTCCCAAAAATCTCGTCGATAGCGAGGTAATGATGGGCCAGCTCAAAGCAAAGGGATTTGAGATCACCGCGAACGCGGACGACGCTGACACGGTCGTGGTGAATACGTGTGGATTTATTGAAGCGGCTAAGAAGGAGTCCATCGAAGCGATCCTGGAAGCGGCGCGTCTCAAGATATCCGGCAAAGCCAGGCGACTCGTCGTAGCCGGCTGTTTGGTTGAGCGCTACCGTGATGACTTGAAAGCTGCAATGCCGGAAGTAGATGCATTCATCGGTACCAGCCAGATAAACGACATCCTGGCGGTGTGTGATCCACAAACAAACACGCGCTCTTTACCCGTGATACCGCTGGGTAATCAGAGTGCGACGTACCTGTATGATGAATCCACACCACGCGTTCTCGCTACGCCCAGCCATTATGCGTTCATAAAAATTGCCGAGGGTTGCGATCGACCCTGCGCTTTCTGTTTCATTCCGCAAATGCGTGGACATTTCCGCAGCCGTCGGTTTGGCTCCATTGTCGCTGAAGCCCAACAGCTTGCAGAAGAAGGTGTGAAGGAATTGATCCTGGTGGCCCAGGATTCGTCACGCTACGGAGAAGATCTGGGTAAGGCTGACGCTCTCGCGCATTTGCTCAGAGAGCTCTCACACACGGACAGCATTGAATGGGTGCGCGTGATGTACACGTATCCGACTCATATCAGCGATTCGTTCCTGGATGTGCTGGCGACCGAACCGAAAGCGGTTAAGTACCTGGACATGCCTTTGCAGCACGCCTCGCAGAAAGTTCTCAAGCTGATGAAACGGGGCGGAAACCGCGAGAGCCTCGAGCGTTTGATTCAACGTGTTCGGAATCGCGTTCCCGAAATCGCGATACGCACAACGTTCATTACCGGGTTTCCGGGAGAGACTGAAGAAGACTTTGAAGAACTCCTCGCATTTGTTAAGAACGTCGAGTTCGATCGTGTAGGGGTGTTCACATACTCTGACGAAGAAGGTACTCCAGCCTTCGAGCTTTGCGACAAAGTCGATCCCAAGATCGCCAACAAGCGCCGCACTCGTTTGATGAAAGAGCAGTCGCGCATCTCCCGTCGTGGCAACAAAGCAAGAGTCGGTAAAACCGTCCGCGTGCTATTTGAAGGAGAGTCAAACGAAAGCGACCTTCTCTGGCAGGGCCGCATGGAAACCCAGGCGCCGGATATAGATGGTTGTGTGTTAATCAACGATGCGCCGGAAGGTCTAAGCCCGCAACCCGGCGATTTCGTCAACGTCCTGATTACGGAAGCACAGCAATACGATCTGGTGGGAAGAATTGTGGCGTAGCATAGACCTTAGTCTGTGTTGCCGGTTGAGTTGCCTGGGCTTCAATTAGCGAACGCTTTCAGCGTAGTTCAAGTTGGCGATTAAAGAATCCAGCGATGAATTGAATCCGCCGGTGGTAACCGCCGATCCAGCAGTGGGTCGGCCGAGCAGCGCGCGCTCGGCTAAGGATTATCTGGCGCTGTCCATCGCGACCTGTGGCGTCGGTTATCTGCCGTTCGCGCCGGGCACGTGGGGCTCCCTGGTGGGGATCGGTTGTTATCTTTTACTCCGCTACCTGGTCGTCAAGCTATTTCCAGCGGCGCCGCTACGCAATTTGGGAATCGATCCCGATGGATTTCTTATCTTTCTCTTCCAATTCATTTTGCTATTGGTTGTTGTGTCAATCTCAATCATTGGATCTTGGGCCGCCACACGCGTTGAAAAAATAAGCCAGCGCAAAGACCCTAGGATAGTTGTTATCGATGAGGTTGCCGGCCAGATGTTAACTTTTTTCATTGTGCTTGATTTTCTTGGGCCTCGATGGATTCTCTTGGGATTCATACTGTTTCGCATTTTCGACATTGTTAAGCCATACCCGGCGCGTAGATTTGAGGCGATGCCGGGGGGACTGGGAGTGATGGGTGATGATCTAATCGCTGGTTTGTATGCGACGTGGATTTTGGCGGCTGTGATGACAGTCAGCAGGCTTATCTAAAAGGAGATCGAGGATGTTGGATTCAAAGGGAAGAGATCCCGCTCAAGAAAAAGAGACGAAGCTAGCTGAGCGCAAGTCAGAAGCGACGAGCGATAAAACGCTGAAGGATCTTCAAGAAGCTGAAAAAGACTCGAACTCAACTGATACCGGTGCTGATCCTGGCCCGTCGCCTGATGGCACTTTTGACCAGCCCGATGAAATCAAAGACGCGGGGCCGATCTAGTCGTTCAGAGTTCAAGCTTGTTTGCCCAGTCAGAATACACAAACTAAAGTTTGAACTCTAAACTACTTGAACTCTACACTCACTTGAGCTCTGAACTATTTGAGACTACTTCGCCGGCATCAGCGTAATTTGCCACGCGATGAAGGCGATAAATGCAAGCATTAGGCCCAGGATCACAAGGACAACAGGCTCCATTCCCAAAAAACTCTTTTCGCCTCCCTGTTCCATCATATCTCGCGAGACATGAGAAAGATCTTTGTCCACTATGATTGCCCCCAAGTCCTCCTGCCCATTCCCGGAGAGTGAATCGATTCCGACCTGCTTTACAGCGGCAGGCGTCGCCACTTCTTCGAGCGGGGCAAGCTGCGCAGCGAGCTGAGCGATATCGCTCTTTCTCGCTTTTCTTCGTGACCTGTGGAACACCAGCCTTCTTAAATCCATTTCACCCTCTTTAAGTAGATATATAGCGCCAACCCTACAACAACCATGGAAAGCAGCGCATAGACGTAGCCGAATCGCCACTTCAATTCAGGTATGAGATCAAAGTTCATCCCATAGATTCCGGCGATTAGAGTCACAGACATCAGGATCGTTGCGACCGAAGTGAGCCGCTTCATAATCTTGTTCATGCGATTGCCGGAGACCGAGAGATAGGCATCCATCGTAGAACTGAGCATGTCTCGCAGGGAGTCGATGGTATCGGCCACACGAATCAGATGGTCGAACACGTCCTGGAAGTAGATGTGTGTTTCGCGCGGGAAGATCGGCTGCTCGCGTCTTAGCATGGTATTGAAAACGTCGCGAAGCGGCGTTATGGAGCGACGCAGGTACAGCAATTTCTTCTTGATGGTGAAAATGTCTTCGATTACCTCGGCTCGCCATTCCCCGAAGATTGAATCTTCGAGATCGTCCATGCGTTCGCTGACGATGTCCAGCAACGGCAGATAGTCGTCAACAATCGCGTCGATCAAAAGGTAGGCGAGCAGACCCGAACCTTGTTCGGCCCGATCGGTCCATTCATGCCAAAGCCGTTTTGCCGTTTCAATTGCGCGGATGGGGCGACTATGCACCGTGACCAGGTAGTTCTTGCCCAGGAAAATATTTAGCTCACGCAACTCCAGACGGTCGGTTGGCCCAACTAATTCAGCCTCATAGAGCACTATGAAATAGTAACCCGTATATTCTTCGACCTTGGGTCGCTGGTGCATGTTCCGGCAATCTTCGATCGAGAGATGATGAAATTCGAACTCTTCCGCGAGCTCTTCAAAGTCCTGGCTGGTCGGATCGCTCACGTCAGCCCAGATGATGTTGCCCTCTTCCAGGCGTAGTTCGCTAATATCCCCGGCAATGCAGTTCTCGGTAAAAGTCTTCGTGGTGCTATTTAAACAGACAGTTGTAATCACGTGTACTGGTACCTCAAACTATTGGTTTGAACGGATAGGCGTAATCAACCTAACGACTCAACGGTGACATGTATGCCGAAGTCTATCACTAACCTTGCTCAGGAGAGATCCAGAAATAAAAAAACGGGTGGTGTCAATCTTTTCATTATCTACGCGTGGCTCATTAACGAGGCTCACCGACACGATCCACGAAGTCACAGGGGACCTGGAAATGGTCCATGTTCAAGGGGGAGCGTAGCCCCCTGGGAAAGGAGTAGTCAACCATCCCATATGTTCGTCGAAGTGAGTAACGCCAACTAAGGAGTAACTAGGAACCCATCT
>JBGTHZ010000111.1:0-46837 GCA_041745915.1 Pyrinomonadaceae bacterium | reverse complement strand
AAGCTTGAAAGCCACTCCGCATACGCGCGGGGACTGGGTCCGCCTTCCTGACTGCAATTTAGCGTAGGCCCTCTTTGATTCCACACAGTTTCTACTGCTCGCGGTTCTGTAGTGACCATTTGTGATTCGCGGGACGCGCGTGTAAGGTATTCTCAAACAAAACGACAACTGAAGGAGCAGGAATTGGATGGCTCAAGAACAGGTAAGCGCGGCTGATCTCTTTCGCTGGGCCCAAGCCCTGAGGCGCGAGGATTCAAAGTTATCATACAAGGAGATTAAGGCGCGACTCGTTCGGGAATTCGATGGGAAGCCCTTTCCGCCGCTGTATAACCTGACGATTCCCGAGCAGGATGCGCGGGCCCCGGAGGAAGACTGGTCCGCCGGTCTGTCGCTGGTCAGACGAGGGATCCAGTTCCAGGACTGGGGCGACATCGCGGATGGCATAATCCTTAGCCTGGAGCAGACCGAGAACTATGAACGTGAACGCGGTCCTGAAGGGACACGCGATGAGTGGCACGATCGTTCACGCGGAATTGCTGAGGCTGAAACGAAGGCCGTTGGCAAATGGATGCCCGAAGAATTGATGAAGCTGGCGGAAAAACAGGTGAAGAAGTAGTCGTTCTTTTGTGCTTTGTACTTGGTGCTTGGTGCTTTGTACTTTGTACTTCTCATCAGCAAGTGGTGCTCGGCGCAGGGGGCAACCTCAATTACACATCCAAGTACAAAGCACCAAGCACAAAGTACAAAACTGCAACTGACAACCTACCACTGACTACTGACAATGAGCTTTCTAGGTAGCCTATTCAAAGATCCAAAATACCAAGCTGGTGATCCGCGCAAGCCTGAGGAGATAGCGGATCCCGACGTAATCATTAGTTCCAACACGCAGCTTCCGAATCGCATTCCTCCCGGTCAAACACGAACGCGCAAGTGGCCCGTACTCGACGCTCACGGAACCCCCAACCTCGATCTGGCATCATGGTCATTTGAGGTTGATGGGCTGGTTGAGCGTCAGCAAAAATGGTCGCTGGACGAGTTTATGCAATTACCCGCCGTCCGGGTCTTTGCCGATTTCCACTGCGTCACGCGTTGGTCGCGGCTCGACAATATCTGGGGCGGCATACCAACCCGTGAAATCGCACGCATTGCCGGCGTTAAGCCGGAAGCGAGGTTTGTGTTGGTCTCGGCTTACGACTCTGGCTGGACCACTAACATTCCCATCGAATTCTTTCTAAAAGAGGACTCATTGATCGCCTGGTCACACGATGGAGAGCCGATCCCGCCGGAACACGGTGGACCGGTTCGTTTGATCGTGCCCCAACTCTATGCGTGGAAATCCGCGAAGTGGGTTAAGGGCGTGCGCTTCCTGGAACATGATCAACCTGGCTATTGGGAAGAGGGCGGCTACCACATGCGCGGCAATCCCTGGGGACAAGGGGATGGCGAGCGGTTCAGGTGGTAATGACAATGCCGGCCTCGACCGCCTCCATCCCCAAAGATGCCTCGGCTGTAATTCTCCTTCGACAAAAAACTGATCCGGGTAACCCCGAAGTGTTCCTCGTCCGCCGTAGCGAGAAGCTCGCGTTCCTCGGCGGCTTCAGTGCGTTTCCTGGTGGCCAGCTTGACGCGGGTGACGCAGAGGTTCAGGTGAACAATTCCACGGATGGTGACGCTGCCGCAGCAATCAGTTGCGCTGCTCGTGAGCTATTCGAAGAGCTGGGTGTATTAGTCGCGCGTGGGGCTGAGTCGTTAACTAAGGGGCAGCGAGTCTCGCTGCTGGACGATCTCGAATCCCGGCGCATGTCATGGCCAGAGCTGTTACGACATTACAATCTCCGCCTTGATGCCAGTGATTTTACTTTTGTGGGTCGCTGGGTCACGCCGCCTTTCAGCGCCCGCAGATTTGATACCTGGTTCTTTCTCGTCAACTGTCCTCCGAAGCAGGAACCGAATGTCATTCCTGGTGAGCTCTCCTCGGGTCAATGGATTGCAGCGGGGCGAGCGCATGAACAATGGCAACGGGCGGAAATCCTGGCAGTGCCACCGACGCTCCATGCACTAAAAACGATTGCCGATGGCCTCACGCCTGATCTTGTCGAGCGTTTCCTGGCAATTCCTCAAGCTCATTTAGAGCCTTTACGTCGCATCGAATTTCGTCCTAACTACATCTGTTTTCCGGTTCTCACCCCCACCAAACCGCCTGCGACTCACACCAATTGCTACTTGATCTACAACTCGCGGGAGATCCTGGTGATTGATCCGGGCTCGCCGTATGAAGAGGAACAACATGCGCTCGCAGCCGCGGTCGATGATCTCGTGCGCGGAGGACGATCTGTGCACGAAATCATCCTGACCCACATGCACCCGGATCACGTAGGCGGCGTCAATTCACTTCGAGAACATCTCTGCGGCCGCGTGATGGTTGCGGCCCATCGTTTCACTGCGCAGCCGTTAGGCGACGCCGTCCGCGTAGATCGTCTGATTGAAGACGGAGACGTCATCGAACTAATGGGTTCGCCCCGAATTGCGCTGCGAGTAATGCACACTCCCGGACACGCCCGCGGGCATCTCTGTTTGTACGAGGCGGAAACGGGTACGCTGATTTCAGGAGATAACATCGTCGGCCTGGGCTCTGTCTTGATCGATCCTCCTGAGGGAGACATGAGTGACTACCTGGCCTCACTGCGGCAGATGCGGAACCTGCCAAATCTAAGTGTTATCTTTGGTGGCCACGGTCCGGCGATTGCGAACCCTTATGCAAGGCTTGATGAATACATCTCGCACCGGCTCGAGCGTGAGCGCAAGATTCTGGAAGCTGTAAGGGAGGGGGCAACAACTGCTGAGCATATTGTTGCCCGCGTCTACACCGAGGTCTCTCCAAAAGCGCATGCAATGGCCGAACGCGCCGTGCTGGCCCATCTTGAAAAGCTCGAAGCCGATGGGCAGGTTGTCGTTGAGCGGAACATTTGGCAGGCCCGTTAGATTCCCAATTAGATTGTTACAGGTTCAACTTAGTGGTACTCAAGACCCAAGTTAATTGCAGTCAGGAAGGCGGACCCTGTCCCCGCTCCTACGATGAGTGGCTTTCAAGCTTGAGGCGGGGACGGGGTCCGCCTTCCTGACTGCAATTCAGCAGGGCTTGACCCGTTCTTTTAACTGTTGGAGTTCTTGCTTAGAGTCTTTCCTCTCAAAGTATTAAGATAGAGATACGCAAAGAAGTCTTCCCCCCGGCACACCGTATGCTTCTTGGAATATTTCGATAGCCAGGTAATCATTCAATGCAACTATCAGCCACACTGGGCGAATTGAAAGCAAGCGGCTATAAGCGCACATCGGTAAAAGATGAGTTACGTGGGAACCTCATCAGGAAACTGCGAGCCGGTGAAACACTCTTTCCAGGAATCGTCGGCTACAGTGAAACCGTTATTCCGCAGCTCGTAAATGCGATCCTCGCCCGGCACAACATCATCCTTCTGGGACTGCGTGGTCAGGCCAAGAGCCGCATTATTCGACAGCTAACCGAGTTGCTTGACGAACACATTCCTATCATCGCCGGCTCTGAGGTAAATGACGATCCCTTCAGTCCCATCTCAGCATTTGGCCGCGGGCAATTGGAACTCCACGGCGACAGTTTGCCCATCGATTGGGCCAGTCGTCATCGACGCTTCGTAGAAAAGCTCGCTACTCCGGACGTCACCATTGCCGACATCATCGGCGACGTCGATCCAATCAAAGCCGCCAAAGGCGGACACCTGTTGAGCGACGAGCTGACGATTCACTACGGGCTGCTGCCGCGAGCTAATCGAGGCATCTTCGCAATCAATGAGCTTCCCGATCTCGCCGGCAAGATTCAGGTGGGCCTTTTCAACATCATGCAGGAAGGCGACGTTCAGATTAAGGGTTACCCGGTCAGATTACTTCTCGATGTCATGCTTATCTTTTCGGCGAACCCGGAGGACTACACTGCGCGCGGCAAAATTATTACGCCTTTAAAGGACCGTATTGGCGCCGAAATCACCACTCACTATCCTTCAGAGTTGCCTACCGCGATCCAGATTACGCGGCAGGAGGCCTGGGTGGAGCGGGACGGGTTCAACGAACACCTGCACATCCCCGAGTTTTTGCGAGAAGTAGTCGAACAGATCGCGTTCGAAGCCCGCGACGACCAGCGAGTGGACAAACACTCCGGTGTCTCGCAACGGCTGCCGATTACGGTTATTGAATCAGTAATCTCAAATGCCGAGCGACGTGCGCTCCTGACCGGCGAAGATGAGATTGTGCCGCGCGTCTCCGACGTATATGCCGCGATTCCTTCCATGACGGGCAAAATGGAACTCGAGTACGAGGGCGAACAGATTGGAGCAAACCGCATTGCGAAAGATCTGATCAAGCGCGCGGCAGGCGAGATCTTTGAAGGATATTTCGTGGGAATTGATTTCGCGCGCACCGTGCAGTGGTTTGATGAGGGAAACAACCTGCGTCTGGCGGACACTGCTTCAGCAGAGGAATGCCGAAGGCTTCTCGACGCGGTACCCGAGTTAATCGAAACTTCGCTGATCCCTTTCGACTTCAAAAAGTCGGACGCGCAGGTAGTCGCTGCCTGCGAATTTGTGCTCGAAGGCTTATATGCTCAGAACAAGATCAGCCGCAACGAAGAAGGCGGCTACACGGCGGTCACCAAGGCTAAGAAGGACAGGCGCGGCATGATCTACGACGACCTCACCGAGACCGGAAAGTACAGTTAATTAGCCGCGGATTAACGCGGAGAAACGCGGATCCGAAAAGATAGGAAGGGAAAACAATTACCTCACCAAAGTGCTAAAGGAGTCCTCACATGAGTAGCGCGCTGAAACACAGAGAGCTGACGCAGAAAGTTATTGGAGTTTTCTTTGAAGTTTACAATGAACTTGGTCATGGCTTTTTAGAGTCCGTCTATCAGAAAGCCTTTGAACTTGCTCTAACCTCCAAAGGCCTGCGGGTTTTTAGAAGGATAGAAGTGCCTGTTTGGTTTCGCGGTCAGATGGTCGGTGAGTTTGAGGCAGACATTCTGGTTGAAGAATGTCTCTTATTGGAGTTGAAGGCAGTGAGGGGCCTAGACTCTGCACATGAAGCCCAGTTGTTGAACTATCTTCGAGCGACGGAGATTGAAGTCGGCTTATTGTTCAACTTCGGCATTAAGCCTGATTTTAGAAGACTGGCATATGATAACGCGCGAAAGCATCACGGCGAGCGGCCTGCCCTTTTAGACGCGATGCTTGCCGCTGATCAAAACGCGCATTAATTCCTGACTGCTCTTTTCTGATTCGCGTTTATCCGCGTTCATCCGCGGCTAATTTCGATCTTATGAAGTTCACCAGATATTCAAAATTCAAAGGCCTCGACGTCTCATCCATTAACCTGGGCGATTTGATGGAGGGGCTGTCTGATTCGCTACTCTCTTCCGGCTACGACGATGATTACTACTGGACCCGCGAACGCCGCCCGCAGGACACATCGTTGGATGCGCTGCGACGTGCGCTGCTGCAGGCGCTGCTGGACCAGGGCCTGCTCGATGAACATCAGGTCCAGGAGATGCTCGCTGAAAATGATGGCAAGTTTAAAGGCTCGGCGCTGGAAGAAATGCTCAATCAGCTCATTGAGCGCCTGATAGATGAAGGCTACTTAAACCTGCACGAGGAGCAGGTCAAACGTCAGCCAAATCAACCGGGTCATGGTAGACCTGACATCTCGGAGCCGCTCCCGCGCAACATCAAGTTTGAAGTGACCGAAAAAGGTCTGGACTTTCTCGGTTATAAGACGCTCAGAAACCTTCTGGGAAGCCTTGGTAAGAGCTCAGTCGGCCGTCATGATACCCCACAGCTTTCGACCGGCGTGGAAGCCGCCGCGGCCAGCAAAGCCTACGAGTTTGGCGACACCATAAATCTCGATGTAAACACCACGTTGTTATCCGCGATTCAACGCGAAGGCTTGAAGGTGCCGATTAATCTGGAATACGGCGACCTGCACGTCCACCAGTGCGACTACCAGTCATCCTGCGCGACTGTGGTAATGCTTGATTGTTCGCATTCTATGATTCTGTATGGCGAGGACCGGTTCACGCCGGCCAAGAAAGTTGCTCTCGCGCTAGCTCATTTGATTCGTACGCAGTATCCGGGCGATGCACTCAAACTCGTTCTCTTCCACGACAGCGCCGAAGAACTGCCGCTGGCTAAATTAGCCACCACTCAAGTGGGGCCATACCACACGAATACCGCCGAAGGTCTGCGACTCTCACGGCGAATTCTGCAGTCGCAGCGGAAAGAGATGAAGCAGATCGTCATGGTTACCGACGGAAAACCTACTGCTTGCTTTCTCGAAGGAAGCCCCGCCTTCGCCAGACCCTCGCTTCGTGCTACGAAAGCGCCGGCAAGTGCATCGTCACCAGGGCGCCGGCTGTACAAGAACTCGATGGGCGGCGACCCTTTCGTAATGGACCAGACGTTCAAGGAAGTCCAAGCCTGCCGCAAAGCCAGTATAATGATCAATACGTTCATGCTGGCAAGTGATTATTATCTGGTTGAGTTTGTAAAGCAGATGACAGCGATGACGAATGGTAAAGCCTACTTCGCAAACCCGGGCAACCTGTCACAATTTGTGTTGATGGATTTTCTTCGGCGACGCACCAGCCGTGTTCGCTAGTTTCCAGTTGGAGTTTCACACGCCACGACACGGCGCACCGGGAGTATAGTCCTGCTCTATCTCAGATTGAGATTTGAGATTTACGTAACCAGCCCCAGGGCGCGGTGAATCAAGGAAAATGTAATGGGCAAATCCGAAATTCATGATTCAGGGCGTCCTATTACTCCTTATCTGTTTCTCACGGCAGGACTAGTCTCCACGCTTTCTGTCTCATATCACTTGAACGATGTAGCCGAGGCAGGGGATCAGAACTGGGCGCCCTATACACTAACTGCCGGTTTGTTCCTCAGCTTTCTGTTCTTTGCCGTGTCGCAAACGCGGGCCCGCACCAGGGCCGAGCGCTCGGCGGCAGAAGTTCGAGAGTCTGAAGCAGCTACGCGCGCTATTTTCGCAGAGCGCGAGCGGGTCGAAGATGCGCTCAGAGAGAGCGAGGCTCGATACCGTGAACTGGTAGAAAACGCCAATGATATCGTTTTCACGTTGGATCTTGCGGGCAATATGACTTCCGTTAATAAAGCCGTGGAGTCGGTGACCGGCTATTCCCGGGAGGAGTTGGTTGGAATGAATCTGACCGACTTTCTTACCCTCGAGTCTGTAGCCACCTCCCAACGCATGACGCAGCGCAAATTGGCAGGTGAAGAACGTACCAACTATGAAGTAGATGTGCGGACCAAAGACGGGCAGTTCTTGACACTGGAAATCAGCAGCAGGCTACTGCTGAGAAAAGGTGAGCCAGCGGGTATCCAAGGTGTCGCGCGCGACATCACGACTCGTCGTCGTTCGGAGGAAGCATTACGCGAAGCTGATCAGCGAGCGTTGTCTGAATACGAACGGTTGCTTGAAAGAATATCAAGTCTGGCTCAGGCCTTGGGAACCGCGCGCGATCTGGTCACAATCTTTCGTGCGCTGCAACAGTTCACCGTGGTATCCGTCCCCTGCGATGGGCTCTTCATTTCTTTGTATGATCCGATTAGGGACGCGCGCACCGCCTGCTATGCCTGGGGAGACGGGCAGGAGTTCGATTGTTCAGCACTTCCGCCAATGCCGGTTAACGCTTCAGGTCCAAATAGCCGCGCGGTTAGAACCGGTCAGGTAATAATCACTGACGATTACATGAACTTAACGCGTGGTCATCCATCCGTAATCGTAGGACCCGAAAATGGCCTACGACCACAATCATCCGTTGCCATACCGATGGCGGTTATGGGCCGCATCATCGGCACGATCGAAGTGCAGAGCTATCAGAAGTCCACTTTTCGGGACGAGCATGCAACGGCGATGCGCATGGGTGCCAACCTGACAGCGGTAGCGATTCAAAACGTTCGGCTGCTGGAGCGCGAAAGCACCGCCAGAAATGAAGCAGAAGAGTCGAATCGGTTGAAAGACGAGTTCCTGGCCACCGTTTCACACGAATTGCGCACTCCTTTAACCGCGATACTGGGCTGGTCGCGAATGCTCGAGGCCGGCTCGCTTGATGGACCCACCGCTGCACGGGCCATTGAAACCATCAGACGGAACGCCATAAGCCAGGCGCAAATCATCAATGATATCCTTGACGTTTCGCGAGTGATTACCGGCAAGCTTTACCTTAATCTGCACCCAATAGATCTGACACCGGTAATTGAAGCTGCGGTAAACGTAGTGCGCCCAACTGCGGATGCTAAAGGGATCCGAATAGAAACGGAGTTTTCGCCTCAACCCACTGTCATTACCGGTGATGCGAACCGACTCCAGCAGATAATCTGGAATCTACTTTCAAACGCGATCAAATTCACACCCGGCGGTGGAAGCGTCAGTTTAAGCGTTCATGAGATTGGCATGCAGGTAGAGGTACGCGTGGCGGACACCGGCCAGGGAATCAGCCGCGATTTTCTGCCGTTCGTTTTCGACCGTTTCCGACAGGCCGACAGTACCAGCACCAGACAACACGGCGGGTTAGGATTGGGTCTGGCGATAGCGCGCCACCTGGTTGAGATCCACGGCGGCACGATAATGGCCGAAAGCCCGGGCGAAGGGAAAGGCGCTACGTTCTCGGTGAGGTTACCCAGTGTCGGATCCGACTCCAGTCCGAGCAGGAGTGCGAGCGCCGGAAAGGCGATAGTAGACAAGTCTGAGTTCAATTCAAGACTAGACGGAATTCATGTGTTGCTGGTCGAAGACGATCTGGATACCCTGGACTTATTGAGCACCGCACTCAAACAGCAGAGAGCTACCGTCACTGCAGTCTCATCCGCCGCTGACGCGCTCGCATCGATTCGAATCTCAACACCTGATATCGTCGTCTCAGACATTGCGATGCCCGGCGTAGATGGCTATCAACTCATTGAGAAAATCCGGGCGATGGGCTTTGACGACGATCGCCACATTCCCGTCGTCGCCATCACGGCATACGCAAAAGAAGAAGATCGTCAGAAGGCCCTATCGTCAGGCTTCCAGACCTACCTGGCCAAACCAATTGAGTTGTCTGAACTAGTAAGTGCGGTAGCTGATGGAGTACGTAAAAACGTTATGCAGGAATGAGGAGAGTGAGTGGCACAATTTACCATCGCACATAGCTCGAAGGGTTCAAAGAAGGTTCTGCGCGGAATCGAGGTCGCATACGATGATGTGGGCTCTGGTCCTTCCGTGGTGCTGTTGCATGGGTATCCTTTCAATCGATCGATGTGGCGCGAGCAGGTCGAAGATCTCCGGAAAAACCACAGAGTAATTGTTCCCGACTTGCGCGGCCACGGCGAGAGCGCGGTAACTCCGGGGCCGGCAACGATGGAAAGCATGGCCCTTGATGTCGCTTCTCTGCTGGAAACCTTGAACATCTCGCGCGCCACCATCGCCGGACTTTCGATGGGCGGCTACGTAGCCCTGGCCTTTTATCGTCTGTTTCCGTTGCGGGTTCGTTCGCTCGTGCTCGCAGACACACGCGCCCAGGAAGACACCGAAGAGGGCAAGCAGAATCGCGAACAGCAGGCTGAAAAGGCCCTGGGCGAGGGGATGGATGGAATCGCTGACGCACTTTTGCCGAAGTTGCTCGCCCCCGAAACAGTAGCAGAGCGCCCGGATGTTGTGCGGCGAGTTCGCGAGATGATTGTTGGCACGGAACCGGAAGGGGCAGCGTCAGTACTTCGCGGTATGGCCGTGCGCAAGGACCACACCTCATTTCTGTCACGCATTATTGCCCCCACCCTAGTTGTTGTCGGCAGCGAAGACGTGCTAACACCGGTGGCAGATTCTGAACTAATGCATCGAGAGATCGGCGGCTCGCGGCTACGGATTATGGAAGGCGCCGGCCATGTTTCCAATCTTGAACGGTCTGAAGAATTCAATCGCGAGCTGGTTAAGTTCATAAACGATGTGGAGGCTTGAGGTCAGTCCTCCCTGAATGTTTTACTTCGCCGCTGAGTGCCAATGTCCGGATCCCTCAGATTCACCATTGAAGAGCGCGTGCGCTGGGGCGACGTCGATGCTGCCCGCATTATTTTCTACGGCGCTTACATTCGTTTCTTTGAGATCGCCGAGACGGAACTCTTCCGCGCTGTGGGACTTCCTTACAGCGTACTCTTCGACGAGATAGACCTGTGGCTGCCGCGCGTTCACCTCGAGTGTGATTTTCATCGGGTGGCTCAGTTGGACGACTTGCTTGAAGTTTCAGTGTATGTGGGTCGGATCGGTAACAAGTCAATGCAGCTAAATTTTGAGGTGCGCCGCAAAGGGGAAGAGGAGTTGGTTGCTACTGCGCATTTCGTCATGGTTGCAGTGCGAAAGGACACGCTTGAAAGCGTTCCGATCCCCGCCTTGTTGCGCCAGCCACTTAGCCCGTACACGAAACTCGCAGAGACATAAGAGCGGAAGTCTTTGTCCGAGCGTTCAGAGTACCTACCATACACACCTCCTGTGCAGGTGGCCGCCGCAGCAAAGGACTGGACCCACAAAAGTGACCGACTTAAACGAATCCACCGCACCACGCAATCCGCTGCAACTTTTCCAAAGCTGGTTTGCAGAAGCACGGCAGCACACGGAGATCTTGATGCCGGATGCGATGACTGTGGCCACGGCCGACCAGGACTGCCGTCCGTCAGCGCGGGTGGTGCTGTTGAAAAGCTGCGATGAGAGCGGATTTGTTTTCTACACCAACTACAACAGCAGAAAGGCGCGCGAGCTGGAAGCCAATCCCCAGGCCGCTCTGGTCATTTACTGGGCCCCGCTCGATTACCAGATCCGAGTTGAAGGCACGGTGGCTCGAGTCTCAAATCAGGAGTCGGATGTCTACTTTCAAACTCGCCCACGTGAAAGTCAGATTGGCGCCCTCGCGTCACCGCAAAGCGAAGTAATCCCCAGCAGAGAGGAACTGGAAACTCGCGCCCGCGAACTGGAGGCGTTCCACGGAAACCGGCGAATTAAGCGCCCTGAACACTGGGGTGGCTATCGACTGAACCCGGCCCGAATCGAATTTTGGAAGGCACGCCCCGGCCGTCTTCATGACCGGATTCTCTATGAGCGCCGAGCTGACGGAGACTGGAGTATTCAGCGGTTAGCGCCCTAAGAATCATCTACTGAGCAAACTAGACAGGTCGCAGAGCGTTGCGCGCAAGCTTCTTCTTCAGATCAACGTAGCCTTGCTCGCCGGCAACGAGATCTCCCAACACGCGCTTGATTCCCCGGTGATTTCTCGCAAACTCGATCATTCTTTCAGTGAATGGAGCGCCCCAGAAGTTTCCATAGAAGCGGCGTCGCATCTGCGAGGCACGCTTGAGATCCCGCCCAAAGTCTTCACGCCAACGTTCCTCATAGTCCAGGGGGGTCTGAGCAAGGAGACTTTCCGCAAAGAGCTCTGCTGATCGTAACGCATAAAAGATTCCCTCGCCGGTTACCGGATCAGCAAAGCCGGCGGCGTCCCCGAGGAGGGCCCATCCTTCACCACACACTCTCCTGGTGTCCCACGTCTTATCATTGAGACCCGGAATACGGGCAGCATATCGTTCGGCAGTGGTGGCCAGTTTCGCCTTAATTCGCTCATCGCGAACGCGGTCAGCTTTGCGGCTCGCCCATAATTTTGCCTTCGGATCTTCGCGCTGTCGGTAGTAACCGACCATGAAGTCCCAGAGAAGTTTATCGAGTGGTTGGTGCTCAAAAGCGTCCTGCGTAGTAGCAATACCAAAAGAAATGTGGTCAAGCCGAGGGAACGCCCAGGCATAGCCAGTCCAGCCGGGTAGAAAGGCGACAACGGTGGGCGACTCTCCGCACTCCGGCAACGGCGTGCGATAACCAAACGCGACTTCCATTTCAGAGGGCGGCAACGGCCCCGCAAGCATTCTCGCTACCGCGCTGCCGGCTCCATCGGCGCCCACAAGCATTTCACCTGACCATTCCGCCCCGGAAGCGCCTGCGTTCTCTCGCAGAATCCACCCATTCTGAGTGCGCTTCATTCCACGTACGGAGACTTTGGCGGCAAAGACCTTAGCGCCCGCTGACCTGGCTCGTTCGCGCAGATATGAGTCAAACGCGATGCGGGAGTAGATCGCGAAAGGCTCTTCCAATTGCAAATGAAGACGTTTGCCGGAAGGGGAATACATTTCCAGTTCATCGACCGTGCGGCCAACGGCATTCAGAAGATGTGGCCACGCTTTCAGTGCTTTTGCCGTAACACCGCCACCGCAGGCCTTTGGTTCACCCTCGGGCCGACCATCAAACAAGGCAACATTCACGCCTGCCCTGGCAAGTAGCTCAGCCGCAAACGACCCCGCCGGGCCCGCTCCCACAATAAGTGCTTCGTAGTGTTTCATTGCTCTGAAGGCATGATAGAGGTGTTTGTCGATCGCGTGCAATTCACATTCATAGAGCAATCACAAGGTGGTAGAATATCGCTGTTCCCCTGAAACAGCCTTGTCTTGCAACCGGCTCGACTCTTTGAACGGGTGATTTAGTTGCTTTGTTGGCTCCCAACGTCTGGATATTCGCGGTTCTGGTTCCGGTAAGCTGAGGACTTACAATGGGAAGCGAAAGTTCAATTGTTTTCTCGGGCATCGCTCCTCATCCACCGATCATGGTTCCGGAGGTGGGACGTGAGTCGGCTGCCGAGGTTCGGGGTTCCATCGCCGGGATGGCAGAGCTTACCAATCGCCTTATCGCCAGTGGAGCCGAAACTGTCGTTCTGATCTCACCTCACGCGCCTCTGGAACCCGATGCCTTTGTTGCGTATCAAGGTCCGGTACTTCATGGAAACTTCGCAAACTTCCGTGCGCCCGCGGTTCGTTTCGAAGCTCGGCTGGATGAAGAGTTGCTCCAGGCAATCACCGCAGCCGCCGCTAAGGAAGGCTACGAGGTGGTAGGCCTGGGGAGCGGCACGAACCTGGATCATGGAACGGCAGTCCCACTCCACTTTCTACAAATGAACGGCTGGACCGGCCGCGTCGTGGCCCTTGGTTATAGTTTCCTTTCTAACGAAGACCATTTACGCTTCGGTTCCTGCATCGGAAAAGCGATCAATGAAACAGGTCGATCCGCCGGCTTAATTGCCAGCGGAGATCTAAGTCACCGGCTGAAAGCTGATGCGCCAGCAGGTTACAACCCGACCGCATATATTTTTGACAGCGAAGTTGTAGACGCGCTTCGTACAAATTCTCCCGAACGTATTATCAACATCGATCAAGATTTGCGTCGCAGCGCCGGGGAGTGTGGCTACCGCTCGATGCTGATCGCCCTCGGAGCGACCAGAGAACAGCCATGGGCGTGCGAAGTCATTCACTATGAGGCGCCGTTTGGCGTTGGTTACCTGGTTGCGCAACTTACCGGCAAGCAGCCCTCCCTGGAGAAGTACCGCGAGCAAGATACCGCCGAAGATGATTTCAACGCAGCGTCCTTCAGCGAATCAGATCCGCCTCACCTCGCCCGCGCGGCCGTGGAGACTTATGTGCTGCGCGGAACACAGATAGATCATTCTCAAGCCGGCACCGATCTGCTTACTGCCCGTGCGGCATGCTTTGTTTCTCTCAAAACGCTTGACGGACAGTTACGCGGCTGCATCGGAACCATTGAGCCGGCCAGGGACACTCTGGCGGAAGAGATCATAGCCAACGCAATCAATGCGGCCACGCGCGATCCGCGTTTTCCACCGGTTTCGGCTGAGGAGCTTTCGCACCTGCGTTATTCAGTGGATGTGCTTTCGGCAACGGAGCCGGCCACACCAGCGGATCTGGATCCGGCGATTTACGGCGTAGTTGTAGAGGATGAATCGGGTTCACACCGGGGCTTGCTGCTGCCGGATTTGGAGGGAGTGGATTCGGTAGCCAAACAGATAGAGATCGCGGCGCGAAAGGCCGGCATTTCGGCTGAAACTCCGATTAAGCTCGCTCGTTTTAGGGTGAGCCGATTTGGTGAGAAGTAGACCGAGGAGTCGATCTCTGGACGATTACTCAGACATCGAGGTTTCTCACGTCCAGAGCGTTGTCCTCGATGAACTTGCGTCGCGGCTCTACTGCGTCGCCCATCAGAACCGTAAACATCTCATCGGTTTCTACCGCGTCGTCGATTCTGACTTGAAGCAGGGTTCGTTTCTCCGGATTCATGGTTGTCTCCCACAGTTGCTCCGGATTCATTTCGCCGAGCCCTTTATATCGCTGAATGCTCAAGTCCTTCTTCGCTGCTGCCAGGACCTTTTCCAGCAGCGCATCGCGTGTGGGAATCTCTTCCTGAGTTCCATTCGCACCTGTGGTGAAAGGCGCAGCCAGGTTGTCTTCGAGCTGACTATACAGTTCAACCGCTTTCTGAAACTCCACAAAGCTGGCAAAGTTCCAGTCGATGGAAAGGTGAATGCCGGAGTTGGTTGTGGTTTCGATCTCCCACAATCCATGTTCCTCATCGGTCGAGAGCTCGGTTTTGTACCCGGCCTTGGACAGGACTCCCTCGACGCGGGCCATGAGGTCGCCATCCTGAAAGATCTTGCGAAGGGTTGCCCCCTCTTTGCGTAAAACGCCTTTCTTGCCGCCGAAAGCCTCGAGCACAGTCTGCAGTAGGTGCGCATCGCCTCCGATGCGCCGTGCCGCTCGCTCACAGTAATGCTTGAGGTCAACCATCTTCTCCAATGATTTCGCCAGCTCTTTACCTTCGATAACTTCTTTCGCGCCGGTCGTCTTGACGGTCATGTCGGCTGTTGCCATGCGCATCAGATAGCGGATCATCGAGCCTTCGTCTTTGATGTACTCCTCTTTCTTTCCCCGCTTTACCTTAAACAAGGGGGGCTGAGCGATGTACACATATCCTTTTTCAACCAGCTCGGCCATCTGTCGGTAGAAGAAAGTTAACAACAGTGTTCTGATGTGGGAACCATCGACGTCAGCGTCGGTCATCAGAATGATCTTGTGATAGCGGAGCTTGCTGGCGTCGAAATCTTCTTTCCCGATCCCTGTTCCCAACGCCATGATGAGTGATTTGATTTCGCTATGGCCGAGCATCTTGTCGAAGCGCGCCTTCTCTACATTTAAAATCTTGCCCTTGAGCGGGAGGATCGCCTGGTTTTTGCGGTCGCGCCCTTGTTTGGCTGAGCCACCTGCCGAATCACCCTCGACGATGTAAATTTCAGACAACGCCGGATCACGCTCCTGGCAGTCGGCGAGTTTTCCGGGGAGCATGGTCGAACCCATCGCACCCTTGCGTACAATTTCGCGCGCTTTTCGCGCAGCTTCACGGGCCCTCGCCGCGTCGAGAGATTTCCCGACGACTTTTCTGGCGACCGTGGGATTCTGTTCAAAGTACTCCGTCAGCCGCTCATTCAAAAACGATTCAACGGCACCTTTGACGTCCGAGTTGAGCTTTCCTTTAGTTTGGCCTTCAAACTGAGGCTGGGGCAGTTTTACGGAGATCACCGCAACCAAACCCTCGCGAACATCATCCCCGGTCAGAGAGCTTTTGAAGTTCTTGGCCAGACCCGACGATTGCGCGTAGGCATTGATGGTTCGTGTAAAGGCGGAGCGAAAACCGGAGAGGTGAGAGCCACCATCCACCGTGTTTATATTGTTCGCGAAGGAATAGACCTTTTCGTCGTAGCCGTCGTTGTACTGGATAGCAACCTCGATCGAGAGGCTATCGCTTTCCCTTTCAAAATAGATCGGCTTGTCATGAAGCGTGCTCTTATTCTTGTTGAGATGTTTCACGAACTCCGCAATGCCGCCCTTGTAGTAGAACTCGTGTGAACGCTCCGGTTCTTCCCGTTCGTCCTTGATCGTGATACGAATGCCCTTATTGAGAAACGCCTTCTCGCGCAAACGCTCCGACAACTTATCGAAGCTAAACTCGGTGTGAACGAAAATCTGGGCGTCCGGCTTAAACGTGATCTTGGTTCCACGCTTCTTGGTTTTTCCTGTCTGCTTCAGGGCAACAACTGGAATGCCGCGAAGATATTCCTGCTCGTAAGTCTTACTGTCTCTCCAGATCTCCAGTCGCAAGGTCTCTGACAGAAAGTTGACGACTGAAACGCCCACCCCATGGAGACCGCCTGAAACTTTGTACGCGTTGGAATCGAATTTCCCGCCGGCATGAAGCTTCGTCATCACGACTTCTGCGGCCGACCTTTTCTCTTTCTTAATTTCGTCAATCGGAATTCCGCGTCCGTTGTCGATTACAGTGATCGAGTTGTCGAGATGAATTGTCACTTCCACGGTGTCGCAGTATCCAGCCAGTGCCTCGTCTATTGAATTATCCACAATCTCATAAACCAGGTGATGAAGGCCCAATTCCCCTGTTGAGCCAATGTACATCGCGGGGCGCTTGCGAACCGCTTCTCGGCCCTCAAGAATTGTGATCGAAGACGAGTCGTATGCTGGCATCTTCTTGTCTGTAGGTTTATCAGTCGTAGTCGCTATGGCCAAACCATTCTCCTTAATTCAAGTTCAATGAGTTGCTAGTCACTGCCTTTTATTGGTCTCTATCACACTCCCGACGACTTTCCAGGCCGAGGCTGTGGAACCCGGTCTTTTTCGGTTCTCCGTTCGTCACTTTACCGTCGTCAATTTCATACACACTGGCTCTCGACATGAAGGATTGGACGTGAGAGCGTTTTGACGTTGTAATGAACGTCTGAGTGCGACCTTCAAGGTATTCCAACAGACTGTTGATCCTCTTTTCGTCCAGTTCTGCGTCAACGTCGTCGATGAGAAAAAGAGGGTGCTCATCGTGCCGGGAATTATACACCGAAATTGCCGCTAAGTCTAATAATAACAATGTGCTACGCTGCTGCCCCGCACTTCCGTAAACCCGCATCTCGTGCCCTTCCAGAAGTATCTCCAAATCGTCCCGATGGGGGCCGATGAGGGCGCGGCCGGAGGACAACTCTGCTTCAAGCCGAAGACGAAGCCGGCGGTCAAGCAACGCCTCATAATCACTCAAATCTCCCTTGCCCTCCAGCGACGAAACGTATCGGATTTGAATCTCACGCCGCTCGAAGAGTCCGCGCTCCAACACCTCGTTGATCCTCTCAATGTAGTCTGTTCTGGACTCATGTATTTCATGTGCCAGTTTAACCAACTGTTGATTCCATGGCGCTACCATCTCTTCTATGTCGGCCAAGACTAACCCGGTCTCGACGGAGTCCTGAAGAATTCTATTTTTCTGTTTGAGTACCTTCTTATAATTAGAAAGCGTTTGCACGTAGGAAGGTCTCAAAGAAGCGACTCCGCGATCAATGAATCGTCTTCTCGCCTCAGGCATTCCTCGAACTACTTCGAGATCATCGGAAGTGAACGCAAAGACCTGGAGTTGGCCCAGATACCTCACCAACTGTTCCCTCTTACCATTGATCGAGATTAATTTAGTGTTACCTTGGAGTGTCACCTGCAGGTCTCGCAGAATTTCACCGGAGGACACATTACCTCTTACAAAGGCCATCTCCTGGTCGAACCTTAGTAATTCCTTAAGTCGCTGTGTGCGGAAGGATTTCGTTCGGGAGAGAAGATAGATTCCCTCCAACCAATTTGTCTTACCCTGGCCGTTGTTTCCGAAAATAATATTTAACCCTGAGCCCCAGTGAATAGTTCCGCTCAAGTTGCGGAAGTGGTGGGCCTCAATAGACTCAAGGATCATGGTTCGGATTTTACCATATGCAGATGACGTGCTTGAGACGGAGCACTCTAGTCGCTAGAGCAAAACAAAGCGCTCTCCCGTCGATCGTGGGAGAGCGCTTCACCATTTATTATTAGTAGTAGTAGAGGGGCAAAGTGACGGTCTTACTCAGATGCGCATTGGCATCACCACATATTTGTATTCATAGTCGCCGCCATCTGCCGGGCGGAGTTGGGCCTGGGAGTTCCCGTCTTTGAACTCGAAAGCAACTTTGCCATCGCCCATCACGTTGAGGAAATCTTGTAGATATTGCGCGTTGAATCCAATATCGGCCTCCTCGCCATTGTATTCAGCCGGAATAGTCTCGCGAGCTTCCCCTTCCTCGGCGTTTTGCGAACTGATGACTAACTGATTCGGCTCGAGATGAAAGCGTATGGCGTGCGAGCGTTCATCCGCCATTAGAGCCACGCGACGAATAGCTTGATTCAGCAATACGCTATCGAACTCGATTGACTTATCGTTGTTCTTGGGCATTACCATCTCATAATTTGGAAACTGCCCATACAACATTCTGGAGATTAATAGTCTGGGACCCACCTCAAAGTAGATATGGTTTTCATCCATCCCCAAATTGATCTCAGATTCAAACCCCGCAGTCAGCTTCGTCAGCTCGGCTAATGTTTTTCGAGGTATTAACGTGTCCACGATTTCGCTGTTGCCGTTTTTAGCAACGTCCTTTTTTTCTACATATGCGAGACGATGACCGTCTGTCGTAACCATTTTAGCCCCGGAGTCGTCCAGAATGAACTTTGCCCCGGAGAGCGTGTATCTCGATTCTTCCTGGGTTATGGCGAAGATTGTCCGGTCGATTAGAGCCTTAAGAACACCGGCCGAAATCTTTGTCGGGGCTGATTTAAAAGCAGGGACCTCTGGAAATGCATCGCGACCAACTCCTACCATCTTAAATTTCGAACGATCGCATTTCACCGTTACCCAGTCGTTATCCTCCTTTTTAAAGATCACCGGGGCATCGGGAAGCAGCCTGGCAATTTCGAAGAGTTTTCTCGCCTGCACACAGATAGAACCCGGAGTACTAATCTCTTCTGCGTCCATATCACAGCGAATGGTTACGTCCAGATCTGTTCCCGTAATCCTGATTGTGTTTTCACCAACCGACTCAATCAAGATATTCGAAAGAACTGGGATGGTATTCTTCTTTTCGACCACACCCTGAACGAAACCGAGTTCTTTTTGAAGGTTCTGTTTGCTAACGACGAACTGCATGATGCACTCTCCTTAATTATTTTAGAGTCGCCTTTGGTGATCTGCTTCTGTTAACTAAAAACTAAGTATATTTATTACTAGTAGTAGTAATAGGGCCCTGTGGATTAGAGGAAAACTAATTAAACTTTCTGGATACAATAGTTCACGTCCACATGACTTGTGAAATACGACCTTGGTGATCACCCCGCGACTGTCGAAAACACTGAAACATTTCCGCACTTCCAGGTTCTTCACCAAACATTAAAGTTAGGGCTGTGACATCCTGTTTCAAAGTGCCTTTATTTCCCTGTCCTGAGTACATTGTGGAGAACCTTCCACTTTCAATGTTCTTTATTTCTCAAGGCGTTCAGAAAGATCGTTGACGAGTTTCAGAAAACCGGGGTCTCTGGATTTTAGAGACTCGATTTTAGCAAATGAGTGAATAACAGTCGTGTGGTGCTTGCCACCGAACGCTCGCCCAATCTCTGGATAACTATGTTTTGTTAACTTCTTACAAAGATACATGGCGATCTGTCGCGGACGAGAGAACTGTCGGGCATTGCTCTTTGAGATTAATTCCTCGACTCTCAACTTGAAGTTGTTGGCCACGACCTTTTGGATGTCCTGAATAGTAATGACGCCGGATTCTTCTTCACCAGCTATGTTACGAACTGCATCTTGCGCCAGGATCTTGGATATCTTATCTCCGCGCAAAGAGGAGATGGCAATTAGTCGAACCAGAGAGCCTTCAAGTTCTCGAACGTTGTTCTTGACCCTGGAGGCGATAAAGAGGGCGACGTCGTCGGGGATGGTCACTCCCATGATCTCGGCTTTGCGGTTCAAGATGGCAACTTTCGTTTCTAGATCTGGAGGTTCGATGTCGGCGATCAATCCCCATTCGAAGCGAGAATGCAATCTTTCTTCGAGCGTAGGAATCTCTCGCGGAGGGCAGTCGGAACTAATAACGATTTGCTTCTGTTGGTCGTACAGAGAATTAAATGTATGAAAGAACTCCTCCTGAGTACGCTCCTTTCCCGCCATGAACTGGACGTCATCAATCAGGAGCACATCGACGGATCGGTACTTCTCGCGGAAACCAAACGTCTTGTCATAGCGAATGGAGTTAATTAACTCATTCATAAACTTCTCTGACGACAAATAGCACAGCTTTAGTTGAGGATTACGTTTCTTGATCTCTTGACCGCAGGCGTGCATCAGGTGGGTCTTACCCAACCCCACGCCACCATAAATATACAAAGGGTTATAGGTCCTACCAGGCGCCTCCGCTACAGCTAATGAGGCGGCGTGAGCAAACTGATTGCAGGAACCAACGACAAAGCTATCGTACGTGTACTTTGAGTTGAGAGAGGGCTCGGGAACCGGGCTCAAAGGAGCGCGGGCAACCGCCGTAGCGAAGTGGAATGATTCTCGATCTGCTTTAGATCCGGGTGTTACGTGGGATTCAGCCGCGGGAGAGAGTGCTGAGGGAGAATAGTTTTCGATCGCGTTTCCGAGGGGCTTTTCGTTTGCGACTTCCCAATCGATCGTGTATCCAGAGAGGCTCACCTCTGATAAAGACTTGTCCAATAATTCCGAATAATTTCGGTTTACCCAGTCCCTAACCACTTGATTCGGCGCGCATAGTCGGAGTACAGAGCCAACTCTATCGATCCCTTGGACCTCAATCGCATTGAACCATGTTTCGACGGTCTCTTCGTTGAGTTTCCTCCTGATGGACTGGAGGATGCCATCCCATACGCTCGCTTCGGAAATCACACCGGTCATTTCACCCGCAACTTTCCTTTGTACAACAAAGCTAATCAAGAGAGAGGCAAACAACGCTTCCGGTACGGGTTGGGAGATTCACCGTTGTCTTTTCCACAGGATTTTCCTCAGCTCTGTGGAAAACAACCAATCCCTAAGGTGATGCTTAAACTATAGGTTTATCAACTACTTAGCGAGAGTGGTCATTCAAGAAGCGCGAGACTAACACACAGTTCGGATGTGATCAAGCGAGCCCTCTGGCATAAAACACCATCTTGAAAAAAGAGAATACAAGAGGCCTAAAACGGGGGATGCTCTGTTCTGTCATCACCCGTGCGGGAAGTGTTTTCAATGGCAGGGTCGCGAAAGTTTGGTGTCCAGGAATACCTCTTATGAAAAGCAGGGATGGGAATCCGTCGTTCCGGATGAAGTATTTCCGCCGGAGTGCTGGAGTGAAGGACGGACTCTGCCTTTCTTGACATAAACGAGAGCGGCAGTTAGTCTTACCGTTTTCGCGTAGGAGGAAGATCTAATCAGATGGCCAAGCCCACTTTTCAGCCAAACAACAGGCGTCGAGCCAAGACACACGGCTTTCGCTCCAGGATGGCAAGCAAGAATGGCAGGTTGGTATTGAAACGGAGGCGTGCAAAGGGGCGAAAGCGTCTCACACCGTCTCATTACTAACCATCGCATATGCAAACGAGCCTTCGCGGTAGCAACGATTTTCAGCGGGTCTATCGTGCCGGGAAACGTTTCGAGGGCCATCTCCTGACGGTCTTTGTGCTACCGAATTCCCTAACACAACATCGCCTGGGGATCACTGCTTCGCGAAAAGCGCTGGGCCGGGCAGTAGATCGGAACCGGGCCAAACGCCTGCTTCGTGAGGCTTTCAGGCTTACAAAGCCGCGCCTCGACCGTTTGCGGAAAAGATACGATTGGGTACTGAACGCCAGGAGGTCACTACTGTCCCTAGAGAGCCGACGCCCATCTGATGAGCTTGAGCAAATGATTGCTCGAGTGGAGCGCGAAGAAGCAGCCGACTCTGTGGTTGAAGCACAACTGGTGTGAAGATAATTCTAATTTCATTCCTAAGGTTTTATAAATTAGCTCTGTCGCCCCTGCTTCCGCCTGCTTGTAGATTTATACCTTCCTGCTCAGTGTATGCCATGGAAGCCATCGGTCGTTATGGAGCGCTCCGTGGAAGTTCGCTCGCAGTAAGAAGGCTATTGCGCTGCCATCCGTTTAACCCCGGCGGGTACGATCCTTTAAAGTAAAACGTTCGACTAGCCTTGGTTCGTACCTTCTAACCCAAAATGCAACAGAAGCGTTTGATACTGGCGTTACTGATTTCCACGGCGATCCTTTTTTCGTGGAGCTATCTCTTTCCCGTAAAACCGCCCACCCAGGACCAGCCAGCGGGGAACGTGCCAACCGTCTCACCCACGTTGCCGCCGGCGGCTCCGATAAGCAGTCCCGTGCCCGCCGTAACTAGTTCAACTCCGGTGGATGTTGTCGCCCAGGTAGCACGCAGATCCTTGACGATTAAGACGCCTCTTTACGAGGCGAAGCTGGATAACCTCGGTTCCGAAGTAGTTAGCTGGATAATCAAGAAGAACAAGGACAGCGGCCGTGAGATCTACTCTGTGGCCGGAGATAAGAACAATAAAGTCCCATTGGAGTTGATTTCGCCGGAGGGGCTAAAGCGCCAACCGCGCGAAGCCCCTCTGCAGATCGTTACCGGGGACAGTTCTCTGGACACGCTGCTGGCAACAACTAACTACAAGGTCGAGGGGGTGGACCCCGCAGAAGGCGATGTTGAGATCAGCCTGGGCGCAAATGAGAAAAGAACGATCACTTTTTTGCTTCCTGACGGCGGTTCCGGATTAGAGGTGACCAAGAGGATTACCTTCGACGCTGAACGGTATAGCACTGACCTGGAAGTAATGATCAAGCGCGGCGATCAGGTCATTCCTCAAGCTAAGCTTAAAATAGGACCTGGCATTGGCGACCAGGGGATCAAACAATACACGTTTTATTCAGTAGCACCTGAGGCGATTGCGGCCGTTAGAGATGAGATAGAGCGTCATGCGGCTGCTGCAATCAACGCCAATAGCGACAGCCCTGATCGTCTGAGTCTAGCCGGGCCAGTCGATTGGGCTGGTGTAGGTGACACTTACTTCGCTATGGTTGCCATACCTTCGAAGAAATTCGAAGGCCTTGAGTATCGGACCGCCCAATATAACCACCAGACAAATGGCTCACAAGAGAGTAGATACCTGATCTCGGCTTTCGTGCCCATCCCGAGCGACGGGTCGAAAACCACTCTATATGTGGGACCCAAAGACCACTATATTCTGACGGGAGACGGGGAGAAGCTCCAAGAGTCCGTTGGAAGAAATGTTGAACTCGATGGCCTGATTGATTATGGATGGTTCAGTTGGTTATCGCGTCCTATTGCCGTTCCCATTCTAAAGGCCATCCGGTATTTACATCAGCTTACGAATAGTTACGGTCTCGCAATCATCCTCTTCACCATCGTTATCTACTCACTCTTTTTCCCTCTCAAGTGGCGCTCCTCGAAGGCTATGAAGAAGGCGCAAAAGCTCGCGCCAAAGATGAAGGAGCTGCAAGAGAAGATCAAGGGAATGAAACAGAACGATCCGCGACTGAAGGAACTCCAGACGGAGCAGTTGCGGCTGATGAAAGAAGGCAATCCTTTGGGGGGTTGCTTACCCTTGCTTATTCAGATGCCGTTTCTTTTCGCCTTGTACCGCGCGATCACCATCTCGCTCGATTTTCGCCAGGCCACATTCCTTTGGTTGCCTGATCTCTCAGCCGGCGATCCTTATCATATACTCGAATTCCTTATGGCAGGCACCATGATCGTTCTCCAGTTGATTACGCCCGCACCGTCGGCAGATCCACTGCAACGAAAAATGATGGCTATCGGGATGCCGCTGTTTATGCTTTACGTTTTGTGGGGCGCGCCATCGGGGTTGTTGCTTTACTGGCTGGTCGGAAACATTGTAGGTTTTAGTCAGCAGTTTCTGATAAATCACCTGACTAAGACCGAGGGTGATCAGGAGCCTCCCCCGGAAAAGCGGCCCCCAGCCGGACCGCCGAGAAAACTGGCGCCGTCTAAGGCCTAGCTATTTAAGCATCATTGGTGGAGTTTAATAGAAGATGGATGAGACATGTGAACGAGCTGGAAGTTTTCTTCAGTCGGTTTTAGAGAAAGCTGGATTTGCGCTTGAGGTCTCGACCGAACAGGCTGCAGATCGGTGCCTGTTGAACCTTGATGGCAGGGATGCGGAATTGCTCCAGGCCGAGAGCGGAGAACTGCTTGAAGCATTGCAACACCTTGTTAATCAGGCGTTTGGACGAAGTTTGCCCGCCGGGCAACGGATAGTCTGCGATGTTCACGGTTTCCGCGCCACCAGGGAAGCCGAACTGCGCGCGATGGCGTTGCACGCTGCGGCTCAGGTGCGGGCTACGGGAGCGGTTTTCACTTTTGGATCAATGAATGCGCAGGAACGGAGAGTGATTCACGTTACCCTGGCCGAAAGCGAAGACCTGCAGACGGAATCCGTGGGGGAAGGTCATGAGCGTAAGCTCAGGGTTGGTCCCAAGGAAAGTAAGCCGTAGTTTACAGTTGCCTTAAACATCGACCTGACTAGCAGCGGATGAGCGACAATGGACACGATAGTCGCATTGGGGACTCCAGCGGGCCGGAGCGCCATCGGAGTAATCCGCCTCAGTGGGCCAAACTCACTAGCGATTGTTAGGTCAATCATTGGCGACGCTGACTTCAAACCAGAACCCTCACGATCTGTTTTGAGAAGTATCAAATCGAACGGTTCCAATTCGATCCTCGACCGAGCACTTTTCACCTATTTCCCGTCACCAAACTCATACACAGGAGAGGATGTGTTTGAGATCAGTTGCCATGGCTCACCCGTTATTCTGCGTCAGGTAGTTGATATCACTCTAGGGTTGGGCGCTCGGCTTGCGGGCCCAGGTGAGTTCACCTTCCGTGCGCTTAGTAATGGGAAGTTAGACTTAAGCCAGGCTGAAGCAATTCGCGACTTGATCAACGCCCAGACCGAAGCTGCTGCGCAACAGGCTCTTCGTCAAATGATGGGCGAGCTGTCAACGCGACTTCAGGGACCACAGCAAAAGTTGATTCAGACAATTGTCCAATTGGAGTCGGCGCTGGAATTCGTTGAGGACGACCTGCCTCAGTTGAGGAAGGAGCTCATCGCACGAGAATTAACCAATGTAGCGTTGGAACTCGATACCCTGGCTTCAACCTTTGAAGTCGGCCATTTTCTTCGGGAGGGGCTAAAAGTGACCTTCGCCGGACGGCCAAATGTCGGTAAGTCGAGTCTATTCAACATGTTACTGGCTTCAGAGCGGGCTATAGTTACAGAGGTTCCCGGTACCACCCGGGATACTTTGACCGAGCGTATTAGCCTCGATGGCGTTCCGCTTGTTTTGACGGACACCGCCGGTATGCGTGACTCAACGGATAGGATTGAAAGCATGGGAGTGGAACGTACCCGGCAAGCAATGGCGGAAGCAGACTTGCTGGTGGTCGTTATTGATGGTTCGGAGGATCTCCACCCGGAGGATTTTAGAGTGCTCTCAGAAGCAAGGGGTGCGCGGCATATTGTTGCCGTGAATAAGAGCGATGTTCCGTCTTTCGATCTTTTTGAGAAATCGCGTTGCCGGTTTGAGGCAAGGACCATCAACGTATCGGCAGTCACGGCTTTCGGCTTGGATGCACTACGTGCTGCTATACTGGAGCCATTCGGATCTGTTGACCATTCAAACGCAGGTTTCTTAATCACAGATGCGCGACACTATGATCTGTTACTACGGGCGGCGGCCGATATTCGAGCGTCGCTAGATCTGTTGCAGGATGAGGCCAGCGAGGAGCTGGTGCTAATTGGACTTCAGAACGGATTGCGATTTCTGGGACAGATTACGGGTGAGACCACTACTGAGGAGATCCTTTCGGAAATCTTTGGAAGCTTCTGCATAGGGAAATAGCGATGAGTTTTGATGAAGACTTTGATGTAATCGTGATCGGAGGTGGGCACGCCGGCTGCGAAGCTGCTGCCGCCGCGTCCAGACTAGGTTCGCACACGGCACTCGTGACGATGAACCTGGACCTCATCGGCCAGATGTCTTGTAACCCAGCTATCGGTGGCATTGCAAAGGGACATCTGGTTCGTGAGATAGACGCGCTCGGGGGACTTATGGGACGGGTCGCGGATCGGACAGGTATTCAATTTAGATTGTTGAACCGCTCGAGAGGTCGGGCTGTGCAGTCTCCGCGTGCTCAAGCCGATCGTTCACTATACCGCCAGGAAATGAGGAAAAGTCTCGAGGCGACAGCTGATTTACATCTGAGGCAGGGAACGGTGCTGAATCTTGTGGTTAGGGACGGAAGAGTGGCGGGAATTGAATTGCAGGATGGTCGCAGATTTGGCGCAACGGCAGTGGTGATAGCAACCGGAACATTTCTCAATGGCGTGGTTCATACGGGTCGGCATACTTACAAAGCCGGGAGGACGGGTGAACCTTCTTCGATTGAACTCGCGGAGGGTTTGAAGCGCTTGGGTTTCCCAGTGGGCAGACTTAAGACAGGAACTCCGCCACGGCTGGACGGCCGAACGATTGAATGGTCCGCCTTCCAACCTCAGACCGCAGACGAGGTGCCCGTTCCCTTTTCATTTGCGACCGAACAGATTTCGCAGCCGCAACTGAACTGTTATGTAGGCTACACATCACCAACGGTGCACGAAGCGATCAGACAGAACCTGCACATGTCTCCCCTCTACTCCGGGAAAATTCGTGGCATCGGCCCAAGATACTGTCCGTCGATTGAGGACAAGGTTGTAAAGTTCGCGGAAAAGGACCGCCATCAGTTATTCCTTGAGCCCGAGGGTCACGATACGAACGAGGTCTATCTGAACGGGTTTTCGACTTCTTTGCCAGCGGAGCTTCAACAGGAGTTAGTAAGGCTAATACCAGGTATGGAGGAGGCGAGGATCATCCGGCCAGGGTATGCGATTGAATATGATTTTGTCGATCCTCGGGAACTAGGCCCGGATTTGCAAACGAGGAGAGTTTCAGGCCTCTTCCACGCCGGTCAAATCAACGGAACGACTGGCTACGAGGAGGCGGCTTGTCAGGGGCTGATTGCCGGCATCAATGCAGCTCTATTGGTTCACGGTCGACCGAGTTTCCGGTTACGACGAGAGGAGTCTTACATAGGTGTTCTGATTGATGATCTAATAAACCAGGGCGTGGACGAACCCTATCGAGTCTTCACGTCCAGGGCGGAGAATCGGCTTGCCCTCCGGTACGACAACGCGGATGAGAGACTCGAGCCTTACGGCCGAGAGGTTGGCTTAGTTGGTGATTTGGATTGGGAGCGATTCAATCAGCGAAGAGATCGAATTGTTCGACTAGGTAGAATTTTGGAATCGACCCGGCTGAAACGGTCCGACGCGGCCTACGCCGCGGTAAGTTCAAGGTTGGGAACGGATCTGGGAGATTCTGTCACTTTGGCTCAACTGGGAAAGCGCAGGGGCGTTGGTGTGGACATCATTCGGTCGGTCTTACCTGCTGAGACACCGGCTGGTATTAGTGATTCGGAGATTGAGTCGTCACTAGCTGACTCGCTTTATGCTGGATATATCGAGACACAAAGGCTAAACCTGCAGAGGCTGCACCAGCATGACACCCTGCAGATTCGACCTGATTTCAGTTTTCAGAGGCTGAGCGGGCTTTCACACGAAATGGTTGAGCGTTTTGAGAGGGCACAGCCCCGAACGTTTGGTGACGCCCGCCGCATACGGGGTCTAACACCCGCCGCACTGTCAACATTGCTCGTGCATTTGGCGATTCGAAGGGAAGCGGCGTAAGTCAGGCGCCCCGCTTCTGACTGGCAATGTTCCACGTGAAACCTTCTATAAAACGGCTGCGAGCGCAAGGCGTTATAGCGTAAGGATAGTCTTTATGGTAGTTTAACCTCGCAAAAAAGGAGACGAGCCAAGCTTCTGACAATGGCCAAGATAATCGCGGTCGCGAACCAGAAAGGCGGCGTGGGGAAGACCACGACTGCGGTCAATTTGGCGGCGGTCATCGCCAGCGGCGGCACCAGCGTATTGCTCGTTGACGCGGATCCTCAAGGAAATGCGACCTCCGGAGTTGGGATTGTCCGCGGAAGCTTCCGGAAGAATCTCTACCACAGTCTGGTCCTCGCTGAACCTCTCAAAAGTGTCATCCTTACTACGGGGATCGCTGAACTACATATTGTCCCCTCAAACAAGGACTTAACCGGCGCTGAGGTTGAACTGGTCGACATGGACAGGCGTGAGTTCAGACTTCGCGAAGCGATGGAGTCAGTCGATGGAGAGTACGAACTCATCATAATTGACTGCCCGCCCTCCCTCGGTCTCCTGACGTTAAACGCACTTACGGCTGCGAAGTCCCTCTTGGTACCCATTCAGGCTGAATACTACGCTCTAGAGGGAGTGACTGAACTATTCGATACACTGGCTCGAATTCGGAGGCTGCACAACCCCACCCTTACCATTGAAGGTCTCCTGCTCACCATGTATGACGAACGCACAAATCTATCGGCAGCAGTAGCGTCGGATTTGAGAGATTTCTATGGCCAACAGGTCTTTCAAACGGTGATCCCGAGGAATGTGCGGCTCGCCGAGGCGCCGAGTTACGGAAAACCGATAATCCTGTATGACAAAAATTCGAAAGGCTCGGAGGCCTACATCGACTTAGCCAGGGAGATACTTGCTCATGACGCGAAAGCCGCTGGGCCGGGGTTTGGGCGCACTGCTGTCGGCTGACCGGACAGGTTCAGTGGAACAGCCGGATGAGATCGCAATCGATTCGGTTGAGCCCAGCAGCATGCAGCCACGTACTCGATTCGATGAAGCCAAGTTGGAGGAGCTAGCGAAATCCATCAGAGCTAACGGCGTGGTCCAGCCACTGCTCGTGAGGAGGAAGGGGACGAATTATGAGTTGATTGCTGGTGAACGCCGTTGGCGAGCCGCCCAGTTGGCGGGTTTAACCCATGTACCGGTAGTTGTGCGGGACGTGCCCGACGAAAAGGTCTTGGAGTTAGCGCTAATCGAGAATATCCAACGCGAGGATCTAAACCCCATAGAAGAAGCCCGAGCTTATAAGAAGCTAATCGATTCCATAGGTCTAACACAAGAGTCTCTGGCTGAGCGCGTGGGCCGGGACCGATCATATATAACCAATTTTCTCCGTCTCCTGCGTTTACCCGATGACATCCGGCGTCTGATTGAGGAGGGCAAGCTTTCTACCGGCCATGCGCGCACACTGCTGGGAGCAAGTGATGCAGATGCGCAACGTCGAATTGCCAGGAGGATTATCGAACGAGGTCTCTCCGTTAGAGAGACAGAACGACTGGTGCGGGGATTAGAAGGGTCGGGAACAAAGCAACGCGCTGCGAAGACTAAAGCCACTGACCCGAATGTGCGAGCGGCTGAGACCAAACTGCGTCGTCATTTGGGAACTCAGGTGCACATCACTCAGAATCAAAACGGCCAGAGCGGACAGATAGAGATCGAGTTCTACAACGCCGCTGACTTGGAGCGCCTGTTTCGTTTGCTGCTGCCGGTAGCCCGCCCGGCAACAGGTTAGCCCGCTTGTACACTGTACAGTTACGCAAGAGCGCTTCCAACTGGCCCCACTGTACTATATACATCGGAAACCTGCACGGGCTGTTGGCTTGACCGGCTTTTGGACAGGGTGCTAGACTCGCAAACTTTTCACATGCCGGTGGTTGTCGCTGATCGTAGCGGACAAGAGGCGGTAAATCTATGGGCTTGATGCTGCTGGTTCTGGCCGAGAATTCCATTCAACTAGTGCCTGACGGCACCCTGATTTTGCATGCCTTCATGATTATCATCATGGTAGCGGTTTTAAATCGGGCGCTCTTTCGACCGATCAACAGAATTCTTGAGGAGCGTGATCGCCGCACGCGAGGAGTTCTGAGTGAAGCCGGGCAGGTGGCGAAGAAGATCGATGAAAGTCTCCGTCGGTACGAGCAGACGTTGCGAGGTGGCAGAGCTGAGGGATATCAGCTGCTGGAGCGGCAGCGAGCTGAGGCTATTCGTGAAAGGGAGCGGCAGATTGGTTCGGCCAGGGAGTTGCTGAGTAAGCAAACTTCTACCGAGCGGAACCAGATAAAGTCGCAAGCTGAGGTCGCTCGAACAGCGCTCTTGAAAGAAGCGCGCAGAATAGCTCTGGGGATTAGTGCTCAGATTTTGGGCCGACCGGTTGACCGCTTAGAGCGGTGAAGTTCAGGACGGTGGAGTTGTTATGTTCCCTTTGACCTTTATCACGTTAAGTTTGGAAGCCGGAAGCGCGTGGTGGAACTACCCAGGATTGGAGCTTTGGAAATTCGTAAATTTGGGCGTGTTCATTGTTGGGGTGATTTACCTACACCGTCGATTCGGACGACCAATCAGCCAGGCCCTCAAAGCACGAGGAGAGGGAATCAAGCAGGAACTTCAGAGAGCTCGAGCAGAGAAAGAAGAGGCTTTGGCTAAGCTTGCTGAAGTGGAAGCAAAGATTCAGCGAATGGATAGTGAAGTCGCGTTGATCCGCGAGCAAGCGAGGCTGGAAGGGGAAGCGGAGCGCGAACGGATTAAACTTGCTACAGAGGCGGAGATGACGAAGCTGAAACAACATGCTCAAAGAGAGATCGAGAGTGCTGCGAAGGCGGCGGTTCAGGAACTGCGGGAGTTTGCGGCCCAGCAAAGTATAGCTCTTGCGGAAGAATCGATAAGGCGGGAACTTCGCGCCGAAGACGACAAGCGAATCATTGCTCTGAACGTCGAGCAACTGGGGAGGAGCGCTCATTGAGTTCGCAGACTGTTGCGCGTCGTTACGCCGCCGCGCTGGCGGATGTGCTCCTGGCGGGAGGATCTCCACGTGAGGTACAGGATGAATTGATTGCCTGGGAATCAATGATCCAAACGAGCGAACTACTTCAGCAGGTCTTCAGCAACCCGACTATCGCTTACGACCAGAAACGCGCGCTGCTCGAGACTCTGATCAAACGGACCAAGATTCAACAGCGTACCGCGAATTTTCTTAGAATACTCCTAAAGAACCAGAGGCTCACCGAACTCGGCGAAATCAATAAGCGACTTGCCCAGGTACTGGACGAGCGGTCCGGTGTCATAGCGGCTCAGGTGACCACGGCACGGCCCGTTTCCGAAGAGATTAAGAAATCTCTCAATGGGCGCCTGGCAATGATGACGGGGAAAGACGTCAGGTTAAGTTTCGCAATCGACGAGACCCTCATTGGGGGAATGGTTACGCGGATTGGCTCGACCGTGTACGACGGGTCGATCAGTAATCAGTTGCGCCAATTGGAACTGAAACTGGCGGGCAAATAGCCGGTGGGCCGAGCCAAGCTTTCATCAGCGTTGAAACGAACGAAGTTAGAGGAAACCAATGGAACCGATTAGAGCAGACGAAATCAATGAAATAATCCGAAAGCAGATCGAGAATTTCGAAGTCGGCGTGACCGTGATGGAGGTTGGCACGGTCATCAAAGTCGGCGACGGCATTGCAGAGATCCACGGGCTTGAAAAGGTGATGGCAGGTGAGCTGTTGGAGTTTCCGCATGATGTCCGCGGCCTGGCCCTGAATCTTGAAGAGGATAAGGTAGGGGCGGTCTTGTTTGGCGACTTCCAAACGATCAAAGAAGGGGATGTGGTGAAGCGCACCGGGCGCATTATGCAGGTCCCTGTCGGCGATGCTCTGGTTGGTCGAGTGGTAGACGCGCTGGGTATTCCCATCGACGACGGTGGACCTCTGGTAACGGATACTTACAATCCCATTGAACGTGTTGCCCCGGGTGTCGTGGATCGTCAGCCGGTCAAAGAGCCTCTACAGACGGGACTGAAGGCCATTGATGCAATGGTGCCTATCGGTCGCGGACAGCGCGAACTGATCATTGGGGACCGTCAGACCGGCAAGACTGCAGTGGCTGTGGATACCATCATCAATCAGAAAGGCAAAGATGTAATTTGTATCTACGTGGCCATAGGACAAAAAGCCTCGACGGTGGCCCAGGTAGTCAAAACGCTGCAGGACTTTGGCGCCATGGAGTACACCATTGTGGTAAAGGCGACTGCCTCAGACCCGGCGGCAATGCAATTTCTCGCGCCCTACTCGGGAGCGGCGATGGGCGAGTTTTTCCGCGACAACGGTAGGCACGCTTTGACGATCTACGATGATCTTTCCAAGCAGGCAGCCGCCTATCGTGAGATCTCGCTGCTGCTTCGCCGGCCACCAGGCCGTGAAGCTTACCCTGGAGACGTTTTTTATCTCCACTCACGGCTGCTCGAGCGAGCTGCCAAGTTGTCCGATGCAAAGGGAGGCGGCTCTTTAACAAGCTTACCGATCATCGAAACTCAAGCGGGGGACATCTCGGCTTACATTCCCACCAACGTCATCTCTATAACGGACGGCCAGATATTCCTCGAGGCCGACTTGTTCAATAGCGGTATTCGACCCGCCATCAACGTCGGCAACAGTGTGTCGCGCGTCGGGGGGTCAGCGCAAATCAAGGCTATGAAACAGGTGGCCGGAACTCTCCGCATTGATCTCGCTCAGTTCAGAGAGTTGCAAGCTTTTGCACAATTTGGTTCTGATCTTGATAAGGCCACTCAAGCACAGCTTGCACGAGGACAGCGCTTGGTCGAGATATTGAAACAGGCGCAATACCGACCAATGCCGATTGAGAATCAGGTCCTGGCGATCTGGGCCGCAAGCAATGGGTTTACCGATGACATTCCGGTTGAGGACGTGCGTAACTTTGAAGCGGAACTTCTCAAGTTTGTTGAGAATTCACACCCCGGTCTCCTTCAGAGCATTCGCGAGAAGAAGAATTTGACTGACGAGATCAAGTTAGATCTCCAACAGGCTTTGAAAGACTTTAAGGACATTAGGAGTGAACGGGCCGGCGATGGATCCGGGGCGCGCTCTCAAGTTGCGGAGCCAGCTCCGACACCCGATTTGTTGCCGGCCGGGGCCTAGTTTTAGTTACCACTCAGCGACTACCAGGCTATGCCCAATCTCTTAGATATCCGACGTCGTATTAAGTCGGTTAAGAATACGCAGCAGATCACCAAGGCCATGAAAATGGTCTCGGCGGCAAAGCTCAAGCGGGCGCAGGATCGCGTTGTGACCGCCCGACCCTTCGCTAACAAAATGATGGAAGTGCTCAGTGAGTTGGCCGGCAGGACCGACGAGAGTTTCCATCATCCACTACTCGACGCGCGGGGAGACGACCGGTACCTGGTGGTGCTGATCACTGCCGACAAAGGATTGTGCGGAGCGTTCAATACAAATCTGATCAAAGCCGCAACAGCTTTCATTCGCGAGCATGCCGGCAAGCGGGTTGACATCCTGGCCGTGGGACGCAAGGGCAGAGATTTTTTCCGTCGTCGAGATTCGATGCTGGCCGGTGAATACGTGGGGCTTACCGGCAAAGGTCGAGTCGACTTCTCCGAGGCGATAGAGGTCGCCCGCGACGTGATCAAACGCTTCACGGAGGATCAGGAGATCGACAAGGCCTTCATCATCTACAATGAATTCAGATCGGTGATGCAACAGCGCGTGGTGGTCGAGCAACTGCTGCCTGTGTCGCGTGCTGCCGCACACACCGAAGAGTCTGCCGCGCCTGGACAAGCTCTCACACTCGTCGATTACATTTATGAACAACCGCCCGCCGAGATCTTTAGCCGATTGCTTCCACGTCTGGTAGAAACACAAGTCTTTCGTGCACTGCTGGAATCCGTGGCTTCCGAGCAAGGCGCTCGCATGACCGCAATGGATTCCGCTTCGAAGAATGCCAGCGAACTAATTGATTCGCTCACACTAAACATGAATCGCGTACGACAGGCAGCCATCACTAACGAGATCATAGAAGTCGTTTCGGGCGCAGCGGCGCTCTAAATGCGCGAAATGCGCGCTGTCGGGGATGCAAGTCGAGATGGGAAGCAGCTTGGGGCAGCTTCCCATTATTTCTAAAGCACTTCAATTCGCACTGCGTTAAGACCCGAAATGGAAACTCGATCAACGCGGGAACGGATCTGGCGCTACGCTCCATTGATCATCTGGATGGCCTTTATCTCTTTCGCGTCGTCGGGTGAGTTTTCCGCCATCAACACCTCCAGAGTTGTTCGACCACTACTGCTCTGGCTAATTCCCAACATCACTGAGGAAAGCATCGCCCTGACTCATTTGCTGGTGCGAAAAGCAGCGCACATCACGGAATATGCCATCCTGGGCTTGCTCGCCGCCCGAGCTTTTACAGGTTCTTCGCGCGAGTTGCTGCGGCAAAGGTGGTTCCTCGCCGGCCTACTACTAGTCGTGCTTCACGCGTTACTGGATGAATACCATCAGAGCTTTGTACCCTCACGCACCGGTTCTTTGTATGACAGTGGCATCGATATCGCCGGTGGATTAATTGGGCTAATCGGCTTTTTCTATCTTCGCCGTCGCGCCGCTGGCAGTCTCAGACGAGGGCAAGGTGGTAATAAGCGGATGTGAAATGCCATGAAATCCGTTAACGCTCTTCTCTCGACGCCTGGATTGTGCAATATTTGCTCCCGGGCCTGGCGCGCCCCTGAACATCATGAGGCCATAACCCGTATACTAACGCGCGGCGCAACTAACTGCCGCTCAAAGGAGAGATAACACCGATGGGAATTCTTGACGCCATGCGCTCGCAGTTCATTGAGGTAATTGAATGGCTAGACGATTCTGGCAACACAATACTTTACCGGTTTCCGGTCCAGGGCCAGGAGATTAAGAACGGGGCGCGCCTCACTGTGCGCGAATCGCAAACGGCAGTCTTCGTTTTTCAGGGACAGATTGCCGACGTTTTTCCTCCCGGTCTTTACACCATTGACGGCGGGAACACTCCTATCCTGACCAAGCTTGGGGCCTGGAAATACGGTTTCAATTCACCTTTTAAGGCAGAAGTCTATTTTGTAAATACTAAGCAGTTCACCGATCTTAAATGGGGCACTCCGAATCCGGTGATGATGCGGGACACAGATTTTGGCATGGTCCGTCTGCGAGCCTTTGGCATCTACTCCATCCGGGTTGAGGATCCGAGCGCTTTTATTAAAGAGATCGCCGGAACTAATGCTCACTTTGTGACAGAAGACATCCAGGGTCAGTTAAAGCGCACATTGGTTAGTGGCTTCAGCGACGCTTTGGGTGAGTCAAAGATTGCAGCCCTGGATCTGGCATCCAACTATGACGAGCTTTCAGAGTTCACCCGCTCGAAGCTCAGTAAGGAGTTCAAGACTTTTGGGCTCGGGTTAACGAAGTTTGTAATCGAGAACATCTCGCTTCCGGCCGAAGTTGAAGCGGCGATGGACAAGCGGACCTCGATGGGTGTGATCGGAGATGTGGGTAAGTATGCTCAGTTTCAAGCGGCCGACGCGATGCGCGATGCAGCGCAGAATACTTCTGGCGGCGGCGCTGCCACGGGTGCCGGATTGGGAGCAGGATTCGCTATTGGAAATGCGATGGCCGGCGCCATGACGGATGCGATGAATCCGAGGAAGGGCGAGAGCCAGGAGGCACAGAGAGTCACTTGTACGAAGTGCGGGACGTCAAACCCGTCAACGATCAAGTTTTGCAATGAGTGTGGCACGAAACTCGAAGCCGGAGCACAAACCACATCATGCGTGAACTGTAATGCGAGACTCCAGCCAGGCACGAAGTTTTGCGCAGAATGCGGCGCAAAACAGGAAAAACTGAAGTGCACTAAGTGTCAGGCAGAGCTAAACCCAGGGACGAAGTTTTGTAACGAGTGTGGTACCAAGGTCGAAGCCGCCTAATCGATAACCAATCAGGCTTGAGCGTCAGGATTCTAAAAGGCCGTACGTTGGAAGCGTGCGGCCTTTGTGTTTGGTGAAGGCGCAAAGACAATCTCTAGGTCATGGCTGACCGAAGCGCGACCGGTATTCTTGCGAGACGAGAAACGCCTTGACCATCTCGGCGTTGGTGTAATTGCCGTTGAAACTGTTGAGCTTATTCAGCCAGAAGTTGTAACCCTGATAGTCGAGCGTCGGCTCCGGCGGATCGTTCGGGTTGCGCCGCAGATAGCCGAAGTACTGCATCAACACAAACGCGCGGTTGAACTCCTGTTGCACCAGCCTCGAATTCTCGGCCACACGCTGTAACACACGCGAGCGTGCCGCTACCGAAACAGTCGTTGTAGCTGAGCCGAACTCGTTGATGGCTGCCGTGCGTTCAGCCGCAGAGGGGGTTACTCCCGCATTTGCAAACAGGGCGTCAACGAAAGTCGGCGGCGTTGTCGATATCGGATAAGCCGAAGTGAAGCGAGCCCGCTGTACAAACTCAGATGTAAATGCTTGCTTGTTATTCTCAAGCGCTGTTTCCCAGCCAGGTTGGCCCACTACAATTCCCCGGCTAAACCTTTGCGTCTCGGCCAACAACTCGTTAAGCGTTATGGGCACGGGCGCACCACCCGGATTGCCATACGACGCTTTGTAAATGCGGTAGACCAGATAGCTGGTTTGCTGAAACTCAATTGAGAGGAAATACGCGGCAGAGGTGTCGATTTGCTTGACCTCTCGGCATCGCCAGTTCGAGCCGCAGGCGTCGATATTGTTCGTCCAGAAGTCCCAACCCGACGTGTCCGGCTCGCGGTTAAGGAAGTCTCTGTACTGCTGCCTGACAAAGAAAGCTGCGTTGCCGATTGGATTGGAAGTCTGGCCCACAAAGATAGCGGTTGTTTCCGTTATACCATTCAAAAAGGTCGCATTGCCTGCGTTATTGAAAAGGCTGACTTTGTAGGTGTTAAGCAAGGGAGAGCCATAGTAAGCGGACAACAGAATCGTCTTTGAAGCTTCTCCGGGAGCGAAATTGAGGGAGCCGCTCGGGAGGCCCGCCGTTATTCCATGGTCCGTTTGGGTTTGATATTCGCACAAAGCTGTCTGGTTCAAGTTGCCGCTGCGTGTCACGGTGATTTCGATCTCCGGGGGAGCCGGGTAAGTGGCCAGATATAATCGTGCGCTGAATCCCAACCCGCTCGGCGGCGGCTCGTTCGCAGGCGCGAAAATTGGCCGCCAATCCGGGGTAACATCATAGACGCCCGGACCGCTATTGCGGTTCGAGATGTTTGTCTGACTGCTGCCATCGGCATTCATCACAAAGATGGCGTGACCCCGCTCAGTGATTGCCCTCCCGCCAAAAAGCGGATCATCATAAATAGTGAGCGTCGTTAAATTACGTGCGAAGAGGATCTTCGTGCCATCCGGCGACCACTTCGGCACCTGGTAGCTCGCCGCATAATGGGTCAGTTGCGTTAAGTCCCTGCCATTGGGGGTAACGGTATAGAGTTGCTCACAAATAAGGTTGCCACTGGTGATGCCGCATCCAGTTGCGTCAATCCTTTGGGCGACGAACAGTATCTTCGATCCATCGGGCGACCATGAGGGCTGAGTGCCATGCCCAGCGATGACCTGTTGATTGCTTCCATCGGCATTCATAATATAAATCTTGTGCATGCCGTCACGATTGCTGCTGAAGACAATTTGTCTACCGTCAGGCGACCACGAGGGAGAGCCGTTGAGACCAGAATCGCGGATTAGCTTTCTTAGTCCGCTTCCATCCACGTTGATCACGTAAATATCAGTGAATGGTTGGTTCATCCCTATCGCTATGGCTCCACCATCAGCAAAAGCGATTTTCGCCCCATCGGGCGACCAGGCAGGCGCTGAAGGACTTAGCATTCTATCTGTGACGAGTTGAACACCGCTGCCGTCGGCGTTCATCGTGTAAAGAGCGAACATATAATTCCTGTTGCTCAAGAATGCAATCTTACTGCCATCCGGCGACCATTTCGGACTGCCGTCGTAAACGGGAACGAAAGACGGAAGCGCCGGGCCACGCATACTCTCGTCCGTCAATTGCGTAGGATTGCTGCCGTCCGGACTCATTGTCCAAAGGTTTAGGCCTCCGTGCGGATGCCCGGGGTTGCGGTTGCTGGTGAAAACTATCTTTCCGTTTACCCTGCTTTGAGCGGGCGCTGTCGACGATGGCTGGGCGACGGACTTAGGTGCGTTAGACGCAGAGGCTTCAACGCCTACCGTCCAAACTTGGGTGACTAACGCGAACAGAACCCAGATAAATAGAAATAAGAGTGCTTTGTGGTGACTTAACTCAGTTTTTCGCATCTCTTCTTCCTTTCCGACCGAACCTAATCACTTTAGTGGGTTTGCAACGCAACGCTTTTCTCACCGCGACAGAATCCAATCGCTGATTGCTTGCGGTACGAAAACAGAACTCCCCGACACACCCCTACCAGGAAATGCAGAATCGCCTCTGGTGTAGGTGCAACGGGAAACATAAACGGACACCTTGTTTCCTAAGCTGCAGACAATGGGAAGTAGTGCGCGTGAGAACCAACCGCATTCTATCCCCGCTCAGTGCAAAGTCAATATCCCACCTTGATTGATGCTTACGCCGGCTTTGCAGCATCTCTTTCCCACCAAGGACTGTTCAAGCCGTCGCGTTCGATGAACTCTTTGACGAGGCGCGCAGGTTCTCGCTAAGTCCACTTGATTTGGAGCATAGCCAACAAGTAAAGCGGATCGCTGAATCCTCAATTCCTTCCTTGCGGTGTCTCCGGTTTCGCCGTTTGTTCGCACCCAATGATATGCTGTGACCTCTCCTTCGAATCGAAAACCCTGGCTTGATGAGGTAATGGATCCGAAATGTTGAGCCGTTTTCAGCAGCCCCGGCGTGTGGTGATCACCGGCATGGGGTGCGTGACCCCCATTGGCATCGGGCGCAGGGCTTTCTGGGCTGGGCTGCTCAAAGGCGAAAGTGGCTGCCGCAAAATTGAAGCATTCGATGTTTCCAACTCACCCGTGAAAATCGCTGCCGAAGTTCGCGGCTTTGACTGGGAAGCCCAACTCAATCCCAGGGATCGAAAACATGTTCCCCGAACCGTACCTCTCGCTCTCGCAGCCGCCAGGGAAGCCCTGGAAGACGCGAATCTTTTTCCCGAAGAGATGACCCTGGACCAACGCAGGACCATCGGAGTCGTGCTTGGTACCGGCGGCGGCGGGCTGGCGTTCACGGAGCAGCAATACTCATATTGGTACGTCGGCCCAACCTACAAGGCGAGTGTTTATACGATTCCCTCATCAACACACGGAGGGCTTTCCAGTGAGTTGTCGATGGCCTTTGGCTTGCGCGGCCTTTCACATATTGTTTCGACAGGTTGCACCAGCTCGACTGATGCTATCGCCTACGCGGCAGAGCACATCGCCCTCGGCCGGCAAGACGTGATGATCTCCGGCGGCGTTGATGCGCCCCTCGCACCCGGCATTCTGGCAGCGTTCAACCTGATGACGGTGTTGACCAGCGAGTGGAACGACGAGCCGCATCGTGCTTCTCGTCCGTTTGCCAGGAACCGATCAGGTATTGTGTTGGGAGAGGGCGCGTGGATCTATGTTTTGGAAGAGTTTGAGCAAGCAAAAAAGCGCGACGCAAAAATCTATGCCGAGATTACCGGATACGGCGCGACCTGTGACGCCTATCACCGAGTCCGGCTGGAAGAAGGCGGGGACGAGCCCGCTCGCGCGATGAGGCTGGCCTTGGAAGATGCGGGACGCAAACCTCAAGATATCGATTACGTAAATCTGCACGGCACATCCACCTTATTAAATGATCGCATAGAGACCAGCGCGCTTAAATTGGCTTTTGACGGCCATGCCTCGCGAATTCCGATGTCAGCAACTAAGTCGCAAGTCGGTCATCCGCAAGGCGCCAGCGGCGCAGCCGGTTTAGGTGCTGCGCTATGTGCCATGCACGAACATATGATTCCACCCACCATAAATCTGGACGAACCTGACCCCGCTTGCGATCTTGATTACGTTCCCAATCAGGCGCGGGCGGCAAAGGTGCAGGTAGCGCTCTGCAACTGCATTGGATTTGGATCGAAGAATAGCGTGCTGGTAATAGAGAACGTAAATCGTGAATAGTAAATCGTAAATGGTCGCGAGCAGTTTGTAACTTATGATTGAGAACCAGTTGAGAACGTAAGCGACGGCTCTGCTACAGTACCGGGAGCGATAGCGACCGCATTCAAGGCACGCACCTACAGAACCGGGAGCGGTAGCGACCGCACTCAACTGACGCAGCGTCTGCAGCGATCGAAGGTGAGGAAAAGTTATAAGGCTGATTAGGGGACAGTCACGGGATCGCTGGTCAGTTGAGTGCGGTTCTGTAGCAGGCGGTGAGCCCAATCGTGAATTTGAAATCGGTTCCACCACTCATCTCTTTGAGTTAGACCACTATGAGCTAACATCGGACGCTGGGAGTGGCTCATTATAACTATCTATGTTCGACAGGTTCCGCAAGCGCAGCAATGATCTCGAGCATCTCGACATCGGTGACTACACTCCAGAAGAATACGAAGGCTGCATTGTTGAGCTGCAACTCGTTAATCGATGGTTAGGCGACGCGAGGGCCTTGCGGCTGTCGTTGCTGGCCGACATTAAGCAAGCCGATCTGCGTACCTTCTCCGTGCTCGACGTAGGGGCTGGATCGGGCGAACTCTTGCGGGTGGCGGCTGACTGGTCCAGAAAGAACAATCTCAAAGGCCGTTTCACTGCCGTGGAATTAAACGCTCGCTCAGCCAAAGCGGTTCTTGAGAAGTCGGGCGGCAGGAGAGAGATCGTCTCTATCCGCGCAGATGCCCTCAGTCTTCCGTTCGGCGACGGCTCGTTTGATTATTCAATCTGTTCGTTGTTCACACATCACCTTGACGCCCGGGAAGCTGTGCTGGCCCTACGGGAGTTAAAGCGCGTTGCCCGGCGGCGGATTTTCATAATCGATCTTCATCGTCATCCGATCGCATACCACTTGTATCGAACGGTGGGTCGGATGCTCCTGCACAATCGCCTGGTCAGGGAAGACGGCGCCCTTTCGATCCTGAGAAGCTTTAAACCGCAAGAGTTGATTAATCTGGCGGCCCAGGCGGGCCTGGAAGACGTTCGCATTGAGCGCACGTTTCCCTATCGACTGGTCCTCAGCGCTCGAGCCGAAGGGAGTGACGCACACGGGACCCGGTACGAAAGAAACAATCAGCGCCCCCGGCTCAGTGCCCATGCCGATCACATGGACCATGCTGAGAATGTCGGCGCAACTCAATGACTAACCTGGGAGACACTTTCGATGTTGCCATAGCCGGGGCCGGGCCTGCGGGAACGAGCGCTGCGATTCATCTGGCCACCAAGGGTGCCCGCGTTTTGCTGGTTGAGCAAAAACGATTTCCACGGCCAAAACTGTGCGGTGAATTCATTTCGCCGGAGTGTCTGGGGCATTTCGAGCGCCTCGGAGTTGCTCACCAGATGATCTCAGCCGGGGCCGCGTCGCTTACGCAGACAGTCTTCTATTCGCAAAGAGGGCGCAGCGTTAACGTTCCCAGCGCATGGTTTGGGGCTGGTGGACGGGCGCTTGGTCTCAGTCGCGCTGAGATGGATCAGAAGCTCCTCGAAAGAGCAAAAAGGGCTGGCGTCGTAGTACTCGAAGAAACTCACGCTTCAGAGTTGATATTAGATCGCGGCCGCGTGCGTGGGCTTCGGCTGAAGTGCGGAACCGAGATAAAGGACCACTATGCGCTGGTAACCGTTGACGCGACCGGTAGAAGTCGTGCCCTCGCACGAAAGCTCAACTTTCGCCGGAAGACTGAACACATGAGTCCTTACCGCCTGGTGGCGTTCAAAGCCCATCTGGAGAACGCTCGAGCAGCGCCGGAAGCGTGTGAGATTTACTCGTACCCTGGAGGCTATGGCGGCTTGAGCAGCGTTGAAGGCGGCGCCAGCAATTTCTGCTTCATCGCTTCTGCCAAAGATGTTCGCCGTTGTGGCTCAGATCCCGAAGTCGTAATCCGAGAGAGCGTCTTCAGAAATCCCCGGGCGGCCTACACCCTAGCGCATGCTCAAGCGCGCTCGGAATGGTTGAGCGTTTCGCTGGAGAGTTTTGGACGTCGAAAGCTCGTCCCCGCAGCAGGGCTGATCGCAGTTGGCGATGCTGCTGCTTTCATAGATCCTTTTTCAGGAAGCGGCATGCTGATAGCGCTCGAAAGCGGAGAGATCGCGGCGCAGGCAATCACACCGCAACTCGAAGGACTGAGGCAAAATGCCTCATTTGCGCCACTGGCTCGCGAATATCGGCTAGAGTATGGGAGAAAATTCGACTCGCGTTTGCGTATTTGTAGTCTGCTACGGCGGGCGGCATTCGTACCCTCTTTGGCGGAAGCCGCGATTCTTTTTTTCGGTACCAGCACTCGCCTTCGGCGCAAAGTCGCGCGCACCACACGTCCCTCGCAGAACCCTTGAAACTCCACCTCCAAACGTAAGAGGATCCCTTGCGCTCAAAACGCTTAATTCTTCACATTTCTACCAGTTAGCGTGATTAATATGTCTTGCCACAGGCCCACTTTTGGGGTAAAAAGACTGAGCGTTTTAAGTTTGGAGTGCTCCAGTCGACATTCTCAAGGAGCGCGGCTGATGTACGGCGGCATAATAATCACTCCCCTAACACGCCGTGAAACCAACTAGAACTTGTATCCGTCTATTCCACAAACTGTTGGTAGGGTCATTCGCTTTCTACTACCAGCGTACTGTGCAAACCGGATACCTGCGCGGGTAGCCGGGCCTCAACTTAGCTAAGGAGAACACAATGATGTTTGCGTCCCCCCGTTGGGTAGCCTCGATTCGGATTAGTTTCCTCATGGTAGCGACAATTCTGTGCGCGAGTGTGGCTCTCGGTCAGACTCAATCGAACGCCGCTGACTTGAACGGAGTGGTACGTGATCCGGCGGGAGCTGCGGTCGTCAACGCCGCTGTCAGGGCGCGCAACCTCGCAACCAACTTCACCCGCGCTGCAATCACCAATGATGAGGGCTACTACCAGATCACTAATCTACCTCCTGGAGACTACGAGGTAACGGTAGAAGCGGATGGCTTTTCCAGGGGAAGAATTCCGAGCGTAACATTGACGGTGGGGCAGCGCGCGAATCTCGATATCCCGCTGACTATCGGTTCTGTTGATGCTACTGTCGATATCTCTGCCGCTGAGGTGGCTCTTGTAGAACCTACGAACACCACAGTCTCCAGCACGATTGATCAGAAGCGTATTAATGAGCTGCCCATCAACGAACGCAGCGCTACCGGATTTGCACTGACGCTCTCAACCGTGGGCCGCGACAACGGTCGACCTATCGGACCAGCGCCAACGTCGGGTCTGAACATAGGTGGGCAGCGTGGACGCTCCACGCTGGTGCAGGTTGACGGCGCTGACTTCACGGACAATTCGATAAATGCTGCACGCTCAACCGTGAGCCAGGAAGCCGTGCAGGAATATCAAGTGGCAACCAATTCCTACGCAGCCGAGTTTGGCCGCGCCACGGGTGGCATAGTCAATGTGGTGACGAAGAGCGGCACGAATGAATTTCACGGTAACGTCTTCGGGTTTCTGCGTCACAAGACAATTCAAGCGCGCAACGCATTCGCGCCGATCATCGACAACGACCCGAACAAAAAGCCACCTTTCACTCGTGTTCAGTACGGGGCGACCTTTGGCGGACCAATCGTAAAAGACCGCACTTTCTTTTTTACCAGCTTCGAGCAGCGTCGGCGCCAGGAGTCGGGGTTCTTTACCAGCGATGTAGGCGCCGGCTTGACCGGTAGCGTCACAATTGGGGCGCCGTTTCTGCCGTTCACTAATGTGTACACGAACATTACTCCTGCCCAGGCCACATACATCCAGGGTGAACTTGCCAGAGCCGCGACGATCGCCGATGCCGCGGTGCGCGCCCAGGTCGTGGGTGCTGCAATTACCTACGCCACCTTCGCCTCATCCGGCGGACAGCTGGGTCTGAACGGGTTCAGCCCACTACGCAGTCCGGGCGGGGCTATTCCTGCCGGTCAAATAATCGGCGGCAGGTTTTTCATTACCGGCGCACCCATTCCATCTCTTGCCAACAATGGGATATTGCCGAACTTCGTGACGGTTAACGAGGCGGGCCAGCCGATCGCATTTCGGCCGCTAAATAGCCTTTCGCGTATCTTCCCGATCTCGGAAGCGACGACCTTCTTCTCGCTGCGAGGCGATCATCAATTCAATAGCAAGCATCATGGAACGCTGCGCTTCGGCTACAATCCCAGTGACCTGACCGGTATCCAGGACGAATCACAGAACCAGACGCTGGGACAGAATGACTTCTCGCGCACGGGGATTCAGACTTTGCGCGACATCTCATTCGCAGCTTCTCTCGCTTCGACGATGTCGAACAGCCTGGTGAATGAGGCAAAGTTCAACTTCGGACGGCGCCATGCAACTTTCGACTCGCAGATTCCCGGAACGGCAATTCAGGTGATCGGCTCGGCTTTTATGGGTTCGAATCCGTTCTCGCCGGTCGATCGCACAGAAAAACGGTATCAGTTTGCCGATAACCTGAACTACATTCATGGTAATCACACGTTCAAATTCGGTGGCGATATTAACTTTATCGATATCAGCGCCCTCTTTGAGTTGAACTTCCCCGGACTGTTGAATTTTGGCGGAGTAGCTCGCAGTACCCTGGCGAGCTTTATTACCGGCGGCCTACCCACAAACGCTCCCGACATAACGCCGGTGCAGTCCTACGGATTGGGTTTCCCCAGCGCGTTCATTCAAGGCTTCGGGAACCCGAACAGTACGATCAAGAACCGCCCGCTCGCTTTCTTCGCCCAGGATTCGTGGAAGCTGCGTCCGAACCTGACTCTCAATTACGGTCTGCGGTACGACATCGAGTTGACGGATACAATTGCGCCAGTCGCTTTTACAGATCCTCTTACCGGTATTGCGCTCTCTGCGGGCGACTTGCTAACGGCCCAAGACGCGGTGGGTGTGCAACAGGGCTTCCCGCGCGATAAGAACAACTTCGCACCGCGAATAGGAGTAGCCTGGGACATCAACAACAACGGCAAGACTGTTCTCCGCGCTGCGTACGGCTTGTTTTACGACCACCCGCTGCTGGCGGTGGCATTCAACTCCGACATCGCCGACGCTTCTCAACAACAGCAATATTTTAACGTTCTGCCAGGCAACCCCGCACCCAATCAGCTCCTGAATCTGTTACAGATATTTCAAGGAACGGTCTGCTCGGCGGCCACGACGAATGCTCTTTGCGCGCCCTTAGGCGCAGGCTTCACGACCCCGGGAGTCGCGCGGTCGGCGGAATATCTGCCCGGCAGAGTGCGCTTCAACGATCAAACCTTTGTCGGCTTTGGTCCGCTGTTCCCGTTCACGCTCGCCGTAGGTAAAGACTTCGAATATGCCTACGCCAACCAGGCTAACCTGACGATCGAGCGAGAGTTGACAAAGAACATGTCGTTTTCGGCCGGCTACATTTTTGTCGGGGCCCATCATCTGCCCCACCCGCAGGACGTGAATGCGCCACAACCGGAACTCCTGATTGAAAATTTTCGCCGCTTCGCTTTCTCTAACCCGTTGAGCAATGCCCAGGCTTTATTCTTACCTTTGCCAGTTGGCTGTCCGGCCCCTCCTGGAACTCCCGCGTGTCCTCCGGGATATACTGTGATTATTCCGGGTCTTGTAGGCCGTAACGCGTTGGGTCAAGGCGTCGTCAGTCCGATTGCCGCCAATTACTTTCGGCCGAACGCGCCTAATTATTTCTTTGTGAACTCAATAACCGGAGGCGCGGTGAACAAGGCAGCGTTCGACGCCGCACTAGCCGCAGCGAACTCCCTGCGGACCCCCGGTCCCATCACCCCGTTCGGCGATGTGAGCGCCCAACTTTCCGATGGCAACTCAAGCTACAACGCTATGAATCTGGAATTGAAGAGACGCTTCGCAGACAACTTCCAGTTCCTGGCTTCTTACACCTGGTCGCATTCGATTGACGATTCCTCCGACCTGCAAACTCTCCTTAAGCCGCAGGACAATCGCAACTTCCGCGCCGAACGTGCGGATTCGCTCTTTGACCAGCGCCATCGTTTCGTATTCAGCGGGGCATTAAGCTCACCCCTGGATTGGCGCAGTTCATCGAGCGCGGCACATCGTTTCTTTTCAGATTTTACGATCGCGCCGATTATCGAAATCTCTTCGGGACGTCCCTTCAACATCCTTACGGGAACGGACTCAAGTGGTGACCTTCAAAGCTCGAATGATCGCCCGAGCGTCTCTGACGGCGGCGCGCTATTCGTCCCGACGACCCCTTTTACAGGTGGCAGCCTCGGACGCAATCGCGGCATTACCCATGGGTACGCCTCGGTTGATTTGCGCGTCATGCGCGGAATTCGCTTTGGCGAACGTGTCAGACTGGACCTTATTGCTGAAGGCTTCAACCTGTTCAATCGCTTCAACGAAGCTGCCGCGTCGCCCTTCTTCCTTGACGTAAATGCCTTCGGGCAGCGGGATGGCGCCGGGCGCTTCTACAGCAACCCGACCGCAGCCTACGATTCGCGTCAGTTTCAGTTTGGCTTGAAACTGAACTTTTAGTAGTTGGGTTTGAGTCCCGAACGCGACCTACTCCACCGGTCAAAAGTTTCTCACGGTTCCAGGCCGACGCGTTTCAGCAGAGCATTGAACCTTGGATCGGGCCGCAAGTCATCAAACATCGGTTCGACCTTAAGCAACATTAGAACTGAATCGCGTTCGTCGTAAGCCTTCTCCAACCAGACAAAAGCTTCATCCTTCTCGCCTAACGCCCCGTAAATGGAGGCGAAGGTGGTCGAACCGACGTACCTTTTCTTCGATATCTCCTTCAACTCGCCGATGATCACGCGAGCTTTGGCTTGCCTTCCTTATAGTTCTTCCGGCTTTGTTTTTTTGTTTTTTCTTTTATCAGCAAGTTATAGCTCGAGCCAAAGTGGCTGCTTTCGACAAAACGAGCTGGCTTGGGTGAAACTCCTTGCTGAACACGCGTCGTCCCGCTACG
>JBGTHZ010000110.1:0-6304 GCA_041745915.1 Pyrinomonadaceae bacterium | reverse complement strand
TGCGAGGAGACTTACCACCGCGCCCTGCAGCGGAGACAATCCCCTCTGGCCCGAGTTCTATCACTCCAAGTGCAGAAGGAAGGATAAGCCGGATATCAAAAATGACTTGACAGACCAACTCAGATATCTGACCTGTGAATTTAAGCGACCCGAATAGTTACCCGATACTTCACTCTTCGATAACCTTAAAACTCAACTGGCTTGCGCGTTGAGAGCGTCGGTGCATTCCATGTACGTAATTTCTCATTCCACTCAGGGACCTTTTCGCGGATAAACTTGTTAGCTTCATCCATCCTTAGCCGGAACTCCGGTTGAATCTCATTAAAGTACTGCCGCTGGTATGGAGTGGGAGCTGCATTCACTCCATCGACAGCAAAGAAGAGCCCTCCCACCTGATCGGCAACTCTAACTCTCCCTCCTAGTCCCAGTCCTTCACTGCGCCGCGCGAGCCGATCCTGAAGCGCTTCCACTTCCTTCACATAGTCTTCAAGTGCTTTCGTCAGGTCCTTGTCGGGCTCCTTGTTGAGGGTCCTGACAGTTGTTTGTGTGCGCTTGAGCTGGTCCCTGATGCTATCCAGGAACCGCAGAACAGTGTTGGCTGCTGATTGCATGTCGCGCAGCGCCAGCGCCAGATCAAGCTGAGACTGAAGATCGTCAAGAGGCACAGTAATCGTCGGATCCAGTCGCACTTCAATGCGCTCTTCAAGTGTACGGGCGCCGATTGTCAGCTTCACAGTGTAGGTGCCCGGCAGTACCTGAGGACCGCGAGGTGGGCCAGTGAACGATGTTTCCTCTTCGCTGGGCGGTCTCCTGACCTCCGCGCCACCGAAACGAAGGTTCCAGGTTACCCGGTTGAGTCCCTTCTCTTTGGCAGGCCTGTCAATGTCCTGTACGAGTTTCCCGTTCCGGTCAAGAATCTGAACTTTGAAGGTGGCCTTATCATCCGGTTTGTCCTTTAGGTAGTAACTGATCAGAGCTCCGTATGGTGGGTTTGGTCCAGTGAATACTTTGTCGCCAATACCGTAGCGCGTGAACCTTGTCGTGAAACGTAGCGCCGGCCGAACCGGAAAAAGGTGTCCTTCGCCACTTAGAATTGCCGGCGACATCTGTTGCACGGGAGCGGCATCATCAAGAATCCATATACTGCGTCCATGTGTGCCGAGTATCAGATCGTTCTCACGCGGGTGGACCATAATGTCATGCACCGACACATTGGGCAGGTTCTTTAGATTGAGTGCTATCCACTCCCGCCCCCCGGTGTAGGAAGCAAAAAGTCCAATCTCAGTGCCGGCGTAGAGCAGGCTCGCGTTCCTGGGATCTTCGCGCACCACCTGGACGTAGGCCCTGGGCGGCAAATTTCCGGAGATGTTCTGCCAGGTGGCGCCGCCGTCCGCGGTCTTAAACACATACGGACGAAAGTCGTCGAGCATATGTCGATCGAACGCGACATAAGCCACTTGCCCGCCCGTACGCGAAGGCTCAATGTGGGACACCGGCGAATTAGGGGCAGGTCCGGACACATTCCGGATTATGTTCCTCCAGTTTTTGCCGCCGTCGTTGCTCAGTTGGAGATTCCCATCGTCGGTACCGGCCCAGAGTTGGCCTTTCTCCACTGGAGACTCAGCCAGGCTGATGATAGTGGTGTAGTATTCGGCCGTAGAGTTCTCAAAGGCTATGGGACCACCGGCGTCCTTCTGTTTTTCCGGATCGTTCGTTGTCAGATCGGGGCTAATTTGCTCCCACGTTTTTCCAAAGTCAGCAGATTTGAAAACGACGTTGCCACCAAAGTAAACTGTGTTCTTGTCATGAGGCGAGGGAATGATTGGTGAGTTCCAGTTGAAGCGATATTTCTGGCCCGCGGCCGGACCACCTCCGCTGCCTCGTCCCCAGGGATTGACCCCTTGCTGTTCGCGGGTGCGAAAGTCGGTTCGAGCAATGTTACCGCCTTGTGATTCGGACAGGTAAAGCTCCGGCTCGTCCGGATGATTGATAACGTAGAAACCATCCCCAAAGCTGACCATACGCCAGTCATCATTCAGAATGCCTGCCGGCTCGCGGGTGCGACTGGGCCCGGTCCAGGAACCATTGTCCTGCAACCCACCCATCACATAGTAGAAGGGAAGTCTATTGTCTGCGTGAAGCTGGTAAAACTGGCCCAGCGGAATATTGTTGACGTACTCCCACGATTCACCTCCGTCATAGGAAACGGCAATCCCGCCATCCTGTCCTTGCCAGAGTCGCTTCGGGTTCTTTGGATCGGCCCAGAAAGCGTGATAGTCGATGTGAGTTCTGCCGGTGATCGCGCGAAAGGTCCTGCCGCCGTCGATGGAAACAAAAAGACCTGAGGCCACGGCATAAACACGGTTCTCATTCAGCGGATCGACTCTTACCGTCGCGTAATAGAAGCCGCGCGAGACAATCCGGGCTTCCTCTGAGACTCGCCTGAAGGTTTCGCCACGATCATCGGAACGATAGAGCGTGCCTTCTTTCGCTTCCGTGATCGCGTAAATGACGTTTGGATTGCTGGGCGCCACTCTGACCCCAATTCTCCCAATTAGCTTAGGCAGCCCGGTGGTTAACTTCTTCCAGGTGCGCCCGCCGTCTATTGACTTAAATACGCCACCTTTCTCGCTGCCGCTGCGGTGAGTCCAGGGTTTGCGTTCAAAACTCCACATCGCGGCATAGAGAATGTTTGGATTGGTTGGATCGATATCGAGGTCGGAAACGCCGTGTTCTCTATCGACGTAAAGCGTCCTGGTCCAGGTCTTACCGCCATCCGTGGTCATGAAAACGCCACGCTCTTCGTTTGGGCCGAATGCGTGTCCGAGTGCGCCTACGTAAACCACGTCAGGATTCTGTGGGTGAATTGCGATGGCGGAGATTCGTTCGCTGTCCTTCAATCCCATGTGTTGCCAGCTATTGCCGCCATCTGTCGATTTGTACACTCCATCGCCGAAGGAAACACTGTTGCGCGTATTTGATTCGCCGGTACCTACCCAAACGACGTCGGTGTTGCTCGGCGCCAGAGCAATGTCGCCGATGGATATAGTTCCCTGGCGTTCGAAGATCGGTTTCCAGGTCACCCCGCCGTTGGTTGTTTTCCACAGTCCACCGGAGGCAGTTCCGACATAGAGAGTATTTATGTCGCCGGGTACTCCCTCCAGGTCTGCAATGCGACCGCCCATGTTAGCGGGCCCGATGCTGCGCCATTCAAGACGCTCGAAGGCCCTCTGGTATGGTGATTTGTTTTGATCTTCCTTCGACTCGACCGTAGGTGATGGCGACGGCGAGACCTGGGGGGTTGGTGTTGCTTCCTGCGCCCGCGTGAAATAAGAACCGTGGCCCAGGATGACCAATAATAGACAGCTGACGACAAGCGGTTTGCCTGGAAACATAAACTCTCCTGAATGATGGTGTGAAATGCCAGAACTGTTAGGTGAAAACCGTGCCGCAGTTTATCACAGCGTGAGACTGACAATAGAAGGACAGCGAATTCCCTTTAGGGGCTCAACCCTAGCGATAAGCGCTGGGAATCATTCCCCAGGATGGGAGCTCTCAAGTCACAGAACCGCTTGCCGTAGCCAGTGGATGCTAGCATTCACCTTAGCAGTAAGCGTGACAGAGGCGGGTGAGTGCCTAAATAAGCAAGTCCGTCGGTTTCGCTACGGCAGCAAGCGACATCTACGACTGAAAAACGGTTGATCTGATCTGATTGCCTATATGCGCTACGACCGATTCTTACCATAGTCGGGTTTGAGCAGTTTCGATAAAGTTGAGAGCTACATCCGCTGGCTACGGCAAGCGGTTCTGTGAGTTGAGATCTCCTGGCCGCGCAGCTGCGACAACCCACCGGCTACAGCGATCTTTTTAGTGACATTTCGTGTGATTTCGTGGATCGTGTCTTGCGATTCGGGCGGCCCTCGACCTCTGGGCTACCAGGCGTATATAAAGTTAAGACGAACATCGTGTGTAGGAGAGATAGAATCAGGCATGACCAAAGATGTGAAAGACATGGACGAAAGGGAAATCCGGGAACGGGTTTTACTACTGGGGTTCGGCGGGGACCAACTACTGTTTATGGCGTTTTATAAACGGCTGCAAGCAGACCTGCCACCCGGTACCGGGGTCGTGCTGCGAGGCAGCGTGGTTACAAACAAACGTTGGGAAGAGGGGAAGCCGTTTGATGCAGGCGGAAAGGGAACCAGCGACCTCGATGTTACCCTGGTGGGAAATAAGGTTATGGAATACTGGGACAAAGATGAGTATTACATTCCGGGCCTCCACACGAAGCCGCTCTGTGATGAAGATCCGGCAATCGCAATTGGCCTCAACAAACTTCGCAAGGATCTGCAACAGTTGCTGGGCCGACCAGTTAACTTTCAAGCCACCGCCAGTCTGGTGCTATATGCCCGCGATGTTTTATTCAATGAACCCTACTTTACCGTGATTGAGGCAGAGGCCGGTTCGTGATTCTAAAGCTACTGAGCTACAACATTCGCTTTGCAGGTAGTGGGCGAGAATCTCGTTTGGCCGAAGTCATCCGAACAGTCTCGCCCGATCTGGTTGTGTTTCAGGAAGCGACGGACACGCGGGTGATCGAGGCATTGGCAAAAGCAGCGGACTTTCCTTTCTGGGCGGCACAGCGAGCACACTCGATCGCTTTCCTCAGTCGAGTTGAAATCTCTTACCATGAATGGCATTACCCGGCTGGAGCCAAACACTCTTTTCTGGAGATTGTGCTCGCGGGAACCGAGGCTCGCATCTTCGGATTGCATCTCCGTTCCATGTTTTCCAAGTGGAGCGAGCGTCGCAGGGCGCTAGAGATTAAGGCGTTGCTAAAAGGCATCGAGCGACACCAGCAGGGGTTTCATGTCGTGGTCGGTGACTTCAATACCCTGGCCCCAGGTGAAGTGCTCGATGTGAGGCGCATGCCGGCATGGATCCGGGCCCTGGTCTGGATCAGCGGTCGCGATATTCAACGTGACACCATTCAAGTCATGCTCGATGCCAAGTATGCGGACGGGTTCCGGCTGCTGCATCCCGAGGTAAAGGGCTACACCTTCCCTACCTGGGATCCGCACCTCCGGCTCGACTATGTTTTTGTGCCAATCCCTTTTGCCGAACGGTTGATAGATTGCGAAGTGATTACTACTCCCGCAGAAGTCGCCGGCGCCTCGGATCATTTTCCCGTGCTGGCGCAGCTTGAGATCTAGCACCTACAAACTTCGCGTATTGAACGTGTCGCCCTGACGAATGTCGCCTGTCTCGAGTCCCTTTCGAAACCAGCGTATCCGTTGCTCCGAGCTACCGTGAGTAAACGAGTCTGGAACCATGTACCCTTGCGTTTCACGCTGCAGCCGGTCGTCGCCGATGGCGCTGGCCGCCCCGAGGGCTTCCTCGACGTCGCCCTGCTCGAGTACACCTCGCTTCTGCGCATGATGTGCCCAAACGCCCGCCAGGAAATCAGCCTGGAGTTCGAGCCGCACTGAAAGCTGATTGGCCTCAGCTTCACTCATCCGTTGGCGGGCCGAGTTTACCTGGTCCATTGTTCCAAGCAGATTCTGGATATGATGGCCTACTTCGTGCGCAATGACGTATGCCTGGGCAAAATCGCCTGGAGCCCGAAAGCGCGTCCTCAACTCACGATAAAACGACAGGTCGATGTAGAGTTTTTGGTCACCCGGGCAGTAGAATGGACCAACCGCAGCGCCGGCGACTCCACAAGCTGACTGGACCTGATCGGTGAACAGTACGAGCGTAGGTTCGCGATATTGCCGTCCCATCTGACGAAAGATGTCATTCCAAACGTCCTCAGTATCGGCGAGCACGGCCCCAACCAACCCTCGAAGTTCTTCTTCCTCCGGGTTGGTTGGGCGTGACTGACTGGCAGGGGCCTGTGTATCGCTGGGCAACTGCTCCAACAGCTGCCGCGGATCTGCACCGAGCAGTAATGCGATCACAAGAATTACGATACCGCCGAGGCCACCTCCGATCGCCATCCCCCCGCGCCCCATTCCGCGCCGATCTTCTATGTTCGCACTCTGACGGCCTTCTCTCCAACGCATGATCAAGTCCTTCCCTGGTCAATCAATGTCTGAGTAAGGCTGCTCTGCACAGCCGAGCGGTTCAATCTTTCACTTGGCAAACACGATCCACGAAATCGCAGGGGACCTGGAAATGGTCCATGTTCAAGGGGGAGCGTAGCCCCCTGGGAAAGGAGTAGTCAACCATCCCATATGTTCGTCGAAGTGAGTAACGCCAACTAAGGAGTAACTAGGAACCCATCTGGCAATCGAAAGAGTCA
>JBGTHZ010000109.1:0-11071 GCA_041745915.1 Pyrinomonadaceae bacterium | reverse complement strand
TGACTCTTTCGATTGCCAGATGGGTTCCTAGTTACTCCTTAGTTGGCGTTACTCACTTCGACGAACATATGGGATGGTTGACTACTCCTTTCCCAGGGGGCTACGCTCCCCCTTGAACATGGACCATTTCCAGGTCCCCTGGGATTTCGTGGATCGTTTTGCCGCAGGCTCCGCAAGAAGACACGGAGATACTGAACACACGACACTACTAACTTCTCTTCACTTGATTGGATGTCTCGAAGGCTCGAGCGTCGGACAGGTAGATGATTTATCGTCTCGATTCTCATATCCGATAGCTGGACTGGTTGACGATCACCTTCTCACGGTCACTGAACCACGGCCCTCGTGTTCACCTCGGGGCGGGTATTATGCCGGTGGCGTTTGGGTTGGCAAAGGCTGCGGTCTTGGCCCCGTGCCCGGGCCAAATCGTCTGATCTGCTTCATACAGTTATCACGACTCTGAACACACTTATTGTTAGCGGCATTCTGCTGACGTAAGCAACTAACACGAACACGTCTGACCCCCGAGTAAATGCACTTTTCATATTCCTCTTGCGCTTCCTGTTCACAGGCTTTGTATTCCCTGTGGCACTTGAGCGCGGAACACCTCAGAGACGCCAAGTAGTCTTGAGCCTGGTGCTGGATCGCAATGTCGGTGCCGTAGCCATACCCGCCGTCCGTCTGCACCCAGTCTTCGCACCTCGACTTAAATTGCCGCGGCCAGTTGCTTGGTAGGCCGCAAGACTCGAATGCCTTCGTCGTTTCGTCCTGCCCATCGGCGTTGCAGTCACAAGTGATCTCGCCTGAATAATTCTCGCACTTCGGATTCTTCTCGTCAGGCTTCTTCTCTTCCGGCGGCGTTTTGTCTTCCGGCTCACAGGCCGCCGCCAAGACGGGGCAGGAGTCTTTGAAGGAGGTGAAATCGAGACCCGCCTTGATCTTCTGGCAGAAGCCCTCCCGCTTCTCTTTTGGGATTTGTGCCAGCTCCGCAGGGCACGCGTCTTCGGAAAGGATGCCGGCACAGTCCTTCTTGTCCTCGAACTCCACAAAATTGAAGGGAAGAATGATGCCTTTTCGCGAGGCTTCCCGGGCCAGGTCCCCGCAGATGAAGCAGCCGCACGCAGGTTTGCGGGAACTAGACGGGTCCTGCTGCCCGGGTTGTGCTAGCGATGCAGTGAAGAAACTGGCGGCAATCGAACACAGGGCCAACGCTAGAACGGTGGTCAAGATCAGACCGTTGATTCTGTTCATCTGGTTAACTCCAAGAAGGAAATGGATCTGAAGGCTTCTGCGATCAGGTGATGTTCGGAGCATCGCTCCGTGCACAGTGGAGAAGGACGCGTTTCTTTCTGACCGTCAGTAATACGATTGCGAAGAGAAACTAGTCGGACTGGGAGAGTTTGTCAATCCTCTCAGTTAGGTACTTAGTCGGTGAAATCACTACTGTCAACCATTTGCGGTTAGCCAATGGACCTAAGTTCGACCAGCCCCAGCAACACTCAACTACAGAACCATTTGCGGTAAGCCAATGGAACCCAGCACTCAGGCCCCGCAACAACCATTCACCCGCCGCTCTGCGGTAGCCCAATAGATGCTAGCAAGCAGCGAGAGCGGGATCAATCGATTCTAATTGCCATGTTGGCTACCGCAAATGGTTCTGTGGGTTGACTACTCTGGGGCAGTTTGATTTCATCTCAGCCCTACTGCGCCGCGTTCTTTGGCAATGATGACTCAGCACTGTTGAGTTGTTTCATCACCCACTCCTTGATCACGCGTTTCAATTCATCCAAACGACCTTCGAAGAAATGTTCTGCGTCCTCAATTACTGAAAGCTGAACCTGAGTATGTGGCTCGAGCTTCGCCACAATCTCTTTTAGTTTCGCAAGCTCACCAAACTCGTCTTTGTCACCCTGCACAAATAATATCGATTTACGACAAGTCTCCAGGAAACTGAAATCGTATTTGTCCACCGGAGTGCCGATGCTGATCAGGTTAATAACGCGCTCGTCGGATATGCCGACTTCCAGTCCAACTCGGGCCCCGAAGGAAAACCCACAAAGCGTGACGCCAAGGTCCCGATATTCTTTTTCAAGATAATCCAACCCCGCGCGCACGTCGTCGAGTTCTCCGCGCCCCTCGTCGTGCTCGCCTGTACTCTGACCCACGCCGCGAAAATTTATTCGCAGGGTGATCAGTCCGGCGTCATTCAAGGCGCTGGCTGCGCGAAACACTACCTTGTTGTGCATGGTGCCCCCGCCTAACGGATGGGGATGAAGAACGAGCGCAGCCCCTGGAGCGGTACTTCCGCCAGGCTCTTTCAAGATAGCTTCGATGCGCCCGTGTGCTGTTGGAATGAATAGATTGCCCGCCGGGTACATAAATCAGACTCTAGAAGGTCGATGTCAAGATTCTGTTGCGGGGACTGCTAAAGCCGGGGGAAACGTAGACACGAATCAGTGAATTCGGCTAAATTATGAGAGTTTCCAAAGCCGCCTATATCGCTAACAACTTTCGGAAAGGTCTAATCATGCAGGGTAACTCCGTCTCCCTTGGTGCCGTTGAGTCGATTCTCTTTGATTTTCCCGGTCAGTACTTGTCGCCGCCGATCGACAGAACAACCGGGAAAACAGTTTTCGATCAAAAGTCCACGAACAATCTCGAACGTAAGCGTCAGGCCCTGGTAGTGGATGATGTGGCGGATGTCACGGATCTACTTTCGGTGTTGCTCACTCACGAAGGTTATGAAGTGGTTACTGCTGATTCGGCTTTTGCTGCAATTGACGCAGCGCGCCGGCAAAAGTTTGACGTGATCATTTCCGATATCGGCATGCCGGGAATGAACGGATACGATTTGGCCAGAGCTTTGCGCGTACTTCCCGGTTACGACAAAGTTCCAATGGTTGCCATCACCGGTTTCTCAATGTTCGACGACCGCAGGCGGTCTCTGGATGCCGGGTTTAATGCCCACCTGACTAAACCAATAGAGCTGCGAACTCTTCTTGATCTTATTGAACATCTTTGAGATTTGGTTGCGCGTATCGAAGAACGTCAATAGATGAAGATCTCGCCAAAGCTTTCTAATGCGCTACAGTCTGAGACTTCAACGCGCGGCGTCCAGTTGGGCACCGGAGCAATCATCATTGGGCTGATTTTCTGGAAACTTCAATTCTCCACCGATGCAATTTGCTGCGGCGACTTCGATGGTTATTACCACATTAAGTGGAGCCGGATGCTCTGGGAAGGGTTGCGCAACCGAACCTTCCCACCGATTTTCACCTGGTTGCCGCTGACCACGCTGAATCCCAACCAGTACGTCGATCATCATTTCCTTTTTCACATTTTCCAGACTCCATTTACATTTGGTGACGGACGACTCGGAGCCAAGATCGCCTCAGTTATCTTCGCAAGTGTCGCCGTCCTTTCCTGTTACTGGCTGCTGATACACCACCGTATTCGTTATGTTCTGGTTTGGCTGGTCGCACTGCTTGCTTGCTCCGCTCCGTTCCTATACCGGTTAAACATGGGAAAGGCCCCCCCTTTTGCGATCATTTACCTCATTGCCGGAATTTATCTGCTCTTCAAGAAAAAGTATTGGCTGCTGGCTCCGCTCGCATTCATCTTCACACTTACCTACGACATGTTTGTGCTGTTGATTCTGGCGGTGTTCATCTGGGTGGCGGTCATCGGCTGGACGGAACGTCGCTTCGAATGGCGACCAATTGTGTGGGTGCTGGCTGGGACAGCGGCGGGATTCGTTATCAACCCCTACTTTCCGAAGAACCTGTACCTCTTCTATCAACACTTGAGAATAAAACTTGTTACGTCGGACTTTTCAACCAAGGTTGGACAGGAATGGTATCCGTACAATTCCTGGGAATTTATTGGAAACTCATTGGTGGCCTGCGTCGCCATGCTCGTTGGGTACATCGCTTTTGATCCCGCGGATCGAAAGCGAGCCGCCCACCCGCTCTTCTTTCTGATCTTCTCCACCGCGTTGATGATCATGACGGCACGTTGGAAGCGCATAGCCGAATACTGGCCACCATTCGCGATCATGTTTTCTGCCTTTGCCCTGCAGCCCTGGCTGGTAGGAGTGCGCTCGGCGTTGACGGGACTGCCGACTGACGTTCGTGAGGAGTTGCAGCCCTTTCTCGATCGCCACGAACATGGGCCACCACCGATTACCGACGACCGCGTGGAGCTCGTGCGGATGATCGGCGCTGCCGTGATTGCAGTACTCCTGGGAGTAGTCTTGTCCTTCAATTTACAGGCGACGGTCGCAGATATTAAAAGCAGCGAATCGCATGACTATTACCGGGCCGGCGCCGTTTGGATGCGTGCGAATGTCACCTCGGCCCAGATCGTATTCAATACCGACTGGGACGATTTCCCCCGGCTCTTTTACTACGACCCGAGTCACAACTACGTGTCGGGTCTTGATCCGACCTACCTTTTCGACAGCGATCCGACGCTGTCAAAGCTTTATGATCGGATCACTTTGGGAGAGGAAGAAGATCCGGGTCCGCTCATCCGCGATCGATTTGGCGCGCGGTTCGTGTTCACCGACAATGGCCACGACAAGTTTTTTAACAATGCAATCGAGAGCGGCTGGTTTGATATCATTTATGAGGACACCGAGTGCACCATTCTGCGCATCCGTGAGGAAAAGGGTCAGCCACCACCGGAACTCCCGGAGTCCGGGGTGATTGATGACGGCGATGAGCCGCTGCCAGATGATGATCTCCCGCAGAATGAGCAGCCTTGATATTCGCGGCGATCGATGAACTTTTGGGATGCAGTAAGCATTTCATTTTCCATTTATCATTCCTCGTTTGTCAGTAGCGGATTCAACTTGGAAGTGCAACAGACTGTTGTTTGAAAAATACTTCGTTTGGGGTCCGGTAACCGAGCGTCTTGCGAGGCCGGTTGTTTAATAGGTCTTCCACCTGTTGCAGGTCTTTGTCTGTGATCCTGCCGAAGTCGTACTTCTTGGGAAAGTACTGCCGCACGAGACCGTTAGTGTTTTCGTTCAGACCTCGCTCCCAACTAGAATAAGGATGGGCGAAGTAAATGCGCGCCTGAAGAGCCTGGGCGATCTCTTGGTGCTCACAAAATTCTTTACCATTGTCTACCGTTATTGTGTGCACCTTATCAGCGAGCGGCGCTAACAACTTGATACTGTTGTCCTTCATTTCAGCAGCTGCTTTAGTGGCCAGGTTGCGCAGGCGGGTCAACTTGGATTTACGCTCAACGGCGCTGAGGATGCCACGTTTATGGCGGGCCCCAACGATAGTGTCAGCCTCCCAGTCCCCAAAGCGGCCTTTGCGAGCAACGATCTCTGGACGCTTGTCAATGCTGGTACGGTTGGGAATCTGGCCCCTGCGGATGTATCCGCTATAACGCTTGCGCTGCTTCTTTTGGCTGCGCAAATGTTGATGTAACGTGCCGCCACGCCGCTTCTCAGCATAGACGTACAGATAGATGCATTCATGGCTTACGGTGGGCTGTTTCTCCAGTTTTAGTCGCCCGGCGATTTGCTCCGGACTCCAATCCTGGCGCAAGAGCTGTTCGACCAGTTGCCAGGTCTGCCAAGCAATACGCGACCGATATGCCTCGCACTGCCGGTCGAAGGCGAGTTCATCTGCCTGATGAGGGCGATAGCCCTTCTGCCCGCTGTTGCGCTGCAACTCGCGCGAGATCGTGCTCTTATGGCAACCGACCATGATGGCGATGTAGCTCTGGTTATGTCCGGCTTTCTTCAAGGCGTATATCTGGTATCTTTGTTCACGGGCAAGCTGCGTATAGTTCATTTGTGTGCTTCTTTGACTTGGTGGTTGGAAAAGCACGCTTACGCTATCGCAGCTTGCTCTTAACCACTAATCTCAAAGTTGCACTTCAAGTTGAATCCACCAGTTTCCATTGATTGCCAAGATGACAATTGGTCAGGGGGGAGGAGCAGGCGTGAGCAGAACCAAAGTAAGTTTCAGCCGAACCAAGAGTGGCTTAATCAGATGAATCTCCGCAGAACCAAGAGTGGCTTCGCCGCATTCTTTGCGGAAAGCCTCGGCGTTCCGTCAAAACACTTTTTATACGGGGAGGCTATGCCTCGGTGATGAGTTCCAAATCGTTTCAAATTCCAAAGCCTCTGTGGCTCGTTCTCATCGTTCTGGTTGTTGGAATGTCATCAGGGTGCAGCCCGCCGCCGCCGCCGCCGACTTCGCCAGTGCCGCGTACGGCTTTCGAGCGAGACCTGCAATTCATCCGGAACGGGCAATTCGCACATATCTGGGTTTTCTCCCGGCAGGATGGCAAGCCAATCGACAAAGACGACGCAGCTTACCTGCGTGCAAATGCGCCGCAGGTTGTTGACTGGGTAACGACCGACGAAGGCAAACGCGTCATTGCGGGAACCAACTTCGATCTAGAGCAAGGCAACATGCCCCAGCTCCGACAGCGTTTTGTAGTTGAGGACTACACGGGGAGATAGAGAAGACACGGAGACGGGGAGACGGGAGAAGGGGAGATGAGACGAGTTTTTAAGGGGCGGGTCAAGCTTCGCTAAATTGCAGTCAGGAAGGAGGACCCTGTCCCCGCTCTTACGCTGAGTGGCTTTCAAGCTTGAGGCGGGGACAGGGTCCTCCTTCCTGACTGCAATTTAGTGGAGCTTGAACAAGTCACGGTTCACGGAATCAAAACCAGCTTTCCGAACTGAGCTCGATCTTCCATCAACTCGTGAGCGCGCCTGGCCTCTGCCAGCGGCAGAGTCTGATCAACAACGGCGCGAATCTTTCCCTCCTCAACGAACTTCATCGCTTCTAACAGTTCCGCCTTTGAACCCATGAACGAGCCGAGAATCGTTAAGTGTCGATAAAAGATCTGGCGAATATCAGTTTTGCCCTCGAAGCCGCTGGTCGCGCCGCAGGTCACTAACCTGCCGTTATTCTTGAGCGAAGTAATTGAGCCGGGCCAGGTGTTGGCGCCAGTGTGTTCAAAAACGACATCTACGCCCTTGCGGCCTGTTAATCGTCTGACCTCTTTGGGCCAGTCGTCTCTGGTGTAGTTGATAGTTTCATCGGCTCCGAGCTGTTTTGCCTTTGCGAGCTTATCGTCGGACCCCGCCGTAGCAATCACGCGCGCACCGCGTAACCTGGCGATTTGAATGCCTATTGAACCCACACCGCTTCCGGCAGCATGAACCAGCACATCTTCGCCTGGTTGTAGGTTTGCGCGGGTCACCAGCATGTGCCACGCGGTCAGGGTAACCAATGGCAGTGCAGCCGCTTCTTCCCAACTCAGATTCTTAGGTTTCGGAATTACATTGGCGGCCGGCGCTACGACCAACTCGGCGTACCCTCCCGCCCGACTCTGGCCAAGAACTGAATACTCGCGACATAGATTGTCCCGGCCGCTTAAACAATCAAGACAGTGGCTACAAGAAACCCCCGGCTGCAACATCACTTCGTCGCCGGGTCGGATCCAGGTAGCTAACTCACCCACCTCGCGCACTACCCCGGCGATGTCATTGCCGAGAATGTGCGGGAAGGAAATCTCGAGGCCAGGCAAACCTCCTCTTACCCAAATATCCAGGTGGTTCAGCGAGCAGGCCCGAACCTCCACCAGAACTTCATTTGCCTTGATCTTCGGATCGGGCACATCAGTGTACTGAAGCACCTCCGGCCCACCGTGTTGGTTGAAGATGACGGCTTTCATTTTAAGATGCTGACCGCTGCTCACTTGCCGACACAACCTGGCTCGCGGATTCTAGCAGAGCCCACAATGCCCAGCCAGAGCTTGTTCGCAGCACAAGCCGTCATTACCACCACGCGGAGCCAATGGATGTTAAGCTCAACCAGACCAGCTGCACTCAACCTTAGTTAAACACCGTCTAGTGAAGTGTGGTTCCCTTCGTTATCCTCAATTGACGATTTTAACTTGAGATTGTTGAGTGCGGTCGCTACCGCTCCCGGTTCTGTAAGATCGCTGTTTACGTTTCGCTCAGCAAACACTGTACGATAGGACTATGAGTTCATACACCGATCCGGCAATACGCATCACCCTGCTACCGCGCGATACCAATTCGCAAGGCACAATCTTTGGCGGAATCATCCTGAGTTATATCGATATGGCGGGCGCGATAGAGGCACACCGACACACCAGGATGGAACGGTTCGTGACGGTAGCGATGCGCGAGGTCATCTTTCACAAACCAGTCTTCGTCGGGGACCTGGCGAGTTTCTATGCCGAGACTCTGCGCATTGGAAACACCTCGATTACTGTCCGCGTCATTGTCGAAGCAGAAAGAGTGGGCGTAAGCACTGAGCGCGTACGTGTAACTGAGGCTGAAGTCGTCTACGTGGCAGTCGATGCCAACCGCCAGAAGATAAGTATTACTCAACCATTGCCACCGCGGTAAAGACATGTCTGATTAACGCCCGGCAATAAACACCCCTCCCTGGAGGTTTGGATAGGGTAGGAAGCTGCCAATCCCGCTTTGAGGAGACAGGTTCAATACCCGCACAGGGAATTCTGCAAAAACTAAACTCGCAAGCTGAATTTTCAACGCCGCCATGTTTGAGCATGGTTCTCACTCGAGAGTTTGTTCAGTTTAGCAGTGCCTGCATGCGTCTTAGTGCCGTCGATGCTTCCGTAAACCCCGGTTGCTGTTCAAGCGCCAATGTGTAGTGACGGGCCGCGTCCAGATATTTCCGGCGCATTTCGTAAACGCGCCCCAGGTTGAAGTGAGGAAAAGCATATGAATCGTAACGCGGAGCAAACAGAGCCCGTTTGAACCAACGAACGCACCCGTAGGTATCGCCTTTGGCTAGAAGATAGCTGCCGATGTCGTTGTAAGGATTGCCCAGCGTTTCGTCGACACGGATTGCTTCCAGACATTCAGCGATTGCCTCATCATAGCGATTTTGAAAACTGTAGACCCAGCCCAGAAAAGTGTGCGCCTCGGCAGTCGGGTAGGTCTCGATCGACCGCTGGTAGAGCTCGATTGCAGACTCGTAGTTTTGGGCCAATTGTGCCTGGTAAGCTTCCTGAAAAAGCTGCCGGGCTTCGTACTTGGCCGTTGGTGAAACGTCGTCCTCGTACATTGCTTCGGTAGTCATTTGGTTTCAACACAGTCCGACTTTTCGCCGCGCGCGTTATCAAGCCGTTTGATACGCCCGTCAATCTTCGGAGCGATTGACCTCGCAGCCAAGACCGCTCGCCGCAGGATGTCAAAATCGCTCTGACCCTGCTCCGGCGAGATCAAGAGTCGGGCTCCCTTGAGCATCGCGTAACCGTCGCCGCCGTCGATCGCCAGGAAGTTCGTGGTTGCCAGCGTGTATGTTCTGTTGCTGTCGAGAGGTTGCCCATTGACGGTAACATCCACAACTCGAGATCCTGGCGGGCGGCTGGCGTCGAATGAAAATCGAAGGCCTGCCACCTGCGGGAATCGGCCGGGCTCTCCATCTTCCGCGCTCCTGCTTACGCCATGTTCGAGCGCTGCCAGCAACGTAGCACCGGTCAGCTCCAATTTTACTACCTTGTTCTTGAAGGGGAGAATCGAAAGTAAGTCTCTCTTCATCAGTGGGCCGGGACTGATAATGGTGTCTGCACGGATCGAGCCTCCATTCATCAGCGCAACATCGGCGCCGGTCGCCCTGCGAAATGCGTCAGCCACGAGGTTTCCCACATTTGTTTCCCGTGTGCGATTCTCCGCGCTGCGCGCATCCAGCGGCACCCTTGAGCGACCCACTATCTGGGAGAGTTCCTTTAGGAGGCCCTCATACTTCCGGTAGATCACGGCAAACTCCTGGTCCTCCTTCGTTTCGCTGGTTACCGGAATCACCTTCCAGTCGATGCTCTCCAATTCACCGCTGGTCTTCGAGATGTTCAAGTCAATTCTTCCTAGCTCACGGGCGTCTGCCGTCATCTTAAAGATTGGGGCCCCACCTGCTGCCGACTCCAGCAGAGTATGTTCGTGACCTCCGATGATTACGTCGACATCCGAGCAACGAGCTACTTCCTTGTCCTCCCGCATCGACAGATGGGTCAAGGCGACTACAACTTTGACTCCACGTGCATGGATATCGGATACGACCTTCCTGGCGGTTTCACATGGATTTAGGAAGTCGACGTCCGGACCCGGTCGCGATGTAGTCTTCGTCTCGGGCAGCACCAGTCCGAAGATCCCGATTTTGACGCCATCAAATTCGCGGATTACGAACGAGTCAGCGCCGCCGAATGGTTTACCCGTTTTGGTGTCGATTACATTCGCGGCAATCCATCGAAAGCGCGATTCTTTGATACGTTCAAGTAGAACCTCAGGTCCAAAATCAAATTCGTGATTCCCGAAAGTGGCGTAGTCGAGACCTGCTGTATTCCAGGATTCAATCATCTGAGCGCCTTTGTAAGTAATCGATTCAACCGATGGCGAGATGGTGTCGCCAGCGAAAAGAAAGAGCGTGTGAGGCGACTCCTTCTGAATTTGCTTCTTCAAAGTCATAATGCGGGCGAGACCTCCGCGAGTACCACGATCGACAGGCGCAAACTGATAGACGTCGTTGACTTGAAGCAGAGTGATGCGGGTTGTGCACTCAGCCGCTTTCTGTGCCGAACCGGTAATAACTCCGCAAAGAATGGAAATAACCAGTACAAGCGCTAGCGGCACGATTCTTCTACCCGCTTGATAAGATCGCATTAGTGTTCTCCTCATCCGGAGCGAAGCGTTGGACTTGCTCGCATAACTGTCACATTTAACGAATCTCAATCCGGCGATGCAATGTGAAGACTTCCCTACTCGTTAGGTTCAGCAGCGTGAATTATACTCGCCCCATAATCTGCCGACTAAGTGTGAGGTAGTGTCATAGTTTGAGAACCCGATCGAGAAAACGATCCACCAAATTACACCAATGAACACGAAAATTATTGTTTAATGTCGTTTAGGTCGAGTAGACGGGGTGCTCTTTGGGGTCTAGTGACAACCAATTGCCGCCCCGTCCCTCACAGAACCGGACAAGCGGATTTCCCAGCATCCGGCTCTTCAGCCTGCCTTCAGGGCCGGTAAGCAGCGGAACGGGTT
>JBGTHZ010000108.1:0-21528 GCA_041745915.1 Pyrinomonadaceae bacterium | reverse complement strand
GGAGTGCGTTTGTCGTCGTTGACTAACTATTCGGCGGTAGCCGCCTTAAACAACGGGCTAACGACTTTTGACGCTTACTCGCAAAACACCGATGGCAGTCTTGGGACGACGAATGCCAGCGGCTTCTACCGCATGTATGTACTGCCGACAAACTACACCAGCTTACCAAGGTTGAGCAACATCCTGGTGGAGCCGCCTGCCAATAGCGGCTTGCCGACCCAGACGATAACCGACGTCGAAATCCAGGGTGATAAGACGCTGGATATTGTGTTGCAACGGCCGGGGCGAACAATCAGCGGTCGAGTAGCAGATGGAAGCGATAACCCACTCATTGGCGTGACGGTGTTCTTGGCTGGTTCGCAGTCAGCAATCTCGACCACAGATGGAAACGGCAATTACGTTTTCGTTAACGTAAGTGAAGCCGGTAATTACACCGTGACGCCATTCCGCACGAGCTATCAGTTCGCACCGCCCAATGCGGTCTTCAACAACCTGATGGGAGACCAGGTGGCGAACTTTACGGGCACGCTGGTTACTTTCAATGTCACTGGCCACGTCAGAGATGGAAGTAGCGCCGGGTTAAGTGGCGTTACTGTGACTCTCAGTGGCGCCACCACGGCCGTAACCCAGACTGACAACTTAGGCGCGTATGGGTTCAGCAATGTTGCGGCGTTTGCGAACTATTCAGTGAAGCCATCCAGGCCGGGTTTCACCTTTACGCCGGCGCGAACCGACCTTACGAATCTCAGTTCGAACCAAACTGCAGATTTCGCTGCCGCTGCGCAACCCTCTCCTTCGCCAACTCCGCCATTGGACGATGATTTTGGAAATGCGCAACGCGATCCGGACAAGTTCAACTTCGGGTCGCTTTCAACCGACCCGACAGCTTTTGATCCTCTGGTGACGGTCACGCAACAGAATGGGCAACTCGAAATTACACCCCGCGCTGGGGCCTTCGGCACTCATTACAACGGCTATACGACTGTGGCTGCTATTGATTTGAGCGCCAGCATTCCTAGCATCGAAGTGGTCCAGCCGGCCAGCGGCGGTGCGGAAACTATCTTTTCGCTCGGAGCCGACCGGGACAACAGTTTTGGCTTCGTAGTTGAAACACCAAACTCCAGCGCAATCGCTACACCTGGCAGAAAGAAGACCGGCGCGCTGGATCCAACCATGTCCCTGCTGATCTTCCAGATTCGACTCAGTGGCCAGTTGACGGCCCTGAGCATTCCTTATGACCCGGTTGCCCATCGTTACTGGCGTTTTCGTTACGAGTCGGGACAAAACGCGATTCTATTTGAGACCAGTCCGGACAACGCAGTTTGGACAGTACGGCATACGGCAGTGCTGCAGAGGTCTGTGACACCGATGGCTGTCGAGCTGAGTTCAGGAACTAGTGCAAGCGCCACCACGCCAGGAACGGCTGTGTTCGACAACTTCCGTTTAGGTGACAGGTTTAGCGTCAGCGGCGTTGTGAGAACGCCACCGGACATTGGTCTGAGTGGGGTGACGATGAGTCTCACGGGCACGTTGTCACGCAACACCACAACCGATGGCAACGGCGGTTATGCTTTCACACAGTTGGACGCAGGCGGCAGTTATACCGTCACGCCCTCGCTGGCAGGCTTCACGTTCTCGCCGGCGAGCCAGACCTTCAACAGCATCGCCGCAAATAAGGTCGCGGACTTCTCCGCCGGTGCTGTAGCGACACCAACCCCAACACCAACGCCGACACCAACGCCGACACCAACCCCAACACCGACGCCGATGATGGTTCAATTCGCCTCAGCTGTCGCGAGTGTGGGGGAGAATGGTCTCAGCGCGACCGTAACCGTGAATCGTCTGGGTGACAACGCCGGAGTGGCGACGGTTGATTATGCGACCAGTGACCTGGCAGGTCTGACCAATTGCAATGTACTGAACTCGGGCTATGCCTCGTCACGTTGCGACTATGCTACGGCAATCGGCCGGCTGCGCTTTGCTGCAGGTGAAACTTCCAAGACTATCTCCGTACTGGTGGTTGACGACGGGTATGGAGAGGGCGACGAGCAGTTCAGCATCACTCTCACCAATGCGGTGGGTGCGAGTGTAGGGACGCCCGGCACAGCTACGGTGACCATCAACGACAACGAGACGGTAAACGGTGGGAATCCGCTCAACCAGGCAGGGTTCTTTGCTCGCGAGCACTATCTGGATTTCTTCAGTCGAGAGCCTGACGCCGGCGGCCTGGCCTTCTGGACTGATCAAATCACCTCTTGCGGCATGGATACCGCGTGCGTCGAGTTGAGGCGCATCAACGTCTCGGCAGCCTTCTTCGTTTCGATTGAGTTTCAGCAGACTGGCTACCTGGTGTACCGGATGTACAAGGCAGCTTATGGAAATCTACCCGGAGGTGCGCCAGTGCCGGTGAGGTTCGACGAGTTTCTGCCAGACACGCAGCAGATTGGTTTGGGAGTAGTGGTGGGACAGACGGGCTGGGAACAGGTTTTGGAGAACAACAAGAATGCGTTTGCCGGCGATTTCGTGGGACGGACGCGGTTTACCGATGCGCATGCGACGACGTTGCCGCCGACTGAGTTTGTTAACCGACTGTTCGATAATGCCGGGGTCATACCAACGCAAGCGGCACGAGACGAGGCTATCGCCGAGTTTGACCCCAACGCAGTAAACACGTTAGACACGGCCGCTCGGGGACGGGCGTTGCGGCGGGTGGCGGAGAACCCGACTTTGGCGCAACAGGAATTCAACAAAGCTTTTGTGCTGATGCAGTACCTGGGATACCTGAGAAGGAACCCGAACGATGCGCCTGACGGAAACTTTGGTGGCTACGACTTCTGGTTAGGTAAACTGAACCAGTTCAACGGTAACTTCGTGAACGCCGAGATGGTGAAAGCCTTCATCGTCGCCGGCGAGTACAAACAACGGTTCGGTCCCTAGCAAATTGCTGAAACCTGGTGAGCACAAAAGCAGGCTAAGGAGTGCGCCCACCGCCGGTGGGAGAAACTGGACGTGTTCCGGGGCTCAAGGTGTACTTGGCGGTTGCGACGTGACCGAACTGGACAAGTTGGCCTTGAAGACGAAACCCATTGTCTTCCAGGAGCTGCGCTGCGCGACTGGGACCTGAGACCAGCAATTGTATTTCCGTGGCGCCGAAAGTGATCTCTTGGAAGCTGCGTTGCTTCGACTGATCCATGAGCCACTTATGTCGCAGGATTTTTACGTCGCGCTGCCCGTAATAGCCCAGGGCCAGAGGCAAAGCATTTAAGCCTTCGGTCAGCACTACCTGATTGCCGGGGCGAGTAACCTGGCTGTCGATGAAGAGGGCCATCTCTTTATGTCGATCAGGTTTGCTTCTCAACTTTCCTTGTGCGGTGAGTAAGGCGGCGGCCAGGATGAATCCGCCTAGCACGGCAATTAAGCCGATCTGTAGCGGCGGTCGTTTGATTCTTTGAAGTCCCAGGCTAAACAGTAAGTAAAGCGCCGGAGCAATAACGATCCAGTATCGGGTGATACTGATGGCTCGTGTTCCCAGCAGATTGTCCATCAACAGTATTCCCATTATCGGGAATGCAATCCAAGACGCGAGCAGGAAAAACTTCGAGCGGTCGGCCGCCAATGAAATGGCTCCCAGAACCAGTAGGAAGCAGCTGACGACTACACTGAGCCAACCAAGCGGCAGCTCTGGAACCGAAATCAAACGGGCGATCTTTGTAAAACTCTCACTCACGACCATGTTGGCAGTGAGACTGCCGCTTACCCAGGCAATGATTTCGGGAGACGTTTTCTTCTGAGCCAACGTGATCAACATCCACGGCATGAATGCAGCGGCGATCATCAACTGCGTCAGCAACCAGCGATACTTGTTTTGTCTGCCGCTTGTGGATGCGATCCAGATGTAAGCAGTTTGAGCAGCAAGGCAGAACATATATTCATAGTGGGTATAGAGGCCGGCGATTGAGATAAGTGCGTACAGCAGGTACGGCCAGACTTGAGCGGAGCGCCTCATCGCCAAAACCATTGCGTAGGTCGATGAAACCAGGAGGAGAGCCAACAGCGGGTACATCCGAGCCTGTTGCGAGTAGTAGACCTGCTCCGGAGAAAAAGCGAGCAGTATCGAGCTGACCAAACCGATGAACAGGTTGAACAGCTCTCTGCCGAGTGAGAAAATCATCACGACAGTGAGCGCGCCGAAGAGAGCAGAGGGAAATCGCAACGCCCATTCTGAAGTTCCAAACCAATTAATCCAGGAGTGCATGAAATAGAAGTACAGGGGTAGATGCACATTGCGTTTGAGAACTCCGCTCACGGCACGAAGGCCAAAACCCGGCTCAGGCTTGAGTAGATTTCGGTGTTGGGCGGTCGTTATTGGAATGGCCGGTTGTGAAGCGTTAGCTTCAATACTCAGGTAGACATACTGATGACCTGTGGCGGCCGGAATAGTGTAGAGCTCTTCGCACTCGAGTGTCTGGCTGTCTAGCTTATACAGCCGAACGGCCAGGCTGCACGCAAAGAGAATGACCATGAGCAAAAGGATCTTCTTATCAGAGAGCCAAGTTGTTAAGCGAGGCAACGACGAGTGGGTCATGACCGAAGCGGGATACAGCATGCGAAACCAGAAAGTCAAGATTGCCTTTGTTCAGGCAGTTTAGAGTCCAAGCTTTAGCTTGTCGGTCGCGCAGGCTGCAACCTTAAGATTGAGTCTAAACTTCGTGACTCTAAATAAACCAGGCCCAGGCATGAACGTTGACCCCATCACTAACTGAAAGGTAGACTCTGGCCACCATCCTGAATCGAGATGACGCTCTGATATTCATTGTTTATGCTTCTAAGCTTGCTCACTTCTCCCATGCAGGCTTCCCTTTAACAAATGACTCAAATCCCCAAGGGAATAATTTATGCCCCCGCTCACCCCCCAGGAACATATTTCTGCCTATCGAAGCCTCATGCGCATTTTGCTCTTTGCGGGCATTGCTGCGCTTACGGGTTGGCTTACGTTTACCACTTACAGCGCTAAGCTGGACCGAGGTAAAACAGATATTCCACCTCAACGCGGTTCGAGTGCTACGCCCGCGCGCAACTCGGAGCGCGTGGATATTAACAAGAGCTACGGGAAGCTACCGTTAACCTTCGAAGCGAACCTGGGCCAGAGCGATCCAAGTGTGAAATACATAGCCCGCGGCGCGGGCTACAATATCTTCCTCACGCCCGCCGAAGCGGTTCTGGTGTTTCCGGATCGAACCGCTACAAAAGAAAGAGCCACCGAAGCCGAAGCCTTAGAGGAATTCCGCACGGGCGCTGAATTTGAAGATCGGCATCTTGATCATTCGCGGCGAGGTCGTGAGCAGCGAGAAGCGAAGGAACGAAGAGCCCCTGCTGTTGTCCGCATGCAGCTCGTAGGAGCGAACCCAAATCCGCGAGCAGTTGAAGGTCGCGACGAGCGGCCCGGCAAAGTCAACTACTTCATCGGCGACGACTCATCCAAGTGGCTAACGAACATTCCTACCTATGGGAAAGTTGCCTACAGCGGCGTTTATCCCGGCGTCGATCTCGTTTACTACGGTAACCGGCATCAGTTGGAGTATGACCTGATAGTTGCTCCGGGCGCGGATCCGAGTGTGATCCAGATAAATTTTGCAGGAGCACAGGGTCTGCGCGTAGATAAACGAGGGGACCTGTGGCTCCAGACTAAGGCCGGTGAGATGCGCCAGACCAAGCCGTCAATTTTTCAGGAGGTTAATGGAGTTAGGAAACCGGTCAATGGCGGCTACGTGCTCAAACGAGGAAACAGAGTCGGCTTCAAGATTTCGCGTTATGATCGACACAAGGCGCTGGTGATCGATCCGATACTGAACTACTTCTCAATCGCTAACAACAGCGGCAATGGCTACGCAATTACAGTCGACGCTGAGGGGTTCGCTTACATAACTGGAACGGTTCCCGATGCGCTTTTCAACCCTACTCCAGGTGGGTTCCAACAAGTCTCGGGCGGAGGCCTGGATGGGTTCGTAACGAAGATAAGCCCTGATGGCACTGACTGCATCTATTCCACTTACGTTGGTGGAACCGGTTTCGACGAGAGCTACGGTATTGCCGTCGACGGGCAGGGAAATGCGCACATCACCGGGTACGCGCAAACTGGCTTTCCGGTCACACCAGGGGCACTCCAGACCACGCTCGCCGATACTACGGATGCTTTCATCGCTAAGTTGAATTCAACGGGTAGCGCATTGCTGTATTCAACCTTCTTTGGTGGCAATGGTTTCGAGGAAGGAGACGGTATCAAGCTTGACTCCGCCGGTAATGCGTATGTTGTCGGTCTCACAACCTCAACAACCCTCCCGACCTCAGTCGGCGCTGGTCAGACGGCTGCTGGAGGAGGCTACGATGCCTTCGTAATGTCGCTCAATTCCACCGGGTCGGCATTGCGTTATTCCACGTACTTCGGCGGGAGCGCGCAGGACTATGGACTATCGATTGCCATCGACTCGGCCACCAATGCTTACATCACCGGACAAACAAGATCTCTAGACCTTTCTACAGTAAATTCGATAACGGCTGCCGGCGGTTTTGATCGTGGTCTCTTCAGGAGTCTCGATGCTGGTTCAAGTTGGAGCTTGAGCCGTAACGGCTTAACGGATAGTCAAATCTCCGCGATCGCCGTTGCCCCCAGCTCGCCGACCATCGTTTACGGGGGAACCAGCGGCACGGTTTTCAAATCCACCGACGCCGGTGTGAACTGGTTTGCCACAAATCTGAATGCAGCCTTTGTTCGGGCGCTGGCGGTCGATCCTACCAACAGTTCTGTTGTCTATGCGGGCTCCGAAGCAGGCGTCTTTAAGACAACTGACGGAGGCAGTAGTTGGACACGTCTCACTTCGGACATTACTTTCTCCCTGGCCATTGACCCGGGCACTCCGACGGTCATCTATGCGGGTATTGTCAGCGGAATTTCAAAGACCACAAATGGGGGCGGCACCTGGACGCCAGTATTCTCTTCAGGTGCGGTTCGGGCGTTAGCGATCGATCCGTCCAACACCTCGATCGTATATGGCGGACGAACAAATGGAGTCCTTAAGACGACCGACGGCGGAGCCAATTGGGTAAGCATGAACACCGGCCTCATTAACCTGAACGTGCGGACTCTCGCGATAACATCTAATGCGCCGGGGACAATTTATGCAGGAACTCTGGGTGGGGTTTTCAAAACCACGAACGCGGCCGCAAACTGGAGCGCGGCAAACAGTGGCTTCCTTACTCCTTACACTGACAACGTCTCGCGTCTACCCGCACAAGTAAACGGTCTGAGTATTGATCCATCGGCGCCGTCCACAATCTACGCGGCCACGACGAATTTCCTGGTTGCCACCGGCGCCTACCCGCTTAGCTCGATCCTGAAAAGTACGGACGCCGGCGCAAGCTGGACAGCAATCACGAATGGTTTTGGTTCATTGAACAGCGGCTTTCTCGCTATTGCCATTGACCCCACCACCCCAACCCGAGTTTATGCTGGGAACAATGGCGACATCGACGGATTCGTGATCAAGGTCAATCCTTCCGGTTCAGCTTTTCCATTCGCCAGCTATTTGGGCGGCGGCCGCGCTGACAATGCTACGGGCATCGCACTTAATCCCTCGGGTGATCTGCACATCGCCGGCTCTACTGGAAGTTTGAACTTTCCCACCACTGCCGGCGCTTATCAGATGACCTTACGTGGAGCTCTCGATCTTTTTGTAACGAAAATAAGTGCGGCCACTAACACAATCGTTTATTCGACTTACCTGGGCGGCAACGGTTTCGACCATGGCATCGTTGGCATTGCCGTAGACTCCTCCGGCAGCGCCTATGTAAATGGCCGAACTGCGTCAACGGATTTTCCGGTGACGCCGGGCGCCTTTCAAACAACCATTGGTAATAGTGGTAGTGCTACTAACACCGACGAGTCTGTTACCAAACTCAACTCAACTGGAAGTGCACTTGTCTACTCGAGCTATCTCGGCGGCGCTGGTAACGAGCACGTGCTCCCGAGCACAGTCTCCGCTAGTAAGATCGCCGTCGATGCGGCCGGCAGTGTGTACCTGGTGGGAGTGACAGATGACAGTAGTGCATTGCCGGTTTTCGACTTTGTGAATGGCGGTTCCAGCAGGACTTACATCGCAAAGATTGATGGCAATACCGCCTCCTACAGCATCACGGGGCGCTTGACGACTGCTGCTAATGCTCCCATTGCCGGCATATTCGTGGAGGCTACAAACGGACAAGGTTTTTCGCGGGGGGGAATAAGCGATAGTCAGGGGTTTTACTCTGTAATTAGTTTGCCCGCGGGGGACTATACCTTCACTCCTTTCAAGTTCGCGACGACCGGGAACCACTACATCTTCACGCCAACGAGTCGCACGTTCACCGGCTTGAATTCTGATCAGACTGCGAACTTTACCGGCACGCAGGTCTACAATATTTCAGGCCGCATCACCAGCTCGACAGTGGCCGGACTTGGAATCTTCGATGTCACTGTCAACTTGAGCGGAGCTGCGTCGGCCACAGCGGTTACCGACGCCGAGGGAGGCTACTCCTTTGAAGATTTGCTTTCCGGAAACTATGTAGTCACCCCGTCCAAGCCGGGTTTTACCTTCAATCCCGTGAACCGCTCATTCACGAACCTTAATACCGATCAATTCACCGCCGACTTCACCACCGCGTCGACAGTTTTCTTTACTGTGAGCGGACGGGCTGCCGACCAGTCCAACAACTCCATTAGCAACGTCGTGATATCAATGGTTTCGAGACCGCAGCGCGGGTCGCGAGTCCTAACCACACAGACGGACGCGAACGGCAACTACTCGTTTCCGAACTTGCAATCAGGAGGTAACTACACCTTCCTTGCTACCAAACCTCTGCTCAGTTTCACGCCTCAAAACCCAACCCTCACCAATCTGAGCGCAAACCAGACGCTCAATTTCCTGGCGGCGCCAGTTACGGGCTTAGTTGGCAAGATGGCCTTCGAAACCGACCAGGGCATCAATGTAATGAATGCCGATACCACCGGCGAGACAAACGTGACCAACAACGGTTTCTCTCCCGTGTGGTCTCCGGATGGGTCAAAGATAGCGTTCGTGAGTGACCGCGACGCTGGCACCGTTGGCAATTTTGTGGATCTTTATGTGATGAATGCGGACGGGACGGGAGTGACCCGGATCACCAACTCGCCCCTCGATGACGCTTTTCCGAGCTGGGCTCCTAACCAACAACAACTCACGTACACGTACGGAAATCTGGATTGTGACGGCGGGGAATTCGGCTTTCAACCAGAAGTTTTTGTTATTAATGCCGACGGAAGTTCCCCAAGAAACCTGACCAATACCGTGCTTCCTGATGGTCTCTCTGATTGGTCTCCTGGTGGCTCAAGCATCGCCTTCGCGCGACTCCCAACAGGTGATTGCAGCGATGGTGAAGGGAACATTCTTGCTATGGACTCGGGGGGCGGCAATGAAAGGCTGCTGGCCAATAGTCCGGATGGTGAGATTGTGCCGGCATATTCGCCGGATGGAAGTCGGATTGCCTATGTGCGTGAGAGCATTGATTCGAGCGGCAATCTCGTCGACGAAAGTCTCTACGTCATGAACGCTGATGGGTCGGATCAGATAAAGATAAGCCCTGATTTGAGAATCGATGAGGAGGGCAAGCCTACGTGGTCGCCGGATGGAACCAAAATCGCTTTCTCCGGAAATCTACCAGGAGAATTTGGTCCCGAGCAGATCTTTGTTATCAATGCTGACGGCACCGGTTTCGCGCAGCTAACCTCTGGTGGGTCCAGCCGCCGCGGTCCTTCCTGGCAACACTACAGCATCAGCGGTCGCGTGAACGGCAACATCAACGGACTTCCGGTGACGATGGTACTCGCGGGAACTTTGACGCGCGTGACGCAATCGGATGCGAACGGCAATTACGTTTTCGGCAATCTGACGCCCGGTGGCAATTATTCTGTCACACCTGTCAGCAGCTCTTTTGTCTTTACTCCTCCAAAAATCGACGTGAACAATCTGGTCGGAAACCAGATCGCAAACTTCACCTCAACGGCGGCTATTCCCGCACCTACTCCCCCGCTGGCGGATGACTTCGCCGCTGGCCAACGCGACCCAGGCAAATGGAATTTGGGTACTCAGACCCAGCCGCTGGGCGCCTTTGATCCTCAGGTGACCGTCCTTCAGCAGGCCGGGCGACTCGTTATCACTCCTCGAACCAACACACCTGGGCTTCATTACAACGGTTACGTGGCGGTAAATTCATTTAACTTCAAGAATGGCACCGCGACCGTCGAGGTCGCAGAAACGGCAACAAATGGCGCCGATACCGTCTTTGCAATTGGTAGTGATTTAGAAAATTTCACGCGCTTTGTTGTGCGCGCAGGTGACGGTGCGCCCGGCGTCTCCGCTGGTCGTAATAAACTACGGCCAAATACGACGGTGCCACAATTGATCTTTCAGGTTACTGTTGGCGGGCAGTTAACTTCTTCGAGCATTCCCTACGATCCGGTGGAACACCGATACATGCGATTCCGCCACGAACCGCCGACGAATGCTATCATTTTTGAGACGAGTCGCGACGCCGCCAACGTGCCTTTCATTGAGCGGCACCGTGTCACTCTGGTTAGAAGTGTCTCGGCATTGACGGCTGAGTTGAGTGCCGGCACTTCCACTCCGACCGATCCTCCGGGCCAAACCGTCTTTGACAATTTCCAGTTGGTTACCAACACTTTCCAGTTCAGCGCCCCTAGCTACAGCATTACGGAAGGGAACGCCAGCGCTCAGCTTTTGGTGACGCGTACCGGCAACGTCGCAACGCCCGCCACAGTTGAGTATTCCAGCTTTGACGAGTCTGCGACCCAGAGAACAAAGTTTATACTCGCGACGGGGACTCTTACCTTTGGACCAGGCGAGACAACCAAATCACTAAGCGTATTGATTGTCGACAATGTACTGGTGGAAGGAAGTCAAACGCTTTCTGTTCAACTGGTAGATTCCACTGGGTCCGGTCTGAATAGTCCCGGCCGAGCTGTGCTCACAATCGTGGATAATGACACGACCCCGCCGACTAACAATCCCCTCGATCAGTCTGACGCCCAATTCTATGTGCGACAGCATTACTACGACTTTCTTAGCCGGATACCAGATCAATCCGGTTTGGATTTTTGGACCAACCAGATTACGAGTTGCGGCACCGATGCGCAGTGTCGTCAGGTCAAGCGGGTGAATGTGTCCGCCGCCTATTTCCTTTCCATCGAATTCCAGGAAACAGGTTTCTTTGTTCATCGCTTCTACAACGCGGCTTTGAACCGAGCCAATGGGTTGCCTCGTTATCTGGAGTTCCTGCGCGACACGCAATCGATTGGAAGGGGCGTCGTGGTCGGAACACCAGGCTGGGAAGCCCAGCTGGAAGCGAATAAGGCGGCGTATGCCCAGCAGTTTGTCCTACGAACAGAGTTCTTCGCTCTATATCCTTCGACAATGACACCGACGCAGTTTGTCGACGCGGTGTATGCGCATGCGGTAACCGTGCCGAGTGCCGGGGAACGACAAGCGGCCATAGATGAATTCGCCATTCCCACTGGTGCGCGAGGCCGGGCCTTGCGTCGCGTAATTGAAAATCAGATATTGCGAAACCGCGAATTCAACCGCGCGTTTGTCCTGGCACAATACTTCGGATATCTCCGTCGGAACCCTGACGATCAGCCGGACAACAACCTGGACGGATATAACTTCTGGCTGAGTAAACTCAATCAGTTCAACGGCAACTTCGTCGAGTCTGAAATGGTCAAATCATTCATAGTCTCAGGTGAATACAGACAGAGATTCGGCCCCTGAGAAATCATCGTCGCGCATGAGTGCGGCTAGGCAAGGCGGGAAGTTTCTGCGATAATCGGGCGCGTCGCACTAGCTTGGATTTCCTTTTTGCCGCTTTATGCAGGCTTTCTTAGAACGACCAAAGAAGGCCATCCTTCAAACACCTCGCTCTCGTATATAGAGTGAGTTCTCCATGGAATCAGATGAGTTATCCCCGAACTCAGCAGTGGTATTTGCCCGGCACGCCTTCGCGGCGACGGGTTGCCCAGCCGATAGCATTGACCACTGTCGCAGCATGTCTCAATGCTGTTCTCGCACGCGGGTCTTCCCTTATGAGATTTCTATTCACGATTCTTGGGTTGACTCTGTTGCTGTCTGGTTCATCAGGTTCACACTCCCAGTCCTCAAGCCCTGCAAGCGCGCCTCCTGAGCTTGTGATTCAGACCGGACATAGTTCCAGAGTCAATTGCGCTGTGTTTGGACCAAACCGGCGCTGGCTTGCCTCGGGCAGCGCTGACCACACCGTTAGATTATGGGACGTGGAATCGGGTAGCGAGCTGCGGGCTCTGACCGGACACAACGGTTGGATCAAATCACTGGCTATCAGTCGCAATGCTGAAATATTGGCTTCCGGCAGCAACGACCTTACCGTGAAACTGTGGGATGTTTCTTCCGGCCGGGAACTCTCTACGCTTCGCGGCCACAATGGCCCGGTTGAGGTAGTGGTGTTCAGTCCCGATGAACGCTGGCTGGTTTCCGGAAGCACGGACGGTACGATCAAGATCTGGGAGCGCGCCACCGGCAGGGAAGTGCAGACACTGACAGGCCATGCGGCCGGGATAACGAGCTTAGCATTCAGTGCTGATGTGAAAATGTTGGCGTCCGGTAGCGCTGACAACAGCATCAAGTTTTGGGACACTGCCAACTGGACCCCACTCAGAAGCCTCGACAAACATACTGCCAAGGTCACAACCCTGAGTTTTAGTCCGAATGGTCAACGCTTAGCATCGGGAAGCGCAGACGGCGCGATCCTGATTTGGGAAACAGCGACCGGGCGAGATCGCTTAAAGATGAAGCGTGGGTCAAATGCGGTCCTGGCGACTGCTTTTGTGACCGAGGAAGAGTTGGTATCAACCGCCTCCGATGGGACCATCGTGTCCTGGGACGTCGCCACCGGTAAAGAAAGACGCGTGGTCGCTGGCGAACCGGAGGTCGAGGAGATCTTATTTGCGGCGCTCAGCAAGGACGGAGCGCTCGTGGCTTCCAGCCTGGGAACCAAATCGGTAGAGTTGCGAGACTCGACCAACGGGGTTCTTTTAAAACGACTTGAGAGTCATTCCGTTAGTTTCTATTCAGTTGCTTTTAGCAAAGATGGCAGATGGCTGGCGTCAGGCGCTAATGATCGCACGGTAAGACTCTGGCAGATTGCCACCGGCAGGGAACTACCAAAGCTCGCCGGGCATTCCGGCTGGATAACCGCGATCGCCTTTAGTCCGGATAGCCGTCTATTAGGATCCGGCAGCAACAGTGGTGAAGTGAAGCTATGGGATGTTAATACCGGTCGGGAGACTTTCAGCCTGCCCCACGGTCAGGAGCGCATTCACACAATAGCTTTCAGCCCGGATGGAAAATGGCTGGCCGCGGCCGGAACCGAGAAGACGGTTCACCTGCTGGATCTTGCCAGCAGGCAATCGCGCAAGCTGACGGGCCATTCCGGAGAGATAACGAGTCTTGCTTTCCTGCCTGACTCATCCTTGATCGCATCCGGCAGCACCGATAAGACGGTTAGACTATGGAACCCGAGCACCGGACGCGTGGTCAGAACTATTGAAGCCGCCGGTGATCAGGTCAATGCTGTGGCATTCAGCCCTGACGGCAAGACCCTGGCTGCCGGTACTGCGGACAAGAGGATCGTTCTGTTTCCTTTGGGCTCGGGCGAACCGCGCACACTCAACGGCCACAGCGCCGCAATTCTAACACTGGCGTTTAGTCCGGACGGTCGTTGGCTGGCTTCGGGTAGTATCGATGAAACAGTCAAACTCTGGGATCCCATGACCGGTCGAGAGGCTCAGAAGCTGTTGGGAGCTTCCGGCGCAATCAATAGCGTTGCCTTTAGCAATGACTCCAGGTGGCTGGTATCCGGCAATGATGACGGCAGTATGATCGTGTGGAATGCGGCAACTGGGGACCTGGCCGCGAATATGGTGTCAGTCCCGAGTCGTGATGACTGGCTGGTTGCAACTCCAGGCGGATTATTTGACGGTTCACATGCGGCGTGGAAATTTTTGCTCTGGAGATTTGCGCAAAGTACATTTAAGGTTGCACCTGTCGAGTCGTTCTTCACAGAGTTCTATTACCCCGGCTTGCTCGCCGATATTTTCGCCGGGAAGAACCCTCAGGCAACGGCCGACATACTAAAAAAGGACAGGCGTCAGCCACAGATAAGTCTAGGGACGGTGGAGCCATATGCCCCGGCTGATAAGGTAGCCCGCCGCACAGTGCGTTTGAAGGTCGAGGTTGTAGAAGCTGCTCCTGGCGCTGAGTTTGCTAAAGGCAGCGGCGCTCGCGACCTGCGCTTGTTTCGGAACGGATTGCTGGTGCAGACCTGGGAAGGCGACGTCTTAGGAGGTCGTTCCCAGGGCACTATTGAAACTGAAGTGCCGATCGTCGCCGGTAAAAACGAGTTCACCGCCTACGCGTTTAATCAGGACAACGTCAAGTCCACAGACTCCCAGATCTCCGTCACCGGGGCGGAAACTCTTCGACGCATGGGCACGGCGTATCTGCTCGTGGCGGGAGTCAGCAATTATGCTAACCCACAGTACAATCTCAACTACAGCGTCGTTGATGCCACGGCGATTGGTGAGCAGTTAAAAAAACAGCAGGAAGTCCTGGGCCGTTACAGTCCCATTGAAGTCATTCCGCTGCTGAATGAGGAGGCCACGAAAGCGAATATCCTGCTCGCCTTAAGGCTGCTTGCAGGAACGGCACAGGGCCCTCTGCCCAAAGATTCTCCGGCGGCTCTGGCGAAGATTAAGCCGGCCCAGCCTGAAGATGCAGTTGTCTTTTACTTCTCTGGCCACGGAACGGCGGCAGGAGACCGCTTCTATCTCCTACCGCACGATATTGGTTATCAGGGTCCGCGTTCACGACTCGGGAGTGAGGGACTGGCGATTATCCTCAATCACAGCATTTCCGATCTCGAGCTTGAAGAAGCGCTAAAGCCGGTGGACGCTGATCAGTTGCTGCTGATTATTGATGCATGCAATTCGGGTCAGGCATTGGAAGGTGAGGAACAGCGGCGCGGTCCAATGAATACTAAAGGGCTGGCGCAGCTGGCTTACGAGAAGGGTATGTATGTGCTGACTGCGTCACAGAGTGATGAGGTGGCCTTCGAATCTGCCGGTCTGAAACACAGCTACCTGGCCTACGCCCTCGTTGAGGAAGGAATAAAGTCCGGCGCCGCGGACGGTGACGGCAACGGGGAGGTGTTTTTAAAGGAATGGTTTGATTATGCCACCGAGCGAGTGCCACGGATTGGGAAAGACAAAACTCGCGCTGGAAAGGAATTGGAAGAAGTCGATCCTGACGAGCAACGGGTGCAGCGTCCCAGGGTTTTCAATATGCGTCAGGGGGGAGCCGAAAGATTTGTGATTGCGCGGCTGGCCGGGGCGGGGCTTTAACAATCCCAGATCTCAGGTTATCTCCGAACTCAAATTTCAGATCTCAGTCAATCTCAAATCTGAGATCTCAAATCTGACATTTGAAAGTCGATTTAAAGAGTCTCAGATACAAAAGGCGTTATGGACGAACTAGAACCCTTAACTGATGCCGAGACGATAGAAAGGGGCGACTACGACCCGACTGCGGCCACTCGCATTGACCAGGAGCCACTGATTGGATCAATGCTGAGCGGACGTTATCTAATCAAGCGCAAACTCGGTCAGGGTGGCTTCGGAGTGGTCTATCTCGCCGCTGATGAAAAAATGCTTTCCCGGCCAGTGGTGGTCAAAGCCCTGCACGAAGGGGAAGTCAAAAACGAATGGACTGCGAGAAAGTTCAAGCAGGAAATTGAGGCCCTGGCGCGAATCGACCACCCCAGCATCGTCGGCATATTCGATGTCGGTGAACTGCCCAATGGCAAGCCATTCATTGTCATGCAGTATGTTGATGGCTTCAGTCTGAGGCTGATTATCAGTCCCGAGGGAGTGGATTTTTGGCGCGCCGCAAACATCATCAGGCAGATAGGACGAGCGCTTACCGCGGCCCACGACCGCGGAATTCTGCATCGCGACTTAAAGCCTGAAAACATCATGATTCAGACCCTTGGCGACGGCGAGGAGCAGGTGAAGATCATCGATTTTGGCATCGCCAGAGTTAAGAACTCGGTAATTGGGAAGAGCACTGCCATTGATCGAACTGTAGGCACCATCGCCTATATGTCGCCGGAACAGCTAAGTGCCGGGCAGCTCTCCCAGGCTAGCGATGTCTATTGCTTCGGCATCATTGCATATGAGCTGCTGACCGGGCGACGGCCGGCAAATCCGGAATCTGCGTATCAACTGCTCGAGATGCAGCGTTCCGGCGTGCGCATCAGGCCAGCCGACTTGCGTCCGGGACTCCCGCAGCAAGCCGAATCAATAATGCTCAAGGCACTTTCGTTCGATCCTAAAGATCGATATCAGCGGGCGCGTGACTTCGGCGATCTCTTATCCAGTGCTTTGCTGGGTGACGAAGAACAAACTGTCATGGCCGGCCACCCCGCGCTGGCGAAGCCAGCTGATCGCGCAGAAGGAACGGTAGTGGTCCCGGAAACCGCCCACGTCTTGTTCATGGACATCGTTGGCTACTCGAAGATGATGGTTGACGAACAGCCTGCATGCTTGCAAAAGCTCCAGTCAATCGTGGGCCGCACGGAAGACTTTAACCGGGCCCAAGCCACCAAGCAGCTAATCCGTCTGCCGACGGGCGACGGCATTGCACTCGTGTTTTTTGGCGATCCGGAGGCACCCCTTCGTTGTGCGTTGGACATTTCCTATGGCCTAAAAACCTGCCCCGAAGTGAAGTTGCGGATGGGCATTCATAGCGGTCTGGTCTTCCGCATGGCCGACATCAATACCAACATGAACGTCGCTGGGGGCGGGATCAATATCGCTCAACGGGTAATGGATTGTGGGGACGCTGGCCATATCCTGGTTTCGAAGCGGGTGGCCGACGATCTCATCCAGCTTGCTCGCTGGGCCCCGTGCCTGCACGACCTGGGCGAAGCGGAGGTGAAACACGGTCTCCGGGTGCCGGTGTTCAACCTCTACACCGATGAAGTAGGCAATCCGGAAATTCCCGCCAGGCTTAAGCCCGCTGGTGCGGGTCTCGCTCCCAAGCGAATGGCCAAAATCGCCGCGGCTGTCCTGGGAGTATTGTTAGTCGGTGCAGTCGCTTACACTGTCTTGAAGCCCGAATCTCGCCCTGCACCAGCGCCCGTAACGAACCCAAATGTGTTGCCGGAGCGATCGCTCACTTATTCTGTCACGGTGCAGGAAATGGAAAACGGCCGTCCGGTAGGGGATCCTTACGACACGGCAGGGAATTATCTCTTTGGTGACGGTTGGCGGTTTCGGCTTAATATCACGCCCGCCCAGGATGGTTTTTTATATCTTCTTAATGAAGACAGGGGATCTGAAAACAAGCTGCAATACAACGTGCTATTTCCTACTGTCGACAACAACGCCGGAAAGCCGCGGCTATCAGCAAAGCAGCGGATCGAGGCGGGTCCGTATTATTTCGTTGATCAACCCGGGGTAGAAAAGCTTTGGGTGATATGGGCTACGCAGGCAATTTCCGACTTCGATACGATTTTTCAAGATGTAACCAGACGAGATGGGGTTATCAACGATGCTTCGCAGGTCAGCAAAGTGCAGGCTTACCTGAAACAACATGAATCGCAGAAGCCCGAAGTGATTTCTGAACAATCGCAGAAGCGGACGATAATTACAGGCAAAGGCGAAATTGTTGTTGCCCTTGTCGAACTGTCACACTTAAAAAGGTAGGAGTCATGAAAACAAAAAACATTTTCTCGCTGATGCTAACTGCAGGGCTATTCTTATGTAGTGGAGCAGTACAACCTCTGGCCGCCCAGGAAGAGGGCTCTAAAGGAATCAAAGCCGAAGAGTTCATTAAGGAACGGCCCGCGAAGTCGACGGTTAATCCGGGAGGCAGAAGAACAGCACCAACCAGGAAACCGACTTATAAGACTTCCCAAGTGGCGGCCGCAGTAGCGGTAGCACCTCCTCCAGGCAAAGTGTTTGCTCAAGTCGGCGTCACTCTTTGGCGGTTTCGCCCGTCCACCTCCGGCGACAAGACAAAGGAATTGGTCGAAGAAGAAGGAGAACCGGAGAGGACTGAGTGGAGCCTGGAAAGAATGGAGGAGGGAACTCTCCTGGCTCCCGGCCAGAAGGTACGGCTCAGCATTGAATCCCTTTCAAAGGATGGCTATCTCTACGTAATCAACCGCGAAGAGTATGCCGACGGTACTTTTGGTGATGCGCGCCTGATCTTTCCGAACAAGCGCACACCCGAGAGTTCGAGACGCGTCAAGGCGGGGAAGATGGTCTATATTCCCGGACCTCCTAAGTATTTCCGCATCAAACCAAGTTCGAGTTCCAAGGGCCATGTTGCCGAAGTCCTGACCGTGTTGGTCTCGTCAAAACCCCTCATAGATGAAAGCCTACTTGGTAACACTGCGATCACCCTGCCGAAAGAAGATGTCGAAGCCTGGGAGAAGCAGTGGGCCACTCAAGCGACCAAGTTTGAGATGGAAGGAGGAGCCGGCCGAGTAATGACCGAAAAGGAGCAATCGGCGGCTTCCACAGATGCCGCTTCGCTGTCACAGGACGATCCGGTTCCCCAAACCATCTATCGCGTAGCTATTAAGCCAGAGGACGCGCTGGTAATCAGGCTGCCCCTAAAATTTACACCACCGAAATAGTAAGCGTTACAAAGCTTTATGACAGGGCACACAATCGTTTGAACCGGGAGCTTTTCCCTTTACCTCCGGCCGGGCGGCGATTGCCTTGTCGTGACAGATGTTGCAGTTGAGGTGGTAAGCAACCTCGTTGTTCAGCTTGGTTGGCGCGGGCTTGTCCGGGTATGTAATCGTAGGCATAGGCGCACTGTCGTCGCCCGCCTGCAGATGGCAGACGCGACAGGATTTCACAGGTTTTGCGTCAGCGGCCTCCAGCACTGGGGTGGTCAACACCACATCCCGCTCGCCGGTTTTCAACGGCGGTTTGAGTGCCGAGACAGGCTGGTCCGTGTGATGGCAATCGACGCACGCTATCACGCTCTTGCCGTCGATGCTGTAGTTCTTGAGAGAGTGGGTCTCGTGATTAAACGCCACCTCTCCATACTTATCTGATTGGCTGTCCTTACTGAGTACAACCTCTTTCGGCTGCACCTTACTTTCCTTGGGAATGTCTTGCGTACCAGCGCCCGCCAAAGCGCTTCCAGTGAGACCTATGGCCACGCAGCCTAACAAGGCAATTAAGACAAGGAGTGGTTTCGTCATGGGCTATCCTCTAAGTTTATCGTCGCAAGATGGATTGAAGGGGAGGAGTTCCGAACTGCCTGCCAGCTAAGTGATGACAAACTGGCACACGGCCATCTTAATTAGCGTCTGTCCGCGTGTCAAACATTTCCGGTCCGAGACTCGCCCTAAATGGACGCGCGTAACACACGATCCAGAAATGACACTAATAAAACTTTTATATTAGTTCATGGGATTGGTGCATGTGTAGCCAGCCAGTAATGCGTTAGTTTCAACTCTCTGCGCAACCTCAGTGTCCTCTGCGACTCTGCGGTTTTGTTGTGGGTCGAAAATATCACCGCAGAGTCGCAGAGGACACTGAGGTTGCGCAGAGAAGGAATTCAAACCGACCTACTACCTTAGCCGGCAGTCTTGTTGCCACTTTGTAATCTTCAGGAACATAATCGGCGCAAAAACCTGCAGGTACGAGAAGCCCTTCCGCATGGTTTTGGAGGCACCCCTGAAAGAATCCGGCTGCGACGATCATCAACACTCACCCAATCGCTTTGGCGTCGTGCCGACGGAAGTGCGCCTGAATGCCGATACGAATTACACGGGCAAGGGGGTGACGATTGCCTTTCTCGATTCCGGCTTTTATCCGCACCCCGATCTCCTGGAGCCGGAGAGCCGCATTCTGGCTTTCCACGACTTGGCTGAAGAAAGTGCCTCGCTGAATTCTGACGACCTGGTCGAGTCATGGCATTGGCACGGTACTCAGACATCAGTCGCTGCCGCGGGAAACGGAACGCTATCGGATGGCGTGTACCGGGGACTCGCCTGGGAGGCAGATCTGGTGCTCATAAAGGCCAGCAACCGTGGACGGATTACCGAGGATTATATTGCTCGCGGCATCGAATGGGTGATCGAAAATCGCGACCGCTACAACATTCGCGTTTTGAACATCTCTCTGGGCGGGGACGCAGATGTTGTCTGTTCGCGGAGCATAATCAGCCAGGCAGCCGAGGAAGCCATCCGCCAGGGAGTTGTAGTGGTGGCCGCTGCCGGCAATTCCGGCGCCGACGGCAGGCATTCAATTCCACCTGCTAACTCTCCGTCAGTGATTACAGTCGGTGGCTACGACGACGGGAACGATCTCGATCCGGCAACCATGGATCTTTATCACTCGAACTTTGGTCCTTGTTCCGACGGCACGGTCAAGCCGGAGATCATAGCGCCCGCGATGTGGGTAGCAGCGCCGATTCTTCCGGGCACGCGTTTGTTCGAGAAGGCAGAGACTTTGTCGCGCATCCTGGCTGCGCCTGATTACGAGCTCGGCAAGCTGGCTCGTGAGTTAGCCGTCAAGGCCGATCTACCTTTCACCGTCCTGACTAACGAACCGGCAGCGATTCGAGCGCTTCTGGAATCAGTGTTGACTAAGGATAAGATCATTGCCGCCCATTATCAGCACGTGGATGGGACGTCATTCGCCGCGCCCATCGTTAGTTCCGTAGTGGCGCAGATGATCGAAGCCAATCCCAATATGTCTCCGACGACCGTCAAGAACATTCTTATTTCGACAGCCGATCGCATCGCCAATGCCTCGTTGCTACGGCAGGGGTATGGAGTGGTGGACGCTCGACAAGCAGTTTCCCTAGCCAGGCATGAAACGCATCAGTTGGAGATGGTCGGTTGCGGCCCACCCAGAATTGAAAATGGCAAGGTGTTGTTCTTCTTTCACGACGACCACGCCTCCAGTGTTGCGCTTGCTTGTGACTTCAACGGCTGGGATGGCCACAGGACCAACCTGCAAAAGGATGATCACGGACTGTGGCGCGCTGAGGTTCCCGCGCCGCCGGTGGGGCTTCATCACTACAAGTTCATCGTTGACGGGGAGCGCTGGGTCGAGGATCCGAACAACGGAATGAAGGCCCTGGATAATTATGGCGGACTGAATTCAGTTCTGATCATCAAGTGAACCAGACGTTGACGCCAATCCCTCAGTCCGCCTCGAGCGCAACCAGGGTGATGTCACGCAAAGACGCATCTATGAAACAGGCACGCAAGTCAAGTAGAGAAAAAATCGTTTGATAAGCACACCGGTAGCGACGTGGCGCATAACGTCCGTGATTTGGTTCCAAGTTCCGTAGGCATTCGGTTTGTGATCACCTG
>JBGTHZ010000107.1:0-20377 GCA_041745915.1 Pyrinomonadaceae bacterium | reverse complement strand
CAAGCGTTGCGATGTATATTGTGGGGCAAGAGAGACGGTTGGTGAATCCTCCGTCTCAAGTGGTTGCTGGGGTGAGGACAGTGACCACGAATATGGATGGGCGCGACGCACTCCCACGTATGTCGCGCCCATTCGCTTTTGTGCTAGCTTTCCGACTCACGTCATTTCCACTTTCCACTTTCCAATTGCCGATTACGCGTTTACGGAAGATGAAAGTTAGAATGAACCCGTGAGTAATTCGAATCGGCAATCGGCAATTGGAAATCGGAAATGTCTTCAGGTGCGGTTGGCCGCGGCAAAGCAAAGATACGACATCAAAATCGGGCGTGGAATTCTGGCAGAATTAGGCAACGAGATTCGTAGCTGTTTGCCTCATCGAGCGCGCCGCGTTGCTGTTATCTCAAACCAGAAGGTTTTCAGCTTATACGGCGAGCAAACGCTTAAGAGCATACGTGCCGCGCGTTATGCTGTCCGGCCTTTGTTGATCGGCGACGGAGAGCGTTACAAGACGCTGTCTACCCTTCGGAAGGTGATTCTTTTTCTCAGCGAGGCCGGACTTGAGCGAACTGATTTAGTTGTTGCTTTGGGCGGAGGAGTGATTGGCGATCTGGCGGGATTTGCCGCAGCCACTTACCTGCGAGGAGTCCCATTCCTTCAAGTACCTACCACCCTCATTGCGCAGATTGATTCTTCAGTTGGAGGCAAGACCGGGGTAAATTTGCCTCACGGCAAAAACCTGGTGGGCGCATTTCATCAACCTTGCGGAGTGTTGATTGATACAGAAACGTTAACAACTCTGGCCCGCCGCGAACTCGTTTCCGGATGGTGCGAGAGTATTAAGCAGGGAGCTGTCGGTAGCCGGGCTCTCTTCAAACAAACTCGGGGCTATTTGAAGATGATCAAGTCGGATCCTGAGACGTTTGTTTCACCGGCACTGGAAACACTCATCAGATCTCAGTGTGCTTTTAAGGCTGCGATCGTCACCGGCGATGAACGCGAAGCACCAGAGCGTACGGACCATCTTTCGCGACGAGTCTTAAACTTTGGACATACACTCGGACACGCATTGGAAAGTATTACAAAATATCGTCGCTTTCGTCACGGAGAAGCGGTGGGTTACGGCATGCTCGTTGCCGCGCAGATGTCGAAAGATCTGGGCTTGCTGGACACATCGGAGTTAGAATTACTGCGAGATACGGTCCGGTTAGCCGGATCGTTGCCCGCCACGAGTGATCTCGATCAAAGTGCTATCATAAGTGCAATTCTACGCGACAAAAAAAGCGTGGACGGCCGGATCAAGTGGGTTCTGCTCGAACGAATCGGACGCGCTCGTATCGTGGATGGGAAGGAGATCACCCAGTCACTCTTGCGCGCTTCGATTAAAGATGGTCTTAAATAAGGAGTGTGTGATGACGGATTTTGCCAGGTCTGGTGAGCTGGGAGGCTCACGGCTCAAGTTTCTGCTCGTGATGACAATTCTTGCCACGGTGGCGGGCGCAGCCTATTTCTATGTACCGGTCGCTTACAATGCTTATCTTTACAAGGACCTGATGCAGACCAAGGTGGATGCAGCCGCCGCGCTGGCATACTCTCCAGACTGGGTGACCGATCAATTGACAAAGAGTGCGCCGGAATACGAGGTACCGCCGGAAGTAGTAATCACGCCCCTTCGGGAGAACGATCGCATGCAGGTGAGAGTGCAGTTTAGCAAACCAATTGAGTTTCCCGGTTACACCTATTTGTACGAGTTTGATCAGACCGTTCATAGCACCCAGTTCCTGGGTAAGACAAAATAAAAAGAAAGGCGCAGGAGAGTGATCTTCCTGCGCCAGTGAACTGAGGGCTATCCGCAGATTACGCAGATAAGATTAACGATCCACGAAAATCACACGAACCAACACGAACTCGTTGGTTCTTTTCGTAACATTCGTGGATCGTTTCCCTTTTTGTTACTGCTAAACAGTCTTGTATGTGGAATCTGCGTAATCTGCGGATAGTTATTGGCCCCGGCTACCGTTGAGCGCCGTCAAGAAACGCTTTGAGTTTGCGCGAACGTGAGGGATGCCTGAGTTTGCGCAATGCCTTGGCTTCGATCTGGCGAATACGCTCGCGAGTGACCGCGAAGTGTTGACCCACTTCTTCCAAAGTATGCTCAGATCCGCTGGTGCCCAGACCAAATCGCATTTTGATCACTTTTTCTTCGCGCGGCGTTAGGGTCGCCAGCACTTCATCCGTAATCTCGCGAAGGTTCGAAGCAACTACCGCATCTGCCGGGTTCAATATCGATTTGTCTTCGATGAAATCGCCCAGATGCGAATCTTCCTCCTCACCAATGGGTGTTTCGAGCGAGATTGGTTCCTGCGCAATCTTCAACACCTTCCGCACCTTCGAAACCGGGATATCCATCTTCTTGGCGATCTCTTCGCTGGTAGGCTCGCGTCCCAGTTCCTGCACCAGTGCGCGCGAGGTGCGGATCAATTTGTTGATGGTTTCGATCATGTGCACGGGAATACGAATGGTCCTTGCCTGATCGGCGATGGCGCGGGTGATAGCCTGCCGGATCCACCAGGTGGCATAGGTGGAAAACTTGTAACCTCTCCGCCACTCAAACTTATCGACCGCCTTCATCAAGCCGATGTTGCCTTCCTGAATCAGATCCAGAAACTGCAGGCCTCGATTTGTGTATTTCTTGGCGATGGAAACGACCAGACGGAGGTTGGCCTCGACTAGTTCGCGTTTAGCCTGACCCGTCTGTTGCTCACCGATGACAATTGACTGCAGCGAGCGTTTGATTTCAACCGGACCGACGTGGTGATCCACCTCTATTTGCACCAGTCGCTTTTTGGCCGCCGAAATCCGGCGCTTGAACTCTTTCTGATCGTCCGGCTTAATCCGTTTCTTGGTGAGCTTTTCGGTGTAGCTGGCTGTTTCGCGCTCTGCGTCGCGAACTTCCTTCTGCACCGCGCGGATAGCATTGATCAAACGCTGTCGCGCCCGTTCGGTCATACTTAACCGTCCGATTTCCTGAGCGATCTCCAAACGAAGGCGGGCCACCTTGCGGCGCAGTCGCATCAACTTCTTGCTCTTCTTCCCGCGGGTAATCTTTTGCTCAGCCCGGAGTTTCTCAAATTCTTTCAAGGCTTGCCTGGAAAGCTTGCGGATATTCTGGATGCCTTCGATGGTCCAGTTACGATACTCCTCCGCTTTGTCTTCATCTCCGGTCAGCTCGGCCTGTTCCGAAAAAAGTACAATCTCACGAATGTTTGCGTTGCCGGCTTCCAGGGCCTCACCGATTCTGATTAATTCCTTGACGGCAAGCGGCGATCGCGCGATGGATTTTTGTGTCTTCAGTTGCCCTCGCTCAATGCGTTTCGCGATGGCCACCTCACCCTCACGCGTCAGCAGGGGTACAACACCCATTTCGCGCAGATACAAACGAACGGGATCGTTCGTTTTCTCAAGTGCGCCGGCGGAAAGATCGAGTTCGATATCTTCGTCGATTGATTCCTCGTCGTCGTCAGCAACAGCTACGGCGGCCTGTTCGAGGAGTCTTTCGTCGGAATCCGCAACCGGGATATTGGAGCCTTCGAGTTTCTGAAGCACGTCCTCGATGTCATCCGGTGAGACAACATTGTCCGGCAGCTCGCGATTCAAATCGTCGAAAGTCAAATATTTCTTGTCGCCACCCAGCTCCAGCAATCTCTCCATTACATCATCCCGATCTTTGTCTTCAATACTCACTTCTTATCTGCTCCATTAAACTTTAGTCTCACAATTGCAGGCTCGAAAACGTCGTTGCCATTATAAGAACGCTTGGTGGAATCCTGAATTGCATACCAAAATCAGAAATCTCAAATTCCCGCTTGCATTGTTTCTGCCTTGGGCAGTAGCGCAGCTCTGCGTCGGGCAAGTTCAATTTGTTCGCTCGAAAGCGTGGAAACTCTTTCGCTATCTCCTGCGCGCTCAGCTGTCGCCAACTCGATTCTTATTTCCTCAATCCGATGATTGAGTTTCATCAGTCGAAATGTCTGGACACATTCTTCAGGAGAGTAGTGTTCATTGGACGCATGTAGAGATTCATTCATCAAAAGCATCGGAAGCAGCTTCGAAGTGAGATCGTCGGCTTCCGTCTTGCGGCTCAAACTCTCGAAATTTACCTCCGTCCCTTCATTTTCAAGCTCAAGCAAGGCTCGAAATATGGGCGCCGTCGGGAGATCCTCGTAGTCTTCAGGCCTCAAGATAGGCATAACACCGCGGCGTAACTCTTCGTCAGCAAAGAGTAGCCCCAACAGTCGTTGTTCTGCCGGTGTGACGTCGGCCTGCCGGGTGGCGGTTCTCGTTGTTCCGGACTTGGTGTCACCTCTCACAAACTGCCATAACTCACGTCGCAGTGCGGCATCCGAAATTCGCAGCGAATCGGATGCAATGTCAAAATACTCGCGCCTCTGAATCCGACTGCGGACAGCGCGAATAAACGGGAGCACCTCATCAATCGCTGCCTCCTTCTCGGCAGGATTAGTAAGCTTGCGATCCCGTACTGCCTGATCGATTACAAATTGTATGTGGGGTTGTGCCTCGCCACGTCGCCGCTGATACTCGTTCACGCCCAATCTTCGTATGAATTCATCCGGATCGGCGTTGTCCGGAAGAACCAGGATCTTGACTTCAATATCTTCTGCCAAAAGGGTTTCGATTGCTCTTTTTGCTGCCTGCACGCCTGCTTGATCACCATCATAGTTGACTACCACCTTACGCGCAAACCGAGCCAACAGTTTCACCTGGTCGGGTGTGAGCGCTGTGCCCAGACTGGCAACCACGTTACGAATGCCAAATTGGTAAGGAATAATCAGGTCGAGAAAACCTTCAACCAAAATCGCATAGCCTTGCCTGCGGATTTCATCCCGCGTTAGGTTTAAACCAAAGAGGTTGCGACCTTTAACATAGGCAGCGGACTCAGGCGAGTTTATATACTTAGCGTCCTCATTCTTTAGTGTGCGGCCACCAAAGGCTATCGGTCGTCCCTGAATGTCCATAACCGGCACAATCAGTCGTCCACGAAAACGGTCATAGGAGCCGCCTTCTGCTTTCTTAACCACCAGACCGCTGCGGTCGATTTGGAGTTGACTCGCACCTTTTTGTCTGAGGTGCGATGAGAGCGCATCCCAGCTATCCGGTGCGTAGCCCAGATGAAAGGCTTTTCGCGTCTCATCGGTAATTTCTCTCTTTTCGAGATAGTCGCGCGCTATTTGAGACTCAGAGCCTCCACGTTCCAACTGCTGCTCCCACCACTCCAGCGCCCACTTGTTGAGTTCAATAACTTCATCCACTTCCTGTCGCCGGGCGTCGAAGCGGCCGTCGTCAACTAACCTGGGCAAAGGAACGCCGCTCTTTTCCGCCACGATTTTGATTGCGTCAGGAAACGCGACCCGTTCCATCTCCATTACGAAAGTGAAAACTGATCCACCCTTGTGGCAACCGAAGCAATAGAAAATCTCCTTCGCCGGACTCACCGAGAAGGAAGGCGTCTTCTCCTTGTGAAACGGGCAACACGCCATCCAGTTGGCGCCTTTCTTCTTCAGGGCCACGTAGTCCTGGACCACGCGCACAATGTCCGACTGGCGTTTTAGATCATCAATGAATGTTTCGGGGTAGCGCATTTCTTTGCTATTGCCTGAGCTCCACCACAGTTGCGCCCGAACCGCCCTGGTCTTGTGGCGCAGCCGCAAAACGCGCGACGTGGGGGTGATCTTTCAACAGCTCGGCGATCGCGCGTCGCAGCGCCCCGGTGCCATGACCATGAACGATGCGCAACTGACTGAGACCCCCGAGAGAGGCAGCGTCGAGAAACTTATCGACCGCATCCACGGCCTCATCCGCCCTCTGGCCGATTACGTTTAACTCGGAGCGCCCGATGTCGTCCGACGAACTGAGTTGGAGGGCGGTGTTGCCGGTCGGGCGCAGCTTTGAGAAACGGCCAGCTTCGCGTTTGACCGGTGTAGTCTCCTCCACCAATTCGAGATTTTCCAACTTCTCTCGCAGGCGCAAAGATTTTACTCGCACCTCGACTTCGTCGCCTTTGACGTTGTCGACAATCCCCACTGAGCCAAACGAGCGCAGTCGCACACGATCGCCGACGGCGATATCTCGAGCAGGTACTGCGACGTAGCTTGCATCCTCCGACTCAGATAAGTTCGGACCAGAGAGTTTAAGGGACGCACCAGTAGCTTGGCTGCCGGCGACGATCTGACCCTCGCGCATAACCCGTACGGGGCGGGAACTCGTACTGGTCGGGGCCGCACCCGCTTCCCGACCTCGCGAGGTGCTTGCGGCACGTTGGGCCTCACGCTTCAGTTCCGCCACGCGACGTTGGGTTTCTCGTTCAAGCTTAAGCCGTTCGGAGCGATCCTGAACAGAGGCCAGCAACTCCCGGGATCGCCGTTCAAAGTCGAGCACGATTTTCTCGAGCGCGGCTTGAAAAGAAGCCTGGCGCTGGCGTTCTTTTTTCTCCTGTTCTTTCTCGAGCGAGGCGAACTTCTCCGCGACCGCGGCTCGCTCCTCCTCCAGAGCTTGCCGCAGGGTGGCGGCTTGCTCGGATTCGCGTTTAATGCGGCGCAGATATTCCGTCGCCTGGCGTGATGAGTCATTCACATTGGCAGAGGCGGCGCCTATTATTTCGCCTGAGATTCCGAAGCGTCGAGCGATTTCCAGACCGGAAGATGAGCCGGCAACCCCGACTAGCAAGCGATAGGTTGGACGCAAGGTTTTCTCATCAAACTCAACGCTCGCGTTTAGCACTCCGTCTTCGTTGGCTGCGTATATCTTCAGACCACTGTAGTGCGTGGTGGCCATCACAAACGCACTGCAGATCTCGCGGAAATGGTCTACCACCGCAACTCCGAGCGCCGAGCCTTCCTCCGGATCGGTGCCGGTTCCCACTTCATCAAGCAGGACCAGGGCCTGGGCGTGGCAGAGTTCGATCATGGTTGAGATGTTGGCCACATGCGATGTAAATGTCGAAAGATTTGCGGCCAGCGACTGGTGGTCACCAATATCAGCCAGTACCGATGCAAAGAAGGGGACTTGTGCGCGTCGCGCCGGTACAGGCAATCCCGAGAGAGCCATGAGCGAAAGCAATCCGGCAGTTTTAAGCACCACCGTTTTGCCGCCGGCGTTGGCGCCCGAAATGATCATGGAATCGTGTTTGTCGTCTAGCGAAAACGAGACGGGTATCACTGCGCCGCCCGAAGCGCGGAGATTTTCTTCAAGCAGCGGGTGTCGGGCTTCCAGGAACTCGAAGGTGGATGAGACTTTAGTCTGTGGCGGTCTAAAGCTATTGAAAGGATCCCGTGACGAATGAGGTTCACAGACTGAAGTTTGTGCCACTTCGGGAATTACGCAATTGAAATTCTGGTGAAAGACTGCTTTGGCGTATATGAAGTCGAGCTCCGCAATGGCTCCGGCCGCCATTTCAATTCCGGCCAGCTGAAGCCGCAGCTCCTCCGTTAGAGCGAAGAGAATACGGTAGATCTCCCGCTCTTCAGTCTCGCGCAGACTCTGCAATTCGTTGTTGGCATCAATCGTTTCGAGCGGCTCGACGAAAGCAGTTGCACCGGAGGACGAGAAGCCATGGGCGACCCCTTTAATATGTCCTCGATGATCGGCCTTGATCGGGATTACAAAGCGGTCGTTTCGGATTGTAACCAACTCATCCTGTACAGCCTCTTCCGATCTCCGCATCAAGTTTTCCAGCGAACGCGTGATGCTCGAGCGGAGCTTCGTTATCTCGTGGCGAATACGAGCCAGCTCGGGACTGGCGCGATCGTCCAGATCTCCGCTGGGTAAAATCTTGTTAGCGACCCGGGCAGTGATACTGTTCAACTCGCGAGGAATCGGGGCGACGATTTCCGCCAACACGGGTGACTCTTCGCGCTCGGCCAGGATGGCTGCGCGGGCGGACATCGCCTGCTCGCAAAGTCGCGCCAATTCAAGAATCGTGACGGGTTCTAAAGAAGTCCCCTCCACTCGCAGCCGCGCAATAGCTTCTGCGGGGTCTTTCAGCTCGCTGAACGACCATGTGGCCCCGCGCTTTCGTAACTGCACACACTCGGCTGAAGCAGCCAGGGCTTTTTGCAGATCCTCCAACGCATCAAGTGGAACCAGCGCGTCCACGCGCGTACGCCCCATGGACGTCTGCGCTCCGCGGCTAACGAGCGCCCGCAGTTGGTCGAACTCCAAAGTGTGAAAAGCCTGGTCGTTCATGTACAAGGTGGTGACGAGTGGGCCTGGTAAACAGGGGTTAATGACACTTTCCGAACGTTCGAACAGATCTCCTAATCGATTTGTTTGATTCTAACACTGGGGAGAGGATTTCACACTGATGCGGATTTGTTACTGAGCGTCACCGCTATTACCTCAACGAACGCCGGCGTGACACTAATCAGCATTGGTATCGATTACTGTTATTTCGTGGAAAGCGCTAGTAGGGGGTGCCCGATCAAAAACGACGGCGGCGGCGCTCGCGTCCTCGCAGCGCTGCCGGGAAAAGTCCGCTCACCTGAATCAACTTCACCAGCTGGTCGCCGTGATGGTAAATTCCGGCCACGGCCCGGTTACCAGGGTCTGGTGACGGTTGAATATCCTTCATCGCCAGCTCTAGCGTCTCGCCTGTTTTTTCAATTGCCAGAGCGATTTGCTCATCTCCCCGCAAGGCCACCAGAAGCCCTGGCGGGAACCCAAGACGTGTGCTCGTTTCCGCGAACAAATTGAGCGGATCCATAACCGTCAACATGCGGGCTTGAATGGAGACGACGCCCAGCACTGCCGGTGGCGCATGAGGAAGAGGTGTTGGCCGGCGCCATTCCGCAATTGTTGCGATCTCATCCTCGAAGATACCGAGCACAAGGGAGCCCACAGACACGACTTGCAGTTTGCGCGTGGCCTGAGGTTGGCGCTCCCGCAACGCATCCTCCCGGAATGACCCGGCCTCTATGGTGTAGTTTAGAGTCGGATGTCGCCCGCCCGACGTTTCATCATTCATCGATTTGTTATCAGCCCTGCCTCTACTCAGCGCATTATAGCGATACTCGTGCGTTTTGGCCCCACGTCGACGATGTTATTAAACTACAGAACTGCAAGCGGTAGCGACCGGATCCGAGTGGTAAGTAGCATAGACTTTAGTCTGTGTATGGTCATGACATTGACACAAGCAACACAGACTAAAAAGTCTATGCTACAGCGCTTGCGGTTCTGTAACACCTTAGGCCCATTCTGGCAAGTATACCCGCAGCGCGATAGAATGACGGATCTACCAGCGAATACGGGCCGAAAGGATTGGTTGCATGGATGAATTCGACCGTTACCGGGCGGAGATGAATGAGAAGTTACTGGGGAGTAACCATCTGGGCATAAAACGGTTTTTTGCTCTCGACACGCAGGCGTATGAAGACGGCGCTCTCGACAAACGAACGAAAGAGTTGCTGGGCCTGGTGGCCTCAACTGTATTGCGCTGTGATGACTGCATCACTTATCACATCAAACAGTGCGTTGATGCGGGAGTAAGTCGACCGCAGTTTCTTGACGCCTTTAATGTCGCACTCGTGGTTGGGGGTTCGATAACGATTCCGCATCTGCGCCGCGCAATCGACCGGCTTGACCAGGTGCTAGACAATCCGGACGGCGCTGTAGCTAAGCACGAACACGAGTGAATTCACTCAAGGAAGTCGATGCATGCCCGGTGAATCCAACAGGCCCATGCCGGCCGTAGTTACCATTTAATCGACCAAACGCGAGGAAACTCTTGTATCGAATACTTAAGTCAGGTTCATTGATTACGCTCACGGCACTTCTATCCTTCGCTGTCAGTGGCCTTGCCGGCGGTAGTAACACCAATAGGACGAAAGGCGCTCTTATGTCAGCACAACAGGGAGTCCGCGTACGCGCGCCCGAGATTACGGGTGGGCGTGGCTGGCTCAATACAGATAAACCACTATCGCTGGCTGCATTGAAAGGCAAGGTAGTGCTGCTGGATTTTTGGACCTACGGCTGCATTAACTGCATTCACATTATTCCAGATCTGAAGAGGCTCGAGGAGAAGTATGCGAACCAGTTGGTGGTTATAGGCGTGCACTCAGCGAAATTCGAAAACGAGAAGGAGACGGAAAACATTCGTCGCATCATCCTGCGTTATGAGATTGAGCATCCCGTCTATAACGACGCGGAGTTTAAGGTGTGGCAGAGCTACGGCGTTCGCGCCTGGCCCACTCAAATCTTGATCGACCCGGCTGGTTACGTGATTGGATCAATTTCCGGAGAGGGCAACTACGATCCTATTGATTTGGCCATCGGCAAAGTTGTCACGGACTTTCGCCGGCGTGGTGAGCTGAATGAAGAGCCCCTTAAACTCACTTTGGAACGGGCCAAGGTGGGCCACCTGCCGCTTGCCTTCCCGGGTAAGGTGCTCGCAGATGCAAAAGGCAACCGGTTATTTATCGCTGATTCAAATCACAACCGCATTGTGATCACAAAACTCGACGGCACGCTTGTGGAGACGATCGGCACTGGAGAATCTGGCCTGGCAGAGGGTGCATTCGATAAGGCCAGCTTCTACCGACCTCAGGGAATGGCCCTCGACGGCGATAGTCTCTACGTCGCTGATACGGAAAACCATCTCATTCGTCGCGTCGATCTTAAAGTGCGAACGGTTAAGACAATCGCAGGCACTGGAAAGCAGTCGCGCGATTACTTCAAGCAGGGCCCGGCGCGCCAGGTAGCTCTAAATTCTCCCTGGGATCTTCAGCTCGTGGGTACGACTCTTTACATCGCAATGGCCGGCCCTCACCAAATCTGGAAACTTGATCTCGAGAAAGAGGCCGTATCCACCTTTGCCGGCTCCGGTCGGGAAGCGCGCCTCGACGGTTCACTGCTCGAGGCCGGATTTGCCCAGCCCTCCGGGTTGGCCACTGACGGCCAGAGTCTTTTTGTCGCTGACAGCGAATCGAACATCATTCGGGCCATCAACCTCAGTAGCGGGCAAGTCAAAACCCTCGTCGGTGGTGACCTGTTCGAATTCGGTGATGTCGATGGACGAGGCGACAGCGTTCGCTTACAACATCCGCTGGGCATCTTTGCGCTTGATGGCCAAGTGCTGATCGCTGACACCTACAATCACAAGATTAAACAACTCGATCCGGCAAGGCGTTCGGTTAAGACATTGTTTGGGACCGGCAAGCCCGGCCAAGCCGACGGGATTTCACCCTCTCTCTACGAACCTGGTGGCTTGAGTGTCGCCGACAATAAGCTCTACGTTGCAGACACAAACAACCATGCAATCCGAGTCGTTGATCTGAAGACGAAGGAAATAGCGACTCTTCGAATCAACGGTCTCGAACCGCCCGCCGCCCTGGTAACGGTTGCCGCGACGGATTCCGAGACTGGACCAAATTCCGAAGAGATCACACTAGCCTCGCAGCGCTTGCGCGCCAACCAGGGCGGTACTGTTGTGGTTCAGGTAGATTTGCCCGTGGGTTATCACCTGAACCCCATGGCGCCGCAGCGCTACAGAGTCTCGGTCGAAAGTGGCGTGCAGCAGGTTGGGCTGGTGTCCTCCTCGGCCACCGGAGCCATTGGCCGCGATAGAGAGGTCAAAGAGACATCGAAGAACCTGCGTCTGCCTCTGCGGATACCGTTTCGCGCGCATGAAGCCGGGAAGGCAGAGCTTCGCGTTCAATTGACGCTCTTCTATTGCCGCGAGGACAACACGGGGACCTGCCGGATTAAAACCCTGGTCTGGCGTGCGCCTATCGAAGTTATGACCAATACGGCGGCTTCCAACGAGATAAAAATTCAGGGAAAAGTCACTGCTGAATAGAGCGAGCTGAAAAATGACGTCCGGGGTACTTTAGAGGTCAAACTTTAGTTTGCGGTTACGAAACGGCAACCTGCAGATTGAACTCTAAACTTCCGGAATCAAGCTGACCCACTACTAATGAGTGCGCTAGCTTGATCCGGCAACGTCGGGCGCGTAATATCGAGCCTCCCCCAAAATTTGTTAGCAGGAGAGTGAAAGCCGTGGCTGATCAAACAGGAGTAAAAGCTGTGCCTGGCAAACCGTTTCTCACAGACATCAAGACATTACGCGAACGCGCGCGCAAACACATCGAGAATGGCGCCATAACCGAAGGTTACAGCGCCGATCGAGATACAGTCGTCAAACTTCTGAACGAGGCCCTCGCCACTGAGATCGTCTGTGTGTTGCGATACAAACGGCACTATTTCATGGCCTCCGGTATTCACGCCGAGGGCGTAGCTGCGGAGTTTCTCCAGCACGCGAACGAAGAACAGGGGCACGCCGATCTCATAGGGCAACGGATCGTGCAGTTGGGCGGTGAGCCTGACCTAAACCCGGAAGGGTTGTTGACCCGGAGTCATGCCGAGTACGTCGAAGGCGTGAATCTTCTGGACATGATCAAGGAAGATCTCGTTGCTGAACGTATCGCGATCGACAGCTATCGGGAAATGATCAATTACTGCGGTAATGACGATCCCACCACCAGAAGGATGTTGGAAGGCATTCTCGCAATGGAAGAGGAACATGCTGACGATCTGGTAAGTCTGCTGTCCGAAATAGGTGGCTAGCCAAATCTTGCAGGCCTGAAACTTGAGCGTGATGCTTTGATTGAAGCATCACGCTTGTTAGTGTTTGACGACTTGACCGAAACAAAATCAGATAGGGCTAACCAGGCCAGGCCGAGCATGTGTCGTGGCTGTGGCGCGATTGTGGGCGCCGGCGAAACTAGTTGTGCAGTCTGCGGCGCCTCTACCAGCAGCGCCAGTGCTCCGCCAAGTCCAGTTGCCGACCGCGAGACGATACGTTTTGCGCGAGCAGTGTTTGATCGGCCCTACAAATTCACCATCATTCTGCTAGTCATAAACTTTTTCGTTTTCCTGCTTATGTGGCAGTCAAACGGGATGACTTCCGCCGGCTTGTGGGAGTTTTCCGAGCCGGTGCTGATTGCTTATGGCGCCAAGCTTAACCTGCTAATTAACGAACAACATCAATGGTGGCGTTTTGTGACGCCAATGTTCGTGCACGTCAATCTGCCTCACTTGATGGTCAACATGTATAGTCTTTGGATTGTTGGTCCATATGTAGAGAAACTTTATGGCTCGGCAAAGTTTGTGGTCTTCTGGGTAGTCACCGGTTTGGCCGGGGTGGTCGCCAGTTATCTAACGGTGATTAGTCCAGACACGCGATTGAGCGGTCTGGGTGGTTTTCTCTTCAAGACAAACGACGTTCCCTCGGCGGGAGCGTCGGGCGCGCTTTTTGGCTTGGTGGGCGTTCTTTTTGTATTTGGGATCAAATTCCGACATGAACTGCCGGAAGGATTCAAACGGGCCTTTGGCACCGGAATGCTGCCGATCATTGTTATCAATCTTTTCATCGGATACCTGGGCCGCGGCTTTATTGATAATGCAGCGCATCTTGGTGGAATGGTTGCGGGGGCGGCTTTGGCGCTGGTGGTGGAATATCACAGGCCCGGTGAGAGGACCGGTGTCGCCATAATCTGGCAAATCCTGCGAGTTGGGGCTCTAACACTCGTAGCGGTCTGCTTCCTGAAAGTGGCCCAGCATTTCCGGGATCCGTTACCGCTTTCGGTACAACATCAAATTATTCGGACTTCTAGCGGCCCAGACGCGGCGTTTGTGGTCTTTGCTAAGACAATGAATGACGCGCAGGAAACTTTTTATGAAGCGTTAGGGGGAGACTTGAGTGGCGTTGACAACGCAATCAAGGGTCTGGAATCTGCTCCACATTTTGACCATGAGTCAGCCCAGCTCACGGAAAGACTAAAAGCTCTTCTAATCAAAGCAAGAGGACTCAAGAGCCCGCCGGCCCCATCACCATCCCAGCCACAAGCGCCTGACCAACGCAATCAGCAACAGGAAGAGCAGGCGTTGCTGCAGGACTTCGGCTCGTGGTCGAAGGATTACAATCGCTGGTTGAAGACGACTGGAATAACCTACGGTGGTTTGACAGACATGACAACACCGGCAACTCCAAGCAACTCCACGCCATAATCAGGCGAATAAAAAGAGGAGACGATAAGAGATGGAAATCAAGAAAGTAGGCGTGCTGGGCTGTGGATTGATGGGTTCAGGCATCGCTCAAGTTGCCGCCAGCGCAGGCTTCGAAACGATCGTCCGCGAGGTGTCCGATGACCTGATAACCAGGGGGTTTCTCGGCATTGAAAAGTCGCTGGCGAAATTCGCCGAAAAGGGAGCGATCAACGCCTCGCAGCAGAAGGAAACTCGAGACCGCCTTTTTGGCACCACCTCTTTTGAGGATCTTTCAGACTGCGACATCATCATCGAGGCGATTATTGAAAACCTTGAAGAGAAGCGGAAAACCTACAAGCAGCTTGACAGTCTGTGTAAGCCTGAAACGATCTTCGCTTCCAACACTTCGTCAATCTCGATTACCGAGATGATGACAACGACTTCCGCAGCTCGGCAACAGCGCTTTATCGGAATGCATTTCTTCAACCCCGTTCCCCTGATGAAGTTGGTTGAGGTCGTGCGCACGATCCTGACTGATGAAACGATCTACGAGCAGGGCGTTGAGTTTGCCAGGCGCCTGGGCAAAGTACCGGTGCGCGCCGGAGACAAATCCGGATTCATCGTGAATCGACTGTTGGTGCCTTACATGCTCGATGCTATCCGCGCTCTGGAAGAAGGTGTCGGCTCGATTGAAGACATTGATACCTCGATGAAGCTGGGTCTCGGTTATCCGATGGGCCCATTTACCCTCGGCGACTTTGTGGGATTGGATACGACCTACTACATAGCCGAAATCATGTTCAATGAGTTTCGGGAGAAGCGGTTCGCGCCACCGCCACTATTGAAGCGGATGGTGCTGGCCGGTTTATACGGCCGGAAGTCAGGACGAGGGTTCTACGACTACACGAAAGATCCGAAGAATCCCACGCCGATGAGCCTCGTCTAAAGTTTCGAGTTCCGAGTTCCGAGTTTCCGGTTTCGAGTTCCGGGTTAACGATCAAGGAGCTGTGAGCGGGCAGGTTGTAACCCGAAACGCGGAACTCGAGACTCGGAAACTCGAAACTCAAAACCCGAAACTCAAGAGAGAGATGTCCTTAATCCTCCTCGAAAGACACGATGCGATTACGATCATCCGCTTGAACCGTCCCGAGAAGCTCAACGCACTCTCGCGAGTGATGCTGTTGGATTTGAGCGAAGCATTCTCACAATTGGAGAGACAGTCCGAATTGCGGGCGGTGATTCTCACCGGATCCGGCGAAGTCGCTTTCTGCGCTGGAACCGACATAAACGAACTCGCGGAACTCGATCAGGATGAAGCGCGCGCGGCCTCTGAACGTGGCCAGGCAGTCTGCAATCAGATCGAGAACTGTCCGGTACCCGTGATTGCAGCGATCAAAGGAATAGCAGCCGGGGGCGGCTGCGAATTAGCGCTCGCTTGCCACCTGCGTATCGCCTCCAAGAATGCGCAATTCACTTTGCCGGAAACTAGACTGGGAGTGATTCCCGCTTACGGTGGAACTCAACGCCTTCCGCGCGAAATTGGATACGGGCGCGCGCTCGAAATGATGCTTAGCGGAAAGGCACTCTCGGCAGAGCAGGGTTATCAGTTTGGTCTTGTCAATCGAGTCACAGATCCCGCTGACGTGTTCACGGCGGCAGAGTCATTGGCGCAGGACATCTCCACGCTGGCCCCACTCGCGGTTCGTGCGTGTCTGAAAGCCGTAACGCAGGGACTGGAACTCCCGTTGAAGGAGGGCATGGCTCTCGAGGCGGGCCTCTTCGCGAGTTTGTTTGCTACTCGGGATATGCGCGAAGGTACACGTGCGTTTCTGGAAAAGCGCACACCTCTTTTCAAGGGAACTTAGTCTTCGTCTGATTTCGTATTGATCGGTATTTCCCAACCATCGAAAACTGCACCAGTACCAAGCATCACCTTGATGCTCGCTTTGGCATCCCCTATACTGCGAAAGCCTTTCCATTTGCGCCGATGGAGTGTTAGAAAACGTATTGCAGCCAGTTATTCACGAAGGACAACTCAACGGCAAAGGGTTCCGGTTTGCAATTGTAGCGAGCCGTTGGAATGATTTTATCAGTTCGCGGCTCGTCGAAGGCGCGCTTGATGCTCTCGCCCGTCTGGGCGTTGCGGATAAAGCGGTGGCGGTTTACAAGGTGCCGGGATCTTTCGAGATTCCGTTGTTGGCTTTGAAGGTTGCGGGTTCAAAGAAATTTGATGCGGTAATCTGCCTGGGAACGATTATTCGCGGACAGACCCCACACTTTGAATACATTGCCAACGAAGTGACGCGTGGAATATCACAAGCGGGGATGGAAACTGGAGTGCCGGTTGTTTTCGGGATAATAACTGCTGATAATCTCGACCAGGCTATCGATCGGGCGGGAGTCAAGCTGGGCAACAAGGGATTTGAAGCCGCTACAACCGCTGTGGAATTGGCAAATCTTTACAAGGAAGCTTTTCAAAAAGGATAAACGATGAGGGCTAAAGATGAAGGTTGAAAACGGGCCGGAATAGCACCTTCATCCTTCATCTTTCCGCCTTCATCCCTGATGTACTATGGGTTCGCGACGTAAGGCGCGCGAATGCGCCTTGCAAATGCTCTTTGCGGCTGATGTCGCTGGTGCTGCTCGGGATGAGGTCCTGAAGACCTACTGGGCGGAGCTTGGCGACTCTGACACGGAAGAGGCGGCACGTGAATTTGCGACGCGCCTCGCCGCGGGGACCATCGCGCACCTCGAGACTCTGGACGAACGCATACGTTCACGCGCGGAACACTGGCGCATTCCCCGAATGGCCATTGTGGATCGCAACATTCTGCGCCTCGCCGTCTACGAATTTCTCTACGAACCAACGCCGCGCACGGTGGCCATCAACGAAGCTCTGGAAATAGCTCGCCGCTTTTCAACCTACGAAGCGACTCAATTCATCAACGGAATTCTCGACGCCATTAAACGCGACCTGGATGAACAGCAACCGCAAGAAAACGTCGATACCACAGAAATTGAATCCGACTCGGAACCAGACTCGGACTCCGATGACTCCTCTGACGAACACTCCGCATCCGCCTGACGAGCCTCCTTCCTGGCAGGCGTATAGAGTACAAGCTTTAGCTTGCGCGTTGGCCACGAAGTAGCAGGGTCGCTACGAGGCAGGGTGATTGCGAAAGACGCAACCTGAAGGTTGAACTCTAAACTTCTGTGCTCACACACACGTCATTACCATTTACCATTCACCATTCACCCTTTACTATTCCCTCATGGACCGTGCTCACAGCGAATTCCTGGTTGAGTTAGAAGAACAAGTCGAAAGAATTTATGTTGATCTGGATGCCCTACGTGTCCCGGATCTGGATGGCCGCGCGCGCCGTGAGTTGATTGACCGCATTTTCAGAAGCGTCCATAGCGTAAAGGGCTCTTCTGCGTCGTGTGGTTTAAATGCCGTGAGTCAGATCGCACACGAGTTTGAAGATTTGCTGGACGCTGCCCGCCTTGGTCAACTCGTTTTGGACAGAGCAGCGTTGGATACGTGTGAAAGCGCAGTTGACGCGTTGTCTGAAAGCCTCGGCCTGGCCGCCGACGGCATCGTGGAGCCTTCTCGCAACGAGCTTTTCGAGCGACTTCGAGCTGCAGCTAGCGGAGACAGCTCGAATGCGGAACACGATGAGATTCTCAACACCATCCCCGGAGAGTTTTGGCATACGTTGATGGAGCCGGAGAAGTATCGATTGGCCGCCGCGGTTAGAGAAGGAAGCCGGCTGTTTCTAATCTCTACCAGCTTTGAAATAGAAAGCTTCGACGAGGAGTTTTTTCGTCTGAAGGAAAAACTAGCGGTGTGGGGCGAGGTAATCTCCACTTCACCAACCGTCAACAACTCGGACCACAACAAGATCAATTTCCAGGTGCTCTATGCCAGCGCCCTCGACGCGCCGAGATTGACAACGAAGCTGCGTGAGTTTCCCACCGTTGTTTTTAAGGCGGTTGAAAGCGCGCCGGCTGCGCAGTCAAAAGAGCTCTCAGGACCGCCATCAGTCAGCCCGACTTCTTCTTCAGTTTCATCCCGGGCAAATTTCGTGCGCACCGATCTGGAGAAGCTTGATCAACTTATATCCAACACGCACGAACTCTTCCGGCAAACCTCCAACGCATTTGATCTGGCCCGTACCGGCTCTCATTCAGAAGAATTACAGAAGCTAACCGAGGAACTCAAAACTTCATTTCTCGGTGTCGAAGACGAACTCATTAACCTGCGCATGGTTTCGATTGGGCCAACTCTCCAACGCGCCGTGAGGGCCGGACGTACGGCAGCGCGCCAAGCGGGAAAAGACATTGATTTCGAAGTCATCGGAGGCGATCTGCGTCTTGATAAGCTGCTGGCCGAAGCGATAGCCGATCCGCTGATTCATTTGATCCGCAACGCCGTGGATCATGGAATCGAGGACACTGAGACGCGTGCACGCGGCGGAAAGAGCAAACGCGGGACGATACGCATCGCAGCGAGCAGTGAAGGCGGACGCTCTCGAGTAAGCGTCACCGATGACGGGCGTGGGATCGACCCCCAGATTGTCTCGGTAGCAGCCAAGCGAATTGGCCTGCTTGAGTCTGAGACTTCCCTTGATTTTGAACGAAGCCTGCGACTGATCTTCCGCCCTGGATTTACCACGATGGATTCTGTGTCCGATCTTTCCGGCCGTGGCGTCGGTCTGGATGTAGTTGAAACGGGGGTGGAACAGGCGGGCGGTGAACTACGTGTGTCCAGCAAGCCCGGGGTCGGAACAACCTTTGAGATTCGCCTGCCGGTAACATTCGGACTGATGGAAGCGAAGGTCATCGTTTCCGGCGGACAGCGCTATTGCATCGCCGCGAGTCAAACGCTAACCGGACACGATGCTCTAACCGAGGACGCAAAAGTCACTGACGCCGGACGAGCGACTCAGGTTTCCCTTCGAGAACTGCTGGGCCAACCTCCCGTCGTAACGCAAACTGTTAGTTTGCGGACCGAGGCAACAGACGCGTCCCAATCGAAGAAAGACTCGTCGCGAGAAGCGCGCCAAATCACTTGCCTGCTTTCGGATGAACGTGATGCTCGGGGAACTCCAAAGTCTGTGCGAATTGTTGTGGATGAAGTTGAAGGTAACGAGAAAGTGCTGGTGCGAAGTTTGGGGCGTCACGCCGGGCGCTGGTCAGGCGTCGCGGGAGCTACCGAGCTAAGCGATGGGTCAGTCGCGCTAGTGCTTGATCTGCCCAGGCTCCTGACCGGTTTACGATTCTAGAGGATTTGGAGGTCTTCAGTAAAAACGATTTAGATTTTCTCCGTCGCCTTTATCAAACGAATAGACAAGGTATTCATAACCGAAGCGCTGAGTTTCAATCGTCGGTGTGCTTCAGGTCCGAAGGACCGGGAGTTAATAGCCCCGCCCGTAAGGCCGGGGAAAGGAATACAAATTGCTCAGAGGCCCGAAGGGCCGGCACAAACTCTAGCGCACCTTCGGCGCTAAGACGACTAACAAGCATCTATCCCCGCCCTTACGGGACGGGGCTACTAAATGTTGGTCCTTCGGACCTAAGAGTTGACCGCTAAACCCAATCCATTTTCGGGTGCATCGTGTGCCACTTCGTAGCTCGTTCGAACGCCAACGCCACTCGCAGCGGTGCACCTTCGTCGTAGAGTCCGCCGGTAAACATGATCGACTGCGGCAGGCCTTTTGGAAATCCGCACGGAACACAAACTGCCGGGTGGCCCGTCAAATTCGTTACTAATAAACTGGCGCTTCCCGGGGCGGGTGAAACAAACACATCCCACTTCGACATCAGCTCATCCATCTGACGCATCAGCAAAGTACGCGCACGCTGCGCTCGGATGTACTCGACCGCCGGAATGAATCGTGAACTACGAAACGTGTTGGGCCAGTCGCCGGGTTCCTGTCCCGAGAGTTGATTGATGGCGCCGCTTCGTGTGATGTCGTCAAATGCCGCCGCAGCTTCGGCCACCAGTATGATTCGCAATGCCGCAGTGGAAAATTTCGGCAACTCGATCGGTTGCAGATTCGCGCCGGCCGCCTTCAAAGCGTCGAGCGCCTGCTGATACAGGCCTTTTCGTTCCGGATCCGTTTGCGAGTCAAACTCGGTTTTCAAATAACCGATCCTCATTTTGCCCAGTGCCGTTTCGGGTTCCCAATTGAAAGGCACATCACCCACCGTGAGATCTTTGTTGTCAGGACCGTAGATCGCATCAAGCGTCGCAGCGCAATCTTCCACGCCGCGACAGATAGGACCAATCTTGTCCATGGTCCAACTCAGACCCATCGCT
>JBGTHZ010000106.1:0-103229 GCA_041745915.1 Pyrinomonadaceae bacterium | reverse complement strand
CAACGAACGCATGCGCGTCTCGAAATCCCACCAACGGAAGTTGGTGAATTCTTCAGGTCCACCCTACCAACAACGAACGTATGCGAATGTCGAAATCCCACCAACGGAACGTTGGTTGGATTTCATTGCAGCGAGAAGTAGTGCGTGTAGGCTGGACTTGAACAATCCACCAACTTCCGTTGGTGGGATTGGCGCCAACATATAACGGAGAACTACCGACCGGCGAGTCGGCTTGACAGGGTTTCAGCAGGTTGCCTATAGTCCTCCTGGAAAGTTTCAGGATTAAGATGCATAACCCTTATCATTGCTGCTGTTGCTGCTGCGTCTATTGCGCCTGTTGTCTGGGACGCGATCGGGAGAGCATTTGCAGCGTGAAGGGAAACCTGACCTAGAGAAAAGCGCAGCAAAAGTTTTCGAAAGACCGGTCGCGAACCTGAAAAGGAAAACGCGGCCGGTTTTACTTTGCCGGCTCGAACTCTTGAAGTGAATTACGGAAATTTGGAACCATGAGCGCCAGTGTTATTGAAAAAAGAGATTGCGGCACCTCGAAGGGCTCTATCGAGGAAAGCATCGGCCATACGCCACTAATTCACTTGCGTCGAATCACACGCGGTTTGGCGGCCGGCGTCGAAGTCTTGGCGAAGGCTGAGCATTTAAACCCGGGCGGTTCGGTAAAAGATCGTCCGGCGTTGGCCATGATTCTCGACGGCGAACGCGTCGGCGCCCTGCGAGCGGGAATGACTATCCTCGACGCAACCAGCGGCAATACCGGAATAGCCTATGCAATGATCGGAGCCGCGCGCGGTTATCCGGTCACCCTTTGCCTTCCACGCAATGCGGGACCACAACGCAAACGAATCCTGCACAATTTTGGTGTCCATCTGATCGAAACTGACCCGTTGCAGTCGACTGATGGCGCCCAGGTAATGGCCCGCGAGATGTTCGAGAAGGAACCCGACAAATACTTCTACCCCGATCAGTACAACAACGAAGCCAACTGGCGCGCGCATTTCGAGAGCACGGCGCCTGAAATCTGGGGGCAGACCGAAGGACGTATCACTCACTTTATCGCCGGTCTGGGAACCTCGGGGACCTTTGTGGGTGTCGCCCGGCGTTTGAAAGAATTCAATCCTCAGATTCGCGCAATTTCAATGCAACCCGATTCACCTCTGCATGGCCTCGAAGGAATGAAGCACATGGCCACGGCAATGATGCCGGGAATTTACGATCCCACACTTGCCGACGAGAGCGTAGACGTGTCAACGCAGGATGCCCAGCTAATGATGCGGCGTCTGGCTGAGGAGGAGGGGTTGTTGGTCGGTACAAGTTCCGGAGCCAACGTTTTTGCAGCGCTGCGTTTAGCGCGTACGCTCCCGAGAAATGCCGCCGTAGTCACGATCCTTTGCGACCGCGGTGAGAGGTATCTGGAATGACGATCAAACTAGCTGCAAAGCAGCGGGACGAAATCGCGGCCCATGGCGAAAGCGACTATCCACATGAATGCTGCGGGCTTTTGCTCGGCCTTTTTTCGGAGAACGGCAGCAAGGTATGCTCCGAGACATATCCGATTTCAAATGCACGCGAGGAAGAGGCGAAACGCAATCGGTTTCTGATAAGGCCGGAGGAGTTGATGCGAGGCGAGAAGTACGCATCGTCAAAGAGTCTTGATGTCATTGGCTTCTACCATTCGCATCCGGATGACCGGGCAGTGCCGTCAGCATATGATCTCGACCACGCCTGGCCCCTCTACTCGTACATTATCGTCTCCGTTAGGTCGGGCCGGGCCGAAGACCTGTTTTCCTGGGAGATGCAACCGGATCGTTCACGCTTCAATAATGAAGAAATCGTAAGCGCAGGTTAATGAAAGGAGTCAAAATGTCAGTTACGATCACAATACCGACAGCCTTGCGACAGTTTGCCGGAGGCCTTTCCAAATTTGAAGTTGAGGCAGGCACGGCCGGTGAGGCTCTCAATCAACTGAGCACTCAGTTTGCAGAGCTCAGACGCCATCTTTATAACGACGAAAACAAACTGCGCAGCTTCATTAACGTCTATGTCAATGAGGAAGACATCCGGCATCACTCCGGCACTGAAACACCGGTCAAAGACGGTGACACGGTAATGATTGTGCCCTCAATTGCCGGGGGCGCCACGGCGGAGGCGGATGTGACATCCGAACTCCCTTCGCTTTCCAATGAAGAGATTACCCGCTACAGCCGCCACCTGATCATGCCTGAGGTTGGGCTCCAGGGTCAGAAACGGTTGAAGGCTGCGAGCGTGCTGATGATTGGTACTGGCGGACTGGGTGCACCGTTAGGGATGTACCTGGCGGCCGCTGGTGTCGGTCGCATGGGCATTGTGGACTTCGATGTCGTGGAATCCTCCAATCTTCAACGGCAAATCATTCACGGCACGAAAGACATCGGACGCCCAAAGATCGAGTCGGCGCGGGATCGCCTGCGCGATATAAATCCGCACATCGAGATTGAAACGCACGAAGCGCGCCTCACAAGTGACAACGCGCTGCGACTCTTTCAGCAGTACGACATCGTCGTTGACGGCACTGATAATTTTCCCACCCGCTACCTGGTCAACGACGCTTGCGTGTTGAGTGGCAAGCCTAACGTCTACGGGTCGATCTTTCGTTTTGAAGGCCAGGCCAGTGTTTTCTGGGCACCACGCGGCGCATGTTACCGCTGCTTGTATCCTGAACCGCCACCACCGGGACTGGTGCCGTCGTGCGCAGAAGGGGGCGTGCTGGGCGTCTTACCTGGAATTGTGGGCGCGATCCAGGCCAACGAGACGATTAAGATCATCCTGGGTGCCGAGGGCATACTAGTTAACCGTCTAGTGTTGTTTGATGCCTGGGCCATGAAGTTTCGCGAGTTGAAACTCCGCAAGGATCCCGACTGCCCGGTCTGTGGTGACAGGCCGACGATCACCGAGCTGATTGACTATGAAGCGTTCTGCGGTTTGAGTCCACACCAGCAGGCTGAGCCTCCACAACTGGAAGAGATTACCGCAACCGAACTCAAACGCCGGTTGGACCGCGGCGACGACATTCAGATTATCGATGTGCGCGAGCCGCACGAATATGAAATCTCCCGGATGCCCGGCACAAAGTTGATCCCGCTCTCCCACATTGTTAACCGCATGACGGAAATCGATCCTGCAAGGGAGACCGTGCTTCACTGCAAGGGCGGAGTTCGAAGCGCCAAAGCGATCGAGGCCTTAAAGCGCGCGGCTTTCCCCGGACAGCTAATCAATCTTAAAGGTGGCATTACCGCATGGTCAGATGAAGTTGACGTGAGCGTGCCCAAGTACTGAAAGGCTAAGGCGAAAGTGATTCATGCACCGTGAGGCGCTTTTTAGGGTGGGAAAGACAGACACGATCCACGAAACTACACGAAACAACACGAAATAGATCTCTTGTTCGTGTTACTTCGTGTGATTTCGTGGATCGTTGTCTGCTTTGTAAACCGATGAATGACCCAGGTTCAAAGCAACTCCGCCTACTCGTAAGGTTGTCCAATCCCGTAAACTTCCAACCATTCCCCGTACTTTTGAATGAATAAACTACCACCTCACGCCAGCCGCATTGCTAAATCTACTTTCTGAGTCAGCACTCAAGACTGATTAAGAAGATATCGGCAATCGGCCATTGGCAATGCCATTAGTTGCCGACTGATGCCAATCGGGAGTTAAATAGCAACTCAGAAAAGACGCAATGGTTGGAACAACTCTAGGGAATTACAAGATTCTCGAGAAGCTCGGTGCGGGCGGACAGGGCACTGTCTATAAGGCAGTTGACTCGAAGCTGGGCCGCACCGTAGTGATTAAGGTCCTTCCCGAGGAGCTCACCGCCAGGGAAGCCAATCTCAAGCGCTTTGAACGCGAAGCCAGGCTCGCCTCAGCTTTGGATCACCCAAACATATGCACGATTTTTGATCTAAACGTTATCGACGATGTGCATTTCATCGCGATGCAATATCTACCGGGGCGAAACGTACGGCAGTTGGTAAGTGGCCGACCGCTTGATCTGTCGAGTGCGCTCTCAATCGCAATGCAGGTGGCCGACGCGCTGGCCGCAGCCCACTCGCAGGGCATCATTCATCGCGATATCAAGGCCGGCAATGTGATGGTAAATGACCAGGGTCAGGTGAAAGTACTGGACTTCGGTCTCGCCAAACTCCTGGATGAAGATGCCGCACGCACTTCCGGGATTCACCACACAGAACTTACCGAGGTGGGGGTGCCGTACGGAACTGCGACTTACGCAGCCCCTGAACAGGCGCGCGGCGATCGCGTGGATTCGCGCGCCGACATCTTTTCCACGGGGGTGTTGCTCTACGAGATGCTCACCGGCACCTGGCCGTTCCGCGGTAAGACGGCCGTGGACGTGCGTCATGGGGTGTTACACGAAGAGCCTGTCCCTCTCGCACAAGCACGACCGGATCCCGTACCACCTCGTTTGCAACAGGTCATCGACCGTGCGTTGAAAAAAGATCCCCGCGATCGTTATCAGAAGATATCTGAATTTCGAGACGATCTACGTTCGATATTTCGCGAGGTTTCCGCCGTTTCGGGAGCCCCGATTGATGAGAGTACGCAAGCAGTTGCGCCACGGCGATTGAATGCCGGAAGCCCGGTTTCTCGGGCTTTCCGTTGGCTGAAAAGTGTAACCGGCGCCGAGGTCTCGTCGGGCGCCGCCACCCGCGCCGGTAGCGCCAGCCAGCCGCGGGAAACTCATGAAACTCCGCAAACGAGTATTGGTGAGGAACGCAAAAGCGTGGCAATACTACCTTTCAAGAATCTCAGCAACGATCCGGAAACCGAGTTCTACGAGTTTTCATTGGCTGACGCGGTGATCACCGATCTCGCGCGCGTGCGTTCGCTCGTCGTGCGTCCTTCCTCTGCGATTGCTAAATACCAGGGGAAGCAGGTTGACCCTGAGGAGGCCGGGAGAGAAATGAGTGTCGATGCGATACTCACAGCAAGTTTTCTACGCGCGAGCGATCGATTACGGGTGACGGCGCAACTGCTCGACGTGCGCACCGGAGAAATTTTGTGGAGCGAACGCATTGATGGCGATGCCAGCGATATTTTCGCCGTTCAGGACACGATGGTGCAGCAAATTGTGGAGGGGTTGCGACTGGAGCTCAGCACAGAGGAAAAAGTGGAGTTGGGCAAAGGCTCAACTTCGGACGCGGCGGCTTCCGAAGAATACCTGCGGGGGCGCAACTGCCTCGGACAGTTTATCTATCACACCGTGGCTCGCGACCACATCGATTCCGCGATCCAGCACTTCCAGCGCGCCATCCAGCTTGATTCGACGTTTGCCCTGGCCCATTCCGCTCTGGGTAGTTGTTACGTCAACCGCGTGCTCAAGGGACTTGGCGAAGCCGGCGATCACGAGAAAGCCGAAAAAGCATTCAGCCAGGCCCTGTCTCTCGATTCCAAGCTGCTCGAAGCGCGGATGCACATGGCCTTCATCTATCTTCACCGCGGTGACAAACGCCAGGCGCGAGTGGAAATTGAGGGTTTACGCGAAGAGTATCCAAACGATGTAGGTGTTCATTTCGTGCGCGGCGTGCTGGCGCGACTTGATGGCAACTATGGTCGCGCCTTGCGCAGCTTCGATCGCATGGTTCGGCTCAATCCGGCAGAGCTAGTGGTAGCCAGCTACAATAAAGCGCGGATTCTGAGTTACTGCGGGCAGTACGAGGAAGCCTTAGCCGAGCTGGATAAGGGCGCCGAGCTGGAACCGGATCACCCACTGATTAGGACGTTCCGCGCGCTCGTGCTTTACTACCGTGGCGAGGTTTCGGCCGCAACGCGAATACTCGAGCAGGTGCTTCAGCATCATCCACAGATGGATGGTGTTCGGCCTGTCCTGGCCATTTTCCTTAGCGCCCAGGGCCGCCACCGCGAGGCGGACGAGCAGCTCACGGAGAAAACCAAAGGCGCCGCGGCTGCCGATCATGATATTGCGTACTGGCTGGCTACGGCTTATCTGCTTCAGGGGCGTCGGGAAGAAGCTTTCCGCTGGCTGGAAAAGGCAATCGATCTGGGAAACGAGAACTATCCATGGTTTGAGTCGGATCCTAACTGGACCGACGGCCGCGAGGATCCGAGATTTGTGACATTGATGCAGCGGATCAAGAGCGGAGGTTAAAAGGCGAGGGCCACCAGGCATGAAAACATTTGTCATCGGCGACGTGCACGGCCGTTGTGGTCAGTTGTTGAGTCTGCTGGGTATGATTCCGCGCAATGAGTCGTCCGATACACTGGTGTTCCTGGGCGATCTCATTGACCGCGGACCGGATGCTCCTGGCTGTGTCGCGCACGTGCTCAAGCTTACCCGCAGCAATCCGGAGCAGATAATCTGCCTGCGCGGTAATCATGAACAGATGCTTCTGGACTTCATCGCGGGGACCAGTAATATCTGGATTACGCCTGTGACTGGAGGTGAGCGCACCTTTGAACAGTATGCCGGTAAAACTCTTGCCGTAATTAGCGAAATGAATATAGAGGAAGCCCGGCATACCATGGAGAACAAGATTCCCCGGGAACATTTGGAGTTTTTCAGCGAGCGGCCCTTCTATCACGAAGACGAATATGCATTCTACGTCCATGCGGGACTGGATCACGGTAAACACCCCAGCGAGACTTCGCCGCAACTGCTGCTCTGGTCGAGAGACATGGATTTTTATAAGAACTATCGGGGAAAACCTTGTCTCTTTGGCCATACGCCAACGGCTTTTTTGCCTTTGCGCGGACGAGTGGGCAGGCACGGCATCTATATCTTTCACAGTGCCATTGGGATCGACACGGGCTACAACCACAGTTCGCCCCTGAGTTGCCTTTCGTTGCCGGACTTCACGCTTTACCAGGCTTTCGCTGATGGCCGCGAAGAGACCCATCAGATAACTTCCTTCATTCCGGAAACCCTGAGAGCTATGCGGACGAAGGCAGGGATTGTCTAGCGATCGGGTCAACTCAATTAGCGTTGGAAGCGCGGCAGAGGTATGCAAGGAGCGAGGCAGGGTCATTTTCCATTTGTCATTTCTCAGTTTTCATTTGCCATTGGAAGACCCGACTGTCGCGGGCTGATTGAATCTATTTGTCCGTTGACCTGCCCGCAGGCTCTATGTTGTCGCCAAGGTTCGCGGTCTTCCAATGGCAAATGAAAAATGAGAAATGACAAATGGAAAATGGCCCGTTCTTGAATTCTCGAAGGCTTTGGAGCAGAATGCGGTGACCGAGGGCTCGCCTCGAACAGCGCCGAAATTCCGTTAGAGCTTCGTTCCTTGCTCGCTTCTTCTTGTCTCACACTCTAAGGTTACCCACGGTGATCGGCCAGACAATCTCTCATTATCGAATTATCGAAAAAATCGGCGAGGGGGGTATGGGCGTCGTCTATCTGGCCGAAGACACGCACCTGGCTCGCCAGGTAGCCATCAAGTTTCTCTCTTCTCTCGACCAGCACTACCGCGCCAGGTTCCTTCGCGAAGCACGCGCAGTGTCCGCGCTTAGCCACGCAAACATTGCCGCCGTTTATGACTACGGTGAAACCGAGAAGGGCAAGCCTTACATTGTGATGGAGCTGATCAGAGGACAAACACTCGGGCAATTGATGGAAGACGAAAGCCTGACCCTCGCGCGTTCGGTACGGATCATCTCATCCATCGCAGAAGCACTCGCTGAGGCCCACCATCAGGGGATAGTTCACCGGGACATCAAACCTTCAAATGTGGTGATCACGGAACGCGGTCAGGTTAAGGTTCTTGATTTTGGTTTGGTTAAACATATCTTCGAGTCGGAGAACAAAGACAATGACAGCGCTCCAACCCTCTTTTCCACACAGACTCGGAGTGATGTAATCGTCGGAACTCCGCTATATCTATCGCCCGAACAGGCAACCGGCAAGGCGGTTGATGGCCGTAGCGACCTGTTTGCTCTTGGATCTCTGCTTTATGAGTGCATTGCCGGTCGCTCGCCGTTTTCCGGCTCCAGCGTAATCGAAATTGGCGCCCAGGTGATTCATGTCGAACCCCTGCCGCCATCCACGTCCAATCCTCGCATTTCGGCCGAGTTGGATCGGATTACGATGAAGGCCCTGGCGAAGAGGCCTCAGGTGCGTTACCAGTCTGCGGAAGAAATGCTTGGAGACTTGCGGCCCATCCTCGCGACTCTCACCTCCGACAACCATTACACGCCTCGACTTTTACCGGGCTCGACTTCATCGCCGCGTGCGCTCCCTACAAGCGCGTTGATGACTTTGACCGAGAATCTCCGCCGTCCGCGTCTGTCTCTGGGAACATTTATGATCGCCATTCTCGCGTTCTCACTTGCGGGTTGGGCATTCTTGCAATTCTGGAAGCCGGCGCCTTATGCGCCCTCGACGCCGGCGCTTGAATGGTACAACAAAGGAACGGAGGCAATTCGGAATGGCGCGTTTCTCCAGGCAACGCTGGCGCTCAAGCAAGCAATTCGCGTCGAGGACAAATTCGCCCTGGCCCATGCTCGTCTCGCGGAAGCCTGGACCGAACTCGATTATGCGGACGAAGCCAAAAACGAGATGTTACGGGTCGCGGAACTCGTACCCGACCGTTCCCGGTTGCCACACGTTGATGCTCTATATTTGGAGGCAATCTTCGCCGCCGTCAACAGGGATTTTCCTAATTCGGTAAAGGCATATAGCGAGATTGTGAATCTGTCTCCTGAACAACCACACGTCTATTTCGATCTGGGACGGGCACATGAGAAGAACGACGATGCCAGGAAGGCCATCGAAAGTTATATCGAGGCGACGACTCGCTCTCCGCAGTTAGCCGCTGCCTTCCTGCGCGTGGGAATCCTCTACGGGCGACAATTGGACCTTGCCAGCGCTTCGGCAAACTTCCAACAGGCTGAAACTCTGTACCAGGCTCTCGGCAGTGTGGAAGGCCAGGCCGAAGTGTTTTATGAGCGAGGGTTTCTCTTAAATAAACTCGGCAGAGTCGCCGAGGCTCGGGCACAACTTCAGCAGGCGCTCGCCCTGGCCCAAACCGCTCAAAATCAGTATCAGCAGGTAAAGACTTTGCTGAAATTGGGCGATGTCGCGAGTGACGGAGGAGATCGAGCACAGGCGCAGCAGTATATGCAGGAAGCGATAAACCTGGCGCGGGCAAATGGTATCGACAATTTGACAAAACGCGGTCTTGTCGACCTGGGCAACATATTTCTCGTGGGTGGTGAATATCCGGAAGCAAAGAAATATTACGAGCAGTCGCTTGAGCTTGCACAAAGGCAGAAAGACGGTCGCAATGCAGCCAGGGCCTTACTTTCGTTGGGAAGTCTGGCTGAACGGCAGAGCAAACCTGATGAGGCCTTGAGCTATATCGAACAGGCGCTTCCTTTTTACCGCCAGGGTGGCTACCGGTTCGAGACTCTGCAAGCTTTCGCGCTGCTCGCCCGCAACAAGGCGCTGAAAGGAGACTACGAGGCGGCACTTCAGGGATTTGATCAGCAGATGAATATTGCGCGACAGTTGGGTGATAGGGCTCAGGAAATAGTCGCTCACTTAGACATCGGCGTCCTGTTTACTAATCAGGGAAGATATCCTGAAGCCTTGCCTCATTTCGACGAGAGTCTTGCGTTCGCGAAGTCGTTGGGCCACGAGAAGAATATCTGCTTGAGTCGCATTAACCGCGCTAATGTCTTATGGCGGCTGGGACGATATCCGGAAGCCAGGGAAGAACTAAAGCAAGCGGCTGCCACTGCTGAACAGCTCGACGCCAGCAAAGGCCTCTCTTCCTGGTTTTCATTGGTGTGGGCCCGCATGTCGCTTAGTGAACGGCGGCTGTCGGAAGCTAAGGTGAAGAGCAGGCAAACACTCGCACTGGCCGGCACGCAACTAAAAGGCACGGCCGCGGAAGCGACTTACACGCTGGGACTGGCGGAAACATTTTCCAACGCGGCTCGCCAGGGCCGTTCCAAATGTGAGCAAGCCGTCGTTTTAGCGACGGCGTCTGGCGATCTCGTGCGACTGTCAGAAGGTCTCCTTGCGCTTTCCGAGGCGATGTTGCAAACGGGTGACGCTCAGAACGCACTGACAACTTCACTCCGGGCCCAGGAGATGTTAGCCCGCTTAGGCAAGCAAGACTTTGAATGGCTTGCCTGGCTAAATGCGGCCAGGGCCAGCAAGAATCTCGCGGACGAGAACAGGTCGCGTGAGAGTGCCACCCGCGCCGCGGATCTTCTGGCTGGTCTACAGCAGCGCTGGGGAGTTGACAATTACAATAGCTACCTCAGACGGTCCGATATTGATTCTTTTCGCAAGCAGCTTAGCGAGCTACTTCGCTAGGTAAACCGTAACCTCACTTTACCCTCAAAGGAGAACCAACATGTCAAACGGGACGGCCGATATCATCATCAAAGGCGGATCTGCCGAAGTGCATTTCGACGATGGCATATATGAGCAAGATCCGCAGGACCCCAGCAAGTATTCCAACGAAAACAAGAGGATCACGCGCATTGTGATCACCGGCGATCTCAGCTTTGACAGTGGCAACAAAGGTGAGGGATGGCAGTGTGAAATCACGGCCCACTGTGAATAATTTCGGCCGGCTTGACCAGTACTAGCCGGGAGTGAAACTCAGATTCCGCTGGTCCAATCGAATTCGCTGACAACCAATCACTAATCCAGTCGCGCCCAGTCGCGACCGCGTATTGGTCTGCTTGTTTCATCTGTAGGGGCGTCCCCTCCGTGTGGGCGCGCCCCATCGTGGGTTGAGCGGGTAAACGTCCCGGCAAATCACGCCACGTTGGGGCGCCCACGGGACGCCCCTACAGCATTAAAGCTGGTCACGCATTACTTCCGTTGCGACCGCTAGCGCCCCCGAGTTATTAACGCGATCACCGCCACAAACAATGCCGAACCAATGATTGACCAGATAATTGGAAAGTTGGTGGTGCCGATTTGGATCGCGAAAAGCTCCGGAAGCGCCAGGGCTCGTGACAGCCAAACTCCCAACACCGCGCCGACAAATCCCAACGCGATCGATACCAGACAGCCACCACGCGAATAGCCGGTAATGGCCTGGCCAAGCGCTCCACAAATACCGGCAACCAATAGCAAGACAAGCAAATCAACCAGCGTCATAGAAACCTCCTAGTAGTCCGCCACTTATTTATCTACCCGGCGAGTGAACTCGTTTGCGAACAACCTCGGCTTTGCCCTAAAAGTCATTGGACGGAGCAGCCTCTTTGGGCTGCCAACGACAAGGTTCAAGAAATGAGGAGCAGCTCAACGCACAGAACCGCTTGCGGTAGCCAGCCGGATGCTAAGCTCAATCAACGCGTCGTAGATGGTTTTGTGCGTACAAATGCTTAGCTGATCGACGTTAACCATTGGTCTTGAACTCAGCATCCGCTGGCTACCGCAAGCGGTTCTGTGCGTTGACTGATTTCTTCGAACATGTGCTGCGATACCATCCAGATGGCGTCCGCAGGACTTTTGAGGTAAAGCCAACAACCTCGCCGCCCTTCATTACGAATCCCACTCGCTCCAGTTCGGTAATCCCTTAATGGTGTCAGAACCCTTTCCTCTTAATCCAGTCGCGCACAACTTCTGCAGGACCACGTTTGTTCGCATCCACCTCATAGTTCAGCTGTCGCATTTCTTCTGTCGTGATCGCGTTGGCCAGTTTTGCCAGCACCTCGTTAAGAACGGGCACGCGGGCCAGCGAATCTTTCCGCACCAAATAGACTGCTTCGTATGGTGGAAAGTAACGACGGTCGTCTTCGAGTTGCACCAGATCCATCGCCGCGATTCTGCCCTCAGTGGAATTTCCCGCAATGAGATCAACTTTATTTGAGGCGAGCGCAATGTAAGTCAGCGAAAGATCCATTTCGCGAGGTTGTTCCGCAAACTTCAACCCATATGCCTTGGAAAAACCGGGGTAACCATCAGCGCGGGACATGAAATCCTGGCCGAAGCCAGCGCGCCACTTGCGGGCATGAGGTGTTACATCAGAGATTGTCTTCAAATTGAGCCTCCTGGCATCCGTTCCACGAACGAGAATAGCGAATGTATTTTCGAAGCCCAACGGTGGAGTAACAGCGACGTTGAATTTCTCCGCATAATCGCGCTTCACCTGTTCGTAGACTGCGCGCGGATCGGTAATCGGTGGATGACGAAGTATGGCCGTGAAAGCAGTCCCCGTGTACTCGGGATACAGATCGATCCGGCCCGCGACCAGGGCATCATGGGGAAGATTTCCGCCTAGTTCAAACTGCCGTCCAACGGTCACGTCGCGCGCCTCGAGCATCTGGGCCACAATCTCCGCGAGCAGAACTGACTCGGTAAAGTCCTTGGAGCCTACGACGACCCGTGAAGGGCCCGCCAGCGATTGCGTTCCCGAACGAGCGGCGCGCCAGGTGCCGTAAGCACCAACAACCAAAATCAGAGCTATAACCGCGAGCACTACCTTGTTCAAAGTTGAGGCTGGCTTTCTCTCAGTCTTGGCTGCAACTGAAAAGCGTTGCTCGAGCAATCCAAGCAAGAAATCAGCGGCCAGGGCCATCAAGGCCGCAGGCAGAGCGCCAGCAAGCAAAAGGTTTGTGTTTCCCACGTCGCGAAGCCCGCGGAAGATGTAGACGCCCAGGCCTCCGGCGCCAACTGCCGAAGCGATGGTGGCCACGCCGACACAAATCACCATGGCCACTCGCACACCTGTCAGGATCACGCTCATAGCCAGCGGCAGTTCAACTTGCCACAGAATCTGTTGGTCCGTCATTCCCATGGCCACCGCTGCCTCGCGAACATTCCGGTCGACGCCGAGGATTCCGGTGACGGTGTTGCGAATGATTGGCAACAACGCATAAAGCACGAGCGCGACGATCGCCGTGCGGGCACCAATGCCTCCGATAAAGGGCAACGGAATTAGAAATCCAAAAAGGGCCAGACTGGGAATCGTCTGCATCACGTTGGCAATGCCCAGCACCGGGTTCCGCAGGGATTCCTTTCGCGTAAGCAGAATTCCCGTGGGAATCCCGATCGCCACCGCAACGAAGGTCGAGATCAAAACCAGGTTGAGATGCTGGCGCACCAGCGTGAGCATTTCGATCCAGTTCTGCTGCAGGAAAGTCCAGAAGCTCATCTGTTCCCTCCCGCGAGATCATCGGCGTCGCCACGGAGTTTAAGTGTATCGAGATAGGCCCGAGCGTGTGGGTCGGTTGAGTTGAGAAAGTTCTCAGGTGTTTCTACGACGGCCAGTCGACCGCCTTGCATCAGGGCAATGCGAGAGCCGAGGCGCAATGCCTCGCGCAAATCATGCGTCACGAAGATGGCGCTCTTGTGGAGTCTCCTGGTGAGCTCGCCGAATTCCCTTTGCAGGCTGGCGCGCCTCAAAGGATCGAGTGCCCCAAACGGCTCATCAAGCAGCAGCAATGGAGGATCTGCCGCTAGCGCACGGGCTACGCCGACGCGCTGGCGTTGGCCACCGGATAATTCACGGGGGTACCGTTGAGCAAACTTATCAGCATCCAGTCCAACTAGTGTAAGTAATTCAACGACTCGCTCATTCACCCGCGCGCTTTCCCATCCCTCCAGTGAGGGCACCAGACCGACATTGCGCTCGACCGTAAAATGAGGAAAAAGGCCAGCGTCCTGAATCACATAACCGGTGCGCCGGCGCAAACGTATCGGGTCCCACTCAGTAGTAGGTTTGCCTTCTACCAGCACCTGCCCCGAAGTCGGCGTCAATAAGCGATTGACGAGTTTGAGAGTCGTTGTTTTTCCACAACCAGATTCACCCAGCAATACCAGAATTTCGCCCTGGCCAACGATTAAATCCAGATCTGAAATGATGGGTGAGGCGAGTGCGGGAACGGAAAAACTTACGTCGCGAAACTCTACGAGCGGGTTGTTTTCAACTCCGGCCATCTTCTTAGATCGCGACTTGGCATGAACTACAAAGACGATCTACGAAACCACACAAATCCGTTAAATGATGTCTTAGTTCGAGCTAATCGTCGAATTTCGCGGATCGCTTTACGCTTGTGTTGCTACCCACCACTCTTAGTGGAAACCTGTTAGGAAGTGGCGAGAAAATCAAGATTACACTGCGAGTAAAAGATTGCTGCTAAAACGTTGCTGCGAATCAAGCCAGGTCTGCTCGCGCGTGAACCCAGTTTGCAACGCCAACCCGTCAATATCTTGAAGGTCGTATTTATAGGAGTTTTCGGTGTGAATACGCTCACCGGCACTAAATTGAACCTCTATGCCCAGCTTGCCGATCGTTACGGTCTGCGAACAAGTGCTTTCAACATAGATTTCGACGCGGCCAATCTCCTCGTTATAAAAAGCGTGGTGTTTAAAGGCAGCCAGGTCGAAATCGCCATCGAGCTCGCGATTAACGCGGGCCAGCAGATTCAGGTTGAAAGCGGCGGTGATGCCCAGCGCATCGTCATAAGCAGGCTCGAGCACACGGCGGTCCTTTTTCAGATCAGCTCCCAGCAGAAGCGCATCGCCCTCGTTGAGGACCCGGCGCAAAGCACGCAGAAAGTCAGGCGCTTCATTCCGGCCAAAGTTGCTGATGTTTGAACCAAGAAACAGTGCCAGGGTACGCCTTCGTTTTTTAGCGCTTAGCGTTGACAAAGCATCGAAGTAGTCTGCGGCATAGGCCTCGATGCGTAGACGAGGAAAGGATTGCAAGAGGATTCGGGAGCTGCTCTCCAGTACCGAAGCCGAAATGTCTACCGGTATGAAAAGGAGATCATTCTGCTTTTTCAGCAACGCTTCGACAATTAGTTTGGTCTTTGAAGCGCTGCCACTTCCCATCTCCAGAAGGGTTGTATGACCATCAACCGAACTCACAATCTCATGTGCGTACCGCTCGATAATTTCATTTTCGGCGCGCGTGAGGTAATACTCCGGCAACAGGCAGATGGCATCGAAGAGTAGGGAACCAAGTTCGTCGTAGAAATACTTGGGCAAGAGTCGCTTCGGTTCTGAAGACAAACCCTGGCGCACATCCTCAGCGAACCCTGCTGATGGATCGCGTTTTACAAGGTTGTGAATCACCAGCTTGTCTGCGCCGATGTGGACCGGTTCTGTTTGCGCCAATTGCTCTCCTCGTCAACGTCCTGGTGCGAATTGCAGAGCCTGTTTTAATGCTGATTTAGCGGGGTGACCATCATAACTGATCAACTCCATTAGCGACACCCGAGACCACTTGGCAACGGGCCAATTAATGTGCGCTTGACCGACGACGATTTGCTAGGCAAGATCAAATTCTATGCTTTACGAGGATTTCAGATCACATCCCTTCAAGTGCATTTTCATAAGTCATAGGCTTGTAATCGTACTCGGTCTGCTGACCACGGCCTTCTCCCCAGTAGCAGCCCAAAATTACCAGCGGGAGCTCGACACTCCCGATAGAGTGTCCATTTCCGTAAAGAACCCCAATGGTCGCGTGGAAATCGTTGCTGCCGAGACGCAACAAAACAAAGTCGCCGTCGAGGCCAAGTCTCGCGGCACCCCGATTGATTCCACAGACGTCCAGATCGAGGCTAAAGCCGGCGACATACGTATTGACGTGCGGGATCGCGGGGAGAAGGATCGCATCGATCTCGTCGTGCGAATTCCCCTCAGGTCGAAGGCTTCGGTTCAAACTGAAGCAGGGGCCGTTGATATAAGCGGCAACATTGAGTCTGCGAACGTCACTACAAACACCGGAACCATCCACGCAGACGTTCCTCTCGAGGCCTTGAAGTTTAACTTTCTGTGGCAGGCAAGCCGGCCGCGTTACTTGAGCGACGTCGAGCTCCCCGAAATTAAGGAGAAGCGCGGAGGCTTCTTCTCAATCTCCGGAAAACTCGGTGAGAAGAAATCAAAGAAAGAGGAACGCGTCGAGCTCAATTTTCTGACCCGTCGGGGGGTAGTACTGCTGAACGTAGACCCGGAGATGGTGCCGAGTGATTTGAGCCAGCGACCGCTCACCGAAGCAGTGCGAGGTATTGTCCGCAGTGGCGACAGCCAGTTGATCGACGCGATCCGAAAAGTCTCACCTAAGATGTTTGGTGATTACGCAAAAACGCTGCCGCCTCCTGACAGGGAACCCATCCTTCAACGGCGAAACCCTACCGGACAAGTCGTCACCGCTGTCGCCCCACAGTTGATGCGCTTGAATGCCAGTGTCACTGATCGGCACGGGCGGGCAATTGGCGGAATGAAAGCCGGCGACTTTACGGTCTATGAGAACGGCACGGAACGCCCCGTGACAAACGTGGTACCCACGCAGGAGCCTTTCAATCTGGTCCTGCTGATTGATGTGTCCGGCAGTGTGGAGGAACGAATTGATTTCATCCGCAAAGCGGCCCGCGATTTTCTTAATACCGCGAGCCCGCAGGACCGCATCTCAATTATCAGTTTTCGCGACGATATCCAGTTAATTTCGGACTTCACCACCGACCGGCAGCTACTCTCGAAGAAACTGGATGAAATTGAAGCTGGCGGCCCCACTGCCTTTTACGATGCGCTGGCCTATGTGCTTGCCGATCCGTTAAAGAAGTTGCGGGGCGAGCGGACCGCGGTGGTGGTAATGTCAGATGGTGATGATAACAAGTCGTTTGTGCCGTTTCCCGCCTTGCTGGAAGCACTCAGTGAATCCGGAGCGTTGGTTTATCCTCTCTACATTCCTTCCGGGTTGATTCCTGAGTCGAGCGTCCCCAGACCGGAAGTGACCATCGATCCACTGCGCAGCCGTTATTTGACTCTTACATCACGCGCGGAAGAAGAAGGGCGAAAACTTGCGGCGGCTTCGGGCGGTGTCTACTATCCAATCCGCCGGTTGGATGATCTACAACGCGCTTACGATGACGTAGTTCTACAATTGCGCACCGCCTACACGATCACCTATGCGTCTAACTCGACGCCCTCCGGTAACCGGCGTGTGCGTGTGCGGGCTAATCGCGAAGGCGCATCGGTGCGGCTGAGTCCGGTGGTGGGTGTTGCCTTGCCTTGAGGTCCGGTTAGGGGATAACGCTGCTGTCAGCACGGTAGCGGTTGAGGGTATATCAAGACCTCAAAAGGACCGTTCAAGCCCCGCACATTTACGGTAGGCATTTTTTGGTTTTCACACCGCCTCGGTCGCGACCGGTGTCAACTGAAGCCATTGGATCTAACCTCAACAGAAGAATGAGCCAACCGCTATTCGCAGCCCTGTTTGACGAGACCAATCACGGCCCGATGACCATTTCGGAGCTGACCTGCGCCGTCCGGAATGCGCTCGAGGCGCGTTTCTCGTCCGTCTGGGTAGAAGGCGAGATCTCAAACTTCAAGGCGCATTCATCCGGTCATTGGTATTTCACCCTCAAGGACGAAGGCGCGCAGCTACGCGCAAAGTGTTTTCGTTCCGCGAACTCTCGCATACGCTTTCGCCCCACTGACGGCCTGCATGTCAGGGCGCGTGGACGGTTAAGCGTCTATGAAGTGCGCGGAGACTACGAACTTGTGGTGGAAGCTCTCGACCCCGTGGGTGCCGGAGCGCTGCGGATTGCATTCGAGCAGCTTCGCGATCGCTTGCAGGCCGAAGGACTGTTTGCTAAAGAGTTGAAACGTCCGTTGCCGGTCTTTCCACGACGGGTGGGGATTATCACTTCGCCAACCGGGGCTGCCATACGCGACATTCTCAACGTTATTTCACGTCGCACGCGCACGGTCCATGTGCTCTTTTCGCCGGCGCGAGTGCAGGGTGATGGGGCCGGCAGCGACATCGCGCGGGCAATCAGATTGATTAACGAGCACCACAAACGAGCTGAGCGCGCCAGGCGTGGCGATGATCTGATCGATGTCCTTATTGTTGGACGCGGTGGCGGATCAACCGAGGACCTGTGGGCCTTTAATCAAGAGGAAGTCGCACGCGCCATCCGGGCTTCGGCAATTCCGGTGATTTCAGCAGTGGGCCACGAAACCGATTTCACGATCGCTGATTTTGCGGCCGACTTGCGCGCAGCAACGCCATCTGCTGCCGCGGAGCTGGTTGCCGCGAAGGAAGATCAGATTTGCTCAACCCTGGCTGACCTGCGGCGCAGTCTAAGCCGGCAGATGCGTTTCAAGATTGTTGACGCTCGCACCAGAGTGCAAGAGCGAGCTTTGTCCCAGGTTTTTGGCGAGGTACGCTCGCGGATGCGGAATGCGCGAATGGAAACCAATTCCACGACTCACCGTATGCAGCTTCAAATCAATCGGGCGCTAAAGGATGCGCACGGCCGCGCTGACGCGGTTTCCTTCCAACTGTCACCTGCGCGGCTGCATACGCGGCTGGTCAAAGCCAGGACGCGATTCGACACCGCATACAGTAGTTGCAATGGGTTGATGGGTGTACATCTTGAGGAAGCCCGTACTAGTCTCGGCCTGACAGCAGCTTCGCTCGACGCACTCTCGCCGCTGGCCGTGCTTCAACGCGGATACGCTGTCGCGCAAGATCAGTCCGGAAATCTCCTGCGCGACGCGGAATCGGTTTCGAGAGGCGATTCCATCCGCGTGCGTCTGGCTAAAGGTCGGCTCGAGGCACTTGTCGAGGGCATTGAGGAAAGCTGAAGGTCTGCAAGACTCTTTAACAGTATCGCGCTATGACTCTTGAGCAGAAAGCCGATGGGCCGCAAAACCGCAAGCGTCTCGTAATCAGTTTCGAGCAACCTCGCGCCGCGAGGGGTCCGATCAGGCGCCGCGGCAGACTTTGGCCAAAGATTGTGGCAGCGTTGGGAATCATTGTAGTCCTGGTTGCAGTCTTGGCCGCTGCAGGTGGATATATGTGGTGGCGGCATTACCGGACGACACCCGCATACTCACTCGCATTACTCGTTGATGCGGTGCAGCGAAATGACGTAACGATGGTTGATGAAATCGTCGATATTGACATGATAGTCGATGGTCTGACTAGCGAGGTTACTCAGAAATCGGTCGCACGCTATGGCGCAACACTGAGTCCTCAGCAGCGCAGACGCGTCGAGGCTCTGGTGCCAAGTCTGCTACCGAGTGTGAAGCAAAACGTTCGCGATTCCCTGGTGAAACGTCTGCAGGAGATTTCGGCGGAATCGCAAACGAGGCCCTTCGTCATCCTGGCCATCGGGCTGCCTTATCTGGTTAAGATCACTACTGACGGCGATACCGCCAGGGCCGTAGCGCCAGTGAAAGACCGTGAAATCGAGCTAACCCTCCATCGGAACGGCGAGCGGTGGAAAGTGGCGGCGGTGAAAGATGACACCGTAGTACCGCGAATCGTGGACGACATTGTTAAAGATTTTCCGGCGATTGGGCCGCTCAGATAAGATGATCTGATGACAAATAACGAACGACCCGCCAGAACCTTCGAAGCGTCGCTTGAGGCGCTGGAACAGATTGTCCGGGAACTCGAGCAGGGCGACTTGCCACTGGAAAAGAGTCTCGATCTATTTGAGCAGGGCATTCGTCTTTCGCGAGAGTGCCAGGAACGACTCAGTCAAGCCGAGCGCCGCATCGAGGTACTGCTGCGCGATAACCAGGGACGCCCGGTGGTAGCCCCTTTTGAAGGTGCCAACGCGACACCTCAGGAAAGCCCTGACGGAGAATGAAAACGTCTTCTGAGCTTTCATCCACGCCTGCTTTTGATCTGGAAGGTTTTTTTAACGAAGGCAGGGCGTTAATCGACGCCGCACTCGATCGCCTTCTTCCCGGGGAGTCCGTCGAGCCGGTTTCAGTGCACGAGGCTATTCGCTGGAGCGTCTTCGCGGGCGGCAAGCGCTTTCGGCCCATCCTGCTGCTCACAACCGGCGAAGTCTTCGGAGCACACCCGGAGCAACTCCTGGCCACCGCCTGTGCTCTGGAGATGATTCACACCTATTCTCTGATCCATGACGACCTGCCGTCGATGGATGACGACGAATTGCGGCGTGGTCGGCCCACTTGCCACATAAGATTCGACGAAGCTACCGCGATTCTCGCTGGAGATGCGTTACAGACTCTTGCTTTCCAGACCATCGCCGAAGAATCGCTGATATTAGCGGAGAAACGAGTTGTTTTGATTAGCGAGTTAGGTCGTGCTGCCGGCACTCCCGCAGGAATGGTGGCGGGGCAAGCCCGTGATCTCGAAGCGGAATCGCGCGCGGTGACGAGTGGGGAGTTAGAGCAGATTCACCGTCTGAAGACTGCGGCGCTGATAATTGCTGCAGCCCGTTGTGGCGCCATCATTGCGCAGGCAACCGGGCCGGAGCTTGAAGCCGTTGGTCGGTACGGGGCACAGCTTGGTCTTCTTTTTCAAATCACGGACGATCTTCTGGACATCACTGCCACAGTGGAGGCTTTGGGCAAGACGCCGGGCAAAGACGCGCGCGCTCAAAAAGCTACCTATCCATCGCTTTATGGAATCGAGGCCGCACATCAGCGCGCGAATTTGGTTCACCAGGAGGCGTGCGTTGTGCTGGACCAAATCGACAGACCCACGGAACGTCTGCGCGCGATTGCCGACTTCATATTGAAGCGACAGGCGTAGGGACAAGACTACCAATCACTCAACCACCAGGTTGAGTACTTGCTAAGATCTTACCCACCACTCGGCGGTTGCTCGGATTTCGGTGTTGATGCAAAGGCGCTCTTTTCGATGTCTACCACACTTATAGACCTCAGCCACACCATTGAGCACGGCATGATCACCTACAAGGGACTGCCGGCCCCGGTTATCTCGGACCATCTGACCCGCGAAGCATCCCGGGCGTTCTACGCCCCGGGAACCGAGTTTCACATCGGCAATATTACAATGATCGCCAACACAGGAACCTATCTCGACAGTCCCTTTCATCGCTACGAGGAAGGGACAGATCTTGCAGATCTGCCGTTGGAGTCGCTCGCCTATCTCGAAGGTGTCGTCGTGCGGCATGTGGGCGGTGCGGAAAGGGAGCTTGAACGCGCGCGGTTCCCAAATATGCCGACCGCGGAGAATCGATCCGGCCTTGGTGATCGGGGGATCACCGCAGCCGTTCTGGAGCATTTGGACGTAAGGGCTAAAGCGGTGCTGTTTCACACCGCGTGGGACATGCGCTGGAGAACTGAAGACTATTCAAACGGCAGGCATCCTTTCCTTAGTGCGGACGCTGCGGAATTTCTAGCAAACGCAGGAGCTGCGCTCGTTGGTATTGACTCTTACAACATTGACGATACAGCTGATGGCCGCCGGCCAGCCCATTCAAGCCTCCTGGCTGCAGGCATACCTATCGTTGAGCACCTGTGCGGTTTGCGCGAACTCCCAAATACCGGCTTCCGGTTTTTTGCAGTGCCGGTAAAAGTGAAAAGCTTTGGGACTTTTCCCGTACGCGCATTCGCGATGGTGCCCAACGACTGATAATCCCTTAACGGTTATAAGCTGGGCAGCGGTTCACCAACCACTTGTTCGCCGTCCTTTGGCTTACGCTTCCTCAATATCGCCGCAGAAATCAGACTAACAATCAAACCGATTGGGAACGGCTCCAGGAACGTGATGGCCGCGTTGATCAGAGGGTTGTCATACAGCTCTTTCATGCTGTTCATCTCCTGCAACTTTGCGTCAATTACCTGTTGGCTGGCGCCTGAGGCTCTTATCTGATCGACCATGTAGTTTGTATATTTTTCAGCAAAGTCTGGCATCAGTTTGAAGTAGACGATTTCCCAGGTGATGACGTAGAAGGCACAAGAGATCAGAGTGATCAAAAGGCCGACACTGAATGCGCGGCCAAAAGTGATTTGGCCACCGCCCACATTTTCGCGATAGGAGCGAATCCCGAAAAACACCAACAGAAAGGAAAGAACGATGCCGGTGTAACCAACGATTACCCCTTTATCGAAACCGATCCGATCCAAAAGGAGTGCCGTGGACACCATCAGCACGGACGACACAACACCGGATATCACCCCGAAGGTCAAAACAGTTTTCTTCATTGGAATTTCTCCTCAACTAACAGGATTTTGGCTAACGGGTGTGAACCTATCTTCCTCGGGCGGCGTGTGTCGTCATACTTTCGCATGATTTCCTGCTTTAACGCGAAAAATACTACTTTGGTATGAGGCCTATTTGCGCTCTTTAATCATTTCAACTCCTTCGTGATCGTGCCATAAGTGTGCGGCCGTATCTATGAGTCTGTAGCCATGTCTCCGGTAAAAATTCACCGCTGCCGGTGCCGAGTGCACTCTTAATGAACTAAGCCCCGCTTCCCAGCCGATACTCTCCAATCGTTCCAGGATCTCCGACCCCAACCCAGCTCCCTGGTGTTGTGGGAGAAGATACAACCACGTCAGTTGTTCCGTTGCATGTACATCAATGCCGCCGAAGCCGATAATCTGGCCTTCCGCATGGGCCACGACCACGCCGCCCTGTTTTATTAACCGGTCCCAACGCGCTTCATCTCGATCAGACTGCCTTCCAACCACCGCCTGATAAATCCGCTTAATGGTTTCCTTATCTTCAGGTTGAGCAACACGAATCTCCAACACGATAATTTTGAAGGTGGCGAGCCCATCAGGGTTTTCCGCCGTCTTCCTGCCTCCTGTCCTAAGGGATCAGCCCGAGCTCCTTGGCAATTTGAACCGCCTGCGTTCTTCGTTTGGCGCTCAGTTTGTCAAGCAAACGGCTGGTGTGCGTTTTCACCGTGTTTTCACTAACAAAAAGTTTTTCGGCAATCTCACGATTGCTCATGCCCTGCGCGATTAACTCGAGTATCTCGAGCTCGCGTTTAGTAATAGAAAGCTCACGCAACCTCTCTTCGTTCAGCGCAAATGGCTGCGTAGTCAGGACCGCAACTTCCTTTACGACGACTACTTCTTCCTTCCTGGTGAGTTTGAGACCGAGCCAGATGCCTAAGATCGCAAACACCAGCGCGGTCAATCCACCGTAGATCTCCACTGAGTGCTGTACCACCAGAAATCTATATTCGATGAGTTTGAGCACCACAATCAGCAGTCCGCCGCAAAGGCCATAGACGAGACCATAGACAATAATCTTCTTCATATGCGGAATCGAGATCGCAGTCAGTCACGCAGAAGGTTCATAGCGATTGTATGATCAGTGTCTGGGCTGCAATTCGCGAACACCTTCGGCGCGGACTATGTATTGAGTGAGGGACGACTATTCGAGGACTGCTTCGCGAACCTGCTTCTCCTGATCTTCACGAAACTGGCGCAGCTTTTCGCGTAGTTCGGGCCGACTACTGGCAAGAATCGCCACTGCGAAGAGGGCGGCATTTGTGGCTCCGGGTTTACCAATCGCAAGAGTTCCGACCGGAACGCCCGCCGGCATTTGAACGGTGGAGAGCAGGGAGTCCATGCCGTTCAATGCGTCACTCTTCATCGGCACACCCAGCACCGGCAGGGTTGTATGCGCAGCGATGACGCCGGCCAGATGAGCTGCGCCGCCGGCTGCGGCGATGACCACTTCGGTGCCGCGAGCCTGGGCGTTTGAGGCAAAAGCCGAGGCTAACTCGGGGGTCCGATGCGCGGATATTACTCGACACTCATGCGGGACACCGAAATGCGTCAGCATCTCGTCTGTATGGCGCATCGTTTCCCAATCGGATTTGCTGCCCATGATGACTGCTACGAGAGATTTCGACTTGCGGATTTCGGATTTTGAATTTCGCTTTTTTGCCATCGTCGCCGCCTTTTCCACCATTTAATATTTAACGTTGAGCAAACTCCCAATTCGAAATCCGAAATTCGCAATCCGAAATTCACGCCCCCTGATCCAGCGAATAGCCACTTTCGCCGTCGAAGGTGTAAAGATTTTCGGTCTTGATAAAGTCGTAGCCCGCACGTGCGACGCGTTCAAGCAGGGAAACAATCTGCCGGTGCGTGACCGTACCGCCCTGGTTTTCAGATAGGAAGCGACAACGCCAGTGATCGGAGCAGAAAGTTTCTGAGTGCCCACCGGGCCACACTTTCACGCCGCGATTGCTTATCATCTCGAGCTTCAGACCGTTTCCGTTCACACCGATGACTGAATTGGCCAGAGCGTTTGCCGACGCGGCGGACCAGTCAAGGAACACATCCACACCCACCAGCTCTTTCTTCGCCCGCACATGGGCGGTAGGCGCTTGCTTTCTTTCAGCCGCCGCAGCTTCCGCCGGCTTGTATTTCACTGCCTTAAGAGTTTGCGGCGTCAGCCCAACGCGCTGGACCACGGCCTCAGCAAACTCTTTCGTGCCTACTTTCTCACGACTCACCCCTTCTTTGTAGATGTCGTAGGTGTGAATTCCGTCTTCGAGCGTTCGCAGCCAGGCATTGTGCACCCTCTCCGCCACGCCCGTTTCGCCGATGTGGACCAGCATCATCACTGCGCCCAACAACAGACCTGACGGATTAGCCAGATTCTGTCCGGCGCGGCGGGGCGCGGACCCATGAATCGCTTCAAACATGGCCACGTGCTCGCCAATATTCGCCGAGCCTGCGAGTCCGACCGAGCCGGCAATTTGAGCCGCCACGTCCGATAGCACGTCGCCATACAGATTCGGCATTACCAAAACGTCGAAGGCCTCAGGTGTGTCGGCGAGTTTGGCGGCGCCGATGTCTACGATCCAGTGTTCGTTTTGCAGATCCGGATACTCGGCGGCGATCTCACTAAACACTTTATGAAAAAGGCCGTCCGTAAACTTCATGATGTTGTCTTTGGTGAAGCAGGTGACCTTCTGACGATTATTTATGCGCGCGTATTCGAAAGCGTAGCGAACGATCTTCTCCGAGCCGGGACGTGAAATCAGTTTCAGACACTGGACCACCTGATCGGTCTGCCGGTGCTCGATGCCGGCATAGAGATCTTCTTCGTTCTCACGAACTATGACCACATCCATCTGCGGATGCTTGGTCTCTACAAACGGATGATAGGAGACGCAGGGACGCACATTGGCATAGAGGCCGAGGGTCTTGCGCACCGTCACATTCAAACTCTTGTAGCCGCCACCCTGAGGTGTTGTGATCGGAGCTTTGAGAAAGACCTTCGTACGTCGCAACGATTCCCAGGCACTGGGCTCAATGCCTGAGCTGTTGCCGGCGAGATAAACTTTCTCACCGATATCTATTGTTTCGATTTCAAGTTCCGCCCCGGCCCCTTCCAGAATGTTAAGCGTGGCGGCCATGATCTCGGGCCCGATGCCGTCGCCATGTGCGACGGTGATAGCACGTTTAGGCATATAGCAGCTTAAGCCTTTCGTTCGGCGAGGTCGGATTTAAATAAAAGAGAAGCAAGCAATATAAGCTAAAACCGCAGAGGCAGGCAATCACAAGAACTCACAAGTTATCGAAGGCTTTAGCTGGTCCTTTGGGGGCTGCTATTTTTTCTTGCGCTGACAACCTCTTCTTCGTATATTTTGGGCTTTAGGTTCCTACTCTCGCGCAGCGACGGTGACTGCGCCTGTCCGCGACCGTAGAGCGACGACGTTCGGCTGAAGAGAGAGTGAGGTAGTTGTCAACTTGTCGGAAGCCGCTCTCTGTAAGTGTTAGAGCATCGGGTCCGTCGCGTTTCGCCTAAGGGTCATCTCCCCGCCTGATTTTGCGATTCCACTTTACCCGCGCTTCGCCCTATCTGAAGGATAAGAACTAGTCATGGCTACAAAACTCTATGTCGGAAATCTCTCGTTCCGTACGACGAGCGAGGAACTGAAAGAGGCTTTCTCAGCAGCAGGTACAGTAGAGTCAGCTTCCGTAATCGAAGACCGCGAAACAGGACGTTCACGCGGTTTTGCCTTTGTCGAAATGGCCACTCCCGAAGAAGCGGCCGCGGCGATTGAGCAATTTAACGGCAAGGACTTTGGCGGTCGTAATCTGACAGTCAATGAAGCTAAGCCGAGAGCGGATCGCGGTGGCCGAGGCAGTTACAGTGGCGACCGTGGAAGTCATCGCGGTGGTGGCGGCGGGGATCGCGGCGGAGATCGCTACGAACGCGAGCCGCGCTGGTAAGAAACTCAGGGTAAAAGGGAATAGGGTAAAAGGGGAATAGGGAGAGCCCTAAGCCGTGAGCTATGCTCTTTCCTGTTCCCCGTTTACCCTTTTGCTCTTTGCCCCCTTTACTTCCTACCTGTCGGAGTGAGCTTCAATTTCAGGCGCTCGCTACCGCGCACGATTTCCACCTCATACTCCTGACCGGCTTTCATTTCGCCTAGAGCGGCCGTGTAATCGTAGACATTGCGCACGTCTCGCCCGGCCATCTTCACAATCCTGTCGCCGGCTTTGAGTCCCGCCTGGGCCGCCGGGGAATCGTCACGCACTCCGTCCAACAATAAACCGTCAGTCGAGTCAGCGTAGTTAGGAATGGTGCCCAGATACACGCGGAACCCGATCGAGCGTCCCGCTGCCGGGCTTTTTGCGACCTGATATGTGGGTCTCTTGTCGGAGACATCGACATCCCGAACGATGCGGGCCACCATCGCGAGTATGCGGACCTCGTCGAGATAGTTGATCTTTTCCGCAGTATCAGAAGGCTTGTGGTAATCAGGATGTGTTCCCGTCCAGAAGAAGAGGACAGGGATCTGCTTGGCGTAGAACGAGGAATGATCACTTGGACCAAAGCCATCTTCATTCAAGGTGAGCAGAAACTGTTTGTTTGCATCGTTACTGACAACCGTGCCGCCGTTGGCACCAACCACCATCGGCAGGCTGCTGGAGGGATGTTTCGTAGAACTCGCGGTGACGGTCAAGCCCTGTAAGAGGTTGGCGCGTTCGATCATCGCCCGCCACTCCGGTGCAGTCCCGACGCCGCCGATCACCAGTTTCCTGTCCTTCATCCGGCCAATCATGTCCATATTGATCATGGCTACGGTGTTAGCGAGGGGCACTGAAGGGTGGTTGACGTAGTAGTTCGAGCCGAGCAGTCCCTCTTCTTCCCCGCTGAAAGCGGCGAAGACGATCGTTCGTCGTGGTTTGGGGCGCTGCGTGGTAAGAATACGGGCCAGCTCGATCATGCCCGCAGTTCCGGAGGCATTGTCATCTGCGCCGTGATGCACCTCGCCTTCTTGTTGGGCCAGGCTGCCCGCGCCGCCACGACCGAGATGATCGTAATGTGCGCCAATCACGATGGCTTCGTGCTTCAGGTTGGGATCAGAGCCTTCGAGTATGCCTATGACGTTCGCCGCAGCGACTTCCCGGCGGATGATGTCCGTTTGAAGAGTTACCTTCACGGAGTCAAGTAGCCTGGCTTCCAGAGTCTTGTCGCGCTCACCAGTCCGACCCAACTTGGTCGCGGTAGCAATCATTTCCCGGATTGCAGTTTCAAGTTGGGAAATGGAATTTACCAGGCCACCAGCCTGTAGCATGCGTTCGGCGCTCTGCCTTGAAACAGCAACTACCGGCAGGTTCGCGTCGCTGCTGTTGTGGTCGTAACGAAGTCGCGATAGAGGATCGTCCTTGAAATTCACCTCGCGCGTGATGATCATCAACCCTTTAGCGCCCGCGTTGCGTGCGGCAATCGCTTTGTAGCGTAAGTCTTCGTAGCGCCCAAACCTGCCATGCGGATTATCGCCATCGGGTGTCCCCGAGAATGCCACTGCAATGTATCCAGCGACTCGGGAGCCGATGTAATCGTCATGGTTCAGTTCCGGAGCGGTAATACCGTAGTTCACGAAAGCAAGCGGCGCATCAACAACACGAGCACTCGAAGAGAAACCCACCGGCATCCAATCGTCGCCAACGCCAAAGTTCAGAACCGCTGCGACCGTGCCGGCGCCTCCCGCCGGCTGGATTGACGCTTGCGGAATCAACTGCATCGAGTTGTTCTTGCCGAGTTCAACACCGGCGATATAGGGAAATCGTTGCAGGTATCTGGATTGCGCCTCGCCCCTGGTGCGCGGCGCGCCTTCAGACGAAGAACCAGGCTTCAGACCAAGACGGACAAACTCACCGGCTATGAACTGGGCCGCGCCGTCAGCGCCGGGCGTTCCCGTGCGCCGGCCTTCGAGTGCATCGGAGGCGAGATAAGCAACATGCGAACGCAGACGCTGCGCGCTGGGTGCAATCTGGGAGGCTGGTTGCTGCGCCAGAGCCGCGATAGAAATCGCGATGACGAGGATGGGAGATAAAAACTGCCGGCGGAATAGTGTATTTTTCATTTCAAAACTTCCTCAGCCTGTATCGTTCAATTTGTGACCTGTCTCATACGTTCTGAAGCAATCTCAGTTTCTCGCTGTTTGAGCATTTCGACCGAGCGAAACGATCCACGAACTTACACGAAATGACACTAAAAATTTCGTGGTCGTTCGTGTGATTTCGTGGATCGTATTCCTTGGTTTCGATAAAGCCACTCCATTGGGAATTCAAGCACCTTACCAACTGAACCCTATTCCACCCAATCTGCAATGAACACATTCGTCTCGCCGCGAGCCTTCGCGTTGCGATTTGAGGCAAAGACAATTTGCTTTCCGTTAGGCGAGAACATTGGAAACCCATCAAAGGTGTCGTTGAATGTGATGCGCTCGAGCCCTGTTCCGTCTATGTGGATTTTGTACAGGTCAAAATCGCGACCTTTAGGGTCATTCAAGTTGGACGAAAAAATGATTCGTTTGCCGTCCGGGAAGAAATAGGGCGCGAAGTTAGCTTTACCATTTCGAGTTATTTGCCGTTTGTTGGAACCGTCGGCATTCATGACCCAGAGCTCAAGGGTGCTGGGACGGATCAGGTTGTCCTTGAGCAGGCTCTGATAATCACTCTTTTCCTTTTCGGTTTGCGGATGATGCGCGCGATAGACGATTTGGCTGCCGTCCGGCGAGAAGAATGCACCACCATCGTAACCAAGTTCAGTGGTCAATCGACGTACATTTCGGCCATTCGCATCCATCGTGTAAATATCCAGATCCCCATGTCGCATGGAAGTGAAAACTATCTTTTTTCCGTTCGCCGAGATGGTCGCTTCCGCATCGTAACCAGGCGTCTTGGTTAGCTGTTGGACCTGCGATCCATTTGGCCGCGCAACGAAAATGTCGTAGCTGGGATAAACGGCCCAGACGTACCCCTGGGAAAAATCCGGACGAGGCGGGCAGGCGGTTCCGCCCAGATGCGTCGATGAGTAGAGCACGCGGCCCGGGTTAGGGAAGAAATAGGCGCACGTCGTTCGCCCGGCGCCGTTCGAAATCATTTTCACGTCCGAGCCATCTACATTCATCGTAAAAATCTGGTCACATTCGCGTCCGTCGCGCGTGGATTGAAAGATGAGCTTTCGACCATCCGCCGAAAAATAGGCTTCAGCGTTTTCGCCACCAAACGTCAACTGCTTGATGTTACGCAGATGTTCTTCTGTTTGAGGGACAGCGGATGGCCGCGCAGGTGAGCGGTCAGATATCACCGTGGTTACCGATAAAAGCCCCATCGCTAACAAGCAGGCAAATGATTTCACTGGTAAGAGTCCTGTTCTAAAGAATTAATACAAATGGATTCATGCGTGCGCTGCATTGGATGCCACACGGCCGCCGGTCCTGGCGATTGTGCTCGCCTTACGCCAGCGAATAACCAGCAACACCAGTGCGGTAACGCCGATGAGAATGCTGATCAACTGCGATGTGGAGAGGCCAGTTAGAGACGTCAAACCCAAAAGGTCGCTGCGCTTGTTGTCGCGAACGAACTCAATCATAAAACGAACGACCGAGTAGATTAAGGCGTAAAGGAGTATTAACTGTCCGCTAAAACGTTTGTGCTTATGCAGCCACAGCAGAAAGAAGAACACTATCAGCATTGAGAACGACTCGTAGAGCTGCGTCGGGTGCAGATGTACGTCAATGGGGACACCGGTAATCTGATGTCCCAACTCTGTGAACTTCACTCCCCAGGGCAAAAAAGTTGGCGTACCCCAACAGCAACCGGCGGCAAAACATCCCTGGCGGCCGAAGAAATTTCCGAGGGCGATGCCGGGTGCGCAGGCGTCCGCGGTTTTCCACCAGGGGAGATTGTAACGACGCATGAGAAAGTAGCCGGCGAGTATCGCGCCAATCAGCCCACCATAGAAAACTCCGCCCGAACGCAGGAAGTCGAGCGAGAGCAACTGCATCGGGTTCTCCCGATACTCGGGCTCCACAAAGAGCATCAGGATCTTCGAGCCGATAAGGGACGCCAGAAGCATCCAGAGACACAAGTCGTATATCTTTTCGCGCGGCAATCCATCACGCGCGGCGAGTTTGACCGTGATCAAGATCGCGCAGAGAAAAGCGAGCGCGAGAAACACGCCATACGTGTTGATGGGAAAGCTGCCGATGCGAAACAGTTCTGGATACATAAAAAGGTTCTAGTCAGTTGTCAGTAGTCCGGCGGTTCTTTGTGCTTAGTACTTTGTATGTCTTCTTGCATCCTGAAAGCGACAAAGCACAAAGTACAAAGTACAAAGAACCACTGACTACTGACTCACGACGGACCTCTTCTCTCTTCTTCCTTCTAGAATCAGATCGTAAGCCAGCAAGCCTGCGCCCACACAGATGCTCGCGTCTGCTACGTTGAACGTGGGCCAATGATACGAGCCGGCATGGACCGAGATAAAATCGATAACATAGCCGAGCCGTGCACGGTCAGTCAGATTTCCGGTAATGCCTGCGAGGAGCAATGCGCAAGCCCCCAGTATGCGATCATCGCCGCGCGGTGTCCGCATGAAGTAGTACAGCACGGCGACGGCCGCAACGGAAGCGAGAATGACTAAGAACCAGCGCCCAAAGGATCCACCTTCCTGTAACTGACCAAAAGCGATGCCCTTGTTCTCTGTATAAACAAAATCCAGGAAACCATTGATTATCGTTCGATCATCACCGAACCGAAGCGCCCGCACCGCCCAGGCCTTGCTTGCCTGATCAACCATGTATATGCCAAACGCGGCAAGCAGGTAGCCCGCGCGCCAGCCAAGCCGGGTTGATGGATTATCTTTCAGTGGAACTTCGTTCATGATTTGAAGAACGCTTTCAGCGTTATTTGTACCGAACTAAACCGTCTCCAGTTCGATCTCTTCAAGGGCCGCCACGCAACGCTCACAAACAGTAGGGTAACGGGACGACTCACCAACCCGGGTTGAATAATTCCAGCAACGGTCGCACTTTTCACCGGCTGCAGGATGGATCTTAATTACCACCCCGCTGGCGCCTTCTTCCGAGGGCAGCACGTCCACTTGCGAAACAATGAAGATATAGCGCAGCTGATCTTTGTATCGTTCAAGAAGTTCGTAGGCGTTACCGGATGCCGCGATTTCAACGCGGGCCTCCAACGAGCTGCCAATCGACTTGGCAGTTCTTGATTCTTCCAGTGCCCGGAGGACGTCCTCGCGGATCTCAAAAAGTCGCTCCCAGTCCGAGAGCACTCTAGTATCGGTTCGCTGATTAGCCTCGGGAAACGTGCCCAGATGGACCGACGACGACCGTGCCCTGGTTTCCTCTGCCGGCAGGTTTTCCCAGATCTCATCCGCCGTAAATGCGAGTACCGGCGCCAGCAGGCGCGCAAGCGAGTCAGCAATCCGGTATAGGGCGGTCTGAGCAGAGCGGCGCGCGGGATTGCGTGGCGCAAACGTATAGAGACGATCCTTGATGATGTCGAAATAGCGCGCCGAAAGTGTAACGGTAGAAAAGTTGTAGAGCGTATGATAGACCGTGTGAAACTCGTAGGCTTGATACGCTTCCCTGACTTTTCCAATCACCACATCAAGTTCAGCCAGCGCCCACCGGTCAATCTCTAGAAGCTCGTCTTGAGCAACGCTGTCGCGTGCAGGATCAAAACCGTGGAGATTTCCCAACGCAAAGCGAGCCGTATTGCGCAGTTTGCGATAACCGTCGGTTACACGCTGCAATATTTCCGCCGAGCACCGCATGTCGTCGAAATAATTCGAGGACGCACACCAGAGACGCAGGATCTCCGCACCGGAGTCTTTGATGACTTCATCCGGCGGCACAGCATTATCCGTCGACTTGTGCATTGCTTTGCCCTGCGCATCCACCGTCCAACCATGGGTCAGTACGGTCTTGAACGGAGCACGGCCATGCACGGCTAGTCCCACCATCAGTGATGAGTTAAACCAGCCGCGAAACTGATCGCCACCTTCGATATAGACGTCGGCCGGCCAGCACAACTCAGTCCGATTCTCCAGGACTGCAATTGACGAGATGCCGCTATCGAACCAAACGTCGAGAATATCGGTCTCTTTAATCCATTCGTCCGCACCGCATCCTTTACACTGGTAGCCTTCCGGCAAAAGCTCGCGCGCCTCGCGCGTGTACCAGGCGTCGGCTGACTCGCGTTCAAATACGTCGGCAACGTTGTTGATGATTTGAGGATCTGCCACGGCCTCATTACATTTAGCGCAATAGAACACGGGAATGGAAACTCCCCAGACGCGTTGCCGCGAAACACACCAATCGGGCCGGCCCTTGAACATGTTGCGCATCCGCTCCTCGCCCCAGGAGGGAAGCCACTCGACGCGTTCGATCTCTCGCAAGGCAGCTTCTCTGAGCGAGGCGGGGGACGCCGAAGTTGCGTCGGAAAAGTTTTCGGTGTAGTTGGAGCGATCACGACCATCTTCGTCGCGCTCCACTACCGGGCCCCCTGCACGATCCATGGAAATGAACCACTGCGGAGTGGCTCTGAAGATCACTGGATTCTTACAACGCCAACAGTGCGGGTAACGGTGCTCATAGCTCTCGGTGAATAGCAGTACACCGCGGTCGCGCATAAATTCCACAATCCGAGGGTTGGCTTCGAAGACACTCTGACCGGCAAAGTGCTCGACTTCAGGCGTGAAGTGACCTGCGTTATCAACCGGACAGTAGATCTCAAGACCGTAGCGCTTACCGATGACAAAGTCGTCGTGCCCGTGTCCGGGCGCGGTGTGGACACAGCCTGTGCCTGCTTTGCCGGTAACCTTTTTCTCGCGGGCCTCTCTGACATCCAGTTCGACTTCAGCGTCAGCCTCGCCGCCCAGGGTTACGTGTTCTCCAACCATTAAAAGCGACGCTCGATCAATCCAGGCATGCCGGCATTCGAGCCGATCGAGCTTGATGCCGGGAAAGCGCGCGAGCACTCTGGGCGCCACGCGATCCCCATTAGCATCGCGTTCCTCCAATTCGCATTTAGCAGCCACGGACTCAAGCAATTCACTGGCGACGATATAAACCTCATCGGCATGCTCGAACGCCACGTACTCAAAGTCCGGATGCACAGCAATTCCGAGATTAGCGGGAAGCGTCCAGGGCGTGGTGGTCCAGATCAGCACGAACACCTTGCGATCTGCCAGTGCCGGATCAATTAAAGCCGGATCGTTGCTAAGGGGAAACTTAACGTAAACCGAAGGACTCGTGTGTTGGTGATACTCAACTTCGGCTTCGGCGAGCGCTGTTTGATCGTGGATGCACCAGTAGACAGGCCGGGCACCTTTGTACACGTAACCACGCTCTACGAAGCGGCCGAAGAGGCGTGCCGTCTCCGCTTCGTAGTGGTTTGACATGGTGAGATACGGATTGTCCCATTCGCCCAGAATCCCGAGTCGCTGGAAGTCTCTCGTCTGCCGTTTTAACGCCTCCGCCGCGTGCTCCCGGCAGGCGCGGCGAATCGACACTGCCGGCATATTGGCTTTCTTCGCACCCAGTTTACGGTCTACGTAGAGCTCGATTGGCAGACCGTGGCAGTCGTAGCCGGGAACATAGGGGGCGTCGTACCCCATCATCGTGCGCGATTTAACGATGAAATCTTTCAGGATTTTGTTCATCGCCGTGCCGAGATGGATGTCTGCATTAGCGTAGGGAGGTCCATCATGCAGGATGAACTTTTCCGCGCCGGAGCGGTCCTGCCGGATCATTTCGTAAAGATGAAGTTCCGACCACTTTTTTAGACGCGCCACTTCACTTTGCGCGAGATTGGCTTTCTGCGAGAAGGCAGTCTTCGGCAGGTTGATGGTCTTTTTCAGATCGAGCGGTGTTTCAGTGGACATAATTACCGTTAGTCACGAGTCAACAATACTAACAGGAGAACTGCACGCGCGCCAAAATGAGCCGGAAATCCGACCCATTACGCGGAAACCCACTCAGCTTTTGGAGTGCGGTGGCAAGCGCAGCGCGACACCGCTTTGGATGTGTCGAGCGGAAGCCTAATCCAGCGCCGTCGACGCTTCGCTCTGCCGGCGCACTCCATAAGTTTCCGGATCCCCCAACTAAAAACCCGAACCACACTCTAATGAGATGGTTCGGGTTCTCGCCGACTGCTGAGGTTTTAATCAGCCGATAAACATCTCATCTTCTCCGTAAATTTGATTAACGGGCTTCGGCGCGGGGGCCACAAGAACTTCCAGGCCGCGGCGGAAGCCCGCCATAATCGCGGCCAGCTCGCGCGCGGGCTCGATGACCTTGGTTTGGATGAAGTCGGCAGTTGAAGCAATCTGTCTGTGGGTATTGTCGATAGTCCGGCTGACCAGTTCCACTTTGTCGCGTGCCTGGTTGGCGCTGGCGCTAACCACTTGTTTCAACTCACCCACCTCTCCCTTGATTATGGCCAACGATTCGGAGAAGTGCATGGTGGCCGTAGAGAGGTGGTTGGACATGACATTAAACTGTTCAGCGATTTGCTTCCCTTGCACGGCAATCTGCCGTCCCTGTTCGCTCATTACGGTGACTCTCTCGACCAGGGGCTCGAGCTTTTCTTCAAGCCGGTTAACCGACTTGACTGCGCGACTCACAAAGACGGCGATTGAAATCATCGCCAAAGCGATCACGACGAATGACAGAGCGACAACCACCATCATCCAGAACATCGGATCGCTTGTATTGACCTGCAGCGCGAGAATCATAGTGGAATTTTTGATTTGCGATTGCCGATTTTTGATTTGTAGAACCCACGATTAGCGCGAATCGAAAATCAAAAATCTAAAATCGCAAATCTAGTTCGTGGTCTCGTCGTATTTCGGCGCGGCTTCCATTCTGCCCGACAATTCGGTCTTCCGTTTTTCTTCCTGGTAGGCTTTCTTGCCCGCGTCGATTGCCGCTGCCACGGTGCCGGTCTGGCGAGACGCTGTCTCGCGTGCCGTTCGAGCCACATCACCAACCTTCTCAGAAGCAGTTGAGTAAAGTTCAGCAGCTCGTTCACGCGTTGTTTCGTAGTATTCGCCGGCGCGGTCGCCGAGTTGCTGAGCAGCTTCGCGGGAACGGTCTATGCCTTTGCGGGTCGCCTCGGCAATATCGCCGCGCAGTTCGTGACCAGACTTCGGTGCAAACAGGAGCGCCAAAATTGCTCCGATTCCGCCGCCAATTAAGAGATAAGTTAAACGGGCAGAGATATTGTCTCCACTATCTCGCCGAAAATCATCGCTTCCCATGAGGGATTCCTTTCTTCAGAAAGCGAAGCCCCGCGGCCTCGCAAGTTAAGTTTGATTTTTGGAAAATTCCAGTCTTGGACTATAACAAATAGCCCCGGATTGGCGCAACAAGGTGGATCACGAGGATGGCTATATTGGGGCGGCGCGCCGCTCATTGTGAGCTGCAAGCGGTTGAGGCTGGGTGACAACCAAAGGCCACTCCGATAAATTGCAGTCGAAGGCGGGTCCTGTCCCCGCTCTTACGCTGAGTGGATTTCAAGCTTGAGGCGGGGACAGGGTCCGCCTTCCTGACTGCAATTTATCGCGGCTCGAGCCGTATTGTGGGATTGGCTTAGTCCGTCTTAATCAGAGCTGCTCTGATCCGGGCCGCCGTTATACTGCTCGAGCTTGCGGTAGAGAGTCTTGCGGCCTATGCCCAACGCGCGTGCGGCGTGTGACTTATCGCCTTTGGTGTACTCGAGAGTTGCTTCGATGGCCTGGCGCTCTATTTCCTCCATTGATGACGGCACGGTTACTTCAATTGTTGTCGTGCGTCCCTCGCTGGCCGCACTTGCGCGTTCGACCTTGATGCGATCGCGTTCCTCCAGCACCGTCTGGCCAATTGCTTCCGGAAGATCCTCCAGCTCGATTTGCCGGCCTGAGGCGATGATTACAGCGCGCTCAATCGCGTTCTCGAGCTCACGAACATTGCCAGGCCATTGATAAGTCATTAATGCCTGCAAAGCATCCTTTGAGATTCCGGAAATAAAGCGCCCGGTCTTATGCTTGTAGTGTTCTAGGAAGTGGATCACCAGTGGGTGAATGTCCTCAGGGCGGTCGCGCAGGGGCGGCACTACTATAGGAAAGACCGAGAGCCGGTAGTAAAGGTCACGGCGAAATGTGCCCAGCTCAGTTGCCCGCTCGAGATCCACGTTCGATGCGGCAATCACGCGCACGTCAGCCTTCAACACTTCGTTTCCACCGACGCGCGTGAATTCACCGTCCTGTAATACGCGTAGAAGTCGAACCTGGGCCGACAAACTCATCTCGCCCACTTCGTCCAGAAAAAGCGTGCCTCCGTTGGCTTCTTCAAATCTTCCCCGGCGCCTGGCGCTGGCATCGGTAAACGCACCCTTCTCATGCCCGAACAACTCCGATTCGAGCAGCGTTTCCGGAATCGCACCGCAGTTTAGTTTGACGTATTGGTGGTTTTCGCGCCCGGAATTGTAATGGATCAAATTCGCGAGTAGTTCCTTGCCGGTGCCAGATTCCCCCTGAATCAGGACGGTGGTTTGGGTGTCCGCCACACTTAAAGCCAATTCCATGGCGCGCCTGATGGCCGAAGTTTGACCGATTATTCGATCCTGGCCGTAGCGTTCGTGTAAGGCACTGCGCAAGTGCATGACTTCGGCGGAAAGCTGATCTCGCTCCAGTGCTGTTCCGATCTGATCGGCGATGCCCTCGACCAGTGCCACCTCGTGGTCCTCGAACCCATCGCGCGCCTCACTCCATACCAGCCCCAGCAGGCCAAACACTTGTCCGCCGACGCGCACCGGAGCCACTAAAGCAGCGCGTCCGCCGAGGGTGGCGTTGAAAATTAAACGAAACGGGAAAGGCAGATGCGTGTCGAGTAAACGAAATGTCTTTCCCTGGGCTAGCACTTCCATCGCCGCAGGAAACTCAGTCACATCGAGCGATTGTCCGTGGGCATCAATCAACCCTTGAACGGAATCGGTGGTCGCATGAGGCGCAGCTTTGAAGGCCGCGAGACTGATGCGACCGCCTTTTGGATCGAGGACGCCAAGAGCTGAATAGTCGGCGCCGACGAGCGCGATGGCCCGTTCCAGGACCAGGGATGAGACTTCGCGAAAATCCGAGTGGGCGTTAAGAGCGTTGGCGATTTCCAACAGCGCGCGCTTCGTTTCGGCCTCGCGCTCTTTATCGGTGTACAGCCTCGTGTACTGATAGCCGACCGCGATCTGTCGAGCGACAGACTCGAGAAAAGAAACTTCGTCATCCAGCCAGGCGCGCGGGGTCCCAGTGGTGTGCATCCCTACCAAACCCAACACGTCATCACCAAGAACAACCGGCACGACAAGCAGAGAGCGCGTTCCCAAACTCGCCGCCAGAAAGCGTACCTTCTGATCCAGACCCGGTCTGGATGTGTCGTCGAGACGAATGGGTTTGGTTATATCTACATGTTCCGACAGTTGTTTGAGATCCAGAGGAATCACAGTGCCCAGGCTGGAAGGTACGTCATTTGATGCTCGCCATTCATGGCTGATTCGCAGTTCACTCTGCGACGTCAATTGAATGACATCGCACCGATCCACGTTCATCATACGTCCCAGCTCAGAAACGATTACGTTCAAAAACCTGTCAAGATTAATCGTAGTTGGAAAAGCCAGCGCCAGGCGAGTGATAATCGACTCACGCGCCTCATGCATCTTTATCTTGCGCTCGAGCGAAAGGGACTGTGCAGCATCTGACATTGTAGAAATTACAGCGGCGAACCAACCGAGGGACCACTCCTGAGCGCGGATCATAACCAACGGGAGATGAAGTTGCAAAGCGCGTTTGCTCAAAAGCGATACATCCGCAGGTCGGCAAGGGGGTTTCATTTCCATTTATCATTTGACAGTTCTCATAAGTTCTCATTTGTCATTGCAAGAACGCATCTAACCAAGAACTCATCCAAATGCTCTCGAAGCGCGACAACCGAGAGATTCAGAAGATAGTCGGCGACGGCCCCCACAACTGAAGGCGCCTAATAAACGATCACTTAGCCTCCGAATAGACGAGTTCTTGCGATGACAAATGAGAAATGTCAAATGATATATGGGAAATGATCCCCCCTCACCTCAATTACCTTGGGCCCTAACGAAACCTCACGTTGCAAGGGCGTGGTACCGCCCGTATAATTCAGCGGGCGATCCATTCACCCGACGGAGTATTAGAGAACCTATGCCGATATATGAATTCGAGTGCCAGAAATGTAAAGCCCACACCGAAGTCTTTCAGAAGATGAGTGACAAAGCGCCCACTAAGTGTGAGCAGTGTGGGGGACGTTTAGAAAAACTAGTTTCAGCCTCGGCGATACAGTTCAAGGGCTCAGGGTGGTATGTGACCGATTATGCCGGCAACGGCAAGAAGGCCGCAGAAAAAGCCGAATCCGAGGCAGCCGGAGCCGGCGATAAGGGCGACGGCGATAAGGGCGACGGCGATAAGAAAGATAAAAAACAGTCTGACAAAAAATCAAAAGATGACTCCCCTTCCAAGAAAACTTCCGAAAAAGCTTCATCAACAAAAGTCTCCTCTGGTGATTGAAGCGTCATTAACGTGAACTGATGTACCGGTCACTTCGTGGCGGAACCACAACAATTCTATCCGGGAACGGTCGAAAGGTTTTAAAACCTCTTAACTTATTGGCCGTTCTGATGCTCCTTGCGGTGCTCTGTGGTCTGGGGCTCGGGCAGGCAGGTCGCAGGCCCCAGAGTTCAAGCACTCAGAGTGGCGTGCTCGTGAGCGTGGTAGTTAAACGCGACGATAAGTCGCCGGCGAATGTGACCAGCAAGCAAGTCTCCGTTTATGATAATGGGGTAGAACAAACCATCAAGAACCTCACTCCGGATCCTTCGCCCGCACGTATAGTTTTGTTGGTGGATAACTCTCTGACCCTGCGGGCCGACATCGATAAGCTCGAAAGGGCCACTCGCGAATTTGCCTACGAGATCTTCGAAGGGGACCAACTGCTAATCGTAGGTTACGATGAGGAAGCAGAGATCGTCGCTGACTGGACGGATGACGCAAAGTCCATCGAGGCGGCGCTAAAGGGTTTTAGGAAGAAAGGTCAGCCGCACCTGTTCGACGCGCTTAGTGCGGTCCTCGATCAGGCTTTGAGCCCGCTCGCCGGGCAGAAGCGCGCGATCGTGGTCATCAGCGATGGTCTTGACCGCGGTAGCAAGACCACGTTTGAGAAGATACTCTCCGACCTGCAAGCGAATGATATTACGGTCTACACGGTCCAGATCTCCGACCGCACTCGAGGTGCTATCCGGCGCGATGTGCCGAAGCCAAAGCAGGTTGTTGAAAAACTGGTGGAAGGAACCGGGGGATTGGTTTTTCCTATCGAAGAGGCAGTGGAAGCAGCCAAGACTGTGTGTGATGAACTAAGAAAGAACCGATATATGCTTTCATACGTGCCTTCAAGTGTCCCTTATGGTGAAGCACGTCGCTTGTTGGTGGTGGGCGACCAGGGGATCACGATCCGATCCAAGTCCATGCAGCCGCCTAACTAGAGAAACGGCGACGCGGAATTGATGGACGGGGAGAAAAAGCCCTAATTAGACGGAGAGACGGGGAGAAACGGAGAAAGGGCAACGGGGTGACACGAGAAACCTACTATAAGATTTTGAGCAAGGGTCGTGCTTAGACACTAGCATTCCCGGGCGTCGCCGCGTGTGCCCTCTCCGTTTCTCCCCGTCCCCCGTGTCGTCCTTATCCCTTCTTCCGCGAGTAGATATAGAACAAGGCGCCGATAATGATCAGCACCAGGCTTTCCATGAAGACGAAGAAGCGTGGAACGAATGTACCATCATCGTCGTGAGCATCAAGGTAGGCGACTACTGTACCGAAAGTTAAACCCCCCGCCAGCCAGATCAATTGTCGTTTAGTATCCCAGGCCATAGTTCATTTTATGTATTGCCCACGATGCAGCCACGAACAGGATTTGGAAGAAATGCGGTTTTGTTCGCGTTGTGGTTTCCCGATGGCCGGGGTCGCAATGCTGCTGGAAAACTCGGGAATCATTCCCCTACCACCGAGCGATCCTTCTCAGGGAACCAAGCGCGGCAGAATAATCAAGGAAAGCGTTTTCCTAACCCTCCTGGCCTGGACGGTAGCATTGGCTTTAACTCTTCTGTGGAACGTCGGCGGCCAGTTTGAATCCGTTGCCAAGGTTGGGTCGCTCGTATTTTTCCTTTTGGGTTTTGTGGGACTATTACGATTCGTCTATGCGTTTCTGTTTGTAAGAGACACAGTGCAGTCGCCTTTGCAGACTACAGTCCCGGGTCAATCCTACTCCCGCGCGATGCCTGAAAACCCAACTCGCGCCGTTCTGCCGTCCCCGCGAACTGTGGCTGTTAGTGATTACTCGCCTGATGATTACTCGCCTCGGGGCAAAACCAGAGAACTTGTTTCTCAACCCAGCGTCACCGAAAACACGACCAGGCTACTTGAAGACCCTGACAACTAATAGGAAACAAGGACCAGTTGCTCGTTGGTTACTGTTGGTTATTCGTAATCTGTGGAATCTGCGGATAGCGTTACCGCAGACCTGACAGCCAGTGCATAATGTTAAGTGCTAGTTGCCGATTATCGCTCCCCGGCACATTCATCCCCACGGGTCCTCTCTCAGCACCTGCCAACTGGGCTGACAACATCGCCGCCTCTCCGAGTACGACAACTCGCCCCTTACCAAACTTGAAAGCAATTCCCTGGGCACGTCCGGCCGCCGAAACCGATGTGTCAGATTCGCGATCCGGCTTGTCCCTGGCGGTTTGGGATAGTAGTAAGAGTACAGAGCTGCCCTCTGGGCCTTGGAGCGACTGCCCGGTAAAGGTGATTACCCGAGTGATTCTTTCGTCGGCATTGCGTCCGTTCGTAATAGGGTGGTCCAAAAGACGTTTGTTTTCGCGCGAGAAGAGCAGCGTCGAGGGGCGCGACGCCGCGAAGTCATTCTCGGGATCGAAGGTGTAACCCTTGCTCATCTCAACACCAAAGCGCTTACCCAAACTTTCAGCGGCGGCGCCAAATGGAGCATGGTCCGCTATCAAAAGCAGCGAACCTCCATTTTTCACCCACTCACGCACTACATCACATTCCTCTTCCGTGAAAGCCGGACGCTCGGCGCCATCCTCATCCATATCTTCCGCGCCCAGGGCATTGGCAATTACAAGAATCTTGAAAGTGCTCAAGGTAGGCTTGGCAAACACTTTCCGGCCAGGCACAACGTTGTAACCGTCGCTGCTTATCAGATCCACGAACGGTTTGTAGCGTCCGGTAGTCGTATGAAAGTTGTTGTGAGCTTCGTCAAAAAGCACCCGCGGGTAGTTCTTCTTGTAAGCGGGCTGCGCAACCGTCGTGTTGAATTCGGGATCGGAGCTCTGTTGACCGGCTGCGAGTTGTAATTGGAGCGCTACTGCAAGAGCCAGCGCCAGGAACCGACCGACATGAGTTTTCATGTGAACGCTGAAATCCCTTCAGATTCGTGATTGGAGCTTTTCAAGTCTCTCCTCCGCAAGCAGTAACGTTTCATCCTTTTTACAGAAGCAGAATCTAACCTGTTGTTCGCCAAGTTCGGGAACACTGTAAAAACTCGATCCCGGAACACAGGCCACACCCACCTCGCGAATAAGGTGGCGTGTAAACTCGACGTCATTGGCGAAACCAAACCCGGAGATGTCAGTCATGATGTAGTAAGCGCCATCGGGAATGAATGTTTTGAACCCGGCATTATCCAGTACCGGCAGCAGCAGATCTCGACGCCGCTGATACTCAACCTGCAAACGTTCGTAGTAGCCGGGAGGAAGCGACAGCGCGTAAGCGCCGGCAGCCTGTAACGGAGCTGCGGCGCCGACGGTAAGAAAATCGTGCACCTTGCGGATGGCGCTGGTGATCTGAGGAGGTGCAATGCAATAGCCAACGCGCCAGCCGGTAACGGAATAGGTCTTGGACATCGAGTTGACGATCACAGTGCGTTCGCGCATGCCGTCGATCTGGGCCATCGATATGTGTTGGATTGCTGCGCCTTCCCGGGGATAGAGAATGTGCTCGTAGATCTCGTCGGTGAAGCAGAGCGCGTCAAACTCCTGGCAGAGGCCCGCAATAAACTCCATCTCTTCATGCGTGAAGACCTTCCCCGTCGGATTATTCGGATTACAGATGATGATCGCTTTCGTCTTTGAGTTAAACGCAGCGCGCAACTGGTCGCGGTCAAAGCTCCAGTCAGGCGCACGCAGCGGCACATAGCGCGGACGAGCGTCGGAGAGAATTGCGTCCGGTGCATAGTTTTCGTAATAGGGCTCAAAAAGGACAACTTCCTCACCGGGATCGACGGTGGCCATCATCGCGGCGATCATTCCTTCGGTTGAGCCACAAGTGACGGTTAACTCTGTTTCCGGATCGACTTCCAGGCCCAGATACAACTTTGTCTTCTTAGCTATCGACTCGCGAAAGTCGCGCGCACCCCAGGTGATAGCATATTGATTGAGATCGTCTGCGATGGCCTGCATCGCCACTCGCTTAATGTCTTCGGGCGCTGCAAAGTCGGGAAAACCTTGCGAGAGATTTACTGCTCCGTGTTTGATCGCTTCACGAGTCATCTCGCGAATAACAGATTCAGTAAAAAGACTGGCCTTGTGGGAAACGTGGCGGTGCGTTGAGGGTGCGGGGGTGGTCATGTCTAAGGAATGATCTCCACGCCGGCGTCGTCGCGCTTGAGTTGCTCAAGGATAGAGCGTACGGCGGGAGCGAGGCCGCCGTTTGGCGCCAGTGTCAAATACTTCTCGTAGGCACTGATGGCTTCTTTGTATTTCTGCTGCCGCTCGTAGGCTGCACCCAGCAGTTGATAGATGACCGGCTCGGAATCCATGAGCTGATCAAGGGCTTTCCGATACTCAGCTATGGCTTCCTGGTATTGACCCTTTTCTTCCAATACCCGCGCCAGACCGACGTGAGCTTCGGGCTGAAACCCACGCGCTTCTCGAATCGAACGGCGGAAAGACTTGATCGCTTCTTCGTCAAAAGCAGCTTCGCGATTGATGCGGCCCTCGACCGCTGATGCTTCGGGATAAACGGGCCGGGAACGTCGCGCAGCCTCGATCTCAGCCAGGGCCGCTTTATATTCGTTGAGATCGAGAAGTACGCGTGCCAGACCAACACGCGCGGCGGGAAACGCAGGCCGAAGTTTTATAGCGCGCCGGTAAACCTCAACGGCTTTCTGCCGTGCCTCGTCGTCTTTAGCTTGTTCACGCGTGGTTTCTGCTTTCTGAAAGGCGAGCTCGGCAGCGTCAGTGGTTCGTACCAGCCTTACGGTCGCACTTCTCCTGCCCGGCAAGATCGAACTTGTCGATTCTTTGAATCCATTAGCTCGTATCCGCAAGCTGTGCCGGGCCGGTGAAATGCTCTTCACCGTAAGTCTACCCGAGTCGTCCGTAACTCCGCGGCGAATCTCATCAATCCAGACGATAGCCTTGGGTTCAGTGGTTATCGTGAAAGTTCGTGAGCCCGAAGTAGCCGTCGTTTGAGCGAAACCCGCAGTCGCAAACGAGAGTAGCGAAATTAAAACCAGGGCTACTGGAAATGCGAATCGCCTGGGAGGTAACTCGCAAGTTTGCCCTAATTCGCAGGTTAGGAAGGGTGGTTTACCCCCGCCTGCGTTGGGATGAAACTCGGCGGGGGTAAACCACTTTTCCCAACCTGCGAGGCACTTGATCCTGAGGTGTAGCATTTCAGGTACTTCCAATTCACGAATTAGGATTACTCTTTTGCGGTTCAGGAATCAAGCACGCCATAAGACAAGTGAGCGACTTACTCCTCTTCCTCACCGCCAACAACTCTGCGTCTGCGCACAGTCGAATCGGCAGGCTCAACTGGTGGACTCGAGTTAGGAGTAGCAGCTCCCTGCTTTGACACCGCACGCGACCCCACCTCGGGACGAAACTTCCCATTGGCGTCATATAGCCTCTCATACTGCAGTCGATTCCGTACGATGCCTTGAATGTAACCGCGCGTTTCCTTGAACGGGACCGCTTCCGCCCACTCGTCCATCTCCGCAGGCAGTGAAGCGCGCCACTGCACCGCTCGCATTGGACCCGCATTGTAAGCGGCTGCGACATATTCGATGCGACCAAACCTATCGATCTGGTCGCGCAGGTAAGCCGTGCCCAACTGAATGTTTAATCGCGGTTCAAAGAGCGACTCTGCGGTGATGGATCGATCAACCCCATACCTCCTGGCTGTCAGTCGTCCAGTCGGAACCAGCAGTTGCATCAACCCGTATGCGGCCGCTGGCGAACGCGCCCTGGTGATGAACACTGTCTCCTGCCTGATCAGACCCGCCACCTGGTAGGGATCGAGTTTTTTCGCGCGGGACTCCTGAACGATGATGTCCCAATAAGCGAGGGGGTAAAAAACATCCCACTCTTCTGGAGTCATCTCTTCCGGTTTCATCTGGGAATAGTCAGGGAAACTTTTTCTCAGCGTGTTGAGCGCGCGTACGTTGTCTTCTTGAGAGCGGTAGACTTGAGCAATTGCGAGATTAACTTTTGGGCTGTTTGGGGCTGACTCAGAAGCCCGCGCCAGCTCTTCGAGCGCCCACTCATCGACACCGATGTTCGTCAGTTCGTTGGCCTTCGTAACACGACTATCTTCGGCCGCGGTCGCTGTCTCTTCCGCGACAATGACGGTCTGCAAATTAGCAACCGCGCGCGCCATTACCGAATCGGGCGCGAATGTTTTTGACTGGGCGTTGCCGGCGCGAGTCATGGCTTCCAACCGCTGTTTCGCGAGATACCCATACCAGTTTGCGTCGTAACGCCCGAGCATTGCCTGATAAAGCGCGCGAGCTTCGGGAAGTTTCCCGGCCCGTTCAGAATCACGCGCAGCCCAATACCCGGCTCTTCCCCGGTTGTCATTGTTCTTATCAACGTAGTAGGCGAGGTGCTCCGTTAACAACCGCGAAGATTCCACATAGTTCTTTGCTTCATGTGCGAGCCATGCAAGGTCAAATTGTGCTTGAGCCACCTCGGCCGAACCGGGTGCCGAGCTCACGGCTGTTCGGAAAAAATACGAAGCGTCGCTGAGATTCTTCGCATCTTCGGCTGTTTGTCCAACACTGACGAGAGCTCGCGGTGTAAAGGGACTATTCGGAAAACTGCGACGCAACTCTTCCACCGTTGCTCGCGCCTGGTCCCACTGCCGTGTACGTGCGTAATTCTGCGCCAGGTAATAGAGAGCTTCGGCGCGCAAATCTCCTGATGAGGAGGGAACTCTGTTCAGGGCGGAGACTGCTTCTGCGGTCTTCCTGGCGTTGGTAGCAGCAATCCCCCGTCGCAGCTCATTCTGTGGCGTAACTAGAACGGGAAACCTCGCGAACGCTTCGGAGTACGCCTGCAGGGCATCGCTATGCTTATTCGCCTGAGAGAGCTTTTCCGCCCGGGCGAGAGCCTCTTCGGCGCTCGCCGGAGACAGCGTCGAGTTGAGTTGCGAAATCAGCGTCGCTGCGTTGGCGCTTTCAGGTGTCTCGGGAGCAAAGAAATAGATTCGCCGGTAGGCCGCCAATGCCCGGGTTCGATCTGATCCTCTGTACGTATCACCGACTAGCATCAGAGCTGCCGCATCGTCACGGGCAGTCAAATCACCTAGCAGAGTTGGCACGGCCGAGGCTTCGCCAGACTTGATTGCAAGACCGGCAGTGCGCAGCTTCGCGTCCCGAGCGCGAGCCGAAGATTGGTAGTCTTTGGTTAATTGTTCGTATGCGGTTCGCGCCTCGGCCAGACGGTTGGTTTGCTCGAGCGCATTCGCTCGCATGAATAGTGCATAGTCACCCAGCGAGGTGAAGTCACGAATAACATTTGTATCAAGCAGCGCAGCGGCCGCCGCGTAGTCGTTCGCTCGAATTCTGATCCTTGCCCGTACCATTCTCGCCAGCCCCGCCGCTTTGGTGTTAGGAAAATCTGACTCGAGCCGCGCCACTACACCGTCGGCCGGCAGTGTGCCGCCGCGTGTCTGTACGCGCAGATTGTCGAGAGCTCTGACTTCGGCGGGGGTTTGCTGTCTGGTCAGACAACTTGCGGTCATGAACGTCGGGAGCGAGGCCCCAACGATAACAACGAGACCAATCAGAATGAGGATGAGTCGATGCTTACCAAATTTTCTTACCAAGTTCTGTGCTCCTCCCAGGAGTAACCGGTTGCAAGTTTGTAGCTTGGGGGAGGAGCCGACAGATTCAAATGACCCCGCAAGTTAGTGACGCCTCACGCTGAAACAGTTGCCCCGGGGTAAGCATCCCCTAATTTCGCTGGGTCACCAACAGCCAGCGTGGTAACCAGTTCGTGGTGGAAGTAGTCGAATTTCTGCGCCACTTCCGGCTTCACGCGTTTATCGTACATCTCGCGGGAACGATCAATATATTCACGCAAACGCGAGTAAAGATCATTTTGTTCGCGACCGTCCGCAACTTTCTGCTCGTTGTAGAGCTTGATCTCGGAAACCAGCAGTCGAGCAAAACGCTGCGCATCGATGTGCAAACGTTTTTCTTCGTCACTGTCAACCTCCACCGGCAGTTCCACATCCGCTCCGTACCGTCGGCGCGGGGCAACTGGCGGAACAATTTCCGCCGGCGGCGGAAGTAATGGCCCGCTCGTAACCTGATCAAACTGCGCGTGCGTCTCGTGTTGCGCTGGCGAGGGTTGTGGGGCCTCGAATTGGGGAGTCGCCTCGTAGTGCGGCGTAGGTGGCTCGAAGTGCGCAGGCGGCTCTTCCCTGGCCTGCGGCGTTTCCGAAACATAAGGCTCCGTGGCCACCTCAAATGGCTGCGGCGGAGTTTCATCGAATGTAGCGGCTGGCGCAGATTCCCAATATTCACGCTCCGGCACGTAAGCAGGTGCGGGTGTTTCCGGAGCAGGTGCCTCCGCGGTGGAATCAGGCTCATGCGCCGGTTGCTTTGCCGGAGCTTGGCCCGCCAGCAATTCCACGGCCATTCCCGAAACTTTCGCTAGCGTCTCGAGGGCCTCTAGATTGATGGCTTCAGAATCCAATCCCGCAGAGTCAGCGTAGAGGACTGCCACCGTTCGGTTGCGTACGGTTAGCGGAATACCGACTATTCGTTGCGGCGGTTCTTCGCCGAGTCTATTGAGAATCAGATGTTCCTCGGAATGAGAATGTGGACCACCACTCCAGGTTGTTCGCGATCTGGCCACCTCGCCGATGATACTATCGGCGGAGACTGGGAGGGAGATCTGTTGAATTGTGTTGTCGCCAACTGTGCCCTGGAATCCACGTCCACGCCAGCCTATGGCACGCTCACCTTTGATCGCAAAGAAAGCGACCCGCGGTGCGAACGACGCCGCTCGGTTAACCAGAGACTTCAGTACGTCTGCCTGCGCTGATTGCTCGCCGATCTCAGAAACGGCGGCTTTGACAATGGCAATATCGCTCGATGCTTTTGCCCGCGAGGATTCCGAGGCAGCGAGATCTATACCCTCTTCGTGCGCGGCCCTGAGATGCTCGAGAATAGAAGCCGCGACTGCTCCATCTAATTGAACTTCGCCCTGGCGATCGAGCAGCCGAGTAAGAGATTCATTTAGTTGGCTCTGCAGTTCAGAAATTTCCTGCCTGATTCCGCTCAGGCGCCCCTCGATATAAGTCTCGATCTCATTGCGCAAGCTTTCTTCCAGTTGTCCGCTGACCACAGTTTCAGTTCCTCCGTTGGTGCGTCGTTGGGATTGACCCAGGTTCCTGGGTAAGGCCCTTTAGGTTTATGTCCAGTCCCCGAGAGACTCGCAGGGCGGAAGGTCTCTTAAGTGATTATGGACGTTCGAGATTCAGTGAGTCAAGAAAGGCTTTGCGATAGAAGGGGTCAAAAAGTGGCACACTACCTTTCGGTGAGGTACCATTTGACTCCCCTCGAGGCGTAAGCTATAAGTCGCTGCGCGTAAATCGCGGGCCTACCCCAAAAACCGATACTAATGGCAGCTACAATTCTCATTGCTGACGACTACGAGGACAACCTGGAAGTCCTACGTCTCCTGCTGGCCGCAGCCCATTATCAGGTGATCGAAGCAAGAAATGGAGCAGAATGTTTGAAGTTGGCCAGACAGCTCCTACCGGACCTGGTTATGGTCGACCTATCGATGCCAGTAGTCGATGGCTGGGAAACGTTTCGGTCGCTGAGAGCTGATAAACTAACGGCTTCAATACTTTGCATAGCCGTAACCGCTCATGGGGATGCCGATCGCGATCGCGCTCTCCGGGCCGGATTCGATGGCTATATATCAAAGCCATTCCGCGGCGCCGAGTTGCTGGATACTGTCACCGGACTGTTATCTTCCCAGCCAGCAGCGAGTTACGCTGCCGAGAGCTCACTATCGGAGTCATAAATCATTCAAGCCACCCTGGTCATCCAGTCCAGGCAACCAGGTCAAAATCTCCGCCGTGCTTTGCCGGACTCCAGCCAAGTTAAGTTCTATAGACTGAGAAGTACCTATTGCCTATCACGACTTGTACGAGATCACCGCCTGCTGAATTGAGGGTGGAAGCTGATGGATCTCGCTGCGAGTGAAGCCGGCGGCACTACACATTCGCTCCAGTTCCGGAAATGTATAAGCATCGCCCGCGGGTGTGCTACCAAGCATCACGATGCTGAAGCCGGCGGTTTCTGGTGGTGAGATGCGATCCTCGTTGGGCACAAACTCGAGTATCACTGCACGTCCATCATCGGCCAGGGCCGAGTTAACCTTCCGCAAGAGGGTTTCGCAAGTTGGCGGATCGAAATGGTGCAGAAAGTTCGTTAACAGCACGAGGTCAAAGCCCGTACCGTAATCAACATCAAACGCGCTCCCTGCGATTGTTTGGTAACGGTCTGCGATACCTGCTTTGCCGGCATTCTCCAGCGCTACCTCGATCACATTTGGCCAGTCAACCGCTACGACTTCAGTCTGTGGATTTCTATTAGCGAACGCAATGCCATAAAGGCCGTGACCGGCGGCAATATCCAGAACCCTCAACTTTCTATTGGCCTTCTCATCCACGAGATTGGCCATTAACTGCGCTGGCATAGCCATCATCCCAGTCATGGCTCGAGCGAACTTTACCCAGATTGGATGCTCAGGGGCTATCGTCCCTTCTTCCGAAGCAACTGTGCCGCCCTTTCGCACGGCTCCGGCAAGGTTCTTGAATCCATCCGTCAGCAAGGGCGAGAGCAGAAATTCAAGACTGTCGCCGAGGTATGCCTGCGAACGCTTATCCAGAAATAGCGCCGACTCCGGAGTGAGCTTGTAGCTGCTGACGTCTTTCGTAAGAAAACCCATAACGCAGAGAAAGTCGCAAAGAATTCGAATGCCACGTTCAGAGGCGCTGCAACGCTCGGCAATCTCGACAGTGGTTGTTTTGCCTTCGCCGATCGCGCTGAAGACTTCCAACTCAATCGCAGCCTTCAAGGCTTCTGTCCGCTGATAGGCGTTCGCTGTTTGAAAGAATAGTTGTGGCGTCGGTTGTTGCAGGCCAGGACTGCTCATGTTGGGTTCTCCGTTTCCATCTTGAGTCAATATCGTATTCGAGGCACAGTCTTGCGACAGCGAAGAGCAAGGTCTCTGACGGTGGGTCCATAGGCGATAGCCGTAACCATACCATCCTGAACCTGATACTCGACGCCACTGCGCTGGTCATGATAGTAAGTTGCGCCGGAATCCCCGGTGTACCACTTGTACTTTTCGATATTTCTTATCTTCAGATTCGCAACCGGGATCTCTTCGCGCAAAGTGATACTGATGTTTACGACCGTACCTGGGGCGACCCTCCAGTTGCCCCAGTCGGCAGGTAATCCCTGCTCGCAGGGTTTGCGTGCGTAGGTCACCTGTATGCGTCCCTCCTGCTTCTCGTAGAGATCGATCGCCCCGGAGCCTCCAAGAATTGGCTTACCGAGAACGCTTCGTACATGCAATCGCTTCGAACGCAGCGGGACAATTCCTCGCCAGGGTTTGGCCAGGGTTGCCTCAGCCATTCCCAGCAACAGGAAACAGCAAATGAAAAAGTTGCGGGTTTTTCTATCGCCAATCATCAATCAGACTCCGCTACAACTGCTTCTTGCAATTGTTCGATGGAAACGTCGAGTGCTTCCGTCGCAAACTTGTTGCGATGACATCCAGCTCTACTCCTATTAGCTTTGGCTTCCGACGCTACGGCGTGAAGGTGCGATAAAAATCGATCCCCGAGAAGTTTAAATGCATGGCCTTTCCATTTACTAACGTGCCAAAGGTTATGCGTTCGGCCGCATTGATCTCCCCTTGTGGCCGAAAGACTCCGGGCTCCAGCGGAACTAGAAACTGCTGGTCATCGAGTATCAGGCTCCCTTTACGAACAAACAAGCGTGTACTTCCATACCAGGGACTATCGGACCGGTAGCGTCCGGTTACACTGTCCCACTCTTTTGGATACTCGAAATCTTTCGGTCCCGAGTAGCGTTCGTTTGTCCACCAGTCCGGGCCGTGGAACGCTTCAACGACGACGTCCTTATCGCGCCCAAAGCCCAGGGTGAACAGATCGTAGTCGGGGTGCTTGACGATGAAACGATCCCGGCCCGCTTGTTCCAGCACGATTCGTTGACTGCCGTGCCGCAAGATCAGTTTGTCGCCTTCAGCAATCAGCACGAGCTTTTTCCCATCGGGTGCAGTGAAGGTGCCTGCATAGTCGGGCGCATTCTTGATACTGTTCGGGTTGGGTTGTGGTGCAGGGAGTGCGGGCAACTCCTGATTACGAGAAGCTGCATGTAACAGGTCGAGAGCGTACCGGGTGACTGCCACCGGTCGATAGCCGCGTAAATTAGCATTCACGGATGCGAAGGCTGCGAACCCGTCAGTCAGGTCAGCATACATCGCCGAACTAAACGCCACCATACCACCTGTGTGGCGTAGGAGCGTGCGGTTGTTGCTATCGCTGGACCAGAGTCCATAACCATAGCTCGCAGCTTCCCCGCGAAACGGTGCTGTGATAGAGGGCTTGACCAACAACTGGAAACTCTTTTCCGAGATTACTCGGCCGCGTGGGCCCACGCCGCGGTTCAGCAGCATTTGCAGATATGCGGCCATATCTCCAGCTGTTGCCGCGACGCTGCCTGCAGCTTCCGGGACTTCCAACCAGGGCGCTTCAGCGAGCTTGCCTCGAAGCGGGAAGGGTCGATCTTCATGAAGAGGACGATAGCCAATCGCCAGTCTCTCCTTGATCGCGTTAGTAATCACCGGCGCACTGGCCTTCATTCCCAGCGGTTCGAGAACGCGCTTGAACAACACTTCCGGGAAGGGGCGTTTGTCGATGGCTTCCAGTAAAAAACCGAGCAGCACGTAACCGATGTTCGAATAAAGAAAGCGTGATCCTGGCTCCGAGCCCGTTATCAGGGTAGTTGGGGCCACCCGCATCAGCAGCGGGACGGCGGAAAGGCCTCCTGTGTGGGTCAGGAGATGATGCGTGGTAAACGGCGCGTACTTGGATTCGATCTTTAGCCAGGGCAGGTACTCGATGACGGGTTTATGCAAATCGATCTTTTCCTCATCGGCCAGGCTCAAGATTGCGATAGCCACAAAGGACTTGGAGATCGATCCGATCTCAAACAACGTCTGCGGGCCAACCTTTATTCCCGCTTTCAGATCCGCAAAACCATACTGCGACATCCGTAGCAGCCCGTTGCGATCTGCGAGAGCCAGTGTCATTCCCGGCGCGCCGGTTTCCTGCATGTGTTGGGCTATGAATGCGTCGATACGTTGGTAGGCTGGTTGAAACCGCGTGGGGGTGCGTTGAAGACCCGCAGCCAAGACGGGCCGGCCTATTCCCGGCAATTGACTGAAAACAACCAGGCCGACTCCGGCGTTGAATCCATTTCTCAGCAGCGCGCGTCTCGATATCATTGTCGACAAGTGATTCTCCGTTCAACTTTCTAAGATAAGCGTCTCCAACAGGACGGCTCAAGTCTCGCTAATTTGCAGTCAGGAAGGCGGACCCTGTCCCCGCTCTTACGGGCTGAGTGTTTTAACCTTGAGGCGTGGACAGGGTCCGCCTTCCTGACTGCAAATTATTGTAGGGCTCCTTTGGGTTTTCACCCAGTGTCTATAGCTCCTCGGTTCTGATGTCATATTCGACATCTACCAAACTCGATTTGCATCCCAAATTTATTAGCGGCTACTGCTAGGTAGGCAGGCCTTTTCGCGCGATCTTTTCCATTACGTTGCAGAACCGATCCAACTCCCCCAGGGTCGTATACACGTTGGGTGTGATGCGGAGGCCTTTAAATTCGTCATGGATGATAGGCGTGGTGAAGATCCGATGTTTGTCGAATAGATAACTGCCAATGGCCGATGGGTCTGTCCCTTCGATATGAATATTGGCTATGGCGCACGACTGATTGTCGTCAAAGGAAGTATTGAAGCTCACTTTTGGGATATCTTTGAGACGATTCATCCAGTAGCGTGACAGATAACGCAGGCGGGCTTCTTTCCGCTTTCCTCCCAACCCATTATGGAAAAGGAGGGCTTCGCCAATCGCCAGCCGGGGTGCAGCTGAATGCGTGCCAATCTCTTCAAACTTGCGGATGTCCGGGGCCTGTTTCGAATCAGCCGCCATCAAAGGCCAGATCTTCGGAATCTTGTCCCGCTTGACGTAGAGCAAACCCGAACCCTTGGGCGCGAAAAGCCACTTGTGCAGACTGGTGCCGAAGTAGTCGCAGCCAATGTCCCTCTGCTTGAAATCAAATTGCGCAAAGGAATGAGCGCCATCGACAATCGTTTCGATTCCCTTGGCCCGCGCCATTTCACAGACAGCTTTCACGGGCGTGATCTGGCCGGTGATGTTAACCATATGCGACATCAGGATTAGACGCGTGCGGCCGGTAATTCCTGCTGCAAACGCTGCGGTGATCTGGTCAAGGTTCCTCGGCGGGATCGGAATTTTGATCAACTTCAGAACCAGACCTTCACGCTTTTCGCGCTGGCGCAAGGTAGTCAACATGCGCCCGTAGTCCTGCGTGGTCGTGAGAATCTCGTCACCAGGTTTGAAGTCCATGCCCATCAAAAGGATTTCCAGGGACTCGGAAGCGTTTCGGGTGATGGCGATTTCTTCGCGATCGCAGCCGAATAATTCCGCTAACCCGGTCCGGATCGTTTCCGATTGGGGCTCGAGGATCTGCCACATGGTGTAAGCCGTCGCGTCCTCCTGTTGCCAGATGTAACGCACCAGCGCTTCAGTAACGATGCGCGGGCTGGGCGATACGCCGCCGTTGTTCAAATTGATGATGCCGCGAGTCACGGAAAAAGAATTTTGAATAATCGACCAGTAGTCTTCGTCCATCGCCACTCGCTGCGGCGATAGATGCTCGATGGTTTTGGTTGCCGCCTGGACCTCTCGCAGGAGAGACGCAACAGTCGATGAAGAAAGAGCGGCAAGACCGACGCCTTTGCCGGCGAAGGAGAGAAAGTTACGGCGAGTTGGCTTATGAGCAATCGGAAGACAGTTCATTGAAGATCAATGCTCCTTTAATGAATTCAGTCCAGACTCAGTACTTCGAGAATTGAGGTAGATACGGAAATTCGCAGGTTGGGAAGGGCGGTTTACCCCCGCTGATGCGCTTCGCTCAAGCCCTAATGTGTGTTTTCCCGTTTCTGACCGGCGCCCACCGGGCCGTGCTGACAATATGCGGTTGAGTGTTACTCACGCAAGCGGGGGTAAACCGCCCTTCCCAACCTGCAAATTTCTGTCCCTTTAGTAGTTACTACTTCGCTTCGAAGACAATCTCCCCGCCAATCACCGTCATCACATTCCGCGTCTTCAAAATCTCCGACTCGGGAATCTTCATAATGTCCGCTGACAGAATTGTGAAGTCGGCAAGTTTGCCAACTTCGATTGAGCCGCGAAGCTTTTCTTCAAAGGCAGCAAAGGCGGGCCAAATCGTGAACATCTTCAGCGCCTGTTCGCGAGTAGCGGCCTCCTCAGGATGCCAACCTTCACCGGAAAAGCCCTTCTGGTCTTTACGCGCCACCGCTGCGTAGAACTCAATCATCGGCTCACCACGCTCGACAGGCGCGTCCGAGCCTCCCGCCAAAGCCACACCCGATTTGATGAACGTCTGCCATACATAAGCCCCAGCCAGACGTGGGACTCCCACTCTGCTTGGCGCAAAATGCAGGTCGCCGATTGCATGCGATGGTTGCATCGATGGAATCACCCCTAGTTGGGCAAAGCGGGGGATGTCCGCCTGGTCGACTATCTGCGCGTGCTCGATACGCCAACGCGGCTCGGCGATCTTGCGTTGTTCGCGCGGCACGGCCTTGAATGCTTTCTCATATTCGTCCAGCGTGAAGCGATTGGCGCGATCGCCAATGGCGTGTGTTTCCACCTGGATTCCCTGTTTCAGCGCAGTCTCTAGCATGGGACCCAGCTCTTCCTGTTTGACGGTTAGAAAGCCTGAAGTGTCGGGTGCGTCTGAATAAGGCGCCAATAGCGCTGCGCCTCGCGAGCCGAGCGCGCCATCAGAAACAACCTTGATTGTCCGCAGCGTAAACCGGTTATCGAACTCGCCGATAGTTCGCCCTTCCGCCAGCAGCCGTGCGGCGCTTGCACCGGGTCCATGTACCGCCTTATAGATGCGCAACTTGATCCTGCCTTGGCCGTAAAGCTTTTTGTAGAGTTCGATTTCCTGGTAACCACCCCCGGCATCATGAATCTGCGTCCATCCGAGCTCAACATTCCGCTTAACGCCCAACTCGATCGCTCGCTCCGCATCCGCCGCAGTGGTGGCGGGCATGTGACGCCTCACTAATCCTTGCGCGGCATCCAGCAGCATCCCGTTTGGTTCGCCCGTCTGTTTGTCCTTAGAGATTTCCCCACCGAATGGATTCGGTGTGTTCTTATCGACACCAGCGATCCTCAGAGCAGCGCTGTTGACTACCGAAGCATGCCCATCCGCGCGCGTAAGAACCACAGGGTTGTTTGGCGCCACTTTGTCGAGTTCTGTACGAGTCGGAAAGACCGGCGGCTTCCAGAAGGTTTCAATCCAGCCCCGACCGGTTACCCATTCGTCCGGCCTTGCCTGGTCAACGCGCGCTTTCACTTTGCCCAGAAAGTCTTCAAGGCTGGTAACGCCTTCTAGATTCAAGGTCATCTCGCGGAAGCCGACGCCGGGGAGGTGCTGATGAGCATCCGTCATTCCCGGCACCACGGTCTTCCCCTGCAAGTCAACGACGCGCGTGCTCTTGCCCACGTACCTCTGGGCCTGGACATTTGACCCGACAAACACAATACGGTCTGCCTTCACCGCGACGGCTTCCGCCTTTGGCCGGCTGGAGTTGATGGTGTAGATGTTCCCGCTCTTAAAAACCATATCGGCGGGGGTTTGAGCTTCGGGATCGACTGCAAGCAATCCCAGCACAGCCACGGCAATCACTACAAATGCCTGAGTAGTCAGTTTCATATACCTTCCTTAAGGACGAATGATTGGACGCGAGCAGAGTTTCTCTTCGAGCGGCAGTTTTATACCATCGAAGCAGCGTTTCATACAGCATTGGGAGCCAAGGCCACGACGGCCACTGGTGCAGTTTGACCTTATCGTCCGAAAATTCTACTCGATTACAGAACCGCGAGCCGTAGCGACCGGATCCAACACTCAGTCTTCAGTAAACCGCATTTAGGTGACTTGAACTCAGCATCCGGTCGCTACGGCTCGCGGTTCTGTAATCGAGTGGTACTGCAAGGCTTCATAGGACGATGTTCAAACTGCACCAGCACCCCGCGACGAGACGCGAAGTATTTTTTTCTGGCTGCGTCTAACATATAATCCTCAGTCTCACAGCAACTTTCTAATCTGCCAGATACGAAGGGGCATCCAAAGATGAACACTGAAACACTCAATCTGAACACTTCAAGAGGCGCAACCACCGCCGTCGTGGCGCGTCCAGCGGGAGGCACCACAGCAGCAGTTATACTGATCCATGAATGGTGGGGCATTAACGATCATATTCGCGACATTGCCGGCCGTTACGCCAAAGAAGGTTGTATTTGCGTGGCGCCGGATTTGTTTCGCGGCAAATTGGCTAAGGATTCAGAAGAGGCTGCGCGGCTGATGCATGAGTTGGACACAGTTGACGGGCTGGAAACAATCACCGAGGCAATTGTGAAGACAAGGAGCACCTTTGGTGCGCACAAGATCGGAATTACCGGCTACTGTATGGGCGGCACCTTCGCGCTGCGTGCGGCGTGTGAAATCAGCGAACTGGCCGCTGCCGCTCCTTTTTACGGAGACCTCCCGGAGGAGAAGGTGGTCGCTAAACTGAGAGTGCCAACACTCTTCATTGCGGGTACTCGCGACAATTGGATCACTCCTGAAAAGGTTGAGGTCTTGAAGAAGGCGGCGCGCGAATTTAGCCTACCGCTCGAAGTGATCAGCTATGATGCCGACCACGCCTTCTTCAATGACACCAGACCTGAAGTTTACGATGCAAATGCTGCAAAGGATGCGTGGCAGCGCGTGCTGGCCCACTTCCGAAAGTACATGGGTGAAGCCGCCCGGCCGACGGGAGCGTGATGCGCGGTTAGAATCTTTTGGAGGTGAGTTGGTCGTTTCATTTTCCATTCATCATTTTCCATTTGTCATTTTGTCATTGCCGGATGCTGCAGGGTTTTTCTTCCAATGACAAATGAGAAATGGAAAATGAGAAATGGAAAATGAGAAATGGAAAATGAGAAATGGAAAATGATCAGATCTTCTTCGCGGCGGTTAGGAACTCTTCCAACTCCGCCCTGGTCGGCAGCGCCGTGCGCGCACCCAGGGCGCGACACTTCAGCGAAGCTGTAGCGTTCGCGAGTTTCAAACTCGTTTCCACATCTTCGCCACGCAGCAATCCATAAAGAAGGCCCCCGTGAAAGGCGTCTCCGGCGCCGGTAGTATCGCGACAGGCGCCCGGCACTTCATAGGCCGGCGATTCCAGGAACTGGCCATCGCAGTAGACCATTGCACCCCGTTTACCCATAGTCATTCCCACTACTGCGCAGCCATAGCGCGCTTTCAGCTCGACAAGCGAGGCGCGTTCGTCGCTGATCCCAGTTAACCGGTGTGGAAATTCTCTGGAAGTGACCAGGACATCAATCAAGGGCAACAGCTCCGGCAGCCCTTCATAGATGTTGTCTATATCGGCGGTCACGATGGTTCCGGACGCCCGCGCTGCCTGGGCCAGCCGGGCGCACGCAGGTGGATCGTGTGCATCGAGGTGCAAGATCCGTCCCAGCGAGCAGATTTTGACGGGGGCATCGTCAACGTTATATGCCAGGCGCTCATCGCGGTCCCAGATTATGGTTCGCTCACCAGAGCGGGCGTCGATGATAATAAAAGCGATCTGGTTGCGAGCTCCGGGGATGACTTCAGCCAGCTCAACGTCAACTCCTTCATCGATCAGCGAGCTGAGTCCAAACTGTCCTTCCGAGTCAGAGCCGAAGCGTCCACCGTAAGCTGTTTGCAAGCCCAACCGTCTTAAAGCAACCATGGCGCTTGCGGTTTGACCGCCCGGAGACTGCCGATGCTCTCTGAAACGCGTCTTAGTGTCGAACGCGGGATATTCCGAGACGACGATTAAATGGTCGACTGCATTCAGGCCAAAGCCGACGGCGTCGAACTGTCTTTGAGACGGCAGAGTGAAGGGAAATTGCACTTAAAGTCTCTATTTGTAAAAGCCCAACTCAGAGGACGGCTCGAGACCCACTAAATTGGCAACCCAAAGAAATGTCGCGTGGAATGAGGTCAGTACCGAAACGCGGTAGCGTCGGGTCAACGATTCGTCGCCACTCATGATTATCTGTCAAGCACCGTTGACCCGACGCTACCGCGTTTCGGTACTGACCTCATCACGCAAGAATGTCTTTGCTGCAAAACAAAATTCCGGATTTGTGTTTTACGAGCCTCCCGCTCCTCGGTTTTGTAGCGGAGATGGCACACCCGCTACTTGTGCAAAACTGTCCCAAAACCCCAAAAACGCCCTGAGAATGCATTCATTATCCTTCTAAGCTAAAATGAATCGAAAATCCCCTGTAACTCCAAAGCAATTGTCGAAGCAGTGACCTTAGACGAAAAACTAAAAGAAATCCCACGTTCTGCCGGCGTCTATCTGTATAAAGACGGCGCGGGCAAAACTATCTACATCGGTAAGGCGAAAAACCTGCGCAGCCGAGTCCGTTCCTACTTTCAAGCGCGGCCCTTCGACCGTAAAACGGATGCCCTTCTGAGACAGATCGCCGATGTCGAGTTCATTGTTACTGACAACGAAGTCGAAGCCCTGATCCTTGAAGCAACGCTCACTAAAAAACATAAGCCTCGCTACAACGTCAATCTGAAAGATGATAAGTCGTATCCGCATCTTAAACTCACGATCAATGAGCCTTTCCCCAAGGTCGTAATCACCAGGCGGATACAAAATGATGGGGCGCTTTATTTCGGCCCCTTTTTGCCGGCCAGCCTTGCCCGCAAGACCATCGATGTAATCAATCGCACGTTCCAACTGCGAACTTGTGACATCGAAATTGACGGCAAGGCTCCGCGACCCTGTCTTGAGTACCACATCAAACGCTGCCTTGGCCCATGCGTCAAGGGATTGTGCACTCCGCAAGAGTATCAGGAAGCGGTCAAAGATGTGCGCCTGCTGCTTGAAGGACGGAATAAGGAACTCGCCGACACGCTCGCCAACCGCATGACGGAGGCTTCTACGGAACTTCGCTATGAAATGGCTGCTAAGTACCGCGATCTCCGGAAGACTGTCATCAAGCTTTCTGAACAACAGAAGATGGCCACCTCGCCTGAAAGGGACGTGGACATCTTTGCCTACTATCGCGAGGGCCGCCGGCTGGCATTGCAGTTATTCACCATGCGCGAAGGCCACATCGTTGGGCGCCGCGAATTTTTCTGGGAGGATCTTCCGGAAGGCGATTTCGATCCTGCTTCATTCCTGAGTGATGTTCTGGCCCAGTACTACATGACCGATTATGTGCCCAAAGAAATTCACGTGCCGGTAGACTTCGAAGATCGCGAGCTGCTGGAACGGGCCTTGGGCGAGCGAAAGGGTCGCCGCGTCAAGATTCTGCATACCCAGCGAGGCGAGAAGCGCGACCTGATTGATCTGGGAGAGAAGAATGCGAAGCTGGCGTTTGAGCAGCGGTTTCGCGTGCTAAAGCCGGACATGAAACTAGTGCTCGAGGAGTTGCAGGAGACTCTTGAGTTGCCCCGTTTTCCAACTCGTATTGAGTCTTTCGATGTCTCAAACATTCAAGGAGCGGAGAATGTAGCCGGTATGGTGGTCTCCGAAAACGGAAAAATGAATCGCTCGGAGTACCGCAAGTTCCGAATCAGAACCGTCGAAGGGTCAAACGATGTGGCGTCTATGCGCGAAGCAGTTTTCCGACGGTATCGCCGAATGCTTGATGAAGGAAAGCCTTTGCCGGACCTGATCATGATTGACGGAGGCAAGGGTCAACTCAGGGCGGCTGCGGATGCGATGCGCGAACTGGATCTGGAAGCAGTGCCGATGGTTGGAGTAGTCAAACCCCCGTTTCGACACAACGATGTGTCTCATCTGTTGGTAAAAGGGCGAGAGGATGAACCAGTCTATCTCGACTCTCATTCATTGATTCTTCGCTTGCTGCAGATGATTCGTGACGAAACACACCGTTACGCTGTCACCTACCATCGCAAACGCCGAGAGTTGCGCGACTTCACTTCCGAACTGACTGCCATTCCCGGAGTTGGTGATAAGCGCAAGACTCGTTTGCTGAGGCAGTTCGGTTCGATTCAAAGAGTTGCGCTTGCCAGCGTTTCAGAACTCTCGCCTTTTGTGGGATTGAGAACGGCGAATGAAATTGTCGAGCACTTCGGGCGCCAACGAATGCTTGCCGAAGGGGAAACCGCAAGGCCCCAGGAAAGCGAAACAGCCGGGAACCCCATGCATCCGGGAACACCGCCAACGTAGTTTCACAAGGAGAGCAAGTTGATGAGATGGCTATTCATTGTTTTTACCGTTTTCGCATTGGTGACATTGTCCGCAGTCACTGGGCTCGCCTGCAGTTGTGCCGAGCGCCTGCCTTGCCAGGCTTACGCGGAAGCGTCCGCGGTTTTCGTCGGTACCGTTATCGACAGCCGAATTATCACTACCAGGCAAGCCAAGTATGAAAGGAGCAGGCGCGCTGTAAGGCTCTCTGTGGATTCTCCCTTTCGAGGAGTAAAGGTTTCTGAGGTAGAGCTGACGACAGGAATGGGTGGTGGTGATTGTGGAATTCGATTCGTTCCGAACGAGCAGTATCTCGTGTACGCTTACGAGCATGAGGGAAAACTCTCAACCGGCATTTGCTCCAGGACGAGAACCATATCCAGGGCTGCAGAAGACCTGAGCTACATTCGTGGCTTGTCCACAGCAAAACCAGGTGCGACGATCATCGGTAAAGTAGTCAGAAACCGCCGGAGCAAAAATGGTGGCTACGAGAATCTACCCCTTGCGGGCACCAGGGTGACGATCGAGGGGCAGGCGAAGAAAAAAATCAGAACAGACATGAAAGGGGAATTCCGATTTGAAGGTTTACCAGCGGGAACATATGTCGTCAACGTGTCCGTGCCGGAGGGGCTGCAGATGACAGGAGCGCCTGAACAAAAAGTAAAGGTTCCTGATCGCGGTTGTGCCGTCGCGGATTTCTGGTTACAGCCTAAACATTGACCTGGCAGTCCTCAAGGAATACTTTGCACTCAAATCTACACTTATCCCCGGCTGTCTATAAGGAGGTTACTATGGCGAGCAAAGCAAGTATCGCAGGTCATCCGATTCACCCGATGATCATTCCCTTTCCTCTCGCTCTATGGACCACTTCATTCATCGCCGATGTGATCTTCTATTTCTGGCGCAACACCAGTCTGCTTCTGATATCAAAGTTTTTGCTCGCCGCGGGCTGCCTGGGCGCCGTTGCGGCGGCAATACCGGGCATTATTGATTGGGTTGCGATTAAGAATAGCAAGGTGAAACGAATAGCTAACTGGCACGCGCGGTTGAATATTATTGCGCTGCTAATATTTGCGGCCAGCCTCTACTTGCGAATGAGGGCCGGCGCTCCCTGGGTAAATTACAGCCTCAAGATACCCTTTCTGTTATCGCTGCTCGGCGTGATTCTGATTTCCATTTCAGGATGGCTCGGTGGCGCCTTGTCTTTTGAACATGGTGTGGGAGTAGCGCCGCAGCACGACTCGCCGGAAGAAGAAGTAGCGAAGGTCAGGTTTCCTGCTTAGCGGTAGCCTGGCTTGGTTCCTCAAGCCAGGATCTCTCATCTTCGTTGTTCGTCCAAAGTTTGATTAGCTCTGAGGTTGTTGGCCTCGAGTTCCACTGAATTCGTACAAGATGTGCATTTTGAGCGATCCATCCAAAATCTCCGCTCGCACGTCTTTTACCCGGGCTTTCACCTCTCCGTTGCTCGCTCTTACCGGAATCATGAGTTGTAGTTGGGCGGCTTTAATCAACTCAAGAGGATTGACGCGCTGGTCGATAGCGTTGCGCACGAACACGGTCACGAAGTAGTTCGCCATGGGGTTCACACCCTCCAGGTTGACGCCTTCAACGTTTACCTGTCCATAGACGGTTTGGCTTCCCTCGTCAAAACGGAGCTGAATGCTTGTCTGCGCCCAACCGTTAAACTGCATACAGTTGCCCATCAGATTGTAGCTACCGCTAAACGCGAGTGGAGCGGAGATCTGGCCGTTGGCAAATAGAACTTCCGTTTTGATGTTGCTGCCTTCCGGCGCCAGCGTGATGCTATTGGTACAGCCCTGGAAGGCAATACGCTCCAGCTCCGTAGAGTTTGCTGTCGGCTCTAGTCCGGCAAGTTGAAACGAAGGGGCTCCGAGGTCTTGGAAAATCGTGGCGAGGAACTTTTGCACGAAGCCGTTTGGGAGGGTGACAATGACGGTACCCGAAGGATCGCCGCTCGCTTCTGGAACTTGCACCTGTGTCCCCGGCATAGACTTCGCACGCGGCGTGCCGAGCATGAACACCGCAGTTCCTGCGCCTACGAGCAACCCCAGGAGAAGAATGATCATGTATCTCATCAGGATTCTTCTCCCTAGTCGCGCGGGGAAGGCGATGACGTTGCAGTCGGCGATGAGCTGGGCGTAGAGCTACTCGACGTAGTAGCCATGTTACTCAGCAGCGCCTTAACCAGAGCCGCCGCCGCATTTGTTACGGCGTCTATTTGCTGCTTGACCTGCTGAGGCGGCACTTTTTTGAAGCCTGCCGGAACTTCAAACAACGAATTGTCGACAGACGTGCTTATGTCCTTCATCTCCGCGACTATCTTCGCGCCTCTCACTCCCTGGATCTCGCCACTGGCCTCAGTGAACAGCTCAGCTCGTAGGGGCAGACCCGTGTCCTTGTCTACAAAAACAAACGCTTCACCGCTGACTTGGCCCGCTTGAGTTCCTGTGTTTCTTGTAGTTGCGTAACGATACTTTTCGGCTACGCGCCCGGTTACGGTTTCTTCGCCCACGCGCTCTACGCCCTTCAGGTTTTCGAGACGCGAGGCCAACTGACCCGGAGTCATAAGTTTGTGCAGCTGAAATCCGGTGGCCTCGGGAGTCAATTCAGCATACTGCTTACGCGCAGGAGCGATTGCCAGGTGTAAACCGCCCTTCTCGAGATAAATGAAATCCGAGCCATCCGGTAATTTGAATGAAACGCGGCGGTCGGCGCCATTGCGCGCTATTTCCGCAGATAGAGTCGGAATACCGATAGTTTTTTCACCACCTTCAGTTTCAGCGCTAAGGGTCAGCGTCGCGCGATACTGCTCGGGTTCGCGCGTCATAATACCTGTGGTCGGCGCTGTTGAGACGTTGGCGTTTACATTAGCCGGCGATGAGTTTGCATTAACTGTCAGGTTTGCATTGGTGTTTGTATTGGTTGCAGGCTGGCAGGCGCTGCCTATCGCGATTAATGCGGCTGTTATGACAAGACAGATTAGTCCTGATGGCTTCACAGGTGTTTTCATGAGAGAGATCTCCGGATTTCAAGCGCGCCGTAGCGCTGTGTTCTTAAGAGGGGGTGAAGGGGAAGCGATAGGATACCATGCGTGGGCCAGCAGGCAAACAGTTGCCAAATGGATCACCTTTCGCTCGAGGCCGGAAGTTCAGAGTTCAAGCTTTATTAGCTTGTTCGCACCCGCAGCCACAACCTAAAGGTTGAACTCTCAACTTCCGGCTTCTGGCTCAGGCTGACTTACGACTCGACTTCGAGTTGACTGAGGACGGTAATTCCAACTTAACATTGACTTAGATCCGGTTTTAGATTAGAAGCGGACTGCTTTTCCATTCCTTTTGTGGGTTCAACAATGAAACACATTTCAGTTTTGCTTGTTTTAGGGATTCTTCTATCGCTCTGCGGCCTGACCGATAGACTAAAAAAGGGGACAAGTAATTCCGGCGACTCCAGCAATTCCTCCTCAACTGCGAGCGACAATGACGCCCCAGTCGAGCGCCCTGTACCAACAGCAGCTCAGACTGCGGCAATTTCAGGTGGTCAGACTGTTAGTTGGGAGCAACAGGGGATGTCCTGGACAGTGCCGTCGAACTGGTCGGAGGCCTCAAAGAGTTCCAGGGAGTTGTTGTGGCGTTCACCGGGTTCATCCGATGCCGCCAACTTAATCGTGAGCATTTCACCGATGGATGAAAGCTTCCCCACCGACATCAGCATTAAGGCTTTCTATGATGGAGCGAACACTCGCGCTAAAAACGGAGAAGTGGATGAACTGAAGTGGGTTGAGATTGACGGCCTGAAGGGTGTTCAGTTTCGTGAAGCCAATCCCGAGCAGGCCGACGGAATCAGACGTCTACAATGGCTGGCCTACCGCAAATACGGGGGGCAGGTGCAGATGCTCAATTTGATGCTCGCCAGCAGCGGCAAGGGCTTTCCCCAGCACCAGGATGCAATGTATGGGATCCTTTATTCCACGAAGATCACGCACTAAGTGACAGAGACCGGTTCATTTTCCATTCATTTGACATTCTTCATTGGTCATTGGAGGCACCTTCGTTGGTCGCTCACGATTTGCTGCGGACCATGTGGACCATCTAACGACCAGGAGACCACAAAACAGGAGGTCTTTTCCAATGACAAATGAGAAATGTCAAATGAGATATGGAAAATGAATTGGGCCATTTCCCCGTAATCAACTACCCAGCTCCTTCCTAATATAGTTTCGATGTATCCATCGCTTCTGAGATCGATCCCGGGTTTCGAAGAGAATGTTCTTGTCGTCTTCGCGCGTCAGCAGGCTAATTCGGGTAGTGACTTCCTTTTCTGAACCCTTGATGCTTTCCGCCTCAGCCAGGAATGTCTTTACGTTTTCAACAGTGGCCGGCTCAAACTTTAAGTCTTGCTGCAGTTCAGTAATTGCTTCGATTGCATTTGCCTTGAGCAACTTGGGCCAGAGTTTCTTAAACAACTCGCTGGAGGCATAAACGTCCGCGCTGTTGACCGCACCGTTTATTGCAAAGACGTACCCAATCACATCGTCCTTCCCTTTGATCACCCCAGCAAGCGCCCTGGTATAGCCTGCCGCCGTCTCCTGCACCTTTCGGTTTTCGACAGCGAGTTGCAGGCTCGACTCCGACACGGTCGAATTAACGCGTGTGTTGAGATTCTCACTGAGCTTGTCCTGAGCGACCGTGACGTTCTCCCAAACGGCGCCTTGAGATTTTGCACTCTTGGCCGCCAGTTTAAGATCCTTCGTGGCGACGACTTCCGCTGAGCTGCTGAAGACCTCAGCCCGCTCACCTTCGCGTTTGTTCCACCTCCCAGATTCCACGCAGAAAGCCGCGATGGGTACCCTGCCTGATCCGGGTGGCATAATCAGATCAACGGCCAACACACGGTCTTGCTGGCCGCCTTTCACAATGTCCCCGGCCTGGACGTAGATATCCTGAGCCGAGCGATTCTCGATGGAGAGTTCGTTTACCTCCTTCGTCTCGTAAACCACCACTTTCTTTTGCTCGAGTGCTTCCTGGAGCGTCAGGAAAGATCTGCCCTCAATCATGTTCTTGCCGTGAATGAGAAAGATGGTGAGGTTCTTATGGGTGAATGGACCAGTGACACGGTAGTCACTCGCTTGCATCGCGAGATCTTGTCCGGAGTCGCCTTGGTCCTTGCTTACCGACTCACTCCGCATGTGGGCACTAATAAGCACCGCTAGCGGAACCGCAGCTGCTAGTAAGACCACGGCGATGGTTATGACAAAAGTCTGTTTCATAGTCGTACTCCTCGGGTAGAGCCGAAGCTGAACGAACGGCGTATGCTGAAGAACCAACGGCCTGTCCGTGTGGGTTAATAGAACATGCTGCAGTACCAGCTCTCAGCAAAATGATATTGATGCGGGGAGACGACCCATTCGAAGCAGGGACGACCAAGTCGAAGCAGGTTCTTCGCACACGAACACCTGACCTTCGCAGACGAAATCCTGCCTAACGAAGTGCTACGTGCCGAAACCCTACCTAACGAAGGCCTGCGTGACGCAGCCGTGACTAACGCAACCCTGCTGGTTTCGGGGAGACCGATTGTCTTGCAGTTTTAGAACGGTGATGGGGAGTCTTCTAGCATTTGGACGGGCCCCTGGCCCACAGCGTTGCCAGACTCTTGTGCTTTATGACGAATGATTAGTCGGAGCGTCCGCGTGAGGCACGAAAGAGCAGCGGCAGCGGGCTTCATACATGTCAACTGCGACAGCGATGCGCTCTTCCGATTCGAACGTGGGTAGTTTACCTTCCGTGTTACATCCGACTACGTTATATTCGCTCCGATGACGGAGGTCGTATGGGTTGTTGTCCGTCCCGTATTCCATTTAGTCATAGAGGCAGATGCCCCGGCTCGCTAGTGATCTCCGCGCTCCTTTTATACGCGGGACTGGCGGTGGGTTGTTTTGGCTTTACTGCTGCTGCTCAAGTGAGAGTTTCTCACCGGGCGCAGCAGCGGCACTACCTCAAGCTCGGAGAGACTGTCGCGCGCGAGATCGGTCTTGGGGAAGTTCACACATACCAAGTCACTCTCACGGCTGGCCAATTTCTGCGCACCGTCGTGAAAGAGCGTCGCGGTGTGAACGTTGTATTAACGCTCCTGGGGCCAAGCCGGCGGAAGTTGATCGCCTTTGGCGCTAATAGCGACAGGATACAGCGTCCTCTTTCTGTGCCGTCAGCTTTGAAAACTGAGTCGCTTTCCTATGTGGCCGAGGGTGGCGAGACATATCAGTTGGAAGTGCGGGCGCTCAACGAAACCCCGCCCGGAAGCTATGAGCTGACGATTGAAGAAATACGACCCGCGACCGCGCAGGACCGTCAGCGTCAGATTGCACTGAAAGCCTTTGCCGAAGGGGAGGAGCTTCGGTCGCATATTCGGGACGCTACAGCCCTGCGCAATGCCCGGAAGAAGTATGAAGAGGCGCTCGCACACTGGCGGGAGTTGGGAGATGCGAGCGGAGAAGCTCACACTCTCAACAGCATCGGTATAGTTGTATATGATAACGTTAGCAGTTTTGATAAGAAGAAGGCCGTTGATTCCTTCAACCAGGCGCTCGAACTTTGGCGGGCGGCGGGCAACCTCCAGGGAGAGGCCAATGCGCTCACTAACCTGTGCTTTGTGGACAACGAAGAGCCAGCTCGCGCTGACTTACGACATCGGGCGCTGCGGGCCTGGCAAGCAGTTGGGGATCGGCGTTGGGAAGCCATTATTCTCCACTACCTGACTGGGATTTACCGCGACTCAGCGGACACCAGTAAAGAGCTTGATTATTTCGAGCGTTCGTTGGAGGTCTGGGAGACTGCCGACGATCAGACTTACAAATCAGAGACCCTGTTTTATTTCGCCCAGTTCCACAATTGGACAGGCGACCCGCAGAAGGCTCGCGAAGTTTACAAACGAACTCTCAAGTACTCGCAAGCTATTAAGTTCCTTGAGTCAATTGTGGCAACGCTGCTCCGCATTGGCGAAATCTACCTTGAGGAGGGTGAGTACCAGCAAGCGCTCAATTACTACGACCAGGCCCTGGCGCTGTGCCGGAACTCGGGCCAGCGCGCAGAGGCTTATGCTCTTTATAACCTCGGCACGACCTATCTAGCTTTCGGGGAGAAGCAGAAAGCGCTCGATTACTTGACACGCTCGCTCGCGCAATGGGGCGACAATCTCAACGGAGAGGCCTATACGCTTGAGAAGATCGGAAAGGTCTATGACGCGGCGGGCGAGAAACAGAAGGCGCTCGACTATTACCTGCGCGCGTTGCCACCGATGAGGGCGACTGGAGACAGGCATGGTGAGGCTATCATCCTCAATGACATTGGCAACATTCATCTCGCGCGAGGTAACGGCAAACCAGCGCTCGCCTCCTACAATCAGGCCCTTAATCTCAGTCGTGCGGCGGGGTTCCGTAACGTACAAGCGCAGAGCCTTATCAACATCGGGAACGCATTTGACATAATCGGCGACAGGCAGACAGCCCTCGAGAATTATCAGCAGAGTTTAATTATCTGCAGAGCTATCGCCTATCCGGCCGGTGAAGCCAAGGCGCTTTACCACGTAGCAGGCGTCGAGCGCGCTTTGGGCCGAGTGGACAACGCCCGGGCCCGACTGGAGGAGGCGCTCCGCATCGTCGAGTCGCTACACCGCAGCATTGGTGGTGAAGAACTGCGATCGTCATTTTTCGCGTCTGTGCAGAAGTATTATGAGATGTACATAGACGTGCTAATGGCGCTGCATCGCGAGCGGCCGTACGCTGGGTATGACGGCGCCGCCTTCCAAGCCAGCGAAAGAGCCCGCGCCCGCAGTCTGCTCGACGCGCTGGGTGAACTGCGCGGGAACATTCGTCAGGGCGTCGATCCGGCGCTGCTTGAGCGAGAGCGGCTGGCGCGACAGAGATTGAATGCCAAAGCGGCACGACAGACGCGCCTAGTTGGCGGCCATCACCAGCCTGAAGAGACTGCCGCGCTCGCCCAGGAGATCGGCGCGCTTACTAACGAGTATGAACAGGTCCAAGCGCTCATTAGAACCAATAGTCCGCGCTACGACGCCCTAACACGTCCGCAACCGCTCAGCTTCCAGCAGATTCAGGCAGAAGTGCTTGATCCAGACACGCTGTTATTGGAGTATGCCCTTGGCGAGAAGCGCAGCTTTCTTTGGGCGGTGACACCAACCTCAGTCAATAGTTATGAGCTGCCCAAGCGTGCAGAAATAGAAACAATCGCGCGACGCCTCTATGATTTGTTGACAGTTCGCAACCGTCGTGCTTCTAGGGAATCAACCCAGCAGTGGCTGGCTCGCTTGGCTCATGCGGAAGCCGAATATACCGAGGCTGCAGCTCGTTTGAGCCAGATTCTGCTCGGTCCGGTTGCTGGCTTACTGAAATCAAATCGCATAGTTGTAGTGAGCGACGGAGCGCTACAGTATTTGCCTTTTGCGGCGCTGCCCGATCCCGTAACTCTTAATGATGGAGGTGACCGCAGCCAACCACTCGTTGTGGAGCACGAAATCGTTAACCTCCCATCGGCATCTGTATTGGCACTAGTACGGCGAGAAACGGCGAGCCGTGAACCTGCCCCCAGAGCAGTAGCAGTGGTGGCGGATCCAGTTTTCGATCAAGATGATCCGCGAGTCAAACGGGCCCAGGCACAAACAAGTAGGAAGAAGGAGCAAACGCTGCCCGCTGATCTTGAACGTTCTGTGAGAAGTATCGGTATCGGCGGTGTGAGAGGAACGCTTTCGCGGCTGCCTTTCACAAGGGAAGAGGCGGAAACAATTCTCGCGGCTGTCCCTGCCGCAGAAGGGATGAAGGCAGTAGATTTCGAGGCCAATTTAGCTGTTGCAAAGAGCCCCGAGCTAGCACAGTACCGCATCGTACACTTCGCCACACATGGTTTACTCAACACCGAGCATCCGATGTTATCGGGCGTAGTCCTGTCACTGGTGAATAAGCGGGGGCAGCAACAGGACGGTTTCCTGCGAATGAACGAAATCTACAATCTCGATTTACCGGTTGAACTGGTAGTTTTGAGTGCTTGTCAGACCGGGCTGGGTAAAGAGGTTCGTGGAGAAGGACTGCTGGGACTGACGAGGGGCTTTATGTACGCAGGTTCAAAGCGTGTGGTGACGAGTTTGTGGAAAGTGAATGATGAAGCCACATCGGAGTTGATGAAACGCTTCTACCGGGAAATGCTGGTCGAGGGCAAAACCCCAGCGGCAGCCCTGCGCGCGAGCCAGGTTGAAATGTGGCATCAAAAGCAATGGCGTTCGCCTTACTTCTGGTCAGCATTCGTGCTCCAGGGCGAATACCGGTGACGGGTGACTTACGGTGCTTGTCGGAACGGAGAGCGGTAGCGACCTGGTCTCGGCAGGGAGCATACAAATCAGGTCGTTACTTGTTGAGGGCGGCGCCTGTCTCTCAGAACGCGCGCGCGACACTGCGCACGAAGTTCGTTCCTTTTTTATCACTCTTCACCTCTGAGTAATCTAGCTCAGGGAGGTCTCATTGCCTTCCTCGAAGAAAGAATGGGTTTTAACTCAGGACGCCTTTGACCAGTTAATGACGTCCCTGGATTCTGATCGTCAGCAAGCGGCGGATCGTTACGAGGATCTGCGCCAGATGCTCATTACCTTTTTTGAATTCCGCGGCTCTCTCCATCCTGAAGAGCAGGCTGATGAAACAATCAATCGGGTGGCCCGCAGGATGAGTGAGGGCCAGCAGATCAACGCGAGCAGCATCGAGACATACGCTTACGCGGTCGCACGTAATATCTGGCGTGAGTGCATAGCACAACCCCACCGAGTTGTTGACTCGCTTGACGAACTACCCCTCGGCATACAGTCTCATCAGAATCCACGTGAGTTAAAGATACAGGCAGCAGAGCGAGACGAATTGGAAAGACGACTTGATTGTCTCGAAAGATGCCTGCAAGCCTTGCCACCTCAGCAGCGAGAATTGATTACCAACTATTATCGAGGCGTGAAGGAAGTAAAAATAGAGAACAGAAAAGAGTTGGCCGAAGCCCTCGGAATACCTCTCAACGCCTTGCGGATTCGAGCTTCGCGGCTGAGAGATCGAATAGAAAAATGCGTTAACAGTTGCCTCGAGCGGTCGTCAGGTGAGTGAAACTGATTTGAGGTTTTCTCATTAATGATAGGGAACTTTGAAGTGAACACGGATTCCCAACAGGGAAAACGGATTATGCGGTATCTGTTAGGCGAGTTATCTGAAGAAGAGCGAAGCCGGCTCGAAGAAGAGTATTTCGCCGACCCTGCTTTCTTTCAGGAAGTGAGGGCCAGGCGTAATGATTTGATTGACGCTTACCTGCGCGGCGAGCTTTCTGGGGATGAGCGCGCGCAATTCGAGACATTTTTCATGGCTTCGCCCCGTCGTCGTAAGAGAGTGGAGTTCGCCAGAACATTAATGAAGACTGTTGATCAAGCACAAGCCCCGGGAGCACAAACAACTGCTAGGCAGGTGCCAATCCAGCGGTGGAAGTCGTTGCTGATTCCACTGATCCCTTACCGGCGGCCCATCATCGCACTGGGCGTGTTGGTGATTATCGTCATCGGGGGGTGGCTTCTGATTAGAAGCCCTGGAGTGCGAGATAGTGTTGAAGAGGCGAAGCGGGCAACGCAGCCACAACAAAACCAAAACCACCAGGCAGACTCCGGCGAAAGGCCGGGTGCCTCGCCTATTGAAACAGGGGAAACCGAGGTAGCTGGTAGACCCCACGTCACACCACAAACTCAATCAACGAGCCCCGAGCCTAAGGGGGCAACCTTTGCGCTGACGACTGGCTTAGTAAGAGACTCCGCTGAAACGAAGGTCTTAGCCATTCCCAGAAATGTAGATTTGGTGCAACTAAACCTTGAGGTTGAGCGCGATGACTATCAGAGTTATCGAGCAGCACTTCGTACGCCTGAAGGCGCCGAAATATGGAGTAAGGAAATCAAGAACCGACCGGCCAAGCCTGATCAAACGGTTGTTTTGAGATTGCCAGCCAACATTTTCAAGAACGCGGATTACATTCTATCGCTCAGCGGGTTGACCGCAGACAACAAGGTCGGAGATGTCGGCAAATATTATTTTCGGGTTGAACTAAAGTAGTCAGCCTAGCCAGGGTGAGACTCTGAACACTTCCAATTATCCTCTTCAAGCGAATCTAGAATCACAATCTGCAAATAAGCCATCCTTCAAAGACACAGATTCGTGAAACGTTTTTGTGTTTTGCTCATTAACAGGTGCGAAGCAAAATGCGGGCGCTTTCGGATAGTCCAATAAATCCGCTCTTGGTCCCGTGATCAGCCACAATCGCCTTAACCCACGCCGCATGCCGCCTTCACTTTGCGCACAACTCTTCAGGACTGTGACACTTCTAATCCGATTCGGTCGATCACCACAAAGGAAACTCTTATGCTGCACCTACCTTCGATAATTACGATGCTTCTATCAAGTTTTACCGTTTTTGCGGGAGTGTCTGCCTCGGCGTCCCTGCTTCACAACGGCTCGTTTATAGGGCTGTTCGGCCAGCCGAACATTTCCTTGACTAATTCCTCGCAATTCCAGAACTGGGGAGTCGCCACTCCGATCGGACCGATTCCTTCGGCGCGTACCGGGCATCGTATGGTCTACGATTCTGCTCATTCAAGAACGATTCTCTTCGGGGGGCATGACGGTAACTACCTTGACGACGTTTGGGAGTTTGATTCCACCAGCAAAACGTGGACAAACGTAACACCCGCAACAGGCAGCAAGCCGGCCCCGAGGTTTGATCATGGAATGGCTTACGATGCTTCACGCGGAAAGGTCGTCGTCTACGGCGGAAGGGCCGATAGTCCGTCCACTCAGGGCTATATTGGCGATACATGGGAGTGGGACACAGCAGGTCGCTTCTGGACACACAAGTCGTCGAATACGCTGGTTACTTTCGGGCTCGGCGGTTCTCAACTCGCGTATGACCCCATACGCAACCAGATAATCCTGTTTGGTGGAAGGGCATACTTTAATTTCGGTTCTACCGTCACATATGCTTGGAATGGGACCAACTGGATCAACTTGTCTCCTGTTGTGTCACCTGTTGGACGTACAGGACATTCGATGGTGACGGACACCGCGCGATCCAGGATTGTTATGTTCGGCGGTTATAACGGCAACCTTCTTGAAGACACATGGGAGTGGGACGGCGGAGGCTGGATGCAAATCGCAACTTCGGGCGCCACGCCCGGCAGAAGAGGAAATTCGGGAATGAGCTTTGACACTGAACGAGGTGTCACGATCCTCTTCGGCGGGAATCATGGTACGGGCGTATTGGGAGACACTTGGGAATGGGATGGGACTGCCTGGTCGCTGGCTGAGCCATGCGACAGCCCATCCCCGCGACAATTTAGTTCTATGGTCTACGACGTTCAACAAAAGAAGCACATACTCTTCGCCGGGGTCATTGTTTTTGGTACTGGAGTAATTACTGACGAGATGTACCTTTACGGCTCAGGCTCGGGCATTCCTCCGTGTGGAGATGCATCGGCCCCTGAAACTGTTTCGTATGTTACAAGCGTACCTAACATCCAGGGCTGGAACGATTCAGATGTGACGGTCGGATTGGAAGCTGCCGATAATGAAGGTGGCTCAGGCGTCAAGGAGATCACTTACAGCGCCACCGGCGCCCAGAGTGTTTCGGAAACCACCACTGCTGGAACGTCGGTCTCTGTTCTGCTCACAACTGAAGGGGAAACGACCATTACTTACTTCGCTACGGATGAAGCCGGCAACAGCGAAACCGCCCAGATGCTAGTGATCAGAATCGACAAGACTGCGCCGGTGTTAACTTCTGAAGCGACCGCAGGCGGCAATCCATACACGGCGGGGACTTGGACGAACCAAAACGTAGTTGTCAGTTTCGATTGCACCGATGCTGTGTCAGGAGTCGCAAGTGTGACTCAACCGATTACGTTAAGCAGTGAAGGGGAAAATCAAACGGCGAACGGCGTTTGCACTGATGTAGCAGGCAATTCCGCCAATGCTTCTTCCGTGAATATTAAGATCGACAAAACCGCGCCTGTCATTACCATTACCGCACCGACAAGCGGCAGCTATCTCCTGAATCAAGCCGTCACCACCAGCTATACCTGCACCGACGGAAGCTCCGGCGTTGCATCTTGCACAGGCACCACAGCAAACGGTGGTTCGCTCGATACAGCTAGCATTGGCGGCAAAAGTTTCACCGTCAACGCAACGGATAATGCTGGAAACAGCGCATCGTCGACAAGCGTCAACTACACGGTTGGCTATGGTGTACAGGTGCTTTTTGACCAAACCAAAGCGCATAAGTCAGGCAGCACTGTGCCGATAAAGATTCGTTTGGTTGATGCCAATGGCGCAAATGTCTCATCGGAAACGACGGTCCTCCGCGCGGTCAGCGTCATCCAAACGGGAAGCCAGGCCTCGCCGATTCTTGACGACGCTGGCAATGCCAACCCGGATTATGACTTCCGTTATGACCAAAGTTCGGACGGTTATATTTTCAATTTGAAAACAACCGGCTATGGAACAGGCACTTATCAGCTTAATTTCATTGCTGGAAACAGCTCGACGGTCTATTCGGTTGGATTTCAGGTTAGGCAGTAAACTCTAGAGTCCCCTGCGAAAGTGGCCAAGGCTCAATTCAAAGTTGTACAGCCCTGCGATCAGCTTGAATCGCACCGAGAATTACAGATGCCCACCGAAAGCTGTGCCGATGGTTGATCGCTGGCATCGGCCAAGACCTTGGTCGCGCTCGATCAAGTCCTAGCAGGCTGCTGAAAACTAAGAACGATCCAGGAAAACACAGGATCGATGATATTTGATCTGTTTGGGTACCCGTTCCCGGTGCTTGAAATCAAGAAGCTAATTGTGGCCCAAACGCGCAGCGGTCGCCCGAAGGATATGGTGGTGCTCGAAGCTTTAGCTAAACAGGAATTACAGGATCGGTCTTGAGAAGATAAGAGACACTTAGCTAGCCTTGGGCATTTCCATTCTGGTCTCTACTGATATACCGCTCAACTACGGCGATAAAGGTATTTAATCTCTCATCGATGTGAGTCTGTGCTTCCACCAGCGCCGAAATTTTCCCTTCGGATTTAGTCTGTGCATCCGCCAGAGCTGAAATCTTCCCTTCCGATTTGATCTGCGCATCAACCAGCGCCGAAGATTTCTCCTCAAGACCTCAATGCGCTTCAGACTGGCATTCGCTAATCGGGTGTCCGGCATCAATTAGTTTTCCCACTGGGAATTCTAATTGTAGCCAATCAATCGGGCGACAATATCTCTCAACTGCCGAATGTCGGACGCGAATTGTGCCTGCTGATCAACAATAAACTCCATCTGCTTTTGAAGCTATCTTCGTTGAGACATCTCTCAACCCTTCAATGCGTTTTTGGGATTAGACCATCCAAATCGAGTGTAGCTAAGAACATCAGGTGAAGACAAAGATAGCCACGCAGCTCTTACCACTGACCCGCAATTCCTTCTCCCTATCCTCCAATGGAAACAAATTAGGTGCTGCCTGCGGCCTGATCCGCAGAAACAACTGGCGGGTGTTATAATACGAACGCGATGCGTGTCGACGACGAAGACTATTTTCTCAATCCTCCGCCCGGTTCGGCGGCGGCGCGCGCAGTTGAATTTGGTATAGATCTGACCCTGACCCTTGAGAACCTACGGCTCACACCGGAAGAAAGAATCCGCAAACTGGACCAGTTCATAATAGCTGTAACGGGGCTGAAAGCCTCGGCACGCAGATTGGACTCAAGGGATGCCGCCGATAATCAAAATAATTGAAGAACCGCTCAAACTGCTCGGCGAACACTCAGTTCAGTGCGTGATCATCGGTGGAGTGGCGGCAACTCTCTACGGCTCGACAATCCTAACTAATGACCTTGATGTCTGCTATGCGAGAAATACAGAGAATCTGGAGAGGTTGGCGACCGCGTTACAGTCGGTTAGTGCCAAGCTACGTAACGCTCCGCCTGACCTACCATTTATCCTTGATGCCGAGACGTTGCGACGATCTGCGCAAGGACGACAAGAAAGAAACCTAACGGAATCCATGATACACTCGCCGAAATTAATGTCTCCCTGTCGTAACTTAAGCCTCGGTTAACGCTGGCGCGCAGAAGTCTCGCTCAGCAGACTTGGACCATTGGAATGTAATTTTCGCCGGGAGGTGAATATGAGACACACGGGCCTCCTTTCTTTATGCATCCTCGCGTTTGCGCTTCTAACATCTGCCTCTGCACAAACTGCGCTGCCAACGAAGGATTCGAAAGAGGAACAAGAAAAACTTCAGAAAGCGCTCGAAGGCAAAGCGCTCAAGCTTCTTGACTCCACGCTTGCTGATGCGCAGATGCTCAAGCTCGTCGAGAATCAGGCTCTCTTTCAGTCTGCCGCTGCTGACCTACTCTGGACGCGCGATGAGAAGCGCGCCCGCTCGCTCTTTCAGGATGCCGTCAACTCCCTCACGCTGGCATTGAACTCGAGGGAGCCTGCTCGCGGGCGTGATAAGACCTACTGGATACTCGATCATACACGATTCCAAACAATACAAACGATCGCCGGACGTGATGCTCAGTTCGCTCTCGATCTACTTCGCTCGTCCCCGCCGACGGTGTCTGAGGGTTCTGACTTGGACTATGGCATGCACAATCAGGAGTTTATGCTGGAACAGGCCATCGCTGCTCAGGCCGCTGAAAAGAATCCCAAACTCGCTTTAAAGATGGCTCAAGAAAGCCTCAAAAAGGGAGTCTCTTTAGGTTTGCTCCATCTACTCGAGCGTCTGCAACGGAAAGACAGCGAAGCAGCAACGCACCTAGCCGTCGACATAGTCAAGAAGATACGGACTGAAGACATCACGACTAACCAGGAAGCAGCACTTGCAGCTGCACAACTTCTGCGCTCAATCTTACAGCCGGCGCGAAATGGACTCGACGCACCAATCCCAGGTCAGGCAAGCGCTAAGGTGAAACCTTTGGTGCTGGATGATGAAACTGTTCGTGATCTGGCCGAAACAGTCGTTAATGCAGCCCTGAGCGCGTCACGCCATAACCCACAGGGATTGATCGAAGTGCAATCGCTGCTGCCTGATTTAGAGAAACGCCTTCCAGGCCGAACACAGCAATTGCGCCAACGGCTTGCCGAGGTTACCCAGACTGTTGACCCCCGGATGAAAGCCTGGATGCAGTATGAGCCACTGATGCGAAATGGTTCGACTGACGCGATTCTTGCGGCCGCGGCGGACGCTCCGCCTCAGATGCGCAACAGTTTATACATGATGGCTGCAGGAAAACTGATGCAAGCGGGCGACGTGGATCGTGCACGTCAGGTCACGAAGGATAACCTAAGCGGGGCAGAGCGCGATCAAATGTTAGCCCGAATCGACCAGCTAGCAATTGCCAATGCCATCAACCGGAACAAGATAGACGAGGCCAAAGAGATCATTTTGCGCCTAAGCTCCAGGGAGGCCAGGGCCGGGGCGTTTGCCGAGCTTGCCGGGGCTATCATATTGGCCCAGGGCGATCGCAAACTGGCTTTGGAACTCCTGGAGGAGGCGCGCAAATTAATCAACAGCCCACCGGCCAATCAAAAGCAGATCGACGCGCTCATGCAGGTAGCGGGTGCCTATGCGCTAGTTGAACCCGCGCGAGCTTTTGAATTAATTAACCCGCTGATAGTTCAGGCCAACGAGATGATCGCTGCGGCCGCGCTGTTAGATAAATTCGGCTCTGGACAAGGACTCTTTAAGCGAGGCGAGATGCTCCTTCAGCACAGCTTCTCGGCGGCACAGGGCCCTTACGTTCAGCACTTGAGAAAACTGACATCGCTTGCCCGGGCGGACTTCGAGCGCACTAAAACAGCTGTGGACGGATTTCAGCGTGATGAGATACGACTCATGGGCCGGCTCCTAATCGCTCAGAGTGTGTTATCTGACCGCCTTGAAAACGACAAGAGACCGAATCAGGCCTTCCTCGGCGTAGGCGCCAGCTTCCTGGTGAGTCACTGAACGTCAATCGGAATGGACCGTCGGTGCATCAGCGTGAGGAACGAAGCAACGGCGGCAGCGGGCTTCATACATACCAACTGCGCCGACGGCGACGCGCTCTTCGGACTCGAAAGTGCGTTGTGAGTAGTTTGCCGGCTGGCCACACTTCATGCAGATGGCGTGAGTTTTTGTTATGTACTCGGCAATGGCGAGGAGTTGAGGCATCGGTTCCCACGGTTTGCCGGTATAGTCCTGATCCAGTCCGGCGATTATTACTCGCACCCCTCTTTTAGCTAACTGGTTTGCTACGTCAACGAGTTCGTTGTCGAAAAACTGACCCTCGTCAATTCCAACCACCTCAGTATCACCATCGACTTTGGCGAGCAGTTCCGCTGCGGTGCGGATCTTGGAAGACTCGTGTCGCATCTCAGAATGGGAAACAATGTGGTCGGTTGAATAACGCGAATCCACTTCTGGTTTGAAGACCTGGACCTTCTGTCGGGCAATCTTCGCCCGCCGCAGACGGCGAATGAGCTCCTCCGACTTTCCGGAAAACATCGCGCCCGCAATCACTTCAACCCACCCTGGCATTGTGCGAGGGTGTGGCAGTGGTTCGTCGTTACCTTGAACAATCAACTCGTCCATCATCTCCCTTTATCTGTCTTCTGGTATAACTCAGGATTGTAGAAAGGCGCAAAGGCAGCGATCAGGGCCAACTCAAAACTGAGGGAGCGGGTGATGAGGTCGCGCGAAAGAACTCCCCAGGCGCCCTCACGGCTGCGAGTGTCACGCTTGCCAGAGACTTCGTCGATCACCAGGCCCAACTCACGCCGGCCCTCTATTACTTTCTTCGCTAGTGCTTCCGGGACGGAGATTGAGGGTGAGGATCCAAAGGTCCCGTTCTTGCCGTCAGTGGCGTAGGCCCATCCGCGAAGAAACGTGTGCCACTCGCCTTCAATCGAAATCGAATGAAACCCTCCCTCGAGTCCGACATAAATCTCAGCCTCCAGACGCTGGGTGCGAAGCAAGTCACGCACTGCCAGGGCCCTCTCCCGTGCGCCCTGCATAAGCTCCCAATCGGTTAAGGGCATAGCCGGAGCATTCGTACTTACGGGGCGCGCCACGACGTTGGCTTCGGCCCACGAGGAATCGATTGCCGCGACCCGGGCCACACACGCGCGAACCGCCATGATCTTGGCAGCGCGGTCCGAGCCCAGCGCAATCGTTTTGATTGGGGAATGGGATTGCGACCGGTTCAAATTGCTTGTTACCGACGAGATTTCCCTGTTGGCGAAACGCGTCAGAGGCTATACCAGAGCGAAGCTTGCGTCAAAGCGCGGCGACACGGGGACACGGGGACACGGCGACACGGGGACATGGGGACACGGGGACACGGGGACACGGAGACATGGGGACATGGGGACATGGGGACACGGAGACACTGAGACACGGCGATGGGAAGATGGGAAGACGCGGAGATGGGAAACGGGGAAACTCCCACCTTCTGCGGCTCGGCCGCTTCCCTTGCGGAAAGGCTCTGCCCTTCCGGGGACGCTACCAAGACTTGAGGCTAAGCCTCCGCATGCAGAGAGGCGTAGCCTCAAAGCTTTAAGAATGATGCGCGCGGAAGCCATAGGCATTCCGCAAGGGATGCGGCAAAGCCGCAGATGTCTGAAGCTTCCACTCTTCGTGCCCCCGGCGTCCCCGCGTCCTCGTGTCTCCGCATCCCTGTGTCCCCGCGTCCCAGCGTCCCCGTGTCCCCGTGTCTCCCCCATTGCTTGAGCGGGCTATCTTGACATTGACTGTCGCCATTGCTGTAATCAAATTCTCCCTGTCATTCTCTCGAAGTAGTTCTCGCTGGAGGTCTCTACAACGTTGCCTGTTAACGAACTAGTTTACGATTGGAACAATATTGATCCCGCTATTAAGGCACCCAACCGTCACATAGGTTTTGACGACGAGACTCTGCGCGATGGGTTGCAATCACCATCGGTTTGCGAACCCACGGTCGAGAAGAAGATTGAACTGCTTCATCTTATGAATGCGCTGGGGATCGATACGGCGGATATTGGTCTGCCGGGAGCGGGTGGAACTCATGCGGCGGGCGTGGAGCGCATGGCTCGCGAGATAGTCGATAAGAAACTCAAGATCCGGCCTAACTGCGCGGCTCGGACCCATCGCAACGACATCATTCCCATTGTGGAAATCTCGCAACGGGCCGGAATTCCTATCGAAGCCTGCACGTTCATCGGCTCTTCGTCAGTGCGCTTTTTCGCGGAAGATTGGACGCTGGAGAGACTCCTCGAAATGACCGAAGATGCGGTGACGTTTGCGGTCAACGAAGGCCTGTCCGTGATGTATGTCACTGAAGACACCACCCGCGCCGACCCGGAAACGCTGCGCGCGCTTTATACGACGGCGATTCGATGCGGGGCAAAGGCGGTTTGTGTCTGCGACACGGTGGGCCACTCTACACCCGATGGCGCGCGCGCCGTCGTGCGCTTCGTTAAAAACATTATCGAGGAGCAGGGCGGAAATGTGAGACTCGACTGGCATGGACACCAGGATCGTGGACTCGGTGTGATCAATTCAATCGCCGCTATCGATGGTGGTGCGGATCAGGTCCATGGGTCGGCGCTGGGAATGGGCGAGCGGGTCGGCAATACGCCGATGGATCAGTTGCTGGTGAACCTTAAACTCATGGGTTGGATCGACAACGACCTGGCTCGACTCGGCGAGTATTGCAAAGCGGCCTCGTCGGCATGTGAGTGGACAATACCTTTCAATTATCCGGTGTTTGGGCGCGACGCCTTTCGCACAGCCACTGGAGTACACGCCGCCGCAGTTATCAAGAGCTACCGAAAGGGTGACCGGGAACTTGCCGACCTGGTCTATTCGGGCGTGCCGGCCGGTCAATTCGGGCTGGAGCAAGTTATTGAGATTGGCCCCATGAGTGGTAAGTCCAATGTCATTTATTGGCTTGAGAAGCGAGGCATTGAGCCTGACGAGGAGCTCGTCAATCGGATCTATGAACGCGCCAAGCGATCCTCCGCAGTATTAGCTGCCGACGAGATCTTGCAACTCGTTTGAAGTGGCATAGACTTCAGTCTCTGTCTTTTGCATGACAATCACAGACTTAAAGTCTGTGCCACATGTCCATGATACCCACGTTGACCACAACGGCCGCTAAAAGCATTGCAGAGATGTTGGCGTCGCCTTCTGTGCAAGCTGCCTTTAGTTTTTTTGATTCTCACGCTGAAGAGATCACCGACGAACAGATCAGGATTTGTTCGATCCCCGCTCCTCCTTTTGAAGAGAAGCGAAGAGCTGCCTATCTCTGTCAGAGGTTTAGCGAAATCGGTTTGGAGGATCCTCGGATTGACGAGGAAGGCAACTGCCTGGCATTGCGGAGAGGACACTCGCTTTCTCCTCTACTGGTCGTCAGCGCCCATCTCGATACAGTATTTCCACCTGGAACGGATTTCACTGTCAGGCGCGTGGCGAACAGATTGTTGGCGCCTGGCATCTCCGACGATGGTTGCGGACTTGTTGCGCTACTCGCAATCGCACAGGCTTTGAAAGTAGCGAAGATTGTGACTGACGGCTCAATTCTGTTTGTGGGTACAGTGGGCGAGGAAGGCGCAGGGAATCTGCGGGGTGTTCGCTATCTTTTTGGCAAAGGTCAATGGGCCAGACGGATCGATGCATTTATCAGCTTGGACGGCGGTGGAATAGACCGCATCACCAATGGCGCGCTCGGTTCGCGGCGCTACCGAGTGCGCTTGCGAGGAACCGGCGGACACTCATGGGCCGATTTTGGCGTCTCCAATCCCATACACGCCCTGGGACGCGCCATCTCCAGACTCGCTTCGTACCCGGCGCCGAAGCGGCCGAGGACCACTTTCAATGTCGGTCGTATCGAAGGGGGTTCAAGTGTTAACACCATACCCGACGAGGCGGTCATGGAAGTCGACCTTCGTTCAGCTAGTGAGCACGAGCTGCTCCGGCTTGATGCATTTTTTCGACGGGCCGTTAGGGAAGCCGCCGATGATGAGAATGCCACTCGAAGGAAAGACGATCTGCCGTTGGAACTTAACCTTCAGTTGATAGGAGAACGGCCGAGCGGCGAAACTCGGGCCGACACTCATCTAGTTGAGTTGGCTCAGGAGGCAACGCGCGCTTTAGGTAGCAAGCCGCGCCTGGATCAGGCGTCGACCGATTCGAACGTACCTATTTCTTTGGGCTTGCCGGCAATTACACTGGGCGGGGGAGGCATATCAGGAAATTCCCACACCATCGACGAATGGTATGACCCTCGCGACCGGGCAGCCGGCTTGAAACGAGCGCTGCTGGTAATAGTAGGGATGGTAAAAGTTAGGACTGAGTAAAGAGGTAAAGGGGAAAAGGGTAAGAGCGTAAAAAAGGAAAACGGCGACCTTCGTGCCCTTTCCCTTTTACCTCTTACCCTTTCCCCCTTTTATTTTAGTTAATTGGAATCGTGACGGTAGCTGAACCCGCCTTTCCAGCAGGAAAGCGCTTTTGACGCGCTATCCGAATCGCCGAAGCATCCCCGCCAGAAGCTTGAGTCACTCGACCGGACTCATCATAAAAGACAGTAACCGTAATTCGTTTCGGTCCCGCCGTTGGGGCGTTCCTGGCAGAAGCAGCTTCATTACGCTGGTCGGCATTCGTTGGCCTGTCTTCACGCGCCCGTGCGCGATCTCTTTCTCGTTGACGTCTCGCTGCCATTGCCTCATCTGTCGGAGCAGTGGTATCGGCAACGGTTTCATGCGAAGCGTCCGGGTTGGAGGGTAGCAAGGCAGGCTCCAGGACAGGCTCTGAAGCGGGTGTTGAAACCGCCTGAGTCGTCACAGCAGACACTTTCGCACGGTTGTACCAACCGGCTGGTACACCGACGGCTGCTACTGTGCTAAGCACCGCAACCACCACCGCGGCGGCAAACAAGGACTTTCGCTTCGCCATAGATTCTTTGCCGATGTAGGTGAGAAACGCCGGTACGTGTATCGGAGGAATGCTCTTCGGAGGGTTATCCACTTCGACGGATTCCAGTTCATTCTTTTCGGATTCGTAACCCACGGGGAAGGCTTCCGGCGGCGTAATGCCTTCGTCCAAACGGCGTAGACCCTCGAGCACAACCTGTGTCCAGGGTTGATTGATGGTGCGGTCAGTAGTCTCCGCTGAGCCACTGAATTCAAACTTGGCATTGGGCAACGTCAACGCATAGTAAACCGCCTCGATCCCGTGCAGTACGCCAATCTTCGCGTCCACCACAGAACCCGCTTGTAGGTAGAAGTAACCAACGCCTTGCGGATAAAGAACCTCAATCCGTCCAGACTTACGCTGATTACAAAAGAACTCGATGAGTTCTGAAAGTGAAAGGTCGCTGAGGTGTCCGGTCAATGCCATGAGAAAAGCTCCTCTACGGGAAGAGAGATTTCGGCGGGGGGTTTAAAATGAAGCGCGCTGGTCACCTGATTTGTGCTATTGAACCTATTGGGTGAGAGCGAACTTGTAATTAATCACGCCCGATACTTTTACGGGCTGACCCGAAAGCTTTGTTGGAGAGAACCGCGCTCGTCGGGCTGCTTGCACTGCCGCTTCACGCAAAGTAACCGGCCCACCGCTGGCTTCAGCAGAAATCACTTTGCCGTCTTCATCTATCACAACGTCTACGCTGACGGTGCCGGCGACCCTCATCCGTTTAGCGGTATCAGGATATGCAGGTGCCGGCAGGGAAAGTGCCATGCCATTAAGCACCCCGCCCGAGACTGCCTTGAGAATCGGCCTCGGTGACGGGCTTGGGGGAGGCTCCGAGTCTAACTGCACTACTGGACCATTAGTTGACGGGTTCATGCTCACAGTCCGTAACTCAGCTGAGTTTGTTGGCTGGCTTGACATATTCGACGCGGGTGGGAGCGACTGTATCGATGTCTGACTGGCTGCGGGTTGTTTCGGCAGGGGATCAGTTTCTACCTTAGGGTCGGGATTCACGTTGGCGACAGTGGTTGATGAGTTTGAAGGCGCGACTGGCGCCACACTTGGCTGAGCCGCAGGTTGAGCCATCTTCACCATATTCTCGTCGAGGTAGTACATGATCGCTCGATAGGTGATCTCAGTTGGCTCAAAGGTAAACCTACCTCGATCGACGACCGCGACAGAGGCCGTCATCTTGTTCCAGTTGCCAGCAAAATCAAACTCATACTTGTAAGTTTCTGTGCTCTGCAATGAGCCGTTGTCATTGAGCAAAGTCATCTCGCTAATGTTTCCCTTGTCATCGTACTTGTAGACCTCTTTGCCCGTTATAGTGCCTCCAGGGACCGGATAGTACTGGTTCTCGATTTTGTTGCCCTTGATATCATAAGCAACGACTTCAAGGAGAGCGCGTTTACCTTCGACGAGTCTCCCATCCAAACTAGCTAGTTTTACGACTTCGGTGCGTACTCTGCGCACTGGTCCTACGAGTCCATCCTTAATTCGATCGCTTTCAACCAAAACCGTGGCTGGCTGTGTCTGAAATCTTTTGGCTTTCGCGGTCAAACCAGACTGCGCGAAGGCATTAGAGTTTAAGGAAAACAAAACAAGCGTGGCACCGACGGCTAACATAATTGTGCTGATTCGTTTCAACATGGTTCTTCAGCTCCTGAAAGCACGAGGATCGGGACAAGTTGGGGTTTTAACCTGAGGTGGGGCGCCAGCGCAGTGACCGCTGCCAGCAACCGCAGACTTCGCGGCAAAATGATAATAACGGGTTAAACTTCGTTTGTCTAGCAAAAACACTTGAGAATGGGGCGAAAACTGGAGGTTTCAGCCCTTAATAGGGGGATCTGATGCAAGAAGGGACACAATCTGGTCCATCACACGGGACGAGCTGGCGCGGGATGTTTGGTCATTGCAGAGGATGGAGAAAGCCATCATTTCACCCCCTGTAAGCGTAATATATCCCGATAGCGATGTCGTGTAGGTGAGTGATCCGGTCTTGGCCACGACCCGGTCACTGAGCTTCTCCAGTCGGCCGCCAAGCGTGCCATCTCGGCCCGAGATAGGCAGCGAGGCGCGAAAAACTGGGCTTACGGTCGTCTTGGAGAGGGAAACGAGAAACTTAGAAATCGATTCGGGTGTGACCAGGTTAAGACGCGACAGGCCCGAGCCATCGTGGAGCGCCATGCCTGCCGTCGAGATCCCTGCCCGCGATAACCATAAACGAATCACCTCCAAACCGGCTTCGTCGTCCCCCCGTTCCCTTCCAACCGGCACTGGTGTCGAGACCAGGCTGCCACGCTCTCTCCCGAGCGTACGGAGCAGAAGTTCCGCATAAAGGTTAATGCTGGCTTTGTTTGTGTCCTTTACTATTTCACCCAGCGGCTTACTTAAAACGAAGGCCAATTCGGTAGCAGCTGAGGGATCGAAACGGTTATTTGGCGCCACGCGGGAGTCACGTGTTCCCGCCGTGCCTTGAACCTTGATCCCTCGATCCTGAAGCGCCTTGAGAAAGAGTCTCGCAGCCCAAAGAGACGGATTGGGAACAGAAAGTCGAGCGCCGAACCCTCTGCTGCCGATTGGAAACTCTCCCCAAACGCGAACCGCTTTATCTGAAAGGCCGCGATGAATTCCTATCGTCATTCGCTCGCCCCGCTTTATAACTGTCAAACCGTTTTCGATAGAAAGGTAGTCAACCGGGTCGTTCTCGTTCACCTGTGGTGGCGCGTCAGTTTTTGCGGGTGGCAGGATACTGAGCTGGATCTCGTTATCGTTAATGGATAGAGCGCTTGCTTCAGCACCGAAATACCACTGAAGGTCGGTCCAGGGCCAACCGTCCCCCAACGTCTCACCGCGAAAGTAACTCTCATCACCAATCACGTTTCCACTGACCTGACGTATACCGCGCTGGTACAGTGCATCGGCGAGCCGCGCCAACGAGCCATCGCTGCCGTCCTTTTTTGCTTGCGCAACCAGGTCAGGCGCTCCCCGCCCATAGAGTGTGAGATCACCGCTGATTGTTCCGGTCGAATCGGGCTGAGTCTCGGCGTATGCCGAGGTTCGCCAACGATAGTCAACCCCGAGTAGATCCAGAGCGACCCCAGTCGTATAGATCTTCATATTTGAAGCGGGGATAAAAAGCTGATCGGCGTTTCGTCCATAAATCTCTTTCCCACTTGTGAGCGAAATAACCGAAACGCCCCAACGAGCGGAGCCAAGTTCACTCTGGGCAATGACGGAATCGATAGCTTGAGAGAGCGACGCCAGGGATTGTTTTGAATCCGAGGTTGCTTTAGAAACCGCGGGCGAGATGGGTGAATCGGATTGTTTACTACCTGTGTGTGGCAGCCGTAACGTGAATACCGAGACAAGGACGAGCAAGAGACCTAAAGCGCAGCTGACAAGAAGTTGGCGAGTTAATTTAGGAATGCCGCCCGTCCTTAACTATAGAATCTCGGGCGGGAGCATAGCCCGAAAGTTTGTGTAACTCCTCGCGATAAAGAAACAATCCAGTGATGAGCGATCAACTTGCGAAGAGAGTTGCAGATCGATTTCCGGCCAATACAGTACATGCTGCGGTATAGACTTCTTCCACGGTAACCTCGTCGATAGCGCTGCTGTAAATGATTTGGTGACGGTCGCCTTGAGGCAAGTAGCTTTGAGGAGCGCGTTTATCGAGCAGCAGAACCACCGGAGTGCCAACGGCAGAAGCGATATGCATGGGCCCGGTATCATTTGAGACAAACACCGCAAGGCGTGCCTGGGCCGCCGCGACTTGAGGAATGGTAAGTCTATCGAGAATGAGGGTAGTGGGTGGAAATCCTCGCTTTATGTCTTGAACAAAGGCATGTTCTTCGGGTCCCAGGAAAACCAGAATTCTCAGTTGATCGTTTCGAGCCAGAAAATCTGCAAGTTCAGCGAATCGCTCGAGCGGCCAGCGACGGCTGGGATGACCCGCTCCCGGAAATACTCCGACCAGGGGACTACCAACGTCAGCCTTTGCTTGCTTCAAGATCTTTTCGATGGCTGCATCGTCAGCTGGCCTGGTCTTGAGACGGGGTAAACGGTCCGCATCTTTCACCCCCAGGGGGAGCAGGACGTCAAGATATCGATCGATTAGATGGCGTTGACGGTGGTCTTTCTCAACCGGCGGTCGCGGGTGGAAGTTAGCAAGGAAATCAAGTGACCGCGTGGGGCGTCGTGAATAGAGGCGCTTCGGCGCGCCCGACAGAAATCCCAGAAGGTTTGTCTCTGACAAGCTATGAAGATCAATCACAAAATCAAATTGAGACCGCCTCACCGAATGAACCAGCTTAGCGATACGCGCCAGCGAAACCAATTTTGGTCCGTCTCTCAGCGCTACTCGATCAACAACGAGAGCGGAGTCGGCATAGCCTGAAAGCTCAACCACCTCTGCACCCGGCTTACCAACAGCTACCGTAATGGTCGCTTTCGGAAAGCGTTCCCGAATGGCGTGCAGTGCGGGCAGACTCAGGACGACATCGCCGAGTTGGCCAAAATCAATAACCAGTATGTTTCGCGGATCAAAGCTCAATTACTATTACTAATCGTCCAACTCCTCAAGAATCCCGCAGGTCGCGTCCGGTCATTTCCGCCGGCTTGGCAATGTCGAGCAAGCCGAGAATTGTGGGCGCTACGTCTTCAAGCGCACCCCCCTCGCGGAGTTTCAAACCGTGCGACGCTTCATCAATCAAATGCAAAGGCACTGGATTGGTTGTATGGGCGGTATGCGGCTGGCCGGTTTCCGGATTGATCATTTGCTCCGCGTTCCCATGGTCGGCAGTAATCAGCGTCACCCCTCCTGCCCGCCGCACAGCTTTGGTAATCCAGCCCAGACAAGTATCCACGTACTGGCAAGCCTCAATCGTTTTGTCGAGTTTACCCGTGTGGCCGACCATATCGGGGTTTGCAAAGTTAATGACAAAAACATCAGTTTGTTCACCTTCGAGGCCGCGTAGCACTTGATCAGTGACCTTAAATGCCGACATCTTGGGTTGCAAATCATAAGTGGCGATCTTTGGGGAAGGCACAAGCAGGCGACTTTCCCAGGGGTATTCCTTTTCCACGCCACCATTGAAGAAATAGGTGACGTGCGCATACTTCTCAGTCTCGGCAAGCCGGTAGTTGCGTACTCGAATATTGGCCCAAACTTCTGCCAGGACACTTTGATGCTCGTGTGGGCCAAACGCTATCGAAAGCGGAAAAGTTCGATCGTAAAGCGTGAAGCATACGAAGTGGATCTTTGGCCTGGCGGGTACCGGAAACTCGTTGAATCCTGCCACCGCAAGCGCCCGGGTGAGTTGTCTCGCGCGGTCGGGTCGGAAGTTGAAAAAGATGACCGCGTCTTCGTCCTTAATTGTGGCCACAGGTCCGCCGCTGGGATCCACTATCGCAACCGGTTCGATGAACTCGTCAGTAAGACCCCGCTCGTAGGCTCGCTCGATCGCGCTTAAAGGATCGGTGGCCCGCTCACCCTGGCCGCTAACTAGCAAATCATAACCAAGTTTGGTTCTTTCCCAGCGTTTGTCACGGTCCATCGCGTAGTAGCGTCCCACCAGGGTGGCGATCTTGCCGACCCCAATCTCCTCAATCTTCTTTTGCAGCATAGACACATAATGCAGCGCCGAGGAGGGCGGTGTATCACGGCCGTCAAGGAAACAATGGATATAAACACGTTCGAGTCCGTGCGCCTTGGCCATGCGCAGTAGTGCGTAAAGATGTTCGAGTGACGAATGAACCTGGCCATCGGAAATCAACCCCATCAAATGCAGCGAAGCATTACGTTTCTTAACGCCTTCCATTGACGCGACCAGAACCTCATTTTTAAGGAACCCGCCGGTGGCGATTTCATAGTCAACTCGGGAGACATCCATTCGGACCACGCGGCCGGAACCGATGTTAAGGTGGCCCACCTCGGAGTTGCCCATTACTCCGGCCGGAAGACCGACACGGGCTCCGGAAGCCTCGAGCAGTGTGTGAGGATACGATTCAGACAATTCGTCGTAATTGGGCGTCTCGGCGAGGGCAATCGCGTTTCCTTCACGAATAGGCGAAAAGCCCCAGCCATCGATGATTATGAGCGCGAGGGGTGTGTTGTTCTTCAAGTCTACCTTTGGAGTGAATCAGATAGTGATCTATTGAGCGGCCTCGTGCCAGTAGTCTGGTGTTTCCTGCATTTGGGGATCGGGTCGCTCCATCCAACGCTCCGGCCGCTTGAGCTCGATGAATCCAAACTGACGATAGATCTCGTGCGCATCTTTGGTGGCCAACACCCAACGTCGGAATTTCTGCAGTTCCGGATGCGAGAGGATGACCTCGACCAACCACTTGCCGAGGCCTCGCCCGCGATATGCATCAAGGACAAATACGTCCGCGAGCCAGGCAAAGGTGGCGTAGTCTGTTACGACTCGAGCGAAACCGATTTGCTTTTCGCCATTGTAGAGACCGAAGTTAAGCGAGTTTTCGATGGAGCGCTTTACAGTCTCAACGGTTCGACCCTGGGCCCAGTATGAATCTTTCGAGAGGAAGTTATGAATCAGCGGTACGTCGAGGCGATCTCGATCAGTGGTTATTGAAAACTCCCTTCGCTGCCACTCGCGACTCATTTGCGCTACAGAACCTCGCGTAACCTTCCAGGCTTTTCAAAACCGGCTGCCTTCAACGTCTCGCTGCGCGGGCCCTCTTCGGGCGGTGGTTCGATTGCGACGGCGGCGCGATCTGGTAAAAGGCCGCGCGGCCCGGGTAACGTGCTGCTCCACGCAAATCTTCCTCGATTCGCAGGAGTTGATTGTATTTCGCGATCCGATCTGTGCGCGATAAGGAGCCCGTTTTGATCTGGCCCGCGTTGGTGGCGACGGCGAGGTCGGCGATGAAGGGATCCTCGGTCTCTCCGGAACGGTGTGAGATGACCGCCGTTCGGTTGGATGTTTTTGCCAGTTCGATGCAGTCAAGTGTCTCAGTGAGCGTGCCGATCTGGTTCACCTTGATCAGGATCGAGTTCGCCACCCCCAGCTCAATTCCCTTGCGTAGGAATGCGGTATTAGTGACAAAGAGATCGTCCCCAACCAACTGCACGCGCTTGCCAATCTCATCTGTCAAAGTCTTCCAACCGTCCCAATCATTCTCGGCCATTCCATCCTCGATAGAGATAATTGGGTATTGCTCGGTCCAGCTCTTCCAGTAAGCAACCATTCCATCACTTGACAACTTTCGCTTGTCGCTCTTCTTAAAAACATAAGATTTGCCGTCAAAAAACTCGCTGGCTGCCGGATCGAGAGCCAGCAGGCAATCCGTGCCGGAGGTGTAGCCCGCCTGCGCAATAGCCTCGAGTATGGTCTCTATTGCCTCTTCGTTTGATCGCAAGTTCGGCGCGAATCCGCCCTCGTCTCCGACGCTGGTAGCGTAGCCCTTCTTCTGTAGCACAGATTTGAGTGTATGAAAGATTTCCGCCCCGATTCGTAGAGCCTCGCGAAAGGCATGTGCCCCAACAGGCACGATCATAAACTCCTGGAAATCCACGTTATTGTCGGCATGGGCCCCGCCATTGATGATATTCATCATGGGTACGGGAAGAGTACGGGCGTTGGGTCCGCCGAGATACTTGTAAAGCGGGATCTCGAGATAGGTGGATGCGGCCCGCGCAGTGGCAAGGGAAACGGCCAGGAGAGCATTCGCTCCGAGTCTCGATTTGGTCGGCGTGCCGTCGAGATCAATTAGAGTCTGATCGATCTCGGTTTGATCGAGCGCGTCCATTCCATCGAGCTCGGGCGCTATCACGTCATTAACGTTTCGTATAGCTTTTAGAACACCCTTGCCGCCAAAGCGTTTTTTGTCGCCATCGCGTAGCTCGACGGCTTCATGCTCTCCGGTTGACGCCCCGGAGGGTACCGCGGCTCGCCCGACTTCACCGCCCACCAGGGTAACTTCCGCTTCCACTGTTGGATTGCCACGCGAATCCAGAATCTCCCGCGCTTGGACCTGATCAATCCAGCTCATTTATGTTGGCTCCTGCAAGATGTGATGTTAGGGGATTATAGCATGAGGCAAACAGCCCGACGCACAGAGATACCAGCTCGGAGATCTGACGCGTTCTGAATTGCGTGAGGATTATCTGGAGTCCAGGAGAAGTCTTTAGTGACCGACTGCGGCCCCTGCGGCATGAGCGCGAACCGGCCGATCATGCTTGTTGCACGCCCGTGTCAGAGCTTGTTCGACCCGTGGTTCGATGTTGCATTCGGGTTGTCGACAGACGGCGGCTAACTCGGAAACGACGAGATATCGAGCGCGCTCGAGCATGCGTTGCTCGCGGAACGAAAGGGGCTTCAGGTGGCTCAAATACGTCAAATGCTTAAGCACGTCAGCGACTTCAAAGATATCCCCGGTTCGCATTTTCTCAGAGAAATCCTTGAAACGATCTTTCCAATCGTGTGCGGGGGAAGCGAAATCATCGGCTAAGGCCTTCAGTAACATTTCACATTCGCCCGACGAGATCGGCGATCGGAGGCCAACTTCTGATGCATTAGAAACCGGAACCAAAACCAGGGAATTGTTTGCAGCAAGACGGAGCGTATAGAAGGGAAGTGAAGCAGTGCCTATTTGCTTCTGTTCTATACGTTCAATGGTTCCGATTCCGTGATTTGGATAAACCACTTTCTGGCCGACTTTGAAGCCCACACCGCACCTCCGTTTGAATACAAAAATCAGACTGCGCCGCACGCGCGGGTCTGGGGAAACCCTGGAGCGACGCAGCTCGCGTCGGGCCCCTAGTTAGGTAAGTGTGGGGAAGTCTAGCAAGCGCTCTTGGAAAGCGTCAAGCTTTTCAACCTAACGCCGTTGTTAGTTTGAAATTAGAACAAGGAGAACGCCGACATTAGCTTGACAAGTGACTTTTCTAACGGGCGGTTAGCGCATCGGGAGCGGTAAGCGACCGGGTCATTGAGGGGTGACGGCGCTACATTGCGCAGAGACCGGCATCCCCAAATAACCCAGCTCGAGTGCAGTTAAAACGAAGCCGAAGTCGTCAATGAGATTCAGATTGACCGGCCAGCTAGCGAGGTGTGGAGCTAATAGCTAATTCAGACACGGCCGTCTCTCCAAACAGATTCGGTTTGTCAGCGTGAGTCCATCCTGCTAGGATCGAAACGGAGGACCAATTGTTTCTCCAGCGTTGATGTTTGCTGAAGTACACATCTCTCGAAGTTGGTCCCGAAAATTAATTCATCATGGCACTTCTGAAGATCACCGATGCCAGCGGACGTCAGTGGCAGTATAGCTTCTTGCCGGGCGCAGCTTGCACAATAGGCCGCGCGCCCGACAACGCGGTGGTAATTGATGACCCGCGCGCTTCCCGCTACCACGCACACATCAAATCCGCAGACGAAGGTTCTTACACGATTGTGGACGGAGCCCTGATTAATGGTCAGCTTCGTCGCAGCGCAAACAAAGTGTTCATCAATGGGGAGCCTCGTTACGAACATCAATTGAAGAATGGTGACCGGGTAACAATCGGGGCCAGCACCCTGCGCTTTGAACAAACGGTAGAAGAACGCACCAGTGAAGTGCGTTACGACGACAAACCTCTCGGGCACACGCAGTTGCTGATCTCTGCCAACGATGTAATGACCACGGTGCTGCATTCGACCAGTGCCGACGTGCCCACCGCTTCTCCTTCGCGGGACAAAGTGCTCGAGGCATTGCAACGAAAAGCCAACATCCTTAGTGCGCTCTACGAAATGAGTAAGACATTGGGATCGGTTTTCGACCTCGACGCGATCTTCGCGAAGGCCACCGATATTATCTTCAGAGCTACTCCGGCCGACCGCGTGGTGGCCCTGCTTGCCGAAGGCAGTGGTACCGGCAACCTTGAGGACGTCAAGCTGACCCCAATAGCCATGCGGGCTCGTGATCAGAAACTCGATGACCACGCGCGCAAACTGAGCATCGGCCGGACTATCACCCGGAAGGTAATGAAGGACCGGGTGGCCCTGCTTTCGCAAGATGCGGCCTCAGACGAGGAGTTTGCGGGGGTTGATTCAATAGTCTCTCAGGGAGTGCGTTCAACGATTTGCGCGCCTTTGGTCGCCGAGTCGCGTGTCCATGGCGCACTCTATGCCGACCGGCTCGATCCTTTTGCTGCTTTCAAGCCTGACGATCTCGAGTTGATTAGTGCTGTGGCCGCGCAAACGGCAATTGCTGTTGAGAATGCTCGCGCGCATGAACGTCTGGCCCGCGAGGAGGTCGCCCGGGCGAACTATAGCCGCTTTCTTCCAGAGTATGTCGTCAAGCAGATGCTTGATAATCCGGAATCGTTCAAACTCGGGGGTGTTAACCAAACCATTACGGTAATCTTTGCCGACATTCGCGGATTCACACGCCTATCCGAGCACGCACCTCCGGAAAAGATTGTCGGTCTGCTTAACAGATACTTTTCTGCCATGACCGACATTATCTTCGCGCACGGCGGCACGCTTGATAAGTATCTCGGCGACGGACTAATGGCCCTGTTTGGCGCGCCCACAACCACTCCCGAAGATGCCTCTAATGCCTTAAACGCAGCGGTGGCAATGCAGCGTAGAATCCTCGGCATCAATCAGGAATTGCGCGCCGAAGGGCTGGCCGAAATCGGGGTGGGTATCGGGATGCACACCGGCGAGGTGACAGTTGGTTACATAGGCTCGGAACGACGTTCTGAATACACTGCGATTGGAGACGCGGTGAACACGGCGGCGCGGCTGGAGTCGAATGCGAGGGGTGGAGAGATTTTGATCAGCGAGGCAACGTCGAGGGCAGCAGGCGATCGTTACAAGCTCAGAGAGCGCGAGCCCATAACTGTCAAAAACCGCGAGCAGCCTGTGCATCTGTTTGAAGTTGACTGGCAGCGAGCCAGCGGCTCGCTCTAAATCGTTATGTCCTTCATGAGCAAGACTAGCTCGTTCATTGGTCTAAGAGCTCTCCGCGATCTGGTGTCTGATACGATGGCGATCGACATGGGTTCTGCCAGGACGATCATTGCTGTGCGCGGACGCGGTGTTGTCGTAGACGAACCTTCCGTGGTGGCGGTCGACAGGCTGACCGGTGAAGTAATCGCGGTGGGGAATGAAGCTCAGAAGATGCAGGGACGGGAAGCCCGCGATGTGGCGGTTCTTGCCCCGTTGATAGGTGGAGTGGTAGCCGACTTTGAACGAACGCGCGTGATGCTGGACCAGTTTGTGCAGGAGGCGCGAAGCGGTACCTCGCATTTCAGCCGGCGGGCCATAATGAGTGTGCTTTCGGGAGTCACGCAGGTCGAGCAGCGCGCCCTGCTGAGCGCTGCTGAAGAAGCCCGTATCGGAAGGGTGTACATGGTTGAAGAAGGTCTGGCTGCCGCAATTGGAGCCGGGGTTCCTATCGACGACCTTCATGCCTCGGCAGTGGTAGACATAGGCGCCGGCACTACTAACATTGCAGTGATCGTGAATGGAGCAATCATAGCTTCGCGAGCAGAAAGGATCGGCAGCTCCGATATCGACGCCGCGATAATGGACCGACTGCGCCGGCATCGAGGACTCTCGATCGGAATACCAACGGCCGAGCGACTGAAGCTGGAGTTGAGTTCTGCTATTGAGCCGAAAGACCCAACTCGAAAGATGGAAGTACGCGGTCGTGACGTGCAGACCGGCAGCCCTGGCGCCTTGAGTGTCAGCGTGGCTGAGGTTAACGCGGTAACCCTGCCTGTTGTTCGTCGCATAGCTGACGAGGTTCGCTCTACGCTCACCGAGTTGGCCGCAGAGGTTGCCGGCGACATCTACGAGCGCGGGTTAATCCTTACGGGCGGCGGAGCTCAATTGGAAGGACTCGCGCAGTATCTACAGAAGGAAGTAGGCCTTTCAGTATCAATCGCTGACGACCCCCGATTTGCCATCGTCAGAGGGCTGTCACAGATGTTTGACGAACCGCTGTTGCTGCGTCGAGTGGCGCAGACGGAAGCGCAGCCGATGTTCGAAACTGAAACGGCTGTCTTCGAGAGCTAGTCGGACTTCGACCTACAAGGGCACGAGACGCATCCGAGTTTTTTGCCCCACCAAGATCGAGTTATGAGCATCGCCGGGTTCTTTAATAAGAGCATCACCGTCGCCAGGGTGTACGGGATTCCTGTGCGCATCGATTATCGATGGTTTGGAGTAGTGGCTCTGAGTGTGTGGTTGATTTCCAGTAACCTCCAGGGCGACGTCCAACTCGGCAACGTTCGTTTGCCTCCTCTTGATCCGCCCCTCGCCTGGTTGCTCGGAGTTATCACTACCGCCGGGCTTTTTCTCTCCGTATTTGGGCACGAGCTCTCTCATGCACTAATGGCCCGCGCTGAAGGCATCGAGATTGAAGAGATTGTGCTTCATCCCTTCGGCGGGTTGGCGCGAATGCGAAGTGCGCCCGAGAATCCACGAGCCGAGTTTCGCATCGCAGTCGCTGGTCCGGCGGCGAGCTTTCTTTTTGCCATACTCGCTTTTGGCGGCGCCAAGATCGCTGACTCGGGAGGATACATCGTCACAGCAGTAGTGTTTTTTCTGATCGCTGCAGGGAATCTTCTGCTGGCGGTTTTTAATTTGTTTCCCGGTTACCCGCTGGATGGCGGGCGCGTCTTGCGAGCAATTCTTTGGCGGCGAAGCGGCAACATGGCAGAGGCGACCCGGCTCTCAGGAATCTGCGGAATCCTGATTGGCGGTATGCTCATTCTGTTCGGGGTTTACATTATGATCGCTCCCAACTGGAGACCAGCCCAGCCTTACTTCATGGGGGTTTGGTCAATTCTTGTGGGCCTTTTCCTGCTAGATACCGCCGCCAAGCTAGTGAAGAGTGCGCAGGGTGCCGGAGAGATTACGGTCGGAGACGCGATGTCCCCGGCCATTGCGATTGCCCCGGAACTGACCATCACGCAGTTGATTGATGATTTTCTTCCCCTACACCGGCAGACAAGTTTTCCCGTGGCCCTCGATCACCAACTGCATGGAATTCTCACGCTGGAAGATCTAAAATCGCTTCCGCGGGAGCGCTGGCGACTAACGCGCGCTCGGGATGTAATGCGTCCCATTGCCCCGAGGTTTTTTGTAGAACCCTCGGCCTCGCTCGAATACGCTCGGGAGTTAATGAAGAGAAACGGCGTTGGCTCGCTAGCGGTCATCAATAACCACGGCAAACTAGTGGGGTTTCTGCAAAGCGGAAAACTACGGCCCCGCACGACGAGGAACAAAGTAAAAGGCCCAGGGACGTTATAGAGGAACTTTATTAAGCTTATGACACAAAAGCTGATCTTGGCAGGTTTCATCGCCGTTTCAATAATAGCTGTCCCGGCGCAAGCCGACCCCGCCAACGCCGTCTTTTGGAAAGAACTGCAAAAGCTTTGCGGAAAGGCTTTCGCGGGGGCGGTGGCTGCGGCTCCAGCCGATGACACGACGTTTAAAGACAAGGCTCTCGTAATGCACGTTCGCTCATGCGAGAAGGATCGCATCCGCATTCCGTTCGTTGTTGGCGAGGACCGCTCGCGAACGTGGGTGTTGACCCGGAACAAAAACAGAATTTTGCTTAAGCACGATCATCGCCACGAAGACGGGACGCCGGACAAGGTGACAATGTACGGCGGTTTGACGACAAGCGTTGGAATGCCAACACGGCAGATGTTTCCGGCCGATCAGGAAACGGTTGGCATAATACCGGCGGCCGCGACCAACGTCTGGTGGATCGATCTCGTTCCCGGCGAACATTTCAGTTATAACCTCCGACGAATGGGCTCAGAAAGATATTTCAGCATCAAATTCGACCTGAAAACGCCGGTCAAGGCTCCGGAGGCTCCCTGGGGCTGGAAGGACTGACTTTGCAATGAAATACTAGATGACTGCGCCTTCGCCGTCGCTCCCCAAATCAAGTCAAATAGGGTAGTCAACAAAACGTTGCACTAGATCGAGCCCTGTACTCATCCTGAATGCTAAGCACTTCTAACTGGGCCACGGGAAACGCGTGATGACCCTTCGCGTACCAGTTCAAATCGGCCTTCACGATCCATCTTTCTATCCATGCAGTCTGCAGCCCGGCAAACTCTTGACTTTTGGCTGCATAGAGTTTGTAAGTCTTCGGAAGCCTGCTGTTAAGTAGATGACCGTTTCCCCTAATACTCGGCTTGGACGCTACGAGATTATCTCCTTGCTCGGAGAGGGCGGGATGGGTGAGGTCTATCTTGCTCGCGATCCGAAGATCAACCGTGACGTGGCGATCAAAGTCATTCCTGCTGCTTTCTCTTCAGACTCAGAACGACTGCGGCGCTTCGAGCAAGAGGTGCAGGCCACAGGTAAACTGAACCATCCGAATATTCTTGCTGTTTATGACGTTGAGACTCACGACGGCTCGCCATACGTTGTTTACGAACTGCTCGAAGGCGAGACGCTGCGCGCACGACTAAGCGGTGGTGCGCTCACCACGCGCAAGGCTGTTGATTACGCTTTGCAGATCGCCAGCGGACTGGCGGCAGCACACGAGAAACGGATCATTCATCGCGATCTCAAGCCTGAGAACGTCTTCATCACGCATGACGGTCGAGTCAAAATCTTAGACTTCGGACTGGCGAAGCTCACTGAGCAGATCCAAAACCCAGAAGCACAGACGGATGTGCTGACGCGCAGGGTCAACACCGATCCAGGTGCGGTGATGGGGACAGTCGGGTACATGTCGCCAGAGCAGGTCCGAGGGCAGCGGGTGGATCATCGTTCGGACATCTTCTCGCTGGGCGTGATTCTTTACGAGATGATTTCAGGCAAGCGGGCCTTTCGAGGTGAGTCGGCGATTGAGACGCTTAATGCGATTCTGAAAGAAGACCCGCCGGAACTGTCCGAATCCAGCAGCCAGATCAACCCCGCGCTTGAGAAGGTCGTGATGCACTGCTTGGAGAAGAGTGCGGAGCAGAGATTTCAATCGGCCGGAGATGTGGCCTTTGCTCTGGAAGCGTTGAGCGGATTGACATCAAGTCGCACGATGACAGCCGCTTTGCCTCTGACGGCGGGGCGGCCTAAGAACCGTGAGCGGTTGGCGTGGATACTCGTGGGAGTCTGTTTGCTTGGATTGCTGGCTGCACTACCTTTTGTTATTGCATATTTACGCCGTACTCCAGTAGACGAGCGCGTACTCAAGCTTTCAGTGTTGCCTCCCGAGAATGCGACCGTAGCCGGTGCAGGAACGGGCTTTGCCCTTTCACCCGATGGTCGTCGTCTGGCCTTCGTCGCCTCTTTTGAAGGCCAGAATCTTCTCTGGGTGCGTTCTCTTGATTCGCTCTCAGCCCAAACTCTTTCTGGAACCGAGGGTACCTCTCCCAATGTTTTTTGGGCCCCAGATAATCGCTTCATCGGATTTTTCGCGGGAGGCAAGCTCAAGAAGATCGACGCATCAGGCGCGCCTCCTCAAACTCTGTGCGATGCGACGGGGGTTGGTAGCGCATGGAGTGGCGCATGGAATCGCGAAGGGGTGATTATCTTTTCACGCGGAGGTTCCGGTCTTCATCGGGTCTCGGCGGCGGGCGGCGAGCCGATACCGGTGACAACGCTCGATCAATCGCGTTTCGAAACTTCTCATCAATGGCCATACTTCCTGCCTGACGGCCGGCACTTCCTCTATTTTGTGCGCAGCAGACAGCCTGAAAACGGAGGGACCTTCGTTGGCTCGCTAGATTCAAAGGAGACGAAGCGTTTGCTTTCCAACACGTTAAGCGCAGCTTACGCGCCGCCAGGGTTTCTGCTGTTCTTGCAGAATGAGAAACTGATGGCCCAGCCATTCGACGTCGACAAGTTTCAACTCACCGGCGAGCCATTGCCGGTCGCCGAACATGTGGCCTATAACCTAGGACTCGGCCGTGGCGCCTTTTCCGTCTCAGAAAACGGCGTGCTGGCCTATCGCAGCGGTAGCAGCCAGGTTAACCAGCCGCTCTGGTTTGACCGAGGAGGCAAACAGATTGGAGCAGCCGGCGCTGCTGGTCTCTACCTCACTCTTTCGCTGTCACCTGATGAAAGCCGAGTTGCGTTAGACCGCGTAGATATCCAAACCGGAACATACGACATTTGGCTGGTCGACTTGTTGCGCGATATCCCCTCGCGATTCACGACCGATCCGGCGAGCGATTCGAATCCGCTTTGGTCGCCCGATGGAAGCCGCATCGTCTTCACGTCAGGCCGCGAAGGCCAAGGGAATCTTTATCAAAAGAGTGCGAGTGGCAGCGGGAATGAGGAAGTGCTGCTCAAGTCAGGCGAGGCGAAAGTACCGGACGACTGGTCTTCGGATGGGCAGTTCATCGTTTATGAAACCATCAATTCGAAGACGAGACATGATTTGTGGATGTTACCGATGTCCGGGGACCGGCAGCCATTTCCGTTTCTGCAAACGGAGTTCAACGAACGTCAGGCTCAATTCTCTCCCGACGGAAAATGGATAGCCTACACTTCTGATGAGTCAGGAGCGCCGGAAGTCTACGTCCAGACATTTCCGGCTTCTGGTGGCAAGTGGCGAGTCTCGACCGGCGGCGGAAGCCAGCCGAGTTGGAGGCGCGACGGCAAAGAGCTTTTCTACGTTGCCGCCGATAGGAAACTCATGGCGGTGGACATCAAGCTGGGAGCAACGTTCGAGGCGCGTATCCTTAAGACGCTCTTCGCGACGCGCGTCCTTACTTTGACAGGTTTCAGGAATCACTATGCTGTCACGGCCGACGGACAGCGCTTTCTCATCAACACAACGATTGAAGAAATAGGCACGAGCCCAATCAGCGTCGTGGTGAACTGGACGGCGGAATTGAAGCGCTAAAGAATTGTGCCTCAGACCGCCGCTAAAGCCTCCATTTTTACGGGGATCGGCAGAACCAAGCGTCTCCTTCCCCCATCGTCGCCTCATGCTTCTCTCCGACAACCTGCCGCTTTACAGGGAAGAGTAGGACTCAGTCATTTCGAGTAAATTTTTCTGCGAGTCAGATCATCTCCATTGCCACACGCGCTGTTTTTCGCGATAATCCGAGCGGAGCTTTCATTTCCTGTTGAAGGAATCTGTTAATGCCGGCAGTGCTTTGCGCGCTCTTTGCTTGTGGGATATCACACCTGAAGTTTATTGCGGCTGTTATTACCGGCTCATCCGGCATGATGGCTGAATAGCTGCACTCGTTGGCAGACACTACGAATCAGGTGTTTCTGCTCCTGGGGCTGCGGTTTTTACAGCCGTCCGGCTTCGGATAAACATCCAATTGGTTACAAAATTGCCCAGATTGAAGAGGTCGAGGATTTGAATAGACGAGCAGAACCACTAGTAGAGCTGATTTTTCTGGAGGCTGCTCGCCAGGGTGAAAGTAGCGAGCACGACGTCATGCTGGACCAGATTGGCTGAATAGGGACGTGGTTTCTCGATTACGGTTTGGTGAAACTAAATTGCCGCTTCTGAATCGCAAATCGCAAGTCCAGAGTTTGAAAACAAAAGATGTTGTTACTACTGCCATACACGGAGTACCTCGGAAGGCTCGGTGAGCCGCGTAACATCGCGGATATCATTGTTGTCTTCGTACTCGTGTTTGCAGTACTGAAACTCGTGCGTGGGACCCGGGCCGCACCCATGGCCGCGGGAATCGGAGGTTTCGCCCTCCTTTACTGGCTCGCCGCAAAACAGGAATTAGCCACCCTTGAGTTCATTCTGCGAGGTGGTCTGCTATACATCGGCGTAGCTATCATCGTCCTCTTCCAATCGGAAATCAGGCAGGCCCTCATCTCTTTTGGCAATCGATTCCGCATGCCTTTCACCCGTCGCTACCAGGGTCAGTTTGGCGAAGGTGTGTATGACGAGATCGTCCTCGCCGCGACGACTCTTGCTTCTACAAAGACCGGCGCCTTAATCGTGATCGAGCGCAAGTTGGGTTTGAGGAATGTTACCGAAGGCGGCGTCAAGCTGGACGCCGAACTGAGTTATGACTTGCTGGTCAGTATTTTTAATCCGGCCTCGCCTCTTCACGACGGCGCCGTAGTCGTGCGGCGTCACCGCATCGCTGCGGCTTCCTGCTTTCTGCCACTAACTTTGAACCCGCGCCTCTCGAGAGATCTGGGTACCCGGCACCGCGCGGCGATCGGCGTCACTGAAGATACTGACGCCGTCGCGGTTGTAGTCTCGGAAGAAACCGGACTGATCTCCTTTATTCAAGGTGGTCAAATAAAACGTGGACTCGACGCTACCAAACTCCGCGCGGCAATCTTTCAAGCCCTTGAAGTCGCCCCGAAGCGTGAGCAGGGGAAAGAGCCGGAACAACTCGAATCGGAAGCGAAAACCAAAGAGGTTGCGCCTATTTAATTTTAGATTTTGGATTTTTGATTGGCGCCAGTTCTGCGCAGGACGATTCGGCACTCGATAATCTGGAAATCGGACAGTCGGTGATCGATGCAATCTAAAATCTAAAATCGGAAATACCCTTTATGCCTTTTCAGGATGTTGATGAGACAGAGATACCCGAGGCGCCACCTCCACCGACGGCGTTAGAGCGCGGAGCGCGCAAAATATTCATAGAAGACTGGACCCTTAAATTGTTGGCTCTGGCGATTACTCTGGTCCTTTGGTTTGCAGTTACCGGGCAAAATCAGCCTCTGACTATTCGAACCCCTGTTCAACTGAATTTAATAAAGCCGAGCAATCTGGATATCAGTAACGATCCCCCGAAGACCGTGGAAGTCACCCTGAAGGGCAGCCGGCCGAATCTGACAAGGCTCAGCCCTCTCGATCTCGTGGCCACGGTCGATGTCAGCGATCAAGCCGCCGGCGAGCGAGTAATCAGGCTCTCGCTCGATCGGGTTACCATGCAGCTTCCAGATGGCGTAAAGATTGAATCCTTTCAGCCGGGCACAATTCCCGTCCGCCTTGAGCCACGCGTTGAACGTCAGATCCCGGTCGAGGTAAAGACCGAAGGCAAACCGGCTGACGGGTACGAGGTCTACGGAGTCAGTCTGGCGCACATGACCGTGAGAGTTCGGGGACCGGCGAGCAAAATTGCAGCGCTGCAGAATGCGCCGACTGAGACCATTTCTCTGGACGGTAGAAATGAGAGCTTTACAGCTTCCCGAGTTGCGATTGACATTGCGGATCAAAAGATTGAAATACTGGATCCTTTAGTCGATCTTGCTATCGAGATCGGAGAAAAGCGGACCGAGAAGAGTTTCAGTGGCGTTGTAGCTCGATCCACCAGCGGTGTTGAGGTCCGGCCGGAAACCGCGGAGGTTACTTTGTCGGGGCCGTCGTCCGTGCTTGCCGAGTTGCGCCCGGAAGATGTGAAGGTGGTGGTGCATATATCAGCTACCGGTGGAAGTGTAGCCGGGTTGGACCTTCCACCCACCATCAAGGATCGGGTCAAGTTGCTGTCAGTCAGGCCTTCACAATTCACCCCGTTCAGGTAGTTCTATTCGAGACTTTTCAATGCCCATTCCCAGTCGACGACTTTTTGGTACTGATGGTGTGCGCGGCGAGGCGGGCCGTTTTCCGCTGGACGCTGAGACGCTCCGAACTGTGGGGTCATCGCTGACCGTCCATCTTACGCAAAGACTGGGTCGCGTCCCATTAATAATAGTCGGGCGAGATACACGGGAATCGGGTGGGTGGTTAGAACGATCTTTAATCCAGGGTGCAATTGAAGCGGGCGCTGAATGTAAATCCGCCGGAGTGATCACCACGCCCGGCATAGCTTTCCTTGCGCGCATACTCCCTGCGGATGCAGGAGTAGTGATCAGCGCGTCCCACAATAGCTATCAAGACAACGGCTTCAAGATATTTGCGCCCTCGGGGCGGAAGTTGGACGACGAGACAGAGCGTCTTATCGAAGCCGACATCCTGGCGAGATCTGAAAAGCAATCGCCGGCGCCAGTCGCTGAAATCCACTCCCTGGGCGAAGACCTGTCGGCTGCCTTGCAATCTCGCTATCTTGATTTTCTTCAGCACCAAATCGCAGAGGGGCTGTCCCTAAATAATCAAACCATCGTAGTCGACGCCGCAAACGGCGCAGCTTCAGCCCTTGCTCCGCGGCTGTTCGAGCTGTTGGGAGCGAGCGTTGTGGCCATAAATGACGAGCCTGATGGTCGTAATATCAATCGTGATTGTGGGTCGCTCCACATTGAAGGGCTTCAGCAGAAAGTTATCGCCACTGGTGCTGATCTTGGTGTTGCGTTTGACGGTGACGCAGACCGCTCACTTTTTGTAGACGCCAAAGGCCGATTTGTCGATGGCGACGCCACGTTATGGGTGTTGGGGAAATACATGCATGATCGCGGTCAGTTGAGCAATGGGCTGGTGGTTGCCACGGTAATGAGCAATGTCGGGTTGGAGATTGCTTTGCGCTCCAGAGGGTTGCGATTGTTGCGCACGGATGTGGGCGATAAGTATGTGCTGGAGGAACTGATGCGCTCGGGAGCGGGCCTGGGTGGTGAACAGTCCGGTCACATTATTTTCCCGCACTTAAGTCTAGCCGGGGACGGTTTGATAACAACACTTTGCCTGCTGCGGGCCTTGTGCGACGAGCGAAAGCCGCTCCATGATTTGACCAAAGGATTCCAACGCTATCCGCAGGTGCTGGTGAATGTGCCGGTCGGAGTAAAGCGACCCTTCGTTGAGGTGGAACAAATCCAAAAACTGGTGCAGGAGACCGAGTTCCAGCTCGGGAAGGGCGGGAGGCTGCTATTGCGGTACTCAGGCACCGAGCCTCTAGCCCGCGTGATGATTGAAGGTCACAATCAGGCGATGATAGAAGCTTATGCAAGAAATCTTGCAACAGTGATTCGGCAGACGCTTGGTCCCTCCAAGGCTTAGTCAATGCAAGTTCTACACAGCACCCACTGAAAAATTTTCATCCTTTTTGGACCTGGAAATCGCCTGCGCCCGCCAGCCAGTCAAACCCTTTGACTAATCGCAAATAAAAACCAAAGAACCAGCAGTTTTAGAAGATGTTCTATTGCACGGCACAAGCGTTGCGATGTATATTGTGGGGCAAGAGAGACGGTTGGTGAATCCTCCGTCTCAAGTGGTTGCTGGGGTGAGGACAGTGACCACGAATATGGATGGGCGCGACGCACTCCCACGTATGTCGC
>JBGTHZ010000105.1:0-26356 GCA_041745915.1 Pyrinomonadaceae bacterium | reverse complement strand
TCGGACGACGGACGTGACGGGAGTGGCGAGCTTGCCGGCGGGAGTAGAGATGGTGATGCCCGGGGACAACGTGGCGATGGAGATCGAGTTGATCGCGCCAATCGCGATGGAGAAAGGGCTGCGGTTCGCGATCCGGGAAGGCGGCCGCACGGTAGGCGCCGGCACGGTCAGCGAAGTAGTGGAATAGAGCTTTGTGCTTTGAGCTTTGTGCGCGACTGAAGCGCAGCTGGTTTCCAAGAACAAAGTTACAAAGAACAAAGTACAAAGATCAAATTTATGTTAAACGAAAAGATCAGAATTAGATTGAAAGCCTACGATCACCGCGTGCTGGATCAGTCCACTGCGGAGATTGTGGAAACAGCAAAGAGAACCGGCGCGCGGGTAGCGGGACCGATTCCGCTGCCGACCGTGAAGAACAAATGGACCGTGCTCCGGTCTCCGCACGTCGACAAGAAATCGCGCGAACAGTTTGAGATCAGAACGCACAAACGTCTGATGGACATCCTCGACCCAACGCCGCAGACAGTTGATGCGCTGATGAAGCTGGATCTTCCAGCCGGTGTTGACGTCGAGATCAAGGCGTTTGGCAGACAGTGAGGACATTGCCGATTTCCAATTGGAGATTAGGCGAGCGGTTATGAGCGATTCAAGCTGTCTCAAATCGGCAATCGGCAATTTGGCTATCGGAAAAATTACTCATGATTAACGGAATCATTGGTAGAAAACTTGGCATGACTCAGCTCTTCGCGGCCGACGGGACGGTAACCCCGGTGACTGTTATCAGAGCGGGACCATGTGTGGTCGTGCAGAAGAAGTCTGCGGCGGGCCCGGACGGTTATAACGCCGTTCAGTTGGGCCTGGTGGACGAGAAGCCGGTGCGGTTGAAGAACGTAACCAAACCAATGCGTGGTCATTTTGAAAAGACCGGTGGCGGCACTCCACCTACGCGAATTCTAAAAGAGTTTCGACTCGAGGATTCTGCAGACGCCACCAGTGTGGGCGACAAGGTGCTGGTTGACCAGTTTGCCGACGGTGATGCGGTTGAAGTTATCGGACGGTCAAAGGGCCGGGGTTTTGCCGGGACGATCAAGCGTCACAACTTTAACCGGGGTCCCGAATCGCACGGCTCCATGAACGTGCGCGCGCCGGGTTCGATCGGAGCTTCCGCATATCCGTCACGAGTAATTAAAGGCACCAGATCGTCGGGACACATGGGCGACGCTCGTATTACTGTCAAAGGATTGACGATTGCCCATGTGGACGCCGAGAACAATTTGTTGATGATTCGCGGGGCGGTTCCCGGCCCCAATGGAAGTGTAGTCATTGTTAAGAAGGCCGCACAGCGGCAGAAGAGAATAAGGTGATGAGTGAGATGGATTTTGATTCAGCGGCGCATGTCAAAATCTAAAATCACAATTCAAAAACCTCTATCAGTCAGAACCGATCACTGGAGTCAGACATGCCTACGGTCAAGGTGCGGAACTTAAAGAATAAAGAGGTCGGCGAGGTTCAACTTTCCGACGCGGTATTTAATGCGCCGTTTAATGAGCCACTGATTCATGCCGCCGTGAGAAATTTCATGGCCAACGCTCGTCAGGGTACAAGCGCTACCAAGACCCGTGGCGATGTTTCAGGCTCGGGTCGTAAGCTCTGGAAGCAGAAAGGCACAGGCCGCGCCCGGATCGCATCCCTGCGGTCACCATTGTGGAAAGGCGGCGGCAACGCGCACGGACCACAGCCGCGGGACTGGTCTTACAACATGCCTAAGAAGATGCGGAGAGGTGCGCTTCGTTCGGCGCTTTCGGAGCGCGTGCGCGAAGGCAATGTGATCGTGGTTGAGGGGTGGTCGCTCGACGAGCCCAAGACAAAGGACTTTGTCGCTTCGCTCGCAACGCTCGGTCTCGAAGGCAAAACTTTGATCGTGGATACATTTGATAACCAGAACCTGATGTTATCGGCGCGGAATCTTCAGCGCGCCAAGGTGGTGAACAGTCTGGGTCTGAATATTTACGACTTGCTCTATCACGAAAAGCTGGTGCTTTCGCAAGCCGCGATTGAGGAACTGGAGCAACTCCTGGGGTCACGGGAAGAAAAGAGTGCCGCCCCCGACAATGCGTCGGATGAGGAAGTAGAAGCGGTGGCGGCGAAAAAGATCAGGAAGGCCGCCACAGCAAAGCCGAAGCGGGCCGGCAAGCCTGCGGGCAAACCGGCCGTGGCCAGGCCCAAGCGAGCCGGTAAGCCAAAGAAGGAGGCGGCCTAAGAGATGAGAACGGTTTGGGACATCATCAAGTCGCCGGTAATCACGGAGAAAGCGCTGGTTGCCAAGGAGGAGTCGCAGGATACGCGGCAGTTGTTGACTTTCAGAGTTGACCGCAAGGCCACCAAACCTGAGATCAAATCGGCCGTGGAGACGATCTTTCAGGTGAAAGTGGACCAGGTGCGGACGATTAATTTCATGGGGAAGATGGCCCGTCGCGGCCGCTTCGAAGGACGCAAACCATCCTGGAAGAAAGCTTACGTAACGCTGAAGCAGGGTGAGAATCCGGTTGATTACGGGGAAGCAATCTAGACATTGCCGATTGCCGATTGCCGATTTCCGATTGGCGTTGGCTCGACCATGAGTTGTAGCTTTTAAGAATTGAATTAGTACAAGGTTTTTCAATCGGCAATTGGCAATCGCAAATCGGAAATTGAATCATGGGCATTAAGAAACTAACACCAACTTCGCCATCACGTCGCTACCAGACATATCTGACGCGCGATGAGCTTACCGTGGGAGCAGTGCCTGAAAAATCGTTGCTGGAGCCGAAGACGCGAATCTCCGGACGCAACAATGAGGGGCGACTCACCGTTCGCCGGCGTGGTGGCGGTCACAAACGCTTCTACCGCATTGTTGATTTCAAACGCGATAAGGAAGGAGTGCCCGGCCGCATAACGCAGATCGAGTACGACCCGAATCGATCGGCGCACATCGCGCTGGTTACTTATCTCGACGGTGAAAAGCGCTACATTATTGCACCCAGCGGAATAGAAGTAGGGAAGACCATTATTAGCGGGCCGGAAGCTGACATTCTGCCGGGGAATACGCTGCCTCTTATCAACATTCCGTTGGGTACGCAGATTCATAATATCGAGTTGCGTCCCGGTAAAGGTGGGCAGATGGCTCGTTCCGCTGGAGCTTTTGCTCAACTCGTAGCCAAGGAAGGGAATTACGCTCAACTTCGCATGCCTTCCGGCGAAGTCCGGCGCGTGCCGCTGGTCTGCAAAGCCACAGTCGGCCAGGTGGGTAACATTGAGCACGAGAATGTTTCGTATGGAAAAGCGGGCAGGTCGCGATGGAAGGGTATTCGACCTCACGTGCGCGGTGTGGCGATGAACCCGGTGGATCATCCGCATGGTGGCGGTGAAGGAAAGACTTCGGGGGGACGTAATCCGGTTACTCCGTGGGGCCAGCCCACACGCGGTTACAAGACCAGAAGTAATAAACGTACGCAGAAAATGATTCTGCGCGATCGCAGAACAAAATAAAATTTCGGATTTCGAATTTCGGATTTCGAATTTGAAGACGCTGGTTCATAAATCCGAAATTCGAAATGGAGATTGCATGGCACGTTCAGTAAAAAAGGGACCCTACATCGACGGCAGCATTCTGAGAGCTGTTGAGCGCACACGCGCAGGGGGCCAGCGCCCGCCGGTTATTAAGACCTGGTCGCGACGTTCGACCATTACGCCAGACATGGTGGGGCTTACTTTCGGTGTTCACAACGGTAAACGGCATCTACCCGTGTACGTGACTGAGAATATGGTGGGCCACAAGCTGGGCGAGTTTGCACCGACACGCACTTTTAAAGGGCACTCCGGGACAAAGGTCGAGAAAGCCACTAAGGTAGCAAAACCGTAAATCGTGAATCGTGAATCGTAAATAAACAGCTCTTACGATTCACGATTTGCGGTTCACGATTGACGAGGTCAGAGAATGGAAGCAACGGCAAGTGCAAAGTATCTCAGAGGCTCCGCACAGAAGGCGCGGCTAGTTATAGATATGGTTCGCGGCAAGGATGTGAATAAAGCCCTCGCGATTCTGCGTTACTCGAACAAGCGGGCTGCCAACCTGATCGAAAAATGCATGCGGTCTGCAATAGCAAATGCGAACGAATCCGCGGAGAAAGCCAATGTATCGATCGACCCTGACGATCTTTGGGTGAAGTCGGCGTTCGTCGATCGTGGGCCCACGAAGAATCGGCGCCGGGTGCGACCCGCGCCGCAGGGCAGAGCTTATCGTGAGCAGCGCCATTTTTGTCATGTGACGATTCTGCTTACTAATGACGCGCGACCCGAGCCAGGAGCCAGGCGCAGGGGTGTGAAGGATTCGAAGGTTGCGGAAGCGAAGCCTGCCAAGCTTGCGGAAAGCAAGAGCCGTAAGCGCGGAGGGGCCGCAGCCGCACCTCGCGCCAAGCGAACTGCGTCTAAAGCAGCTCCCGCGGTGAAGTCAGCGGCGGTTGAAAAAGCAGAAAGCGAGAAGAAGGCCACCAAACGGGGTTCCAAGAAGAAAACGAGCGCTAAGGAAGATTAGCCCAACTAAGACTGGAGAATACTGTGGGTCAGAAAGTTCATCCATACGGTTTCCGCCTCGGCTACAACAAGGACTGGCATTCGCATTGGTACGCGAAGAAGCAGTTTGGGGAGTTTCTGCTTGAGGATCTGAAACTGAAGCGCGATCTGAAGAGCCGTTTCACCGGGGCCGGAGTCTCTCATGTGGACATCGAGCGCGCAGCCAATCGTCTCAAGATCGTTATCTACACTTCTCGTCCAGGAATCATCATAGGGCGAAAAGGCGCTGAGATCGACAAGCTCAAGACTGACCTGTCAGCGAAGACTGGACGCGAAGTACTCGTTTCGATTCAGGAGATTCACAAACCGGAATTGAACGCCCAACTCCAGGCAGAAAAGATTGCCGCCCAATTGGAGAAGCGCATTGCTTTCAGACGGGCGATGAGAAAAGCGGTGGAGGAGTCGCTGCGGTTTGGAGCGCAGGGAATCAAGGTAAAAGTTAGCGGGCGTCTGAACGGGGCTGAAATTGCTCGTAGCGAGTGGCATCTGCAAGGCCGCCTTCCTCTGCATACTCTGCGGGCGGACATCGACTACGGTTTGGCTGAAGCGCGAACCACCTTTGGTCAAATCGGAGTAAAGGTCTGGATCTATCGCGGCGAGATTCTCGATCCGAAGGCAGCCATGGCGCGTGGCACGGGCTCGGATCCGATTAATGAAACCCGCATGGGTGAGCGCGAGCGGCGTCCGCGCACTCGTCGTGAGCGCGAGGGCGGTGGGTCAGACGGAAGACGACCGCGTGGTGAAAACGGATAAGGGATTGCCAAATGCCAATTGTCGATTTGAAGAGACATTGAGGAGAGAGTCTTTCAATCGGCAATTGCCAATCGGAAATCGGAAATGAGTGACAATCATGTTGATGCCGAAGAAAGTTAAGCACCGAAAGCAAATGCGCGGACGCATGACCGGCCTTGCCACTCGTGGCAGTGAGATCAGCTTCGGTGAATACGGGCTTAAGTGTTTGGAGCCGGCCTGGATCACAGATCGTCAGATTGAAGCCGCTCGTATTGCCATGACCAGGCACATCAAGCGTGGTGGCAAGATCTGGATCCGGATGTTTCCAGACAAACCCGTGACAAAGAAACCGGCAGAAACGCGTATGGGCAAAGGCAAAGGGGCGCCGGAGTACTGGGTAGCAGTTGTTAAGCCGGGTCGCATTCTTTATGAGATTGAGGGTGTCGACGAGACTACGGCACGCGAAGCTATGCGTCTGGCGCAAGCGAAACTTCCCATCAAGACGAAGTTTGTGCGTCGCGAGGATCAGGAAGGGGGCGCGATTTAATGAAGCGTCGCGAAGAGTTGGATAAGTACCGTGATTTGTCGGAAGAGGAATTGCGGGCTGAGGCCGCGCGCTTGCAAGAGTCGCTCTTTCGTTTGAAGTTTAAGCTTGCGCTTGGCGAAGTGGACGCCGTCAAACGCATCCGCCAGGAGAAAAGGTCTCTGGCGCGCATCCAAACACTGGCCCGGCAACGACAACCGCAGGCAGGTTAGAACGGGGCGGTTTGAGTCGCTCTTAAAACGAAGGCATCACGGACCCACGGTCTGTGCTAGTGAGTGAAAAAGAATGGAAGAGCAGGAAGACAAAACAGTATCGCCGCGGGCGAATACACCTAAGGCTGCGGTTAAGCGCGCGCATCGTTCGCAGAAAGTCGGCGTTGTTTTTTCCGACAAGATGCAGAAGACGGTTGTGGTTCGAGTCGACCGTCTGGTGCTGCACACAAAGTATCGGCGTTATGTCCGCCGCACCTCAAAGTTCATGGCCCACGACGAACTCGGGGCCACGGTGGGGGACAAGGTGCGAATTGTGGAGACACGTCCTTTGTCTGCGAAGAAACGCTGGCGGGTAATGGAGATAGTGCAAAAGGCGGCGAAGTAGAATTTCGGATTTCAGATTTCGAATTGCGGATTCAAAAACTGCTGCAAATTCGAAATTCGAAACCCGAAATTGTTAATGAGGTAACGACAGTGATACAGATGCAGACCTCGCTTGAGGTTGCCGACAATTCAGGTGCGCGCCGGGTGGAGATGATCATGCCTATTGGCGGGTCCACCGGAAAGATCGCCAGCCTGGGTGATCGGATCAAAGTGACCGTCAAAGAGGCCTCACCTGACGGCACTATTAAGAAGGGTACCGTGCAGGATGCAGTAATCGTGCGCACGCGCAAGGAGGTCCGCCGCAAAGACGGCACCTATATTCGTTTTGATCAGAACGCCGCGGTTTTGATAAAGGAAGATGGAACGCCGATCGGCACGCGCGTCTTCGGACCGGTGGCAAGGGAACTGCGCGATAAAAATTTCATGAAGATAGTTTCGCTCGCGCCGGAGGTCATTTAAGAGATGGCGGGAATCAAGCGCTCAAAGATTAAGAAGAATGATCAGGTAGAGATTATCGCCGGCCGTGACAAGGGCAAGCGTGGCCGGGTCCTGGAAGTGGCCCCCGCGAAGGGAAAGATCAAGATTGAAGGCGCCGGAATGATCAAGCGCCATCAGCGGGCCAATCCACAGAGCAACCGCGGTGGCGGCATTATCGAAAAGGAAGCCTTCATCGATATTTCCAACGTGCAGTTGATCGATCCGCAGTCCGGCAAGCCTACCCGGGTGAAGTATCTCGTTGAGGCCGACGGATCGAAGACTCGGGTTGCGGCCACCAGTGGGCATTCAGTGGAGAAGTAGCAGTAAATCGTGAATCGAAATCGAAGATGGCCAGAAGTTAACAAAGCCACGATTCACGATTTACGATTCACGATTGACGAGGAAGAAAAAATGGCGGCAAGGTTAAAAGAGCGATATCAGAAAGAGGTTGCTCCGGCAATCGCCAAAGAGTTCAGCATCAAGAACCCGATGGCTATACCGCGGGTCGAGAAAATCGTGATTAACATGGGCATGGGCGAAGCAATCGCTAATGCCAAGATTCTTGATACCGCGGCCGATGAACTGCGGGCAATCGTGGGCCAGAAGCCCGTGATTACCAAGGCGAAGAAATCGATTGCCTCCTTCAAGCTGCGCCAGGGGATGCCTATTGGCACGATGGTCACGCTGCGCGGCGACCGCATGTACGAGTTTCTGGATCGGTTGGTGTCGATCGCTTTACCGCGCGTCAGAGACTTTCGCGGTGTCTCACCCAAAGCCTTCGATGGCCGTGGCAATTACACGATTGGCGTGCGCGAGCAACTGATCTTTCCGGAGATCGATTTTAATAAGGTCGACAAATTGCGCGGCATGAACATCTCGATCGTAACTACCGCGCGCGACGACGAGCAGGCACGGGCACTGTTGAAGGGTTTGGGGATGCCGTTCAGGCAATAACTGCGTAAAACGTAAATCGTGAAGCGATAAAGACATTTATCGCCAACGACTTACGACTTACGATTCACGATTCACGATTACGATTAACGAATTTATGGCAAAGAAATCACTAATTGCGAAAGCGAACCGCAAACCTAAGTTTGCCGTGCGTGCTTATACTCGCTGTAAGCGCTGCGGTCGCCCACGAGGCTACCTGCGCAAGTTCAACTTGTGTCGTATCTGTTTTCGCGAATTGGCGCTCCTGGGACAGATTCCAGGGGTCATCAAATCGAGTTGGTAAAGATAATTTGCGATTTTAGATTTTAGATTTTAGATTTTGCGGCACTGAAAGGGAATTTTTCAAATCGCAAATCACAAATCTAATAATTATTTACGGAGTTAATGCATGACTGATCCCATTGCCGATATGTTGACGCGGATCCGCAATGCCATCGCGGCGAAGCACTCGCGTGTGGATATTCCAGCCTCCAGGCTTAAGCTTGAGATTGCCCGGATCTTAAAAGAAGAGGGTTACATAAATAACTTTGTCGTGAAAGGCGAGGGTCTGAAGCGCACGATCCGCATCTTTCTGCGTTATGACGCTCGCGGCACTTCGTCAATCACGCATTTGGAACGAGTCTCCCGTCCCGGAAGGCGCGTTTATGTCGGGTCAGGTGAGATTCCAAAGGTGCTTGGTGGCTATGGAGTAAATATCGTCTCTACTTCCAAGGGGCTGATGAGTGGCAAAGCAGCGCGCCGTGAAAATGTCGGCGGAGAGTTGTTGGCTCAGATCTATTAACATTACCGATTGTCGATTGCCAATTGCCGATTAGACTGGCAACTAGCATGACTTTTTAAGTCGGCAATTGGCAATTGGCAATCGAAAATAGGTTAAGACTATGTCGCGAATTGGGAAAAAAGGGATCACGTTGCCGAAAGGCGTTACCGTCACGATTCACGAGAGGGAGCTTGAGGTAAAGGGACCGAAAGGTACTCTGAAGGCGCCAATTCCCCAGGGCATCAGTTTCAAGCTCGACGGCGACGACTTACGCGCTGAACGCACTTCTGATGATCTGGCGGCCTTGCACGGTCTCGCCCGAGCGTTGGCAAACAACGCTATCATCGGAGTCACGGAGGGCTTTACGACCCAGATGGATGTCGTGGGTGTTGGCTACAAAGCGGATGTGCAGAGTAAGAAAATCGTATTCTCACTCGGCTACTCCCACCCGATCGAATTTCCGTTGCCGGAGGGTGTGGAAGCGAAAGCCGAGCGCCTGACGACCAAAGGTAACATCCAGCAGTACCAGACAACGTTAACGCTGGCGAGCATTGATAAGCAGAAACTTGGCCAGGTGGCAGCGGAGATGCACCAGCTGCGGAAGCCTGACGCCTACAAGGGCAAAGGCATTCGTTACGCCGGCGTTGCGATCAAGTTGAAACCTGGAAAGACAGGCAAATAATTTCCGATTGCCAATTGCCAATTGCCAATTGCAAGAATGGAAGAATCAAGTCCAGGTTCTGGCGATCGGAAATGGAACTGAGAACGGATAACGTATTGCAAATCGGCAATTGGCAATCGGAAATGAGGAAGGCATGGCAAACACGAGTAGAGCAGTAGTTCGCACCGCGATTCATAAACGCATTCGCCGCAAAGTAAGAGGTAGTACGGAAAGACCGCGCCTGGCTGTGTATCGGAGTCTGAATCACATTTACGCGCAAGTGATCGACGACTTCCAGGGACAGACAATTGTTTCAGCATCGACGACTGAAAAGGATTTGCGAGGTGCGACCGGGGGAAACGTCGATGCCGCGCGCCGGGTCGGCCAGGCTATCGCGGAACGAGCTCTTGCTAAAGGAATAGAACAGGTAGTCTTTGATCGTGGCGGTTATCTTTACCATGGGCGCATCAAGGCCCTGACTGATGCGGCCAGAGCAGCCGGATTGAATAAGAATGAGGTCACCGCGCCGGCCGAAGAGAGCCTGATGCTGGAAGCGGAACCGGCTCCCAAACCAGAAAAGAAGCGTAAGAAAGACAAAGAACAGCAATGAGACAACCAAAGCAACGTATTCCGGCTCAGGGCTTGGATCTGAAGGACCAGGTGATTTCCATCAACCGGGTCACCAAGGTAGTTAAGGGCGGTAAGAATCTTTCGTTTGCCGCGCTGGTGGTCGTTGGCGACGAGGGAGGTCACGTGGGGTTCGGCACCGGTAAAGCGCGTGAGGTGCCACTGGCCATCAAGAAAGCGATCGAGGCGGCCAAGAAGAGTCTGATTCGCGTGCCTCTGATTAACAACACATTGCCGCATCAGTTGATTGGGAAGTTTGGCGCCGGCCGGGTCATGGTAAAGCCTGCTTCCGAGGGTACCGGAGTCATTGCGGGTGGCGCCGTGCGTGCCGTTATGCAGGCGGTGGGCGTGCGCGATGTGCGCACGAAAGTGCTGGGCTCCACCAATCCGCACAATGTGGTGCGAGCCACCTTCGATGCGCTGCTGCGGATGAAGGACCCAATGGAACTGGCACGCCTGCGGGGCAAGCAAGTTGAGGAAATGTAGGTAAGAAGATGGTAGATGGTAAATAGGACGGTTTGTAATACCTCAAGGTTTTCCATTTACTATTCACTATTTACCATTTAGCAAATTGAGGTCTTATGGCGGAGAAGCGAACAAAAAAGAGCAGTGCGGCGCCAACGAGCACAATTCGGATTCAGTACTATCGCAGCTTCATAGCAGCGCCGAAAACTCACAAGCAGATGGTGCGAAGTCTGGGTCTAACGAAGCTCAACCAGATCGTTGAACGTCCTGATTCGCCTTCAATGCGAGGGGCAGTCGCGAAGGTGCCGCACCTTCTTCGAATTGTAGAATAATGAGCTTCGAACTTGGTGCTTTGTACTTTGAGAGAGAATCCAAAGTACAAAGTTCAAAGCACAAAGGCTCGAAGGAAAATCATGACCTTAAGTCTAAATAATCTAAAACCCGCAAAGGGTTCAATTCATAAGAAAAAGCGTGTGGGAAGAGGTCCGGGATCTGGTCTCGGTAAGACCGCCGGCCGCGGCGAGAAGGGGCAGAAGTCGCGCTCAGGTTACTCGCGCAAGATTGGTTTCGAAGGCGGCCAGATGCCGTTGCACCGGCGGTTGCCCAAGCGTGGTTTTACCAACATCTTTAAGAAGCGCTGGCTTGAAGTCAGTATTGGGGCGCTGGATCGGCACTTCGCCGCTGACGAAGAGGTCACCCCGGAACTGTTGCACGAGCGTGGCATCATAAAGAAGGCGAAGCACGATGTGGTGGTGCTGGGTAATGGAGAACTGTCTAAGGCGCTTCGCATTTCTGCGCATCGCTTCACGAAGAGTGCTCGCGAAAAGATTGAGAAGGCAGGCGGGGCCGTTGTGGAAATAGGGAAATCGGTGGCCGAGGCCGCCTAAAGGACAGCCATGGAAAAGTTTCTTGCCGCCGTTCGTAACATGTTCACCGTCCCAGATCTGCGCCGGCGGATTTTTTTCACGCTGGGGATCCTGGCTGTCTATCGTCTGGGGGCCCACATTGGCGCCCCGGGAATCAATAGAGAGAGGCTGGATCAGGTTTGGCAGGATGTGGCAGGGACGTTACTTGGCGTTCTGGATCTCTTCTCGGGTGGAAACTTCCGCACCATTTCGATCTTCGCTTTAGGTGTAACTCCTTATATCACCGCCTCGATCATCTTGCAGCTAATGACCGTGGTCTATCCCACGCTGAAGAAGTTGCAACAGGAAGAAGGCGAGGCAGGCCGGCAAAAAATCAACCAGTGGACGCGTTATTTGACGGTCGGTCTGGCGTGTATTCAAACTTCGTTCGTTGCTCACTGGCTACAGGTCAACGGAGTGGGTGCGCCCACATGGGGGTTCCTGCTGACCGCGGTACTGACGCTCACCACAGGTACGGTTTTCGTGATGTGGTTGGGAGAACAGATTACCGAGCGCGGCGTCGGCAACGGAATCTCGCTATTAATTTTCTCTGGCATTGTGATTGGGTTGCCCAACGGCGTTCAGCAGGTTTTCGAACGCGTGCGGGGCGGAGACACACTGGAAACCATCGCTGTTATGGGCCTGGTGGTGGCGCTGGTTTTGATCATTGCATTCATAGTCTTTGTGGAGGCTGCCAGACGCAAGATTCCAGTTAGCTATGCCAAACGTCATGTTGGTCGGCAACTTGTCGGTGGTCAGCAGACGACGATGCCTTTGAAGATCAACATCGGCGGAGTCATTCCGGTGATCTTTGCTTCCTCTGTGCTATCCATGCCGCAAAGCATTTTTGCGGCGTTACCTCCGGACCCAGCTAATCCCAATACAACGTGGGGCAAGATTTGGACTTTCTTCCAAACCTTCCACGCGAGCGATCCTTATTACGAACTGATCTTTCTCTCGTTGATCATCTTCTTTACTTTCTTTTATGTTTCGATTGTTTTCAATGTAGAAGAAGTGGCTGACAACCTCAGAAAACACGGCGGGTTTATGCCGGGTATTCGCCCCGGTCGAGCAACTGCGGAATACTTGAACGGTATTCTGACGAGACTAACCGTCGTCGGCGCCGTATATCTGGCGATGGTCTCTTTCGTTCCTCAGTTTATGCTCAGCGGATTCAAAGTGGCGCGACTCCCTTTGATTGGCCCCTGGCTTGACGCGTGGGTGAGCAGCGTGCCCTTCCTTTCGTGGATTCCTACCGGCATGGGTTATCAGTTTTACTTTGGCGGCACGTCTTTGCTGATTCTGGTCGGTGTGGCCATGGATACAGTTTCCCAGATTGAGGCGCAGTTGGTGATGCGAAATTACGAAGGATTTCTTGGAGGTGGCGGACGTTTGCGGGGACGCAGAGCCTGAAGCTATTTTTGATAGCAGGTTTTCAATTGCCGGGTCATGAATTAGGTAATCTGAGATCGAGCGTCCAAATCGGAGTTGGCAACCGACGATCGAACTTCCTTATGTCGCAAATCATAGTCCTGATGGGTGCGCCTGGTGCTGGAAAAGGCACGCAGGCGCGCTTGCTTCAAGAGCATCTGAATATGACCCAGATTTCCACGGGCGACATGCTTCGAGCGAGGGCACAGGAGCAAGACGCTTTGGCCGACGAAATAAAAGCTGTACAAGCCTCCGGGAAACTTGCCTCGGATGAACTCGTGATGCGGGTAGTTGAAGAACGGACGGCTAAGCAAGATTCGGCGAACGGCTATGTGCTCGATGGGTTTCCTCGCACTATGGTGCAAGCGAAGATGCTCGAAAATCTGGCCGGCGAGCAGGGTCATAAGATCGTCGCCATAGTAATTGACGTGCCATTTGACCTGCTCGAAAAGCGTGCTACGGGGCGGCTGTCTTGTCCGATATGCGGTGAGATTTATAATACCTTTTCGAAGCCGCCGAAGAAGGACAACAAGTGTGATTTTCACCCGCACACTGAACTTGTCCAGCGCGTAGATGACACTGCTGAGAAGGTCAAGATTCGCCTGGAAACTTACAACAACCAAACCAAGCCAATAATTGACTACTATGATAAGACCGGGCGGTTACACCGAATAGACGGCACCAAGAAACAAGAAGATATTCATAAAGAGATTGAGGAGATCATCCGGTCCAAAGGATCTGTCGGTGGTCATCAAGGTTCGCTTCAGCGCGCATGATTATTGGTAAGTCTAAGAAAGAGATCGAAAAGATGCGAGCGGCGGGCCAACTCGTCGGGTCTGTTCTGCGCGAGCTTCGAGGGATGGTGGCGCCTGGCATCACCACGATTGAAATTGACCGCGCGGCGGAGAAGATGATTAAGGATGCCGGGGCCCTGCCAACGTTCAAGGGATATCATGGCTTTCCTTTTTCTATTTGCGCCTCCGTTAACGAGCAGGTCGTACACGGGTTCCCTTCCAACTACAAGCTGAAAGAAGGGGATCTTTTCTCAATTGATTGCGGTGTGACACTCGAAGGGTTTGTGGGCGACACGGCGACCACTGTGCCAGTCGGTACCGTTCGTGAAGACTGGCAAAAGCTGATTCAAGTTACGGAGGAGTGTCTGGAGCGCGCGATTTTACAATGCCGCCCAGGCAAGCACTTGGGGGATATAGGCTGGGCAGTACAGGAGCTCGCGGAAAGCCACGGTTATTCAGTCGTCCGAGATTATGTAGGGCATGGGATTGGGCGACAGATGCATGAAGATCCACAGATCCCTAACTATGGAAAGCCTGGACAGGGGCCGAAGGTCAAAGCTGGCTACGTTTTCGCGGTCGAGCCTATGGTTAACATGGGCAGTCACCACACTAAAGTCCTGTCGGATGGTTGGACGGTCGTGACCCTGGATGGTCAGCCGAGCGCGCATACCGAGCACACGATAGCGATAACGGAAGATGGCCCGGAGGTGCTCACTCGGGTCGCCCCCGTTGGGCAGCAGGCAGCAGTAATGACCTGTAACTGATAGGCTGCAGGCGGCTTGGCAAAGCAATACACCCGTGCTAGTATTTGCCGTTTGTCACTCACGCAGAACCCCCCAGTCTGAGAGGATATGGCAAAGGAAGAGGCTATAGAAGTCATGGCTAAGGTGCTTGAGACTTTGCCAAATGCGATGTTTAGGGTTGAGTTGGAAGACAGTCAGCACCAGGTGCTTGCCCACATTTCCGGAAAGATGCGGAAGCACTTTATTCGGATTCTCCCTGGCGATCGGGTACTGGTAGAGCTCTCACCCTACGATCTCAATAGAGGACGAATAACTTACCGGTACAAATAGGACTTCATGCTGGGAAGATTCGAGGGCGTTTCAAGATGAAAGTGCGTGCTTCAGTCAAGAAGATGTGCGACAAGTGCAAGGTTATTCACCGCAAAGGCGTGGTACGGGTGATCTGCGTAAACCCGAAGCATAAGCAGCGACAGGGATAGTCTCGCTTCCGAGTTTCGATGGCAGGGAACCAGCCATCGATTTAAATCAGAGATTTTTGGAGAACAGATGTAATGGCACGTCTAGCTGGTGTTGATCTTCCACCTAATAAACGATCTCAGATCGGTCTGACTTACATCTACGGTATTGGCCGCCCGCGAGCAACCTCCATCCTCAAAGAAGCTGGAGTGAATCTCGACACTCGAGTCAAAGACTTGAGTGAGGAGGAACTAATCCGTATTCGTGCCATTTTGGAAGCGCAGGGAGAGATTGAGGGAGACTTGCGCAAGCGTGTGCAGATGGACATCAAGCGGTTGATGGATATCGGTTGCTACCGGGGTCTGCGTCATCGCCGCGCGCTACCGGTCCGCGGACAACGCACACACACAAACGCTCGCACTCGAAAGGGTCCGCGGCGTGCGACGATCGCGAAGAAGAAGGCACCTGGAAAGAAATAATTGATTTGCCGACTTTTAATTGGTGATTTTTGATTTGCTTTTCACAACCGTAAATCAGAAATCTAAAATCAAAAAATCAGAGATCTAAAATTACTTATGGCAAAAGCAGGCGGAAAAAAGAAGGTCTTTCGTAAGAAAGAAAGGAAGAATGTGCCGGTTGGTATTGCGCACGTTGCGGCCTCCTTCAATAACACGATGATTTCGATTACCGATTTGGAAGGTAATCTGATCGCGCAGTCTTCGGCGGGTGCGCGCGGTTTTCGCGGTTCACGCAAGGGGACGCCGTTTGCAGCTCAGCAGGCAGCGTATGAGGCTGCCAAAAAAGCCCACGAAGCCGGGATGCAACAGTGCGAGGTGCGCGTCAAAGGGCCGGGGGGTGGTCGTGAGTCGGCGATTCGGGCCATCGCTAACGCCGGTATCAGAGTTATTACGATAAGAGACTCGACACCCATTCCGCATAATGGGTGCCGTCCGCCCAAGCGGCGCAGAGTGTAAGAGATTTTGATTTGCGATTTTTGATTTTCGATTAGGAATCCAAGGTGCTGTTCGATGATTCACCGAAAATCAAGAATCAAAAGTTTAAAATCTTAAATTGGTTAACCTAAAGGATGAAGGGCCAGCGCTGAAGCGCAGCCTGTAAACTTTTCCGTCTTAAAGACCGGAGGCAAAAACAGTTGGCTAGGTATAGGGATGCGGTGTGCCGTTTGTGCCGCCGCGAAGGCGCAAAGCTTTTTCTTAAGGGTGATCGATGTTACAAGCCCTCTTGTCCGATTGAAAAGCGCGGCACGCAGCCGCCCGGGCAACATGGCAACTCTATGCGTCGCGGCAAGGCGTTGGTCGGTTACGGTCAGCAGTTGCGCGAAAAGCAGAAGGTAAAACGCATCTACTTCATCCTCGAAGGACAATTCCGAAACTATTTTGAGCGCGCAGCCCGCATGAAGGGGATTACAGGTGAAAACCTGCTGTTCCTGCTCGAGCGGCGTCTGGATAACGCTGTCTATCGCGCTGGTTTTTCAACCTCGCGCCGGCAGGCTCGGCAATTGGTAAACCACGGGCATATCCTGGTCAATGGTCGTAAGGTGGATATTCCTTCCTACAAAGTGCGCACCGGCGAAGCAATCAGCGTCAAAGAGGCAAGCCGCAAAAACCCTCATATTGAAGGTGCCTGGCAGACGGCTGCCGGACGCGGACGTCCGTCGTGGATATCCCAGGACGGAACAGATATGGCGGTGCGTATCAGCGGATTGCCCGCGCGTGAAGATATCGATCGCTCGATAAACGAGCAGCTTATTGTTGAACTATATAGTAAGTAATTAAAGACCCGTGGGTGCGGCGCTTCGCAAACGTACCCCGGGCCAAACGCATTTTAGACTTCTGGACGCAAAAGTATGGCTATGGATCAAAATAATCTCTGGACAGGATTTCAGATGCCCCGCCGTCTGGCGGCTGACGTTGAAACGCTTACGGAACGATACGGTCGGTTCTCGGCCCAGCCATTTGAGCGAGGATTTGGCACCACCATCGGAAACTCCCTTCGCCGGGCCCTTCTGTCCTCAATTGAAGGGGCGGCGGTCACGGCCATTAAAATTGAAGGCGTCGAACACGAGTTTTCTTCCATTAAGGGAGTTGTCGAAGACGCAACAGACGTAATACTGAACTTGAAGCAGGTCCCTTTTAAGTTACATGGGAACGAGGCTAAAACCCTGCGGATTTCCAAGGAATCGGCGGGCGAGGTCACGGCCGCGGATATCGAGGCGGACGCAGATGTGGAAATACTCGATGAGAGTGTGCACATCGCGACGGTTAGCGAAGGCGGCTCGTTGAAAGTGGAAATGAGATTGAAGCGGGGACGTGGCTACATCTCGGCTGATCGAAACTTCGACGAGGATCTCTCGCTCGGCTACATTCCAATTGATTCGGTCCACACGCCGGTGAAAAAGGTTAACTATACCGTAGAAGCGGCGCGGCTGGGCCAGAATACCGAGTTCGACAAGTTAACAATCGAGGTCTGGACAGACGGCTCAGTTAAACCCGAAGACTCGATTGGACTGGCGGCCAAGTTGATCAAGGACCACATGTCCATCTTCATCAACTTCGAAGAAGATACCGATGACTTTGCCTATTCAAAAATGGAGCGTCCTCCATTGCCGCGCAACGACCAGCTGGATCGCTCGGTTGATGAGCTGGAGTTGTCGGTTCGCTCCTACAACTGTCTGAAGAACGCCGATATTCGAACTATTCGCGACCTGGTGCAGCGCTCGGAGCGGGAAATGCTCGCTACCAAGAACTTCGGCAAGAAGTCGCTGAATGAAATCAAGGAAATTCTGAACGGAATGGGCTTGGATTTCGGCATGGAGTTTGACGAGCAGGGCAATCCCATACCAGGCTCGGGCGGGCGCGACGGAGCGGAGCCCGCCGACTTCGAAGCGGACGACGAACAATAATAGACTCAGCGGGTCGATAGATTTTTGGAAGTATCGCTGAGCAGTCGGAAACCACACAGAAAAACGATCGGTATGGCGTCATGCGGCACTTAAAGGCACATCGCAAACTTGGTAGGACCACGGAGCATCGCATGTCGTTGCTGCGCAACCTTGCGACTTCACTAATAAACTCGCGCGAGGAGCGGATCGTCACCACTCTTCCCAAAGCTAAGGAATTGAGGCCCTTTGTAGAGCGTGCCATAACTCTATCTTGTCGCGCTCGCGGCTTGGAAGGCGCCCAGGCGGTGCACTTGCGTCGTCAAGCAGCTGGCTATTTCCACGCCGGGAACATGCAGCAAGCGGCCTTGACGGGAAAACGCGGACAGGTTCGTCTGCCACGCACGGCCGGAGTTGCGGCGCTCAGGCGTTTGTTCGACGAGCTTGGCGAGCGCTACAAGGACCGACCGGGTGGATACACCAGGATCTTTAAGCTGGGCACACGCGAGGGTGATAATGCTGAACTGGCAATAATTGAACTGGTTGATAATCCGCGTGAGCTCGAAGCTCTGGAAAACGCAAGGAAGCGAGCGAAGCACACACCAGCTAAGAAGAAGAAATCGGGTCGAGCAAGAGTAGCCAAAGCGTTCGACCAGACCAAGGTTGCTGAAGAGCCCGACACGCCGGCGGCCAAGGAAACGATTGAAGCCGCAGCGAGCCAGGCTTCTGAGAGCACCGAGGAAGGTGATAACCGTGAGTCGCAGGCAACTGAGGACGAAGCGAAGTAAAGAAGAGTTTGACACGAAGCAGCCGCGCCACTGGAGCCGCCAGGTCGCAAAAAGCCCCAATAGATGATCGGCATACACAAACCGAGTCTTTTGGGGCTCGTCACTTTTGTAGGAGTTTGACACCGCCCTTGTCTAACAACCCATGAGTAAGCCCGAGAGCGAATACAAACAGAGTCCCCAACGCCAGGCCGAGAGCGAAGTTCGGGAAACGGGATCGCAGGGTCGGCGTCGTCGCAGCCGGCAGCCCCACCTGGAGACTTCCGTGAACATGGATGAATTGCGCGAGCTCATTGCGTTGATTCAGGAAAACGGTTTTGCTGAGTTTGAGCTCGAGCGTGAAGGTTTTCGGATTCACGTGCGCCGTGATCTTGCCGTACCTGAGGCGGCCGCAGACAATGCCGGAGCTCAGATGGCTGACTCCTCCGCTCCGTCGGCGATCGCCGCCGAAAGCGGTGGAAAGGCTTCAGCGACTCCAGATCATCCAGGAGCACGGGCCGAAACGGCCGCCTCGGCAGATCAGGATCTTTACATGATCCCGTCACCCATCGTCGGGACCTTCTACCGATCGGCATCACCGAATAGTGATCCGTTCGTGAAGATCGGCAGCCACGTTGAATCTGACTCGGTGGTTTGCATCATTGAGGCAATGAAGTTAATGAATGAGATTCAGGCGGAAACTAGTGGTGAGGTCGTAAAGATTTACGTGGAGAATGGTCAGCCTGTTGAATACGGCCAACCGCTCTTCGGAATCAAAAAGTAACGCCAGTAAGCTGAAACGTCCAATGTCCACGTTCCGGTTTTGGACCGAAGGGCATTGGACGTTGGATTTTGGACTTCGCATCAATCATGCAACCGGCAAGTCGCAAATTCAAAAAAATCCTGATTGCCAATCGCGGCGAGATTGCTTGTCGCATCATCTGGACCTGCAAGGAGATGGGAATTCGCACAGTTGCGGTCCATAGCGACGTGGATCGCGATTCCTTGCACGTCCGTTTTGCCGACGAAGCCGCTTGCATCGGTCCGGCTCCGTCAGCCCAAAGTTACCTTAATATCCCTGCCGTGATTAGTACGGCTGAAATCTTCAATGTAGACGCGATTCATCCGGGTTATGGCTTCCTTGCCGAATCTTCTTACTTCGCCGAAATCTGCGAGGCGTGCAACATAAAGTTTATCGGCCCGCAGGCCAGTGTCATTCGGCTGATGGGCGACAAGGTCGAAGCTCGAAGAGCGATGAAAGAGGCCGGACTACCCATTTTGCCAGGCAGTTCTGACCCCATCACTTCTGAGGAAGAGGCCAGGGAACTGGCGCGCGAGATAGGCTTTCCCGTCATAGTCAAAGCATCTGCCGGTGGTGGTGGGCGCGGTATGCGTATCGTTCGGTCCGCAGACGAGTTGGGTCGAGCCCTAGAAGGGGCGTCGACGGAGGCTGCGGCTGCATTTAAGGATGGTACCGTTTATATAGAGCGCTATATTGAGAGTCCCCGTCATATTGAGATTCAAGTACTCGCAGATGAATACGGTGACTGCATTCATCTGGGAGAGCGTGAGTGTTCAATACAGCGGCGGCATCAAAAGCTGCTGGAGGAAGCGCCCTCGCCGGTGCTTTCGCCTGAACTCCGCAATCAAATGGGTGATGCTGCAGTCGCGGCCTGCAAGAAGCTCGGATACTCGAGTGCGGGAACGGTCGAGTTTCTCCTGGATACCGATAACAGATTTTATTTCATGGAGATGAATACGCGGATTCAGGTGGAGCACCCGGTTACGGAGATGGTGACGCTCGCTGATATCGTGCGCAATCAGATTCGGATTGCAGAGGGCGAGCCGCTCGGGTACACGCAAGGCGATTTGATGATTGTCGGTCACGCGATTGAATGTCGCATCAACGCTGAGAATCCGGAGACTTTCGCTCCGTCGCCAGGTCTCATTACCGCCTTTAACCTTCCCGGCGGACCAGGCGTCCGGGTCGACACTTATGTGTACGCCGGTTATCGAGTGCCCTCGTTTTACGATTCAATGATTGCCAAGGTTATCGTCCACGCCCGGACGCGAGACCTGGCAATCGCACGCATGAAGCGCGCGCTTGAAGCGATGGTCGTAGAGGGAATAAAGACAACGATCCCTTTGCACTTAAAGATAATGGACGATCCAAAGTTCCGCGCCGGTGATATATCCACCAGTTTTATGGAGTATTTCCTGGCGCAAAATGGAGCAAGGAAGAATGAGGTGGCGATCACGGCTCGATGAGGACAATCATAAGCGGGCGTTCGAGCCCCCGCAGACTCTGGGGCCTCCGTCAGTTGCTGTTTGAGCAAGGGATGCCTATAATAATCGACTTTTCCACGGGCGAACAGTTTCGTCTGAAAGGGTAACCAGATGCCATACGCAATTGTAAGGACCGGCGGCAAGCAGTTTTTCGTGGAACGGGGAACCACCATTCGCGTCCCGTCGATAGACACCGAAGCCGGCAAAACAATTGAGCTGGATGCGTTGTTGTCGACCGGTAAAGACGCCGATTCTGATAAGCCGGTAGTTGGAGCAACCAAAGTCTCAGCCACGATCGTGGATCATGGCCGGGGGCCAAAGTTTATAGTTTTTAAGAAGAAGCGCCGCAAGCACTACAAGCGGAAGCAGGGACATCGGCAAGGCTATACTACGATCAGAATAGATTCGATTGGATAGGAGGGGTTTGCCATTTTTGATCTTAGATTTGTGATTTAGGAGTGGTTCGGCAGGGCGCAAATCAAAAATCAGAAATCCAAAATCGAAAAATTTCATATGGCACACAAAAAAGGCGTTGGTTCATCTCGAAATGGTCGCGACTCCAATTCTCAAAGGTTGGGTTTGAAGAAGTTTGGCGGCGAACGAGTTCTGGGCGGCAATATTCTGGCACGGCAAAGAGGCACTAAGTGGAAGCCCGGCAAGAATGTCGGGCGCGGCAAAGATGACACGCTCTTCGCACTCATCGAGGGGATTGTCAAATTTGAGGACAAGGGCCGCAGCGGAAAGTTCATCAGCGTATATCCACTGGAGCTAGCATCTACAGCATAGGCTTCAAAGGAAAAGCACCAAGCCGATGCGACGCCCGAGCCAAAAATAATTGAGCCTAAGGCGTCGCTTTCGATTTAAATGTTTATTGATCGGGTTAAGATTCGCGTACAGGGGGGGCATGGCGGTAACGGCGTAACAGCTTTTCGTCGAGAGAAGTTTGTGCCGCGTGGCGGCCCTTCAGGCGGCGAGGGCGGTCGCGGAGGCGATGTCTGGATCATTGCCGACTCCTCCTTCAATACTCTGCTTCACCTGCGTTACAACCCTGAACACATCGCCGGACGGGGAATGCACGGCGAGGGCTCCAATCGTTCAGGACGAGATGGTGAAGACGTAGAAGTTCGTGTGCCGGTAGGAACACAGATCTTTGACGTACCAAGCGGACAACTTCTGCAGGACTTGACCACCGACGGGGCCAGGTGGCTGGCAACACGTGGCGGACGGGGCGGGTTCGGTAATGCGCATTTTGCTACGTCAACCAATCGTGCGCCACGCTATCACCAGCAGGGAAGTGAGGGCGAAGAACTCGAGTTGCAGCTCGAGTTAAAACTGCTGGCAGACGTAGGCCTGGTTGGGTTTCCGAACGCCGGCAAGTCGACCTTTATATCGACTGTTTCGGCCGCCAAACCCAAGATCGCGGACTATCCATTTACAACCTTAGAGCCGCACCTGGGAGTAGTGGATCTAGGAGATTTTAGAACTTTCGTGGTCGCTGACATCCCAGGCTTGATTGAGGGGGCGCACGAAGGCGCCGGCTTGGGTGATCGCTTTTTGCGTCATATCGAAAGAACCGCTTTACTGCTCCATCTGGTAGACGTTTCTTCTGTTTCCGGCCGAGATACGGTCGCTGACTACCAGGCTGTAAATCATGAGCTGGCTGCCTACAATCCTGCTTTGGCGAAACGGCCTCAGTTCGTTGTGGCCACAAAGATCGATGCCCTGGAGGAACCAGAGCGATTGGAGTCGCTGAGACGTCAAGCAGAGAGTGACGGCAGATTGTTCTTTGCAGTTTCCTCAGTTGCTAATAAAGGCATTCGTGAGCTTGTTAACGCCGCAGCCGCCAAACTGAGTGAACTGAAGGACTCAGCACGGACGAGCGACATTGTGGAATTGGCTTTGTAGTTCCCGGAAGAGTTGATGAACGGCAGAAAGCGTATTGCTATCTATGGCGGAACGTTTGATCCAGTTCATTTAGGGCACATTGAAGTCGCAAGAAAAGTTTCCCAGCTCTTTGAGATTGATGAACTGCTGTTTGTGCCGGCACAAGTGGCGCCCCATAAGCTCACCCGGGCAGTGACGCCTGCGATACATCGCTATGCGATGTTGGTACTGGCTACCCAGGAAGATCCCCTTATCCGCGTGTCGACTTTTGAGCTGGGGGCACCAGATCGGCGTTACACGATAGACACGCTCACCCATTTCAAGTCGGAGTTTGGTGAGTCCGCGGATCTGTTTTTCGTGATGGGCGCTGACTCATGGTCCGAGATCTCGACCTGGCGTGAATGGGAGCGGCTGTTGGCGCTCGTTAACCATATTGTTGTTACCAGACCGGGATACGACATCAATTTGGATCAAATCAGTTCACCCGTGCGGGAGCAGATTATCGACCTGCGCGGGTTAACGCAGATTCCGACAGCCGTCAACAAGACCTATGGTGAGAAGATATTCATTACCGACGTGGTGATGCTGGAATATTCGGCCACCGAGATTCGACAGGCTCTTCTCAAAGACGATTGGAATCAACTAACCAGGCTGGTTCCGCCCTCGGTGGCGGACTACGTTAGAAAGTATGAGCTATACAGAGAATCGAATGAAGCAAAATTCCACCGCCAAAGAACGATCGCTGAATCCAACGACGCATTCTGAACTCAAGACGGTACCGAAAGCGGAAGCCAGGGAGGAACTGGATGAGAGAATCATGGGAGCACTACAGGCTGCCAGTGACAAGAAGGCTCTCGACCTGGTGGTTCTTAATCTGAGAGAAATTGCCAGCTTTACCGACTACTTTGTGATTGCCAGTGGGAACAACGAGCGTCAGGTGCAGGCGATCTCTGACGAGGTATTTGAAAGATTGAAGAAGTCCGGCACGGCTGCGGCGCGAGTGGAGGGCTATAAGAGCGCCGAATGGATCCTTCTCGATTATGGTGACTTTATAGTTCACGTATTCTCAGACAAAGCACGAAAGTTTTATGACCTGGAACGGCTCTGGCGAGAGTCTAAACGGATTGCCCTGCCACCAGAGTTCGGTGGCGAGTCGAGTAGTTCTTTGAGAAACGAATCGTGACCGAGATATTTGCGCAGTCAGAAGCGATGCGCGAGGTAATGCTACTCGCCGAACGGGTCGCTGCGACTGATGCGAATGTTCTGGTGACTGGTGAGTCGGGCGCCGGCAAGGACGCGCTGGCGCTTCATATTCATGCGCTCTCCAATCGTGCTTCCGAGGCCTTCGTGAAGATCGATTGTGCCACCTTGCCTAGCGACCTGCTTGAGGCCGAGCTTTTCGGCTACGAGCGGGGGGCCTTCACGAGCGCCACCGAGGCAAAGCCGGGACGTTTTGAAGCTGCCGACAAAGGCACCCTCGTGCTCGACGAAATTGCTTACTTGACCAAAGATTCGCAGGCGAAACTGCTCCGGGTAATCGAAACTCGCGAGTTTGAACGACTGGGTGGACGCAGGACGATTAAGGTGGACGCGCGATTGATTGCCCTGACCAACGTGGACCTGTCGGCGGCCGTGAATCGACACGACTTTCGCGAGGATCTTTTTTACCGTCTAAATGTGGTTCATATACAGTTGCCACCACTGCGACAGCGGGCGCAGGACCTGCCCAAACTGGTACAGGCATTTTTGAAGGACTACGCAGCCAAGCACGGGCGGAAAGTTAGGGCCGTTGCCCCGGAGTTGCTGGCCTTACTAACGGAATATGAATTTCCAGGCAACGTGCGTGAGCTGGCAAATACGATCGAGCGAGCAGTGATTATTGCTACCGGCAATCGGGTGGAGGTTTCGGATCTCCCTGAGGCGATTCGGGCCGCTGTGCTGATGCAGCGAAGACGGAAAAAACCTCAATCGTTAGCTGAAGTCGAAGCCGAGTATGTAGCAGAAACGCTGGCCGCCACGGCCGGGAACAAGACCGAGGCTGCCCGGATACTGGGCATTAGCCGCAAGAATCTTTATGAAAGATTGGCGCGCCTGGATAGACGAGGGGGAGACGCGGAGGCGGGGAGAAGCGGAGAGACGGAGACGGGGAGACACTGAGAAGGGCGACGAGGAGTTGAGGCACGTAGCGAAATCGTGAACGGCATGAACGGCACAATCGACTTTCAAGAAACAACTGAAGAAAGAGGCACAAGGTTTTTCGCCGTGTCTCTGGGTCCCCGTGTCGCTGCTTTGCCCGTGTCGCTGCTTTGAAAGATGCGCTTGCGCTTTATCTGGCCAGGAAAGACGAGAGACGCTCGACTTAAAGCGCTGATCGACGAGTATTTGAAGCGACTGTCGCACTTCGCCCGCTCGGAAGTGACTGAACTTAAAGAGACTACCGGGGCAAGGGCAGGCATCGATAAGAATTCGAAGCGCATCTCAGACCGACTGCCCGGCGGCGCTGTGACGGTTCTGCTGGATCCCAAGGGTATCCAGTTGAGTTCACAGGACATGGCCGCTCAGGTAAGCAGTTGGGAGAACAGCGGTATTAAGGAGGTGGTATTCATAATAGGCGGCCCGAATGGTGTCTCGCCCGAACTTTCAACTAACGTGACGCAGCGCTGGTCGCTTTCCCGCTTGACGCTGACTCACGAAATGGCACGAGTGGTTCTGGTCGAACAGTTGTACAGAGCTTACACCATCGTTCATGGCTTGCCTTACCAGAAGTGAGAACAGAGGGCCGGATCACGGTCGGACCGATGATCCCTTAAACGAGTCGGTGGAGGATTGATTAAATAATGGAAAAAAGAAAAATGAGAGTTTTCCGCGACAGGTTGCTTGGCCGCAGGGAAAGTTTGGTGGGTCAGGTGCAACAGGCTGAAATGTACAGCCGGGAGCGTGATGCGGAGGCAACTCAAGATCCGGCAGACATGGCAGCAAATGCCTACACCAAAGAACTGCTCGTCTCCATGTCTGATAATGATCGCCGATTGTTGAACCTGATCGACGAGGCGCTTGAGCGAATCGAAGGTGGGAAATATGCCAAATGTGTTCATTGCGGCGAAGTCCTCCCTGATAAGAGGCTCGATGCCGTGCCATGGGCTCGCCACTGTGTTCGTTGTCAGGACCTTCATGAGCGTGGACTGCTCGATGTGGACGAAGATTAGTACCGGTGATATGCCTGATGACATAATGACGGCCTCCTGAGATAAGCTTAGGAGGCCGTTGGTTTTTTGGCCAACATTCCTCACACTCAAGACGTCGATGTTCCTCACGCGCACCGTCAACTCTTTTTGTAACGCCCTGCTTACTATCATTTATCCGCAAGCCTGCTCGCTCTGCGATAGCTGCGTTGAAGACCGGTGTCTCGGTGCGGCTTGTGCCCAGTGCTGGCTCGAGACTCAAACATTTACACCCTCGGATATCACCTGCTGGAAATGTGGCGCTTTATCGTTGGGTACGATTGCGCCAGAAAAACGAGATCACGTTCGCTGCCGGCGTTGTGATGAGGATTCATTTACGTCGGCCCGCGCTTGTGGGACTTATGAAGGAGCTCTACGCGCTTCGGTACTGGCGCTCAAACGCGAGCCGACCATCTCCCAGCATCTGGTCAAGTTGTTGATAGAAACACAACAACGCGCACCATTGGATAAAGCAACGCGCGTCATTCCAGTACCGCTTCATCCCCAGCGTGAAAAGGAGAGAGGTTTCAATCAGGCTGCAGTAATCGG
>JBGTHZ010000104.1:0-36296 GCA_041745915.1 Pyrinomonadaceae bacterium | reverse complement strand
AACATCAATACCCGTAACAGGCGTGTCGAGCCACAACCTCACGCCGCGTTCTCGCGCTTTCAGCATGAATCCCATCATCACGCTGTGAGGATCGACAAAGCCGTCGGTAGGGCAGTAGGTGCCGCCGAGCACATCATCAACTCGTAGTTGAGGGACAAACTTCGCAATGTCGTCTCTGCTGACCATCTCAACATTTTTCAATCCCAGCGCCATCTGCCGTTCGCGATTGGCTTTCAGGTAATTGAGGTGGCGTTCGTTGGTGGCGCAGAACAGATAGCCATGCGCGCGATAGTCGGCCGGGTAACCCAGAACTTCATCAAAGCTGGCAAAGAAATCGATGGAATAGATCGACATCTGGATGTTTACGGGCGTCGAAAACTGCGCGCGCACACCGCCCATGCTTTTCCCTGTCGAACCCTTACCTTGATGAGCTTCGCGCTCAATCACCAATACATCCGTACAACCAGCTTCTGCCAGGTGATAGGCCACGCTGGAGCCCACAATCCCGCTGCCGATAACCACAACGTCTGCCGTTTCACTCATAGTTGTCGTTAAGTGAGATGATTGCTTACAATTGGTCGCCGAGAATAAATCTAATGAAGCTCATTATACAACCCAGCTTAACTATGCAGTCACAGAAAACAGCACGCACTATTTCAATCTCACAAGTAATCCTAAGACATTGAAACTCTACAACGCTACACATGCGCTGAATGCCGAAGCCCGCTGGGACCGTTACGAGTGGCTCCGTGGTCTATTGGGCCTCAAGCGGCTGTCGCGCCAGACATTGGATCAAGTGAAAGGAATAAAATAGTGAGCTGCGCAGACGTCAAAGTTCCTAGAATTAGTAGGCGATGTGTTCGAATCCCTCTGGGATGGCGCGACTAACCGCTATGCAAGTTGGAGACGTGGTTTCATGGCAACGCACGTTCACGGAAGAAGAGATCCGTGCCTTCGCGCGACTTTCAGGTGACGCAGGTCAACACCATCTTGTGCCTGACGAACACTGCCGCTTGATGGCTCACGGCTTACTTACCGCGACCCTGCCAACTAAGATTGGTGGTGATATGAATTTTATTGCCCGTGAGATGACCTTCGAGTTTCACCGGCCGGTCTTTGCGGGTGATACGATCGAGTGTGAGGTGACCCTGGTAAGGCTTGAGTCTGGTGATCAGTACACGCGGGTGGAGGCGCAGTTTGTCTGCCGTAATCAGAGCGGGAAAGAAGTTATGACGGGGCAGACCCGCGGAGTAATAAAAAACACTTGAACCCCCAAGCGAATCTCCGGAAACCTGCGAAGCAGGTGACAGCATAGATCCTGGGGCGTAAGCCCCAGGATCTTTTACGATTAAATGTCAGCCCGTGGAACGGGCGACAGCGTCTGCAGGAACTTTCATGTCGCGGGAGTCCGCTCCACCGTATGTGCTTTTACCCGGTCCCGCGGTCTCTGCTTTGATATTCCTTCACCTGGGGCTCACGTCCCACGCTCTATGCTGGCGCCGCGCTTCGCGGGCTCACGGGACGGGAGAGGTACGCGATTCAAATGGATCACGTACCTCTTTGGCTTGGTAGGATCTCGAGTGATCTTGTCTGGCCCGGCAAAAACAGTCGTCCCTCTACTGCTGCAACACAAAGTTGTAAGTGATCACTCCTGACACCTTTACTGGTTGGTCCCCAAGCAGTGTCGGCGCAAAGCGGGCTTGGAGCGCAGCCTTTTGGGCCTCGCGGACGAGAAAGGCATTTCCGGAAACCGCTTTCGCCGAAACAACCCTGCCGGTTTCATCGACGAGCACCTGAACACTCACCATTCCATGAATCTTCAACTGCTTCGCCATCTCCGGATAAGGAGGCTTAGGTAGAGACACCGCCTCTCCATTGATGATCTGCTTTCTTATTACCTTCGGAACAGGAATCTGAACAGGCGCTGGAGGCGGAGTCTCGATAGGTACGAAGACGGTTGAAATTCCTCGAGTTGATCCTCCGTCGCCGGGATGAGAATTGCCAGGACTTGGATCGCTATCTGGACCAAATCTTACAATACTGTTCCTGGGCATCGGCAAATTGGCATTAGGCGTGGTCGAAATCTTATCTGGAGCTACAGTTGGCTCATTTACGTCAGCCATTGCGATCTCCCGCTGGAAATAGTTTCTATTGCTGGCTGGATTTGTTGAATTGCTTGGCGTGGTTGGACGAACGGGCACCGGCACCGGTGGTGCTGGAAGATCGACTAACGGCATCATTGTAACTAGCTCCAGATTCCGGTCTTCCATGTGCGCATCGTAAGCATGGATACTGACGACCCCGGCGACGATGAAGAATACGGTGTAACCCGCCATGGTGAAAAGAAGAAATGACCCGCGTCTCTTGAATTCGCTGCCGTGCGAACTCGATTCAATCAAGTTACTGAACATATTGTCCTCCCATCCGGTGCCACTCGGGTCGCAGGAGCTTACTCCGCTATCTTAGACCCCGGTGGGACCCCGGATGTTCCCCAAGCGTCCAAAGCTCAACCGTCCAAAGTCCAACGTCCAAGGTCCAAAGTCCGCTCTCGAAAGATGTCCCCATCCCCAGGCGTGGAGAGCAGTATCAATCGTGAAGAGCGGACCTTGGACCTTGGACGTTGGACTTTGGACGTCTTTTAGACGTTGGACTTTGGACATTTAACCTTCTAGGATTGCACCGCTCTCGCATCCCCCCTCAAGGAGTTAGCCGAATGGCGACCATAGAAGCCTTTCAGGAGCAACTAAATCCATTTGAGATTGCCAAGCAGCAGTTCAACATTGCCGCGGATTACCTCAATCTCGATCCCTCAATGCGGCACGTCCTGGAAACCCCGAAGCGTCAGCTGATCGTTTCCATTCCCGTGAAGATGGACGGGGGCGATGTGCAGGTCTTCGAGGGATACCGCGTCCAGCACAATATCGCGCGCGGACCGGCCAAGGGAGGGATCCGCTACCATCCGAATGTGTCGCTTGATGAGGTCAAAGCGCTGGCTTCCTGGATGACCTGGAAGTGCGCCACAGTCGGGATTCCCTACGGAGGCGGCAAGGGTGGAGTCATTTGTGATCCGAAACGAATGTCAAGAGATGAGTTGGAACGTCTGACCCGACGTTATGCCTTTGAAATTGCACCAATCATCGGCCCGGATCGCGACATTCCGGCTCCCGATGTCTACACGGACGAGCAAACCATGGCCTGGATTATGGACACCATTTCGATGGTGCGCGGGCACACGGAGCTCGGCGTGGTCACCGGCAAGCCAATCTCGCTTGGTGGATCACTGGGACGCAAAGAAGCCACGGCGCGCGGTTGTCTCTATGCATTGCGCGAGGCGTGTAAGGTGAAGAACATGAGTCTTAAGGGATCGCGGGTCTCCGTTCATGGCTTTGGCAACGCAGGCGCAAACATCGCGCGGTTGGTGGCGGCTGATGGAGCGCGGGTCGTGGCGATTTGCGATTCAAGAGCGGGCCTCTATGCGGAAGGAGGAATTGATATTCCCGAAGCGCTCCGGCACAAAGCTAAGACAGGTTCTTTGAACGGTCTGGCCGGAGTAAAGGAAATAGCTTGTGACGATGTACTTACAGTCGATTGTGACATCCTCCTGCCTTCCGCGCTCGAGAACGCAATTACTCTCGCGAATGTCGGACAGGTGAAGGCCAGGATCATTGCGGAGCTGGCGAATGGACCAACGACCCCTGGCTCCGATCGCGTTCTGGCCGACGAAGACGTGTTCCTCGTCCCTGACATTCTGGCGAATGCCGGCGGCGTCACTGTTAGCTACTATGAATGGGTGCAGGATCAGTATTCGTTTTTCTGGTCGGAAAAGCAGATTAACGACACGCTGGAGCAGGCAATGCGGACGGCATTCAAAGCGGTCCACGAAACAGCCGAACGTTACGACACGGACATGCGAACGGGAGCTTACATTCTCGCGGTCGACCGCGTAGCCGAGGCAACGCGTGTGCGCGGGATATTCCCTTAAAAACCGTGCTTTGATCTTTGTACTTAGATCTTTGTTTGTCTTAGCAAGGTAGCTCTTGATCTCAACGTTAAGCCTATTAGTGAGGATGGGACAAGTACAAAGTACAAAGAACTAAGTACAAAGCACAAAGCACAAAGTACAAAGATAAATACAATGATAGACAAGATTACAGTTTACGAAAAACCCACTTGAACGAAGTGCCGAGAGATGGATCGACTGCTCCGGGAGAGTGGTATACCGTTTGAAAAAGTTAACTACTACATCGCGCCGCTTACTAAGAAGAGGCTTCGCGAATTGTTAGCGAAGATGAAGCTCCCAGCTCGCGCATTGTTGCGAAAAAGTGAGCCGGTCTTCCGTGAGCTCGGCTTGGGCAAGGACGAGTTTACTGAGGACGAGATCATTTCGCTGATGATTGAATATCCTGACCTTATCCAGCGCCCGATCGTCGAACGTGGGGATCGCGCTGTTCTCGGCCGCCCCACCGAGAAAGTGAAAGAGTTGTTGTAAGATTGTAGGGGTGTCCCTCCGTGGGCACCCCATCGCCGCTTAGATCCGCATGGAGGCCAGCGGGCGATGGGGGGCCCCAGGGCGGCCCACCCCTACAATCTTTTATGCGATGAAAAAATCGGAAACAATCTTTGCCTGTCAAAACTGCGGCCACCAATCGCGCAAGTGGCTGGGAAAATGTCCGGTGTGCGGAGAATGGAATTCGCTGGTTGAAGAACGCGCGCGGGCCACCAAAAAGGGCGGCGCTCGAAATGGATTTAAGCTGAGAGACGTTGAAGCAGTTGCCTACAGCGAGATTGAATCGCAAGACGACGTGCGAATTACTTCCGGTGTAACCGAGTTCGATCGCGTGCTGGGTGGCGGCATCGTGCCGGGAACGCTGGTGCTGATTGGTGGAGATCCGGGCATCGGCAAAAGCACTCTGCTGCTTCAAGTGGCGGATCGGTTAAGCGCTGGAGGCACAGTTGTGCTCTACATCTCAGGCGAGGAATCGGAACGCCAAATAAAGCTGCGGGGCGAGCGACTGAGAATTGAAGCTAAGAATCTATACCTGCTCCCCGAAACCAACCTGGAGAACATCTTTCACGAAGTAGACCGCCTGAACCCGGGCGCCATCATCGTCGATTCCATCCAGACAGTTTTCTCGGCGCTGATTGAATCGGCGCCAGGCTCGATTTCGCAGGTGAGGGAAGTGGCCCACCAATTCCTGTTGCTGGCAAAGAACCGCACGATCCCGGTTTTTCTCATTGGCCACATCACCAAGGACGGTTCCATCGCGGGACCAAAGACACTGGAACATATCGTTGATACGGTCTTGTATTTTGAAGGTGAACGGCATCACAACCATCGTATTGTACGCGCCACCAAAAATCGTTTCGGAGCGGCGAATGAAGTCGGCATCTTTGAAATGACAGGCGCGGGACTAATGCCGGTCGCGAATCCATCCCAAATGTTTTTGCAGGAGCGTCCGCAGAATGTTGCAGGTTCAGTAGTCACCGCCTGCATGGAAGGCACGCGACCGCTCCTGGTAGAAATCCAGGCACTGGTCTCAGGAACCAAGTACGGGACCGGTCGCAGGATGACCCAGGGAGTCGATCAGAACCGGGTGGCGCTCTTGATCGCTATGCTCGAGAAACGCGTGGGACTGCAAATGCTTGGTGACGATGTTTTTGTAAACATAGCCGGCGGTTTGGAAGTTGACGAACCCGCGGCCGATCTGGGAGTCGTGGCTGCCATAGCCTCGAGTTTTAAAAACGTTCCCATCGATCCCCACACCGCAGTCTTTGGTGAGATTGGTTTAACCGGCGAAGTGCGCGGCACAATGCAGGCTGGCGCGCGCGCGCGTGAGGCGCAGGCCCTGGGATTCGAAAAAATTGTAATCCCGGCGTCAAACACCTCCGGGCTGGAGCGAATGTTGGGAGTTAGAGTTGTCGGCGTTCGTTCGGTCGAAGATGCGTTGCAGGAGTTGTTCTAGTTTCCACAGGCAGACCACTTGATGGGGATAACACTCAGGAGACGGAAATTCGCAGGTTGGGAAGGGCGGTTTACCCCCGCTCGAGATTCGTAGCCACTCAAACTTGAATCGACAATTCAGGATGAATGGCTATCAACCTCGAGCGGGGGTAAACCGCCCTTCCCAACCTGCGAATTTCCGTCTCTGGAGCAGTATCCCCGATCGACTTCAGTTGTTCCCCAGATTTCGGTATCGGGTCGGTCGCTCTCAATGAAGCCCTCGATCAAACCAGCTCGACCGGATCGCCGACAGACACCCCGCCGCTTTGCACTACGCTAGCGTAAACTCCGAGATTTTGATTCGCGTCCTTCACGATTGATCTCAGCACACTTGGATCCTTCGGAAGTCCTGAATGCCCGTGGCTCGTCATGCCGCATCGGGCGCAAGGGATCTCACACTTCAATTCGACGGAGCCGACGCGCAACATCCGTCCACTCCAGCCGGCCTCGATTAATCCCTCAAACTCTTTTTCTGTTTCGATAACGAAATTCGGCCGGAAGCGGCGCACATCCCAAACCGCGTTGGGGTTGAAACGCGACATCGCTGCTAATGACGCGGTGGTGAGCACATTAATAGGAAAAGCGTCAAAGTAAGTGCCGAGTGGAGAAGTGAATTCGAGCACCTCGGCCGGCAACACGGATAGGTTAGGAATTGGCTCGCCGGCTTCTCGACTGAAGATCTCGCGCACCCCGGCCTCCTGGTTTGTGAGACTGATAATTCTGGGTAGCGCCTCCCGAAAGACTCGGAAGCGACTCAGCCGCCCGAGAGTCCGAGCTGCAGCATTCTTGCGCCGGTAATGTGATTTGTTGCTGGCCGGTTGGAGCGGCCAAAGCGTAACAACTTTGCCCAGAACCTGAGAGAGCCGGGAGTGCACGTCCGCGTCATCGCTACCGACCTGCGTATCGTCGGGAAAGGTTATTCTAACTTTCGGGGACGGGCCCTGAATGGGTTGCTCCAGGTAGCGTGCTGAGCATTCCATGAGCATCGGGGTCAGTTTGCCGTTAGTTATCTCGCCGGTCTTTTCGTCGCGCAACGCCCAACCGCGATCGCCGGGAATTCCTAAAGGGCCAACGGTGCATTCGTTGAGCTTTTCACCGGCCATCGATTTAACTGGATGACGCCAAATCTGTTGAACTGTGCCGATGAACATCTTTGCTCCAATCGTATTAGGCGCGACTTATTTCAAACAAGCAGTGGTCTGTGAACTGTCAGCGGCACGACGGGCGGTCTCGTTTGCCCTCGCGCCCGGTGGGATTTTGTGCGTGACGCAGATTTTCTCCGGAGTCACTTTCACCACCGCCAGGTACGACGTCAGCCGATTGGGACGCTCAACGTCCGCGCTGGCATTGACGCGCACAATCAATGCAACTGGCGAAACTTTCCCTCTACTCCGGGTCACGCGCCACTCAGCCTTATTGCCCACACTGGAAAACGCACCGGTGATGACCTGCCAGAAATCCAATGGATGGTTCTTGCCGTCAGGAGTAACCACGGTAATCGACTGTCGGGCGTCGTCATCCAGGACCAGAAGTTTATAACCGGCGATGCCCGGACATCTCTGCGTTGACCCGCCAGTTTCCTTATCAACCTCGAGGGTCTTGCACTTCTACTCAGAGAGGTCGCTGTAAACACTCTCCAGCTTCACCTGTGCCTTATTTGAGTGAGTGAATGCGAACATGAAAATAAAGAGAACTGCCACGTTTATTAAGGCCTGCGGGGGGCGCGCTGTTTTTACCATTTCTTTTGAGTTACTCCCAGTGTTAGCATTCCATACCGATTTGAATCTTTCTGCGCCGTCAAATTCGAAAGCCAAATTAAAGGAGTCCACCCGAATGTTCAAGACGTATCGCACGTCGGTAGTGGTGCAGTTTCACTTGTCGTCGAAAATTCCACTCGACTACAGAACCGTGAGCCGTAGCGACCGGATCCAACACTCAATCATTAGTAAACCGCATTTAGGTGATTTGAACTTAGCATCCGGTCGCTACGGCTCGCGGTTCTGTAGTCGAGTGGTACTGCAAGGCTTAAGAGCACACTGTTCAAAATGCGCCAGTACACGCACGTCTCATCTCTTGCTAATGATCTGTCTGCTTTTCGCCATGGGCTCTTCCCCAGCTCTCATTGAGGCCCAGCAAACGCCAACGCCGACGCCCTCACCCACCCCCGCAGATCCACTCAAAGCGCTACAGTGGCGCAGCATCGGTCCATTTCGCGGTGGGCGCGTTACGGCCGTCGCCGGTGTGGCTTCGCAACCCCTTGTTTACTACTTCGGCGCCACCGGAGGAGCAGTTTGGAAGACGACGGATGGTGGCATCAATTGGGAACCGATTACAGATGGTACGGTTTTCGGCACTGGATCGGTGGGCGCGATCGGTCTTTCGGATTCAGATCCGAACACCATCTATGTCGGCATGGGCGAATCCCCCGTGCGCGGCAACGTATCGCATGGCGACGGCGTTTACAAGTCGATGGATGCGGGCAAAACCTGGAAGCGCGTGGGGCTTGAAGATACGCGACAAATCGGACGCGTCCGGGTACACCCGCGCAATCCGGATATCGTTTACGTGGCGGCGCTCGGTCATCTTTTCGGACCAAATGAACAACGGGGCGTCTTTCGATCGAAGGACGGGGGCAAAAACTGGGAAAGGGTTCTCCAACGCGGCAATAAAGCCGGCGCAATCGACCTGACTTTCGATCCTACCAATCCGAACATTCTTTACGCGGGTTTCTGGGAGGTCTATCGAAAACCCTGGACATTGGAAAGCGGTGGACCTGGCGGCGGACTTTTCAAGTCGACCGATGGCGGTGACACCTGGAACGAGATTACTCGTAATCCGGGTCTGCCCAAAGGAATGGTCGGGAAGGTCGGAATCACCGTATCGCCGGCAAATCCGGATCGGGTTTGGGCCATCATCGAGGCTGAGAACGGCGGCGTGTTTCGCTCCGACAATGCCGGTCGCACCTGGACGAAAGTAAATGAAGAGCGGCGGTTGCGGCAGCGAGCCTGGTACTACACTCGGATCTATGCCGATCCCAAAAGTGCAGACACCGTGTACGTCCTGAACACAGGATTCTACAAATCCACCGATGGCGGCAGAACTTATACCGCGATCTCCGTACCTCACGTAGATAATCACGACCTTTGGATAGCTCCCGACGATCCCAGCCGCATGATTAATGGCAACGATGGCGGAGCAAACGTTTCTTTTAACGGAGGTGGAAGTTGGACCGAGCAGGACCAGGCGACGGCCCAGTTCTACCGCGTGGCTGTTGATAATGATTTCCCTTATAACATCTACGGCGCGCAACAGGACAATTCGACCGTCCGCATCGCCAGCCGCACCACGGACAGCAGTATTACCGAGGCGCACTGGCACGACGTCGGCGGTGGTGAGTCAGGCTGGATCGCGCCTTCACCGAAAGATTCGTCAATCGTCTTCGCGGGCTCGTACGGCGGCTTGCTGACTCGTTACGATCACAAAACCGGTTCGCTTCGAAACGTCTCGCCTTATCCGAACAATCCGATGGGCGCCGGGGCAGACGTTTTGAAATATCGCTTTCAGTGGAACTTTCCCATTCTGTTTTCGCCGCACGATCCCAACACGCTTTATGCCGCAGGGAATGTACTTTTCAAATCGACCAATGAAGGCCAGGGCTGGGAGATCATCAGTCCCGATCTCACACGGAATGACAAGTCGAAGCAGGGACCATCCGGCGGTCCAATCACGAAAGACAACACTAGTGTCGAGTACTACAGCACAATTTTTGCGATGATGGAGTCTCCGTTGCAGAAGGGTCTGATTTGGACCGGCTCTGATGATGGTTTAGTTTACGTGAGCCGAGATGGCGGAAAGAATTGGGACAATGTGACGCCGCCAAAGAGTCTGATGCCGGAGTGGATTCAGATTAATTCAATCGAGGCGTCGCCCAATGATCCGGCCACGGCTTATGTCGCCGCGACGATGTACAAGTGGGACGACTTCAAACCCTATCTCTACAAGACCAGTGATTACGGTAAGACCTGGAAAAAGATCACGAATGGAATCCCGGAGAGTGCTTTCACCAGAGTGATTCGCGAAGATCCCAACAAGCGCGGGTTGCTTTACGCGGGAACGGAAACCGGTTTGTATGTGTCATTCGACGACGGGGGCAAGTGGCGTGCGATGCAGTTTAATCTTCCGGTAGTTCCCATAACAGATCTGGCGGTCCACAAACGTGAGCAGGATCTGGTGGCCGCGACCCAGGGTCGTTCGTTCTGGATCTTTGATGATCTGCCGCTGCTGCACCAAATGATGGAGACCAGACCGTCGTCCACGACTCGACTCTTCAAACCCGAGGTCGTGTATCGCATGCAAGGCGGCGGGGGCGCCCCGCTTCCGGCGACTGCGACTGTTGGCAAGAACCCGCCTAATGGCGTGGTGGTCTACTACTCGCTTAAAGCAAAGCCCACCAGTGATACGGTTCTTGAATTCCTCGACTCCAGCGGAAAGTCCATCCGAAAGTTCACTGTTGCGGCTCCGAGGCCATCTCCATCACCTGGTCAGGGAACGACGTCACCAGAGCAACCTGCAGCGGCGGAAGAGGCCGGACCTCCTGGCGCAGGAGCGTTGGCGCGAGTGCCGACCGACGCGGGACTCAATAGATTTATCTGGGACATGCGTTATCCGGATGCAGTGCGCTTTCCGGGCATGATTCTCTGGGCGGGAGAAACTCGCGGCCCGCGAATCGTGCCGGGAAGTTATCAGGTGAAGCTCACAGTCGATGGCGCGACTATGGTGGAGAACTTTGAAGTGAAACCGGATCCGCGTCTTTCGGCGACGGCCGCGGACTATGCAAAGCAGCAGGAGCTCGCACTCAAGATTCGTGACAAAGTCTCTGAGACGCACAATGCAGTGATCCAGATTCGAGACGTCCGCAAGCAAGTGGACGACTTGCTGAAGCGAGTTAAGGAGACGGCGTCCCCAGGCGGACGGCCCGCCTCGGGTAGTGGGCAACCTGATTTCAAGGTGATCAACGGCGCGGCCACGGCCTTAAGTAAGACCCTGACGGAGATTGAAGAGACGCTCTACCAAACGAAGAACCAGAGCAGCCAGGATCCTTTGAACTTTCCTATTCGGTTCAACAACAAACTGGCCGCACTTGGCGGAGTGGTTTCTCGCGGCGACGCAGCCCCAACGGACCAATCCTACGCGGTCTACGACGAATTAGTGAGTCAGATAGACGGTCAGCTTCAGCGCCTGGCTCGGGTCATAAACACCGATGTACCCGCATTCAATCAACTGGTAAAGGACCAGAACGTCCCGGCGGTCGTAGTGAAGCCCCCTCGGTCAGAAGGTCAACAACCGTAATGTAGTCACTCTAAGCAGTCTCTTACGGTGGGCTTTATTAACACAGCAACAGGGCCGAAGGTCTTAGGCAGGGGGTTCGCGTCGCGCTGCCTGCAACAGAAAACCTGTAGGATTTGCAACACACTGCCTATTATATTAGAAGTTCTTGTGTTGGAATCCGAGGGAATAGATTCTAATTGGAGGTTAGACGGCGAGGGCGCGAATGATCAGGGACGACCTAAGTGATCGACTCGTTCACCTCACGAAGGGTGCTACCGAGAAGGAGGCAGCTGAGCGCTTCTTGAGCATTGTCGGCCAGAAGACCTTGTTCGGGGGTACAGGCCTGATCCGAGGAGGCTATAAGTGCGTGTGTTTCAGTGAAGCGCCCATCTCAAAACTCGGAGCTATACTAGCCGAGCCCTCTATTCACGGCATGCCGTATGCGCCCTTCGGCGTCATGCTGGCTAAGACAACGCTGTTCTCTGTCGGAGGCAGGCCCGTCATATACCAGCCCGAGTCTGAGTTCAACATGCTTCATGATTCGCAGCGTTATCGGCATAAGGAGTACGAACCCGGCAAGGAGCCGGATTTCAGCTGGGAGCGAGAGTGGCCCGTGCCCTTGGACCGTTTACGCCTGGATCCAGCTGACGTGACCCTTATCGTCCCAAATCGGAGATGGTCCGATCACCTATTTCACCAGCACGCGGGTAACCTTAAGAGTGCTGTCATGCTCTTTGACGAGGATATGGCCCTTGGCATTAACAAGTGTCCTTGGCACTTTCTGGTCCTCGAGGATCTCGGGATACCGGTCAAGTTCGACCACGTTCCCTGACGTGGGGCTCGCAATCTAACCTCGGCATGCCTTGCGTTGGATTACTCGCGAGCGTTAGCATTCACAGTCACGAATGCCTTCTTCGACTTTTACGATGTTTCCTCCAGGGTTGTAGGCTTCATGCTTCCGCCTATTTAATTCGAGCATAGGCAGGCAACTTAGGCATAGGCGGAAGGTGCTTATTGGTGTAATTTACTTCCATGAAGACGATTGAGGTCCAGTTACCAGACCAAACCGCTTCCAAGCTCGAGCAAGCTGCGGAGCGCCTGAGTGTTTCTCGTGAAGAGTTGTTGGTTCTGAGTGTTGAAGAGAAGCTCGCGCAGCTCGACGCGGAATTCCGCGATTCCTCCGAATATGTGCTCAAGAAAAACGCTGAGCTTTATGGCCGCCTCGCCTGATGCGCTACTTGTCTGTTGAAGAAGTAATCTCCTTACATTCTCTCTTGATAGCACAAAGCGGAGGTCCTTCCGGTTTGAGAGATCGTGGCGCTTTAGAATCCGCCGTGGCCCAGCCAGAAGCGAGTTTTGCGGGACGATCCTTGTATCCCACAATCTCGACCAAAGCTGCCGCCCTGGGATTCTCGCTCATTCAGAATCACGCTTTCGTCGATGGGAACAAACGTGTGGGGCATGCTGCGATGGAAGTATTTCTCATACTTAACGGTCATGAGCTCGATGCGTCAGTTGACGACCAGGAGAGAATTGTCCTTGGCGTTGCTAGTGGCCAGACGTCGAAAATGGAATTGGCTGAATGGCTGAGTCATCATATCGTTCAGCGGTAACTACTTCGAGAGAGTATTAAGAGGGCCAAGGATCGGAGGGCGTGACCGATACCTGCCGTAGTTGGGTGTTCGCATATCTGGTGCTCCAATAGCTGACATGAAAGACTTGAGAGAGCTGCTTGAGAATAACAGGGCCTGGTCCGAGCGTATTAAGGCTCAGGACCCGGGATTCTTTCAGGCCTTAGCTCAGCAACAGACTCCGAGCTATTTGTGGATAGGTTGTTCTGACAGTCGTGTGCCGGCAACTCAACTGGTCGGCCTCTCCCCCGGCGAGATGTTCGTCCACCGCAACGTTGCGAACGTAGTTGTCCACACCGACTTCAACTGCCTTTCCGTCCTTCAATTCGCGGTAGACTTGTTGAAGGTCAGTCACGTGATCGTCTGCGGTCACGACGGCTGCGGCGGCGTGCAGGCGGCAATGCAGAATCTTCAACTCGGCCTGGCAGACAACTGGCTGCGCCACGTACAGGACGTTATGCATAGCCACGAGGCGCTGCTCTCAGGAATCAGTGATGAAGTTGAGCGCCTGAACAGGCTGTGTGAGTTGAATGTCATCGAACAGGTGTTGAGCGTCAGCCGGACGACGATTGTGCAGAATGCCTGGGGCCGGGGACAGGAGCTGGCAGTGCACGGTTGGATTTACGGGATCGGCGACGGGCTACTGCGCGATCTAGATATCTGTATTACGAACCAGAGTGAGCTCTCAGCAGCTTACGAAGACGCGGTTAGAGCGTCTGGTTAACGACACACCCAGCTAAGTAGCTCACACCGACGGAGGGCAGCTCCGCTATTAGGCGCCCAATCCAATCAATCTTCGGAAGGGAGACGTTCAGCAAGCGCATCCAAGCTGGGGAACAAATAACTTCTCTAGTTGTCTAAAATCATGTTGGAATCCTCGGCTTATTGAGGTGAAAACATGATGCGATTGTTCGTCAGAATCGTTGCTGGTTTTTTATCAGCCTACTCATTCGTGCTGTTTGGTTCGGTATTCTGGCGGCTCCATCTCTCTGACAATTTTTGGACAATCGTTCTGAGAGCCTGGCTGGTTGCATGGATAATATCCGAATTCGTAACCGCTTGCCTCAAACTAAATCCTCTTCCGCGTTTACTAACTCATCTTCGTTACGCTCCGATCGCCATATTCTCATTCTTTCTGGCTACCGTACTTGCTTACGACCAAGCGATGATTCTTCATTCTAAATGGAAGATTCGTAACTATGTATATGGTGATGCCTCACCAGGAATTTCCACCTCTCTGGAGTTGCACAACAATCACCGAGGATGGTGTGGTAATGGGTATCCAGCGACTATCTATGCTCTTTACGCAGACACGGCAGCTGAAGGCTTCGAGAGTTCCGATCCTGCCGTTCGCGCTCGCTCCTTAAGCGCAAGCATTGAAGTTTACGATTGGCTGAATGGTGTAAGTGATGGCCCCTTCCCCGAATTGATAGGCCGAGCCAGCAAGGATCCTGATCCGATGATTAGAAAAATCGCTGCCGAGTTTCGCGGCGAAGCATATGGTTTCGACAGATGAATGATTCCAGCCAACCGTGTAGCGTGACGAGCTGTTGCAGCTGCCGCCTCGATAGCATCCTTCAAGCCCACTGACCATTTTTTCAGAAACCTACTGGGCCCCAATGAACACTTGGCAGATCGGCTTGAGTAAATTATTGATGGCAGTTGCACCTTTCTGCAGCTGCGCGATTCGACATCCGCAGTACCCTTGATTGCTCCCGTTTGCTTTCGAAGACCCGGTTGAAGAGCGACATGACCATTCGTGAAGCAACTCGCAACGATGTTCCTGCTTTAATGGCGGTTCGAGGTGCCGTTAAAGAAAACATCCTGACCACCGACATCTCGCAGGAGCGGATCGTGGCCGGGCTTGAAGTGCGCGGTAAGGGCTGGGTGGCGGAACACAAAGGGAAAGTCATTGGGTTCAGCATGGCTGATCGCGAGGAGTCGATGATATGGGCACTCTTCCTGCGCCCCGAATGGGAGAGGCAGGGCTTGGGCAGACTTCTACTTGAAAGGGCCGTCGACTGGCTGTGCCTTGAAGGTCGCGCCAGCATCTCGCTAACAACGGAGCCCGGCAGCCGGGCAGAAGGGTTTTACTTGCATTTAGGTTGGACCCGCGCAGGAATCACGGAGAAGGGCGAGGTCCGTTTTGAGCTTGAGTGCCCCGTCAGCGGAGAGTAAGACGGCGAAAAGATGGCGCGAGTCTTCAGTTTCGCGACAAGGGAACTTGGAGAAGTAAAGAAAGAATTTGAAGTGACAGATGAGAGTGGTGCTAGACAGATAAGAGTGGTGTTAAAGGACGGAAGCGTTGCCACCTCTGAAATGATCTATCGGGGACTCATGCTGCCCTTACTCGTCCGTCACCGAAGCCGGAGGATGAGTCCTGAAGCGATAGGCGCCTTCATCCATCCGCCGCTGCAAGTTGCGATACCCGACCACCAGCATCCCAATCAGCGCGAGTTGCAAGACCTCTACCACCAGCCATATCAGGAATAAGAATCTCACGTTACCTCCCTGCAGGAACTTGCAATTGAACACCCGGCTGACCATACATGATCGTCAGTGCGCCCTGATGATTCTTGATGCCGTCGGCGCGTGCGCGCTCGATCTCTAGTTGCAATTCCAGCTTTTTGATTTCCAGCAGGGCTGGATTGGCAAAGGTCTGTGCTTCGATTTGCTTGGTCTGTGCGGCGACCTTCGCGGCTTCCAGTCTGGCTTCTTCCGCCTGCTTTTGTTTCTCATTGGCAACGACGCCCGAAGCGGCTGCCTCGACCCTGTCGTCTAAGAAATCAGGATTGCCAATCTGCACCGACTCCGTGACCAGCAGGAGCTGACTCCCGAGCTGCGGTCGCAAGGAATCCAAGATTCGCTTTTGAATCTGCTCCTGATTGGCGTAAATCTCGTAGGCTCCGTAATCCGCAAAGGAATTGCGCGCTTCCGTTTGCACGATTCCTTTCAGAATCTCATTGCGCCGGCGGTGTCTCTCCTCTTCCGAGAACCCGTACTTGCGCACGTACTCTGCTACCTTCGCGGGGTCAGTGTAAGCGGTCAATGAAATGTCGACCTGTAAGGCGGCGTTGTCTTTACTGGTTACGCGCACCGGCGCGCTCTCGGTAAACGATTTGATGTTGACATCATAACTCTTGCGTCCCGGCGCAATCGTTGTGAACCATCCGTCCGATGGAGTATAGATGCGCTCGATCGCGCCCCACTTGGTTACGACCTGCACCGTACCTTCTTGTGCATACTTGATATTGTTAAAGGTCACCATGGCTCCGATCAGGAGAGCGATGACAATCAGAATCACCACAGCGATAAAAAATTTGCCTTTCGGCATAGAGTTTCCTCCTCTGTTGATACTTATAATCTCCAGCCATTGTTCTTTCATGCCTGCTTATACGCGCAACTGCCTGACAAAGTTGTGAACTCAGAATGAACAACTTGCTGGTTTAGTTCGACAGCGACGGTGAATGCTGGCCCTGTACTTTGGGCTTTCCTTGAGTATAATGCCCGTGAGCGGTGACGATCGATCCAAGTACCGGTGTTCGAGGTTTTGAGCCGGGGCGTCAGGATAAGGCTTAAAGCCATTCAATCCTGTTTTCAGGAGCGCCAACCTCTTTATCGCGCCGCTCGCTTTTCTCCTCCTGGAATCACGCCGGTTACTTCACCAATAACCCGAACCATGTTTATCCTTCGTAAGGCTGACAGGCGAAGAAGGGATCAAGAAGAAAGGGCAATAAGTTGCGTTCCATATTGGTCAACTCTTTGGACATTATCCTCAAGTCTAGACCACGTGTAATCCGAGATATCCCGGGTAATCAACTCTTAACATTGTGCTCAACTACAGAACAGGAAGCGGTAGCGACCTGGCCGTTGCGACAGGCTCAAATTGTGTTAGTGGTACCGAGACGGCCAGGTCGCTACCGCTTCCTGTTCTGTAGTGAGTGATACTGACCCTCAATGATAATTCCCTAAACCTGGTTGGTTTTAGGTTAGCGAAGGTGGCGATGCGCATGAGAAGAATGGATTACAAAAGACTTTGGGTCATAATTGTGCTGACGACTGGAATTGTGGCTACTAGCGCTTCAAGACAAGCGGGCGCCTCGGAGCAGACGGATGTCCAGCTCCCATCTCACCCATTGACGTTTGGCGTCTTCGTCGCGCGTTTCGATTCTGGAGGCACCTTCAAGTTGGAAGGCGACCGCTGGCCCACGCTGACTGGCAACTGGAAAAGCAAAGGTGATGAGATCGAGTTATCCACGTCAGGCGGACCCAAGGGTTGCGACGGACCGGGGCGGTATCGGGTTCGTATTGATGGTAATCACGTCAGCTTCGACCTCGTCTCGGATGAGTGCATGCCAAGACGAATGATTCTCGACCGCAGCACCTGGTCGCCGGTCGGTGAAGTGAAAACTAAGGCCCCACGGCGCATCGTTAGAACGGCCCGCGCGCGACCGCCCGCGCGCCCCGATCCCAACACCTCGACGGGGAATTGGCCTTCTTTCCGCGGAACGCAAGCTTCAGGTGTAGCCGAAAAGCAGAATCTCCCCGATCGTTGGAACGGCACGACCGGCGAGAACATTCTCTGGCGCACCGCGATTCCCGGACTCGCACACTCGAGCCCGGTCGTCTGGGGACACCGGATCTTCGTAACCAGCGCTTCCAGCAGCGACCCAAAGGCTACCTTCCGCCCCGGTCTGTATGGCGACGGCGATGCATCTGAAGATCGCTCACAGCACCGCTGGATGATTTACGCGCTCGACAAGCGAACCGGCAAAATTCTTTGGGAGCGCGTCGCCCACCAGGGCGTGCCGGTCGATAAGCGGCACATCAAATCCACCTACGCCAACTCTACTCCCGCCACAGATGGCCGCATTGTCGTGGCGTGGTTCGGCTCGCAAGGCGTCCATGCTTACGATGTCAAAGGGCGATTTCTCTGGAAGGTCGACATTGGCCGAATTGATTTGGGCGCTTATGACATTCCGACGTACGAATGGGGCCCCGCCAGCTCGCCCATCATCTGGAACGGTCTCGTGATCCTTCAGTGCGACACCCAGAACGATTCATTCCTTTTGGCCCTCGATGCTGACACCGGCAAGACGGTATGGAAAACAGAGCGCGACGAGCTTCCATCGTGGGGCTCACCGACGGTTGCGATGACCTCGGCAGGCCCGGAACTGGTCACCAACGCTTCAAATTACATCCGCGGTTATGACCCTCGCACAGGGAAAGAGTTGTGGCGGCTTGGGCGAAGCTCAAAGATCACCGCACCCACGCCTATCTTTACCGATGATATGTTTGTCGTAGTCAGTGGCCGCGCGCCCGAACGTCCGATTTTTGTAGTGCGGGCTGGCGCTCGAGCAGACCTCACTTTGCCTGAGGGCAAATCTAATAGCGAGGCGATCGCCTGGAGCCGCACGGGTCGCGGATCCTATATGCCGACGCCGCTGGTCTATAACGGCATTCTCTATGTGCTCGCCAACAACGGCCTCCTGGACGCCTACAACTTGCGGACCGGCGAGGAAGTCTATCGTCAAAGACTGCCGCTGGTCGGCAGCGGCTTCAGCGCCTCGCCGGTGGCAGCTGACGGCAAGCTCTACCTTTCGAATGAAGACGGGGAAATGCTTGTGATCGCAGCCGGTCAGAAATTCACTCACGTTGCCACGAACTCGATGGGAGAGCTGCTGATGGCCACCCCTGCCTTGTCGGATGGGGTGATGTACGTGCGCACCTCGGCGAGCCTGTTCGCGATCGGACGAAAGCAGTAAGTGAAATGTGATAATCCGTCTTGCGGTACGATGCCGAGAATCGTTTGACCACGGCCAAAGACGGCAACCTCGTGGAAGTGAGTAGCTACTCATACAATGCCGACGGCCAACGAGTGAGACGCAAAGTTAATGGAGTGGAGACGTGGCAAGTCTACGGAATGGACGGGGAGCTGTTAGCCGAGTACGCAGCGGGCGCGGCCACCTTTGTGCCAACTAAGGAGTACGGCTATCGCAACGGTGAGTTGCTGGTGACGATGGCCAGTGGCGACGACCAGCGGGTGAAGCGGTTTGTGCAGGCGCTGTATTTCGGAGCGCTGCAGGTTGAGCCCACAGCTCAACAGTTGGCGGCCAAGTCAAACGAACTAGCAGCGGCCGGCGCCACGAGTCAGGCGCAACTGCTGGTGAAAGCTAAAGAGATCGCGCGGGCGCTGTTTGTGCAAACCAACTATGAGACAAATCCCTATAGAACGGATACCCAGTACGTCACTGACCTTTATTACGCTTACCTGCAACGTGGCCCGGATGCGGGCGGGCTGAGCTGGTGGTCAGGCCAAGCTGCGGGCAGCTTGCAGAACCGAATCAACGTGCTCAATGCTTTCGAAGCCTCGAGTGAATTCCAGACTCTGGCCAACACGTTGTACGGGACAGCGACGAGTGATGGTCAACGAACTGAGAATTTCGTAACGAACTTCTATCAGGGAGCATTCAGTGCTCCGCCCAGCCCGACGCAGTTGGCGACGGAAAGCGCCACGCTGAACAACGCTGCGGCTTTGGGGCAATCACAGGTAATCAGTGCGGCGGAGACGATGGGGCGCAACCTGTTTGCCGGCCAGGTGAATGATGCGAACCTGAGCAACACGCAGTACGTTACGAACCTGTACGAGGGGTTCTTGCAGCGAGGACCGGATTCCGGGGGGCTTAGCTGGTGGGCAGGACAGGCGACCGTGGGTTCAGGCAGACAGAACGTGTTGAATGCGTTTGCAACATCGAGCGCATTCAGAGAACTGGCCGGCACGATTTATAGAGAAGCTTACTGGCTGGTGGCGGACCACTTAGGAACGCCGCGAATGGTGGTAAATAAATCGGGTAGCTTGGCGGGTGTGAAGCGGCACGATTACCTGCCGTTCGGGGAGGAACTCTTCGCCGGTGTGGGTGGCAGGACGACCGCTCAAGGCTATATCGGCGATGTGCGCCAAAAGTTCACCGCATATGAACGGGACAATGAAACCAACCTCGATTACGCGCAGGCGCGCTATTACGGAAACACACAGGGGCGATTCACGAGCCCTGATCCGATGTTGTCAAGCGGCGAGCCGGCCGAACCCCAAAGCTGGAATCGTTATGCCTACGTCTTGAATAATCCATTGATGTTCACTGATCCTACGGGATTGAGGTGGGCTTATCAGGTAAGAGGTAATACTAGAACTTTTCAGTACTACGAGGGCGACACTATTCCAACAGGTGATGGCTGGGAGGGCGAGTGGTCAGAATATAGCTCATCTTGGTTTATTGGCACGAATGAGGCCCTCTGGCTAGATTCAGGCTCAAACAATTATCTTCGAGTCGACAAAGAGCGCTTCTCCAGTGAAGAGTACGCCTCCCTTGGCAGCACAGATCCTGCAGACTTTAGCGACCAACAAAGAGGCATTCTGGGGCGGGCAACGGCCGACACTGTCTGGGCTAGCGAGGGCCCCCGCATCAAGTTTTTCGCCTCTTTAGCTGGTGGCCTGGCTGGTGGATTCGGTGGCGCTCTCAACTTTACGTTTGGTGCCGCATCGAGACAGCAGGTAGATTACCGCCGGTCCTGTTCCACTATACCGATGATGCATCTGCCGCACTGATCCAAGGTTCTCAGCTGGGACGGCCGGGCGGCCAACTCTTCTTGACAAACAATGGAGGCTTAACGCCCCTACAAGCACAACTTGAGTTGGCGTTGCCAGCGCAAAATAGTGCGCGCGCTTTGTTCGCTGTTGACTCTCAAGCTCTGAACACGAGCAACCTACTGCGATCAGGGCGTGTAACTGGCAATGTTTTCGGGAGGCCCGGAGGAGGGTCTGAGTTCCAGTTTAGTGGCACGACGGTTCCCCAAGGATCGTTCACAAGGTTTAGGTTTTAGGAGGTAGCGTATGCAAGTCCTAGAACCACATGGCCCGCGCTTTGAGTTGGCGCTCGAGCGTCTTCGTGATGGGGATTCTTTTAGCCTTGAGGGGGTAAGCTTCTGGCTCACACCCGATGGTCATCTTGAGGTGAGCGTTAATTCAAGCAGGAATATCGAAAACACAACTGAGCAGACGGCGTTGGCCGATCTGCAAAGGGCTATGAACCTTGTTAGCGATCTCGCTGCAAAGAATCCATCTTTCGCGTCTTTAGCTAAGGCTCACCCTCAGAGTTTTTGTCTTATCCATGATTATGGAACGGGGTCAGTGGAGTTGGGTCGTTTTGAGGATGGTGAATTAAGATGGGCAAGAGGAATGCCTCGGATGAAATGATGAATTCAAAGTCCAAAGAGGAACAAGCAAACCTTCACGATCGCTTGCACACAGAAGGCTGGAGAATGCTTGATGGTGAGGTTCACCTCCAAGGGCGGGGGGAGTTGCGTAAACCCGGATGGTTTTCGCTAAGGAACCTGAAAAAAGCCATTACACTTTTTGAACAGATGTTAGCGATTAATCCGACGAGTTGGTCTGCGATGTGGGCATTAGGGAAGATCTATCAGCGAATGGACGACGACGCGAAGGCACTGGAATGGTTTACGAGAGCCCACCAAATTGAACCGTTGAACCCAGATGTTATGAGAGAGGCGGCTCTTTCTGCATTAAACGTGGGAAAGGGCAAAGAAGCGGAGGATTTCACGACTGCTGCGATAGAGTTGAAGCCTAATGATGCCGGATTGATCTCCAATCTCGCTCTTGCCCTGCTGCTTAATAACAAGTCGAGAGAAGCAAGAGAAAGGGCTGAGGAGGCTGTTCGCGCTAATCCTGCCGACTTTGTGTCTAAGAACGTGCTGCAATTCATAGATGATGTTGTTTCAGGAAAAAGGCCTTACCCGAAGAGCCTTCGAGAAATAAGCTAGAGAATAGAAAACGCTTGCACGATAACCGCCGAATAGTACTTTCAACCTCTTTTAGTCGCCGCTTCCGCCAGCTATAGCCAAGTCTCTGCTCGTCTAGTTGGCCACCTGCCTTATCGTTTCTGATTTGGTCGTAGCGGGAATCAGATTTGCTCACCGCCCTGGGGTTCTGCCAGAAGGATACGTCATAATCCTGCTTCGTTGGGCCAACTTTGGCCCTTGCTTCGAGCCGCCGATTTTCTCTTTTAGGTGCTGCTGTTCTTTGACAAAATGCTCTCGCGCGGGCGGGTTCGCAGCCTCAAATTACCCGTTCTTAACCTCAAAAGAACGGGACAATGAGACGGGTCTCGATTACTTCCTTGCTCGGTACTATTCAAGCACGCAGGGACGGTTCACGGGTGCCGATCCATTACTTTCGTCTGGACACCCATCCGATCCGCAATCGTGGAACCGGTTCATTTATGCCGCGAATAATCCTTTGAGGTACATTGACCCTCTTGGGCTATACATCTTCGAGAAGAACGTTTCACAGGACCAACGAGACTCAGCTTCAACTACGAATGGGAATTGGAAGGGAAAATGGAGTTTGTTCGAAGAGGTGAACCGGAACACTACGTTCTCTTTTACAGCTCATCACTTCCTAAGTGAGTACGGGCTCAAAATTTGCTGCTTAATGTTCGAGTCGAAAGTCGTTTGTACCGGCCAATCTTCCCCGTGCGCCGTGTTGGTTGACAAACGCTTCGAGGACGGCCGCGAGCTTCTGTTGCTGACTACGCGGGAGCCGAGAGGCGGCTTCGAATAGCTGCTTCATCTTGCCGGTTGGACCCGACGAGCCGCGTTTCTTCGTTCCGTTAGATCCCACCAGATCTTCCACTGAAACATTGAAAGTCTCGGCCAGGCTGAGCAGCTGGTCAGGGCGGAGCGCGACCGGATTGCGTCCCAGTGAGCATAGGCTCGTTGGGTGGACCCAAGGTGGCTTTCGCCGTCGCTTCAAGCCGCTGCTTTTCTCTTTAGTTGCTGACGATCTTTGACAAATTGCGCTCGTGCGGGCTGGTGCGCGGACTCAAATTACCCGTTCTAACCTCAAAAGAACGGGACATTGAAACGGGGCTCGACTACTTCCTCGCGAGATTACTACTCATCAACACAAGGGAGGTTCACGAGCGTAGATCCATTACTGTCAAGCGCAAAGCGAACCCTGCCGCAAAGCTGGAACCGCTTCGGCTACACTTATAACAACCCACTTAGATTCGTCGATCCCAATGGCGAAGAGGTGAAGGTGCTAGACGAGGAGGCGTTGAAACGCATCCGACAGACGCTGCCGGAGAACATTCGGGATAAGGTAAAGCTTGGTAAGAATGGGCTCATAGATAGGAAAAGCCTGAACAAGATTAAAAGTGACGATTCAGAACTTCAAAGACCTGAAGGCGATGGTAAATTTTTCCAAAACGGTGGAAGTCGGGACTGCATCAGAGGCACCATGCATCGGACCGTTCGAATATAAGTCGGTGGAAGCCGTGAGGAAGGAAACGACGGATGGGTCTACCTGAGAGTCTCGGCCAGGCTGAGCAGCTGCTCAGGGCGGAGTGCGACTGGGTTGCGCTCCCAGTGAGCGTAGGCTCGTTGTGTGAGTCCGAGTCGCTCGGCGAGCTGCTGTTGGGAGAGGCCTGCCTGCTTCCGGAGAGTGCCCAGGGGCTGGCCGAAAAGGGGTTCATCCTTTAGGATCTTCTTGGCAATAGCGGCTAGAATAGAATCTCAACTAAGTGAGGTTTTAGAGTCATCATGACCACAGCAACTGCAAATCGGTACATCGTAACGGACAAGGGAATTCTTGGAGGTGAGCCAATCATCACAGGGACGCGGACGCCCGTGCGAGCAATTGTTGAGCTGTGGCGTATGGGAACCGGACCGGAAGAGATCACTACCAGACTGCCACACCTGACCTTGGCGCAGATCTTTGATGCCCTCTCCTATTACAGCGATAATCAAGAGGAAATCAATGCTTATATCGAGCGCAATCGTGTGCCGGATGAACTGCTCGATCCCCTAGTCAAGAATTCGTGAGCAGCCAACTCTTCATTGACCTCTATCTCGATGAAGACGTGGACGTACTCGTAGCGGAGTTACTACGAGCGCGCGGTTTTGTCGCTTTGACCACACAAGAAGCAGGGCAATTGGGCAGCAACGATGATGAACAGTTGTCTTACGCAATCAGCGAGCAGAAAACTTTGCTGACACATAATCGAACGGATTTCGAGGCACGCGCCACCGCTTGCTATGCTGCCAAACGGAAGCACCACGGGATTATTATTGCCACGCGTCACGATGCTCACGAACTGGTGCGCCGCTTGTTGCTTGTCTTGAATCGCACCACGGCTGACGAAATGGAAAACCAGCTGCGCTATATTTGAGGCGCCAGGCGTTTTGAAGTTCGTTGAATCTTCTCGGCTGGTTAAGCAGTTTTTTTATACCCGCTCTAAGACATAGCTGGCCCTACCGCTCTCTTAGGTTGCACCCATTCTTTGACAACTTGCGCTCGCGCGTGCGGGCGGGCTGGTTCAACTACCCGTTCTTAACCTCAAAAGAATTGGACGTCGAGACGGGGCTGGATTACCTTCTTGCCAGGTACTACTCGTCAGCGTAGGGAAGGTTCACCTCCCCGGATGAATTCAAAGGGGGCCCAGAGGAACTGTTCGGGGAAGTTGACCACATAATCCTCTATTTTATTCCGAGTGAACCCTGATGCCCGCCCCGGTGGAGTGGTTTCATGGAGGTTATTCAGATAGGCTACTTAAATACCTGAAGGAATGGCGCCAAAACGCTTAGTTTCAAAAGGTTTTGGGTGACTGGCAGTTCAGGCCGTGATAAGATTCGGCCTGTCATGCGCGCCGATGTCGTTATTATACGACTAGTTTTTACCGCCATTCTAGTATCATCTGGTTACGTGCTCCGACCCATTGCGCGTGACCGGTGGATTTCTGCCGGCGTGGGCGCTCTGATCGCCATTTGTATCATTCTTTTCGAACTCCGAATCCGCCGCGCATCATTAAAGACACTCATTGGAGCCGCTGTCGGTTCGATCATGGGAATCATTGGCGCTTTCCTGATTGGATCTTTGATTAGCAGACAGGAATCGATGGCCGTGGCTCCGGAAGTCAAGACCTTCCTGACGTTGTCCTTGACCTTCTTCATGGCCTACGTCGGGCTGATGGTAGGTGCAGCCAAGGGGGATTATCTTGAATTGTCTGCATTGGGCGGCATCCTTACTGATAAGGCTTCCCGCCGTGATTTAAAGATTCTGGACACCTCGGTCATCATTGACGGGCGCATAGCCGACGTAGCGGAAACAGGTTTTCTTACCGGCTCGCTTATAATTCCACAGTTCATTCTTCGAGAGCTCCAACAAGTCGCCGATTCCCCGGACTCCTCAAAACGTCAACGGGGCCGGCGCGGTTTGGATATGCTCAACCGTTTGCAAAACAACAACTCGCTGGACATTCAGATTGTAGAAACAGACTTTCCCTCGGTGCGCGAAGTTGACCTGAAGTTGATTGAGCTCGGCAAGCAACTGGACGCAGTCATCGTTACCAACGATTTTAATTTAAACAAAGTCTCGCAACTACGAGGCGTCAGCGTGCTCAATATCAACGAGCTGGCGAATGCGTTGAAACCGGTAGTACTGCCCGGCGAGGCCATGCGAGTCTTCATTCTGAAAGAGGGTAAGGAATACAACCAGGGTGTGGCTTATCTTGATGATGGGACGATGGTTGTAGTCGATAACGCCCGCAGATTAATCGGAAAGAATGCCGACATTGCCGTTACCAGCGTGCTGCAAACGACTGCCGGCAAAATGATCTTTGGCCGTCTCTGGGAAGAGGCCGAAAATGGCAATGGCGAGCATCGCACGAATGGGACCACGCGCCGCCCGCAGCGTGACACGCGGGGCACTCCCGTCCCGGTGCGCGTTACCGACAGCGAAACGGTATTGGAATAGTAATCGATCGATCGATACATCAGCAACGGAAGTAACGGGAGACGAAAAGAGTGACAAGCGACAAGTGATAAGTGACAAGAGATTAGCCTGATCGTTCTTGTCACTTGTCACTTGTTACCTGTCACTTTTCTATGAATGTAGCAATCATTGCTGCTGCCGGACAGGGCATTCGCATGGGCGGCAGCCGGGCCAAGCAGTTTCTGGAACTCGCAGGCACACCGATCATTATCCACACGCTCAGATCCTTCGAGGCGTGTGAGGCCATTCAGGAAATCATTCTAGTCTTACCAGCGCAGGACACAGCCGGTTTTCTCGCCATTGCGGAAAAGCACAGGTTGCGCAAGCTTTCGAAGATTGTTCCCGGAGGAATGACTCGCGCCGAGTCTGTTCTAAAAGGACTGCTCGCCGTGCGTCCAGCTACCGCTCAAATAATTGCCGTACACGACGGCGTGCGTCCCTTTGTGACTGCCGACGAAATTACTCAGACCGTCAGAGCGGCCGAAGTGAATGGGGCTGCAATCATGGTCGCGCCTCTGACGGATACGATAAAAGAGGTTAGCAATGGAACTGTCGCAAAAACACTGCCGCGAACAGCTTTGCGCCGCGCCTTGACGCCCCAATGTTTTCGTTTTGAATTGTTGCGACGGGCCTACGATCAGGTTGATGTCCTGGATCCTGAACTTACAGACGAGAGCGCGCTCGTTGAACGACTGGGTGTAAAGGTGACCATCGTGGAAGGCAGTTCGCGGAATATTAAGATCACCGGGCCCGAGGATTTGGCGCTGGGGGAAGGGTTGCTAAAAGAAATGAACTTTGAACTTTGAGCTTTGTACTTTGCTCTTGGACCAAAACTCAAAGTACAAAGTACAAAGCACAAAGCACAAAGCACTGCACTACCAACAAACTACTTACTCTTCAATCTAGAATTCTGCTCTTCAAAAAGTTTCGGCAGCCGCTCGCTCTCGAGCACATCGAGCCGCCGCAGCACTTCAGTCAGCGACAGCTCGTTCTTTAAGTTCACGCGATAGTCCAGGTCTGCTCGCAGGCGATCTTTTTCGCCTTGCCGGTTCTGCGACATCATGATGATGGGCGCCTGCATACCGGCGACTACTGCGAGAATCAGATTCAGCATTTGAAAAGGAGCGGGATCGACGCCTTTCACGAGGATGACGGAATTCAACACAATCCAAAAACCAATCAGCGCCATCGAAGCGATGATGAACTTCCAACTGCCGCCAAACTCGGCGAGCTTATCGGCGGCTTTGTCAGCCAGGGTCAAGCGCGCGCGCTCTTCATCGTTGGCGTTTCTCGAAACTCTACCTCGCAGCAGTTCGTCAGTCCTTCGAAGCCTGTCGGTAAGAGCAGCCAGCATCTCCAAAGCGATGTCCGGGCTGGAACGAACAAACGTCAGGAAAGCCTCCCGCGATAAAACGGCGAGGCGTGCGTCTTCGAAAACTCTAGCGTCCGCTGACCTTTGGCGGCCATCGATCAGGGCCATCTCACCGAAGAAATCTCCCTGCGCCAGATCCGCGAGGGTCACCTCGTGCCCGTCGTCATCCTGAATGCTGATCCGCACGCGGCCGCTTTCAAGGAGATACATCGCGTCGCCCGAATCGCCTTTGTAAAAAAGGTGCGTACCGCTCGCCACATTCTTGACGGACAGCAGACTGCGCAATTCAGTCGCAGCTTTATCATCCAGTGAAGCAAACAACGGCACAGAGCGAAGTGCTTCGAGCGTCATTCCAATCGATGCAGTATTCATAAGAATTCTTAGTTTCTATCAGAGATTGCTTAGAAGACCGTTTCTGCTGAATCGAAACTCACACCACCTTTCCATCCTTCATCAAAATAATCCGGTCGCCGAAAGTCGTCGCGAGTTCGTGATCGTGCGTTACCATCAACACTGTCAGCGAGTCCTTCTCAACCATTTCGCGAAGTAAGCTCAACAGCTCATGCGCCCTGGTTGAATCAAGGTTGCCGGTCGGTTCGTCAGCCAGCAGGACCTGGGGACGATTAGCCAGGGCCCGAGCAATCGCCACTCGCTGTTGCTCGCCACCAGAAAGTTCTGTCGGTCGATGTGTCAAACGATCCGCTAAACCGACCCGACCAAGCAACTCTGCGGCGCGCTTCCTTCTTTCCGCACCGCGAACACCGGTGAAAGCCAACGCCAACCCCACGTTCTCTTCCGCCGTCATGGTCGAGATCAGATTGAAGTTCTGAAAAATCATGCCGATTGAGTAGCGGCGGTAATGCGCCATCTGTTTTTTGGTTAAGGGACTCAACGGCTTTGAATTGAAGAGCACCTCTCCGGAGCTGGGATGGTCCAAACCACCGAGCATGTTCAGCAGCGTGGATTTGCCGGAACCGGAAGTCCCCTGAATTGCGACGAACGCCCCCTCGTCGATTTCGATGGAGACGTGGTCCAGCGCCGCGACCGTTGTTGCACCCATTACATAGACTTTGGAAACGTCTCGCGCTTCGAGTATTGCTGCCATAGGTAGGACAGATATTCTGGTCTGTCAGCTATTCGAAAAAGATTCTGTGGCCTGCTGTTTTGTCGCCATCTAAACGAGACCGATAGGAATGTGTCCTACTGTCGTCGACGCACGCGCATTAGTTCGAATCGCTCTTCCGCAAAACCTTTCAGTAAAGCACCGAAGTATTCCGCTTCGAGTTCTGCCGTCGCCTCACTCAACAACTCTCGCACATCCGGATCGTCAAAAATCGCGTTCGAGATCACCACGTCGCTTCCGGTTGATAAGGCTTCCAGCCGCGCCGCCATGTTCACCGTTGAACCGAAGTAATCCAACCGCTCATTCAACGTAACGGCGATACAAGGCCCCGCATGCATTCCTGCCTTCAGGGTCAACGGGTCACGTCCGTCTGACGGAAACGCGAGCGCCTGTTGCGCTTTCAGCATTGCGCGCAACGCTGCCGCCGGCTGTCGAAACACCGCCATTACGGCATCGCCTATGGTTTTCACGAGCGCCCCATCTTCCTCGGCAATCGCACTCTTCAAAACATCGAAATGGTTAAGGACGCGGCCGAACGCGGTCGCGTCACCGATCTCTCGATATAACTGCGTTGAGTTCCGGAGGTCGGTAAACAAAACCGTGAGCATTCCCACTGAGATCTGTTCGCCAGGCCGCAGCGCTTCCGTCGAAAACAGATCGCGAAAAATCTGCAAAGCGGTTACTTCCGCCGCCGTCGCCGCCTGATCACTCCACGCGGTGCGCTCCACAACGAACAACCGCTCCGTATCGGTGTTGTTCATCAACGTGAGCGAGCAAGGGCTGGAAAGATCCAGCTCTTCACAAACTGGGCCAATCGTTTTTGCATAGACTGTAGCGCTCGCTGATCCGGAACTGCGGATCATCACTGGGTATTCGAGGGGACTCCCCGCGACACGAATCCGGTACCGGCCATCCTCCAACGCCAGCGTCACGTCTCGGTCGCTTTTTGGAAGCAACAACTGTTGCGCAACTACATGTGGAGTACGCGTTGGACTGCCAACGCAATACAGCTTGGGATCCACTCTTCGTAGCGCGGCATTCGGACGAAAAGTGATTTCGACGAAGCGATCAAAGTTGACGTTGAAATCTATCTGGCAACCTTCGCAATGAACCTGCGTTTGAATGTCCTTGAGCGAGCCACTGGTCTCCTGCGGTCCACGACACATTGGGCAAAGCAGGTCCCACTGCAAGTCGAGTAAACCGACGCGAGTCGCCTGGAAACAAGCTTCCAACACTGCCCGGCGATCCTCGCCCCAATTGTCGGCCAGCGCGTACGGACGCACGCGACCGAGCTCCATGTCGTCAGCCTGCGCGACCAGGTTTACTAACCGCCGTGCCAGACGGGATTCAATTCCCTTTCCAGTGAGCTTTTCAGCCAGCAGATCGAACCGTCGTTGCTCGGAGTCCGTTACCGTGCGCGCTTCAGAATTCTCCGGCACCGCTTTCCCAGCCTCGACCAGTTCATCGTAGTCCCTGAACGCTCTTTCAAACCGGCGGGCACTCAACATGCCGATCTGAATGGGGATAGCGATCAAACCAAGCGGACTCTTCGGCCTGGCCCAAACTTGATAGGTCGCCTTTGTTCCACCGGCAGAAGTCGGCGCCAGTTCGATCAACACAACCAGCTTCGCAACGGGCCCCTTTGAATAATCGCGCGTCACCCCGATTCGCGAAGGTCTGACCCATTCGAAGGGAGTTTCTTCCCATTCAATCGGAACTCCAAACGCTCTCAGCCGCAAACGCTTGCGACCACTCTTCGAGGCTTTGGTTCTCTGCTGATCGAGATCGAGGGAAGGCACTCCAGTATCGCGATTGAAGCGGTTGGTGTCGGCGACAAAAGGCCAGAGCTTTTCGGGACTCGACTTTAAATCGTATTCCCAACGGTAGTGGAATTCGCGGTAAGGCATGCGCGCAACAGAGTAAAGGGAAAAACAAAAGCGTAAAAGGCAAAAAGCGAGGCAGAAACCTGTGTCCTCACTCTTGCCTTTGTTTCACCTGCGGAGGCTTTCCGCTAGACCTCTTTGTATTCCGAATCTACGTCTTCTCCCGAGGACGCCACGCGATAGTTCCGGGATTGAACCTGTTTGGTGATGAGCAGATCGTCTTTCGTCTTTAACAAGTCCGCACGGTTGTAGACTGACAACTCGAAGTTATATCCGTGCGTGATGGCGTCCTTGGGGCAGGCTTCGACACAATAACCGCAGAAGATGCAGCGACCGTAATCGATGTTGTAGACCTCGGCGAAGCGTTCATCCACCCCAACGCGAATTTCAGGCGGACGCGGATCATCGCGAGCGACGATGTAGATACAGTCCGAGGGGCAAGCCGCAGCACATAGAAAGCAGGCCACACACTTTTCTCGACCGAGTTCATCGACGTGCAACAGGTGTTGACCGCGATAACGCGGCTGCAGAGTGACGGGCTCCTCCGGATATTGGACCGTCCACTTCTCTTTTGGAATATAGGAGAGCGTGACCGCCATTCCCTGGAAGATGGCCTTGGTTGATTCGATTACGTCGCTGATGATTGACATGTGATTTGAGCTTAGCTTACCTGAGATAGCTCGGAACCGGTAGCTTGCCAGCGTCCGCCGCGCCAAACAAACTTGTCTACAAAACGAAAGGTTGCGTCCCGGTTACCAGTCCTGAACTTTACGATGCCGGACAGGGTTGCCCGAGTCCCCTTGAGATCGAGTTTAAGGTCCTCGAACTTCCAGTCCTGCGTCGTCGTGTCACGTGTGATCGTACTGATGTACTCGATCTTGCCAAGCGACCGCCCGTTGACGGTTGAGACATAGTCGTCGGCCAAAATCCGCTCCAGCGCTTTCTTGTCCGCGTTTATGTTTGCGACCGTCCAATCGTGTTCAAGGTCAGTCAACGTCGAAAGCACATCGGCGTGATCAGTCGGCGCCCCCGGTCCGTCTGAATCGGTGTTGACGTTTTCCTCGGCGGGCGTGGTATTCGCATTCGGCATCGTTGCGGTGGAATTGTTGTTTTCGCGCTCTACATTTGAATTCGCATTTGAGCTGGATGAAGTCGCATTTGAATTGGATGAAGTCGCATTTGAATTGGAGCTATTGATATTCCCGTTGCTGTTTGTGGTTCGTTCCGAGAGCATGCGCGGCAGATAGATGAAAGCCGCTACGCCCAACCCGACAAAGGCGATCAGTAGAACGCCGAGGATGCCGACCACCCATGGCCAAGCTCTTCGCTTCGTGGTCTTGTCGGACGACGGTGGAGATCCCGGAGGTAAATATGCCGGCGTGGTCCAATCCGTGGGAGGGTAAGACTCTGTGGGCGCGGGATTACTCCGGGTTTGTCCGCTTGAAGGTGAAACGACCGTGGTCTCGTCCGCAGGCTCTGAAACTGCGACCAGCGGCGTGCCATCGTCAAGGCAAAAACTAAGATGGGAATCGGTGAATGTTCGATTACAAGTAGGACAACGCTTCATTGAAATCCACCGTTAGGACAGGCATTCCTCGCAATCAGAACCGCAAGCTGCAGCGACCGGGCAGCAATCAGAACCGCAAGCGGCAGCGACCGGGTCGTCACCGAGACACTCAACATAAATTTGAAAAGCCTCTTTGAGTCATGACACTCTCAAATTGGCTGTAAAGAAAATTGATACTTCTGAAGGCGCTTCTTTAGCATCGGACCCGGTCGTTGCCGCGTGCGGTTCTGCTTGCGACTAACCCAACTCGAGCTGCGAAAAGAAGTATGCGATCTCGATTGCGGCATTCTCGTCAGAATCAGATCCGTGCGTGGCGTTTTCCCCGACCGAGCCACCAAACTCTTTCCGCAAGGTGCCGGCTTCCGCTTTCGCCGGGTCAGTGGCACCCATCAAATCTCGCCATGTTTTGACGGCGCCTTCCTTCTCCAACGCCAGCACCACACAAGGTCCACTCGACATAAACTCGGTCAAGCCTGCGAAAAACGGTCGCTCGCGGTGAACGGCGTAGAAGCCTTCCGCCTCTTTCGTTGTCATGTGCAGCAGCTTCATTGCGCGAATGCGAAAGCCACTATCCAGGATGCGTTGAATAATATGTCCGGTTTTGCCGCCGGCGACGGCATCAGGTTTAATAATTCCAAAGGTAAGATTGCTCATTCGTTCTGCTGATTTCCTCTCAATTTGAAAAGTAATTCTTAATCCCTTCCTTGCGGTCTTTGGCACTTTCTATCCTTAGGCTTACTGCAAGGGACGCGGCAAAAGCCGCCAACCCGAAACGAGCTTCACGAGACCCAAGGACTTGAAACTCGAAACTCAGGTATTCAATACGTCCTTCATCGCCGAGCCGATGTCTGCGGGTGATCTCACAACGTGAATTCCCGCGGCTTCTAAGGCCGCCATTTTCTCCGCCGCCGTGCCCTTGCCTCCCGCGATTATCGCTCCCGCGTGGCCCATGCGTCTTCCCGGAGGCGCGGTCTGGCCGGCGATGAACGCCACGATCGGCTTGGTAACATTATCTTTCGCAAAAGCTGCCGCTTCTTCTTCCGCGGTGCCGCCGATTTCACCGATCATCACGATGCCATCAGTCTCGTCATCCGCCTCAAAAAGCGCGAGCGCATCAACGTGCGACGTGCCGACAATCGGATCTCCACCAATGCCGATGGCGGTCGACTGGCCCATTCCGAGCGACGTCAGTTGACCAACCGCTTCGTAAGTCAAAGTGCCGGAGCGCGAAACCACACCAACCCGACCTTCGCGATGAATGTGACCCGGCATGATTCCAATCTTGCACTTGCCGGGAGAAATTATTCCCGGACAATTTGGCCCAATCAGACGCGTCGGTTTGTCCTCGAGGTACGCCTTGACCTTGACCATGTCGAGAGTCGGAATTCCTTCAGTAATGCAAACGACGAGCGAAATTCCCGCATTGGCAGCTTCCATGATCGCATCTGCAGCGAACGGCGGCGGTACGTAAATCACGGACGCGTTTGCGCCCGTTTGTGCAACTGCATCCGCAACCGTGTTAAATACGGGAATGCCTTCGTGCGTAGTGCCGCCTTTCCCAGGAGTTACGCCGCCGACCACGTTGGTCCCATACTCGACCATCTGCTTTGTGTGAAACGTGCCTTCCTTGCCGGTAATTCCCTGCACCACCAGACGCGTACTTTTATTTACGAGAACACTCAAAGTGTTTGCTCCTCAAAAACTGAATAAGAAAACATGATTGCGGTGAGCGGGCAGTATAACTGAGCCGTCAGTTTTGCTGCTACCACCCCCTGGCGATGCTCAAAACGCTGATCTGAAATCAAAGCCCAAAGAGTGAATTCATGCATGCTCTTGCTGATCAGCTTTTTCCGCTTTCATCCGCGGCAAAAACTCTTCACAACAGTTCGAACTCCTGACCGTAAGTCGGAACTTCGACCGCCCAACCAAACCGATCATTGACATGTCCTGCCATCGCGGTTGCGGCTTCCGGTTCCCCGTGGGTCATGAATGTGCGACGTGGCGCACCCTGCATCCCCTCAAGCCAGTTGAGTATCTCGCTCCAATCTGCGTGCGCCGAGAAGCCGCCGATCTTCTCAAGGCCGCAACGTACAGGCACGACCTGACCAAGCATCCTTACCTCACGAGCACCATCCATAATTTTTCGGCCTGTCGTTCCTACCGCTTGAAATCCGACGAAGACGATCGTTGCGTCAGGGTCAGGTAGTATTCGCAAGGCGTGATGTAACACTCGACCACCAGTCATCATTCCAGAAGCACTCACAATCACTCGCGCGCCTTCCAGTTTGTTGAGTCGTTTGGACTCGTGTCGCGAAGAAGCTGTGATCATGTTGTGCGTTCGCAGAGGATGCTGCGGCCTGGCAAGCACGCTCGCGTAATCTTCGTCGTGCTCTTCCTTACGATTGGCATACGCCACGGATGCCGCGGCGGCCATTGGCGAGTCAGCAATCACAGGCAAGACTGGAATCTGCTGTTCGTCCTCCAATTCGCGAATCAGGTAAAGCAGTTCCTGCGTGCGACCGACAGCAAATGCCGGAATCAACAACGGTGCGTTCCGTTCAGCGGCCGCTATGATCACTCTCTTGAGCGCGACTTTGGGGTCTTCGGGATCATGAAGGCGATCACCGTAGGTCGATTCGACCAGCATATAATCACAAGACGGCGGCGGCTCGGGATCGCGAATTATGGGTTGGTCGTAATGGCCCAGGTCCCCCGAAAATAAGATCCGACGGCCGCTGCGATCATCACCGGCGCCTTCCACTTCCGCCAATACCAAACTCGAGCCGAGAATGTGTCCGGCAATGCGAAACTCGGCGCTGATGCCCGGCGCCGCAGCAAACCGTTCACCGGTATTAGGCACTGGGCTGAGCAATTCCAGTGACGCGAATGCATCCTTCTCGGTGTACAACGGGAGAGCTGGTTTGTGCTTCGTAATCTTATGTCGATTGCGGTAGTCAGCATCTTCTTCCTGCAAACGACCCGCGTCAGGTAAAAGGATCTTCAGCAGATCCGCTGTTCCTCGCGAACAATAGACAGGCCCACTGAATCCCTGGCGCACTAAACGCGGAAGATAACCGGTATGATCAATGTGTGCGTGAGTGATAAGAACCGAGTTGAGCGAACGCGGATCGAAAGGTGGCGGTTGCCAATTTCGCTCGCGCAGTTCTTTCAGCCCCTGGAACATGCCGCAATCAACAAGCACGCGAGCGCGACCAGTGTCCAGCAAATACTTCGAACCGGTTACGGTGCCCACGCCGCCCCAAAATGAAAGTGTCGCCAATGCTCTTCTCCGTTAAGACCAAACTGTTCGCGCTCGCATTTAAGCCGCGAGGGACACAACCTTCTCTGCAGCGTCCTTCATTCCGTTAGCCACAGTGAAATTCAATCCCGATTCGCGAATGACACGTTGTCCTTCTTCAACATTCGTACCTTCCAGACGAACCACCACCGGCACTTGAATGCCAAGCTTCCTGGCCGCCTCAACCACGCCCCGCGCCACCATGTCGCAACGGACGATGCCGCCGAAAATGTTTATGAGCACGGCCTGCACGTGTTCATCGGCAAGCAGGATCTTAAACGCAGCTTCGACGCGTTCCTGGGAAGCACCGCCGCCAACGTCCAGGAAGTTTGCCGGCTCGCCGCCCGCAAGTTTGATGATGTCCATCGTTGCCATCGCGAGACCCGCGCCGTTGACCATGCACGCGATGTTGCCGTCGAGCTTGATGTAGTTCAGATCAAAGTTCGACGCTTCGATCTCCAGCGGTTCTTCTTCGTTCAAATCGCGGAGATCCAAAAACTCCTTGTGCCGAAACATCGCGTTGTCGTCGAAGTTTAGCTTCGCGTCCAGCGCGATCAGCCGCTTGTCTTTAGTCAGCAGGAACGGGTTGATCTCCAAAAGAGACGCGTCCATCTGTTCATAAGCCGAGTACAACGACTGCATGAATTTGACGGCCTGCCCGATTAATTCGCCGGGCAGTCCCAAACCAAATGCCAGCTTGCGTGCCTGAAAAGGACGAAAGCCAACCGTCGGGTCAATCGTTTCTTTTAGGATCTGTTCGGGAGTCTTCGCCGCGACCTCTTCGATATCCATGCCGCCGGCTGCAGAGGCCATGAAGACTGGACGCCCAGAGGCACGATCGAGTACGACTCCTAGATAGAACTCTTTATCAATCGGAAGTCCTTCTTCGATTAAGAGCACCCGCACTTCTCTGCCTTCAGGTCCAGTCTGATGAGTGATCAGCCTCATTCCCAGCATCTTCGCCGCAATCTCTTTAGCTTCATCCGGACTCTTAGCCAGCTTGACGCCACCGCCTTTGCCGCGGCCGCCGGCATGAATCTGCGCCTTAACTACGACGATGTCCGTGCCGAGTGCCTTCGCTGCTTGAAAGGCCTCTTCGATCGAATGCGCGACCTGCCCGTTAGGGACGGGAACGCCAAACCTCTTCAACAGTTCTTTCCCCTGATACTCATGAATCTTCATTAGTTGATTCCGTTTGAAGTTTGAATTTTATTTGGAGCACGAGGAGTTTAGCCGCGCGCAACGC
>JBGTHZ010000103.1:0-69870 GCA_041745915.1 Pyrinomonadaceae bacterium | reverse complement strand
GTGCTTCTCAATGTTGAGCCGTTTGATGTCTTCGACTGGCAAATCCGTCGGGGCGGCGTTTGAGCACTGAATCAATCCGCATTTCACTGTGCGTGGCATATCCACTCCTTCTAAAGCCCAAGATTCAAAGTCCAAAGACCGAAGCAATTATCGATCAGGCGTGGAGCTTTTGGACTTTGGACTTCATGAGAACGTAGTAGATAACAAAACCGAGTGCAAAGGTTACGAACCAGGCGTAAGTATACAAGGTGTCGAACAAATTGGGTTGGGCGATTTGCCCGCCCGGCGTCGCAGCGGCTCGTAAAAAGCCGGGCACAACAGGAGCTACAGCGAGTGTGAGTGCGACCATTGCTCGCCAATTCATGCCATTCGAATAGGAATAGATTCCATTTGTTTTAAAGAGATCTGGCAGGCTCAACTGTTGTTTTCTGAGTACCCAATAGTCGCATATAAGTATTCCGGCAATCGCACCCATCAATCCTGAATACCCAATCAGCCAGGTAAAAATGTAGGCGCCCATCGAAGCCATTAGCTTCCAGGGCATCATCAAGATGCCAATCAACGCCGTAATTAAGCCACCGGTTACGTAGGAAATCCGTTTGGGGTTGAGATTGGAAAAATCGTTCGACGGTGAAACTACATTGGCTGCCATGTTTGTCGTGAGCTGGGCTGAGAAGATGATGAGTGTGGCAAACAGAATAATCGCCACGTTGTCGAAGCGAGCCATCAGATCAACTGGATTAGGTATGGCCACGCCATAGATTAGCAGCGTGGCACTGGTTACGGTGACACCGATGAAAGCAAAGGCAGTCATGGTTAAGGGCAGACCAAGCGCCTGGCCCAGCATCTGTGATTTCTGCGAGCGCGCGTAACGAGTGAAATCCGGAATATTCAAGCTCAGAGTTGCCCAGTAGCCTACGGACGCGGTTAGCGATGCCGGGAAAATCGTCCAGAAGTTGTCCTGTTGCTTTTGTAGCGCGGCCGATTCATTCAACACGCGGGCCAGCCCTCCGGCGCGCCAAGACGCCCAGATCAGAAGAATCAATCCTCCCCCAAGCAGGAGTGGGGCTGACCACGTTTCGAGTTTCTTGATGCCTTCTACGCCCTTGAGAATGATCAAAACCTGAATTCCCCAAAATAGAAAGAAGGCGATCCATGTATGAATAGCCACTCCGAGCACGGTCGCCCCGCCGAGCAAGTTGGCCCAAGTCGGCGAAATCGCACTGAACAAAGCGTCGATAGCCGTTCCGCCAATCCACGTCTGAATGCCAAACCAACCACAGGCGACGATGGCGCGCAGGATTGCCGGCACATTGGCGCCTCGGGTTCCGAAGGCAGCGCGACAAAGAACCGGGAAGGAGACGCCATATTTCGTGCCGGCATGCGCATTGAGAATCATAGGCACAAGAACGATGGTGTTGCCGAGCAGGATAGTAATCATCGCCTGCCACCAATTCATTCCGGCTTCGATGAATCCGCCGGCGAGCGTGTAAGTGGTGATCACTACGCTCATGCCGATCCACAGCGCGGCGATGTTCCAGGTCGACCAGGTACGCTCTTTTAATGTGGTGGGAGCAAGATCTTTGTTCCAAAGGGGGCTCGAAGAGAGATCTTGACGCAACTCCTGGAAATCGCGTTGGGTTATGGCGATGTCGGGAGAGCCGAGTTCAGTAGGCATGCGAGTTATTCATTCGTTCCATCACTTGTTCTGATTCTTTCGCTCATCTTCGCAGCCTAAATTCTACATTGCCGCACAGGTGCCGCGCTTCAGGAATTGTCCGTCGCCAGCCTTACCTTTGTATTCACCGTTTTCAATCACCACTCGGCCACGCGAGAGCACCGTCTCCACGACGCCTTTGATTTTCTTGCCCTCGTAAGTGTTGTAGTCAACATTCATGTGACTAGTCTTCACACTGAGCGTCTGTTCCTTTGCTGGATCGAAGATCACGATGTCGGCGTCGGAACCGACGGCTATCGTCCCTTTCCTGGGAAACAGGCCAAACATCTTAGCCGCGGCGGTTGATGTGAGCTCAACAAAGCGATTGAGACTGATGCGGTTTTCGACTACGCCGCCGTTGTAGATCAAAGGGACACGGTTCTCGACGCCGGGAGCGCCATTGGGAATTTTGGAAAAGTCGTCACGTCCCAGCTCCTTCTGCTCCTTCATGCAGAACGGGCAGTGATCCGTGGAGATCACTTGCAGGTCATCCATCTTCAGTCCTTTCCACAGTTCAGCCTGGTTCGACTTGTCGCGCAACGGCGGTGTCATGACGTACTTCGCGCCCTCAAATCCGGGCTCGTCATAGTTGTCGAGCGAAAGAAACAGATACTGCGGACAGGTCTCGGCAAAGGCAGGGATACCGCGGTCACGAGCCTGACGGACCTGGTTAAGCGCATCCGCGCAGGAAAGGTGGACGATATAAACGGGGGACTCGGCCATCTCGGCAATCGCAATGGCCCGATGTACCCCTTCGGCCTCGGCGATGGTGGGACGAGTCAAGGCGTGATACTTCGGCGCGGTACGGCCTTGTTGAAGAGCACGCTTGATTATTTCATTGATGACAATGCCGTTCTCCGCGTGCATGCAGATCAGGCCACCCCGCTCGCCGGCCGCGGACATAGCCCGAAAGATGGTGGCGTCGTCAACCAGAAAAACTCCCGGGTAGGCCATGAACATCTTGAAGCTCGTCACACCCTCGTCCATGGCCGTATGCAATTCTTCAATCTGATTGTCTTCGAGTTCGGTTGTGATCAAGTGGAAGCCATAATCGATCGCGGTCTTGCCTTCCGCTTTCGCATGCCAGTTGTCGATGCCCTCGATCAGTGATTGACCTTTGTACTGCACAGCGAAATCAATAATCGTAGTTGTGCCGCCGTGAGCTGCTGCAATGGTCCCGGTGCGAAAGTCGTCGGAGGCTTGGGTACCGCCGAAGGGAAGCTCCATGTGGGTGTGCGGATCAATGCCGCCGGGAATGACCAACTTACCCGCGGCATCAATGACGCGGTCGGCTTCCATCTCGAGCTTGGCGCCGATCACGGACACCACTTCATTTTCGATCAGTATGTCTGCGTGATAGTCGTCCGTGGCGGTGACGACACGGCCCTGTCGAATTATTGTTTTCATGGTACACCGGTCGCGACATTGCGTAGTGGTCAGGTTCTCAGCATCTACGAGCCTCATAGCGAAGTCACCGGCGAGACGATCCACGAAATCACACGAAATGTCACGAAATAAGAATGTCTGTTTGTTTGATCCCGAGAATCGACTTCCTATGACTCGAATGACTTCCCGATAATTGGGCTCTGCTAAGCGCAATAGTAGTAGAGAGACCAAACCACTATAAACCAAAGACGCTATTTAGGGAGGCATGTTTTTAGCAACGTTACGCATGGGCCACAAGGATTTGTGGAAAACGGCAGAGCCGCAACGAAGAACTGGTTATTTGACCAGCCATCGCTGCGGCCCTTATACGTTAACCCTATGCTGCTTTAGACTACGGCGTGAGTTCGGAGGTGAGAATTGCGCCTCCTAAACTCGGCAAGACGGCACTTATCTTGAGCACTTTCCGCGTATCTGTCGCAATCCAGACCGTCTGCCTGTCGGTTTCATTATCTGCCGAGGTGATTTCCACCTTGTAGGCATCGAAGGTGCCGGCGGGAACAGTGATGCTCTCGGTTCCCGCTACTTTCAACTGTTTTACTTGCGGTTTTTGCTTTTGCAAGTCGAAGTTGCGGAAACCAGTACTATAGCCTGCCGCGAGTGGCAATGTGGCAATGACGTCAAAAGTGCCGGCGCCATCTGCGAACAAAATTCCACCCAAATCGACGTCGATCGGTTTTGACTGGCCGTTCATTGTCATCGTGCCACTAGCCTTACTTCCCTTTACGTCAAGTTCGATCACCATTGGCCCTTGCTTTATCGACCGGTGTTTCAGCAGCAGAGTGCCTTTTTCAATTGTCGAAGTGTCGGACATTTCACCCTGCGGAAGCATGGCCGTTTCAGTCACAACCCAGGCGCCATTCTCCTCCTTAGTTTCAGTTCGCATTGAAAGCGGTATTGTCTGGCCACCGGCCGCAATGGATGCCTTGTAATTCGCCGAGCCCGCCTTCAAATCCATTGCTGGTTTCGGCACCTCTGTGGCTGCCATGTCTATCTTTTTTGGCAGGGTTACGGTCTTCACATCGACCGTAATTTCCTTTAGCCGATTCGCCACCTCGGGTGTCATGCTTTCCTGATATCGGCCTCCCAGATGTTTGGCGAGAAACTTCTCGGCTGTGGCAAACATCGCCATGTTATTGACCGGCCGGGCGAAGCCGTGTCCCTCGTCCGGGGCGACTATATACTCAACCGGAAAACCGCGATCACGTAGAGCAATCACGATTTGATCTGATTCCCGTTTGGTTACACGCGGATCGTTTGCGCCCTGAACCACGAGCAGCGGAGTTTTGATCTTGTCTGCAGAGGTGAGTGGCGATTGACGCAGCAGTTGAGCCTTGCCCTCAGGAGTATTGGGATCACCCATGCGTTCGTAGAAAAGTTTCCGTATTGGTTCCCAGTATGGCGGAATCGATTCAAGCAAGGTGATGAGATTTGAAGGCCCTACAATAGAGACACCCGCGGCGTACACATCGGGTGTGAAAGTTACGCCGGCCAATGTTGCATAGCCACCGTAAGAGCCCCCCATTATTCCCACGCGTTTGGGATCTGCGATGCCCTCGGCTATGAGATACTTGGCGCCCCAGGTTACGTCGTCTTGCATCTTCTGGCCCCATTCCTTGTTACCAGCGTCGAGAAACTTTTTGCCGTAACCGGTAGAACCGCGAAAGTTTGGCATCAATACAACGTAACCGCGATTCGCAAGAAACTGCGCAAAGCCGTTATACCCCCAGGAATCGCGCCCCCAGGGACCGCCATGCGGCACCAGGATAACGGGAAGATTCTTGAGCCCCACTCCCTGCGGCAACATCAAGTATGCTGGGATTTCCAAACCATCCGATGATTTGTAACGAACAGCCTTCATCGGGGCGAGGCTGGCGCGCGGAAGCTTTTCCCGCACGCGGTATTGCAAAGTTAGCTTTTTGGTCTGGCGGTCAAAGAGATAGCGCTCCCCAGGCTCGGTATCGCTGAAAGCAGTAATTAGCCAGAGGCGTTCATCCCTGGTTGAATCGGAGAATGAAAGTTCCTTACCTGGGAGTTTCTTTTGCAGTAGTTTGTAGTCAGCCTCGAATGACTTGTCTTTCCAGTAGATTCGGCGACGGTCGTCGTTGTAAGTGGTTGCGATAAGTTCGTCGCTTACTTGAGAAAAAGAAGCGCCACTGAAGTCGACCCGGTTTAGTGGATCGGACTCAACAATTTCTTCCTTACCTGTGGCTGGATTGAAAAGCACGAGCCGAATAAGATCGATTCCAGCTTCTTTGTTCGTCAGAAAATAAACCCGCTGGCCATCCTTGTGATACTGAATCGGCCCGCAATTTTGAAACACGTTGCACGAGTAGACTTTGGTAAATCCTTTGTCATCCACGCGCAGAACTTCGGTGTCCCCGTTCTCGGCGGCTCTGGTCGCGAGTTTTAGTTGATCTTTTAAATCGAACACCCAGCCGGTGATCCGTTCCGTATTCTGGCGAATCAGAGTCCTCTCTCCAGTGGAGATCTTGACCTTATACAAATCATGCCAGGCCTTGTCCCGGTCATTCAGACCAATGTACATCGCATCAGGTTCACTGCGTGGCACGGCGTAGATTGCTGCGCGTATGCCCTTGGCATCAGTTAGATTTCGGGGGGCCGGGACGTCCTCCCCGGCAGCCGGGCTGTCGGCGGGGTTTACTGCGTACACGTTGTAGTTTTCGTCGCCCGCCTTGTCCTGCGCAAACAAAATGTACTTGCCGTCGCGACTCCAAAAATACTGAGTTACGGGCCGGCTCTTGTCTGCGGTGATGGGCTTCGCGGCTTCGAATGGCTCCTCGGTCCGTTTCACAAAGACGTTGCGAGTGCCTTTAAAAGGCTTGATAAATGCGATGAACTTCCCGTCGGGCGAGATTTGCGCGCCGGAGATCTCGGGATCGCCGAAAAACAATTCGCGATCGATGAGAGCGGGTTGAGTGTTGGACTGGGCAAAGGTGACAGGTGGTGCGGCGAGCATCGCGAGCACCACACCCGCCAAAAGGATTAGCGGCAAAGTAGATTTGAAAATTGAGGTTGGTCGACAAAGTATTCGCATATAGGCCTTTCTTGTGTTGATTCGTTGTTTGAGCGGAATCGGAAAAACAGATTAGTAGTTACGTTCCGCGGTCGTCGAGAGTTTCACGAACTCGAAGCAGCAGCAAAAATACCGGGAAACTGGAGCGAGAATCTTGCGGTGTTTTAATACTATAGGCTCGCGGCCTGCTTGAACAGTTGCTCGCCTTGCTGGACGAGAGGCGAATTGGGATAGCTTGCTTTAAGTTGTGCCAGGGTTTTCTCGGCCTCGCTGAATTTCTTCTTGTTCAGTTGCGCGGTGAGAATGCCGAGAAGGGCCGTGTCGCCCTGGTCGCCATTAGGAGACTCTTTTAAGTAAGACTCAAAAGTTTTTCGTGCCTCATCATAATCTTTGATCTTCAGGTAATTAATCCCCATGGCAATGAGAATCTTGCCCCGAGCGCTGAGGTCCGTCTTCATTTCCCTGGCCTTGAGGGCGCGTTTTAAATAGGAGTTACTCAACTCGATGATGCCATGTTGGCCATAGAAATCCGCGACCCCAACCAGAGCGACAGGATTGTCTTTCTCTCGTTCAAGCAGGGCGTTCCATTCGTTTATAGGTGAAAAATCGGTTGGTACAGCCTGCATGAGTTCAATTAGAGGATCGGCCAATCTTGGAGAGTAACCGAACCTTGAGCTGAGTAGATTGCCCCATGGGTCAGTTACTACCACGGCAGGAATACTGCCCACTCGGTAGCGTGAGATCTCGGGGCCACGTCGGTCAAAGTCCAAGGAAACTGCCACGAATTTTTTTGCCAGTTCCAGAACCTGAGGTTTAGGCCAAAAAGTTCTTTCCATCTCAAGGCAGGGTTTGCACCAGTCCGCAACAAAATCTATCAGCATCGGCTTGCCGGTCTTTTTGGCAAGTTCCCGGGCCGCTTCGAAGTCTTTGTGCCATTCAATCTTATTTGCAGAAGAGGCGAAGGCAGAAGTGGGAAAGGACAGCAGGAACAAGACGCCGATAAAAGCAACGACTTTGGCTGACATAAACACCTCCGAATGAGTGTCAAATGGTTGATAAATTGCTCACGCTCTTTTGGACCAACCCTAGTAAAGATTCCCTTCGCGTTTGCGTCCAGTGTAATCAACGTAAACAACCTTCAGTTCAGTGTAAAAATCGAGCGCCGTGGATCCCTGTTCACGGTCACCTATCCCCGTTCCCTTGGTGCCGCCGAAAGGTACGTGAGCCTCGCCGCCGGTTGTGGGCGAGTTGATGTGAGTCATTCCGGTTTCTATCTCGTCAACAAAGCGAAAGATGCGCGCGGCATCGTTCGAGAATATGGAAGAAGAAAGGCCATACTCACAATCGTTGGCCACCCGCATGGCCTCATCGAAGTCTTTCACCCTGAGCACTGACAGTACCGGTCCAAAAATTTCTTCGCGCGCAATACGCATCTCGGGTGTGACGTGATCAAAAACTGTCGGCTGAACAAAGAATCCCTTATCGAGCCCGTTACCGCTCGCCCGAGCGCCGCCAGATACCAGGGTGGCGCCATCTTCGCGGCCGATATCGATATAGCTCAACACTGTTTTGAACTGGCTTTCATCAACGCTCGGGCCCATCTCGGTTGAATCATCGCTGCCGTTGCCAATTCGCATTCTCTCCGCGCGATGCGTCAGACGTTGAACAAACTCATCGGCAATCTCATTGACGACCACGGCCCGGCTCGTCGCCGTACATCTTTGTCCACTGGACCCGAACGCCCCCTGGGCCGTTGACTCCACCGCTAGATCGAGGTCAGCATCTTCCAGGATCACTACCGGATTCTTCCCGCCCATCTCACACTGAACCTTGGCGCCGCGCCGCGACGCCTGTTCGTAAAGACGGATGCCGACTCCATTCGAGCCTGTAAACGAAATGGCTTTGACCGCCGGATGATTGATGATCTCGTCGCCGGCGTGCGAGCCTGAGCCCAGCACCAGATTCAGTACCCCCGCTGGAATGCCGGCTTCTTCGAATATCTCCACGATGCGCACGGCCGTAGCTGGGGTTAGTGATGCCGGTTTGAAGACAACGGTGTTGCCGGCTACCAGGGCCGGGGCAATCTTCCACACCGGAATCGCAACCGGAAAGTTCCAGGGAGTTACACAGGCCACGACACCAAGTGGTTGCTTAAGCGTGTAGGCAAAGTTCGATGGCAGTTCAGATGGAATTGTTTCGCCGGTCATGCGGCGAGCTTCGCCGGCACAGAAATCCGCTACGTTGATTGAGCGTTGCAATTCGCCTCGCGATTCGGCGATGGTCTTACCTTCCTCGCGAGTCAGTATCTGCGCGAGCTGTTCCTTGTTGTCCTCAAATAAACGCGCGGCCCGAGCGACGATCCTTCCGCGCGCTGGCGCGGGAGTAGCACGCCAACCTGGGAATGCCCCGGCAGCAGACTCCACAGCCCACTTGGCTTCCTCTCGCGTAGCCTGGCGAAGGATGCCCAGAATGTCGTCCGTGTTAGCCGGATTCACGTTGGGCGCGGTCCTCTGGGAATTCGATTCAACCCACTTGCCGCCGATGTAATTGCGGTACGTATCCATTTTACTAACCTTTTTACTGCTGGAAAAATTGTAAGATAAGAATGATTTTCAAGCCCGGATTGGTAGGAGCAACCTCAGCTCTTTTGCCGCCGCAGCCGGCTCTCACCGATAACTCAAGGGAGCCTTAATATACCATAGGTACAAACGCGACTCAGCCTTGCGCTATGATGACGAAACCCCTCTTGTTCCCTGGACTTTGTTGATGGTCGTCCGTGCGAGCGCCGGGCTCGTTGCATGATCGCTCCGGGACACTAAGACGATAGTGTTCACTTCGGAAGGCATTGAGAACCTTCCTGCCGGCTTTAGGGCGAGAGAAACTTACAGAATTCTCAACAACGACGAGTTTGTTGAAGTCTGCGAGCGTGCGGCGCCAGGAAAGGAATTTGCGGTGTATTCGGAGAATCATGTTAAACGCCAGAAATAGTTTCACGCTTGTTTTGATCAATCCCACGCTAACTGCTTCCAGATCGTCGATAGAGTCGTGTTATAAAGCCTTGTAGCATTTCCATATCGCAGACCCCACTGCATGATTAATCAGGCGCTGAAACAGATCAGAAACCTACGAGAATTGTTGGAGCAACGCTCGGGCGAGACCCCGGATAAGCACTACCTTTTCTCTGAAGCTGACGGCCGGCGATTCACCTACGCTGAATTTGATGCTGCGGTGAACCGGACCGCGGTGTTGCTGGCCTCGAAAGGCGTCAAGAAGGGCGACGTTGTTAGCTTCTTAATGCCGAATAGCGTGGAATATATCATTGCGTATTTTGCTTGTTGGAAACTGGGAGCTCTGGCCGGCCCTGTGAACTCTCTCCTGAAACCCCATGAGCTCGTTTACATCATTTCTAACTCCGAAGCTAAGATCCTTTTAGTTCATTCCGATTTCTTGCCAGCCATCGAGAGTATTCGCGCTGACTTACCCGCATTGCGTGGCGTGATTACATTCGACGACGAGCTGCAGGCCACCCACGACGTCGAACCAGCGCCAGACCTTCCGCAAACGAACGTAAACAAAGATGACGAGGCGATCATAATCTATACCTCGGGCACAACGGGAAAACCAAAGGGTTGTTTGCTAACTCATGAAAACGTAATCGCAAACGCCAGGCAGATCGCTGAGTGGCTTAATTTCACTGAACACGATCGCCTGCTGACGATAATGCCGCTCTTTCACATGAATGCAGTTTCAGTGACCACGATGTCCGCCCTTTACTCCGGCGGTTCGACGGTCATCAGTCCTAAGTTTTCCGCCTCGCGGTTCTGGGAGATCGTCTCCGATTATCAAATAACTTCGTTTGGTTCCGTGGCGACTATGCTTTCGATGCTCCTGACGACTTATCCAGACGGAGTTCCCGAGGGCCTAAAAACCAATCAGCTTCGTTTTGCGATGTGTGGCTCGGCGCCTGTTCCCGCCGAAGTCCTGAGGCGTTTTGAAGAGATCTTCAATTGCCTGGTAATAGAGGGTTATGGACTTTCTGAGTCGACTTGCCGATCCACGTTCAATCCCCCCGATGAGCGGCGCCGTGCCGGGTCATGCGGTTTGCCAATCGGGAATGAAATGAAAGTTGTGGATGATGACGACAGGGAAGTGGCGGATGGAGCGTTGGGGGAAATTGTCCTGCGCGGAGAGAATGTTTTAAAAGGCTATTACAAGAACCCTGACGCGACCGCAATTGCATTTCGCAACGGGTGGTTTCACACTGGCGATATCGGTTACCGAGACGCGGACGGGTTCTTCTACATCGTCGACCGCAAGAGTGACATGATCATTCGCGGTGGTGAGAACATCTACCCGCGCGAGATTGACGAAGTTTTGTATCAACATCCGGCCATTGCTGCTGCGGCTGCTATTGGGGTTCCGGACACCCTCTTTGGAGAAGAGGTTGCGGCTTTCATTGTGCTAAAGGAAGGAACGGAAGCGACTGAAGAAGAAATCATCGCTTTCTGTCGCGGGCGCCTGGCGGATTATAAATGTCCGAAGACAGTTCACTTCGTGGAGGAGATTCCGAAAGGTCCCACAGGAAAATTATTAAAGCGCGAGTTGGCTAACAAGTTTGCCAGGTTTAAGTGACCACTTATGTTATTCCTGGTCCATTGAGCTTCAATTCGATTGACAGGACCAGGTGGGTAACATAGACTCCGCGAGAGCTTAACAGATTGCTTCTGCACACAGCCGGGTTTGGAGCCTCCACCCCAAACGGTAGCGTGCGGTGTTTCGAACGAATTGAGCCTCCCGGATTAGCTTTCTTCGCCTCCCGATCCACGCCACAACAATCTTCTGATATTAGGCCACCCCTGGCGCTGATTTTCCTCTCGCCAGCAGTCGGTCGATAAGCACGACCTCCCACTCAGTCCCCAAAGGAGACCAATTGATGAAAAAGCAAACCTGGATTTTTCTGTTTTTACTAATGGCGATCGCGACGGTTGTTGTAGCAATTTCGCCCAACGGACTTGCCGATAGTTCATCAATCAATTTTGAACCACCCCTTTATACCTCGGGCTCAATCCATAATCAGGACGGTTGGAGCAGCTCCGGCAGCGCTGGTTCAGGGTGTGCCATGTATGATCACGCAGTCGTAATCAACTCCGGCGCGCCTGTCACGTTTGCAACACAGAGCCTGAGGATGTCGAACGCCGTGACAAGCGGTTGCTTCGGCGATCAAACCTTCTCCAAATCTCTCGTCAATGAGGCTGGCGAAACCTCCGCAGAGGGTGGCGGCATGTCAGGCGGCATTCGTCAGAATTATTTTGAAGCGCAGTGGGCATTTGCCTCAACCGTACCGGGCGCGGAACAACCCGGACTCTCAGTTGTCGCTAGTCCTGACCGCGGCGACGGCGCTCGCATGAGCTGGGTGCAGATGACAGACACGCCTGGGGGCCTCGAGATTAACTTCTTCGATTACCAGAAAAGCGTGGGAGACTTCGTTTCTACGAACGTAGCCAGCGGGCTCGACAGGACGCAACCCCACATCATCAAGATCACAATGAACTTTGTTGACGGTGCGGAAAACGACATTGTCAACGTTTATGTAGATGGTGTGCTTCTGCACACGGGCACGAGCTGGGAGGATTACTTCCGCGATGTCGAAGGAAACCCCACGCGCACGGTTGACTCGATTCTGTTTCGAGCCGGTGGGGCCCCAGCTCCGGGTACGCTGGGCTTTGGCTTCCTAGTTGACAACCTCAGTCTGACTTCTTCGATTGTGATCGGACCACCGACAAGCAGGGACCAATGTAAGAACGGCGGCTGGCAGACTTTCAATAACCCCTCATTTAGGAATCAGGGTCAATGCGTGAGTTTCGTCAATCACCAGTAATCCAATCAAGTGAGATAAGGGGTCTGCTTTTGCAAGCAGACCCCTTTCTATTCCTGAAATCCTCGGCGTACTCAAGCCTGTTTAAGTCTGACGCTACGCTGGTGAACCGGCTTCAAGCGATCGACTAGCCAACCGCCAAGCAGCCAGGCTCCACAAAATAAAACCATTAGAGGTGAAAACCATTTTCCATAAAGACCATCGGGTGAGAATTTCTCTGTGGCCGTATGCAGCATTTCGCTGTTTGGCAGCAGTCCTGCCTCGGAGAACTCGTGAAAGGAATATATGGCCACTTGCAACATAAACAACAAAAGGAAAACACTGGTCACCCGGAAGAACCTCTTCAAGTTGATCAAGTGACCAAAGCGAGCCCAGCCGAGGGCAAATAGACTCGCCGCAAGAAGACCCAATAACGCGCCCCTGACCATCTGGGGGTCGCGTACTTGCAACAATAAGAGAGCCGTTTCCATACCTTCCCGCGTGATCATCAGAAATGTAAAGAGGAAGACTCCGGCCAATGCTGCCAGCCGTGAGGTACGCGACGACATCTCGCCCAACCGATTCTGCATTTTCTCCTGTAATTTTGGCCCGGTTCTCCACATGTGAATTACCAGCGTGCCTACCATCAGGATCGCCACCACGCCAAGGATTGCCTCTCGCAAGGCTTCATTTGCGAAGAACTGACTCGCATAGCCTCCCAGCGTTTGGCCGAAGATCCGACCCAGAACTGCATCGTCAACGCCGTACTGGAGCAGGTAACCCAGACCCGCGCTGACGGAAAGAGCCAGCACGATAGCGACGTAAACAGCCGGGGTAAGCCACTTTTGCCCGGACTTACGAAGGTAAGTAAGAATGACGGCCACGAGAAGAAAAGACTCGAACCCTTCGCGAAGGACAATAATGAAGGAATTAAGCATTTTGAATTTATCCTGGGCTGAGAGATCCCTTCTTAGGGCTGATGAACGCCGGGGCCAATCCCCAGCCTGCAGGCACTATAACCTAATTGAAAATCAATTTCAATTTCATTTTTAGGGGATTAGGGGATTAGAACAAAAATACTATTGGGCGATCAGGGGAATGATTGCCAGGTCGGCACGAACCTGGCCGAGCTGCGTGGATGCTGTCAGTCGAACAGGGAGTCGACGCTTGTCGTCACTAATCCACACCCGGAACAGATACTTGTCTGGTTGTGGATCATCAGTGGTGAGTGAAAGCTGAATGGCCGGTATGCTTTGTGAACCGATTTGAATTGTTTCTCGCTTCAGCGATGTAATGAAAAGGGTTTTGGGCTGGTTGTTAACCAGAATCGAGACCGCATTGCGCCGAGGCGGCGTTATGTTGAAGGTTCTGGCCAGATAGAAGAATGAAAGATACTCGTGCGTCCCAATAGGGATTTCTATCCGCTGACCTTTATCGGTGGTTGCCGTGCCGTAGTCCTGGTTAATCGTAAGAGTTTGATTTAGTCGCCGGGAGCCTTCAGCAAGATTCATCTCGGAACGAAAGGGAAGCAGCGTTTTCGGATCCACGTAACTGCTTATCTGTTCGTTGGCGAAGAAAAGGCGCTGAGCTGCATTCGTGGTTTGTGCCCGCAGCGTAAACAGTAAGGCGTCGCGATCGAAGTGACGTGCCCGTGCACGAACCTGGAACGTTGCGGTACCGGCTGGTGGTGTGATGTCTGCGAGGAAGATCTGATAGTTCAGCTGTTCGCCGACCTTGAATGGGAGGTTGTCCAGATCGCCGCTGCCGTACTCGGTGGGGGGTTGAGGCGGGACCACCGGTGTTGCCCTTGCAATAGGCGGTTTTACTGGTGTAATTGGAACAGTCACGAAATCTGATCCGGCGAGCTCCGCGCGAAGTTCACCCGCGCTCAAGCGGGCGGTGATCAGAACCGGAATACGTCTTTCGTCGTCGCTGAAAAAGATCCGAATGCGATAATTATTGACTCGGGAATTATTTGTTACGCGAACCTGGGAAACAAGCGTGTTGAACGATCCCACATTCGTCATGATGGTCCGGCGACCTGCCACTCTTACTTCGGCTTGATAGTCTTCCGTTTCACCTTTCACGGACAGGTAGTAGGTAGATCCTTGAGCCAGCGGCAATGCCCTGAGACGGTAGATTGCCGAGAGGAAGTCGTAGGTACCAGGAGACTCTCCATTTCTCAATTTTGACAGGATAGCCGCCGTTCCAGCCGGGTCATTAAATGCTCTTGCCGTGTCCGAAGTGCGGGCACCCTCGCGTACTACTTGCTGAGAGTGAAACGGTAAACCAGTTGCCGGATCAATATAGGTGACGTAGTCATTATTAATAGCAAACAGTGCCGCGTTGACTAATCCCGTGGTTTCAACATGAGCTCGCAGTTGGATTCCTTCGCGTCCAAAGAAAATGCCCCGCGCGCCTACTTGAAGTTCGACATGCGCGGCGCTGACAAAGTTTGAGAATGATATGTTATAGGTCAGCCGCTCACCTGGTCGATAAACGGTCGTAAAAAAGGGGACAGAAGCACTTTTGCTCTCAGCGGAGGGTCCTATCAGCGAGAGGACTATAAATATGAGGTTACAAACAACTGCCAGCTTCAAACTTTGCTTCACCCTTGCATCATAATTTCAAAACGAGGCCAGAGCAATGTCACAGCCACCGACCAGTTGTCCCAAATGTAAACGCATCGATACCTGGTCAGTTCCTATTCCTGCTGGATAACGCTCTTAGCCCAGTTCTGATTCCATCTCTTCCAGAATCTGACCGGCTGAATCTACAGGGTCTTTGGCGCCAATAATGGGCCGGCCTACTACAATATAGTCCGCGCCGGCTCGGATGGCTTGAGCGGGAGTCATTACTCGTTTTTGATCGTCCTGGACGGACCCTGCGGGACGTACACCAGGCGTCACAATCAGGAAACCGGAACTTTTTACCGTGGACCTCACTACTGCTACTTCATGACCAGATGCCACGACCCCGTCCATACCGCCGGCTTCGGCCAGCAGTGAAAGTCGACGGACTTGTGTCTCCGGTTCGCAGCTGATACCCACCTCTGAAAGCACGGTCGCATCGGAGCTGGTCAGAACCGTTACGGCTATTACTGATGGGCGTTTAAGGCCCTCCTTCGTGGAAACTTCTGAGACTGCGTCGGCCGTGCGTCGCATCATCTCCAACCCACCCGAAGCGTGCACGTTCAATATCGAAACACCCAATCGAGCCGCTGCGACCGCAGCCAATGACACAGTATTTGGAATGTCGTGAAACTTAAGATCCAGGAAAACCCTGTTTCCTGAGGTGGCGATCTCGTTGACAAACTTGGGGCCGGCTTCAGTGAAGAGCTGAGAACCAATTTTGAACGTCCCAACTATCCCTCGCAATGAGTCCACAAGTTCGCGCGCTCGGTATTCCGTAGACACGTCCAGGGCCACGATCAATCTGTCTTTGGCGGTGCTATTCATACCGTAATGGCGCGAGCTCTTTGGAGCGACTTCCTACTGCCTCGTCAAGAGTTGAAAAGCCTTCGCGGGAAAGAATCTGATGAAGGCCCTCGTCGATCTCTTGCGCAATTTTCGGGCCCTCGTAAATGAAACCGGTATAAAGCTGAACCAGGCTTGCTCCGGCGCAGATCTTTTCCCAGGCGTCTTCCGCCGTGAAGATCCCTCCGACCCCGATAATAGGAACCAAGCCCGCCGTCAGATTGTAGAGTGTGGCAATCATATTGGTTGAACGGTCGCGTAGAGGCATGCCACTCAAACCTCCTTCGCCGCATGCTGCAATTTCATCTTCCCGTGTTCTGAGGCCGTCTCGCCGGGTTGTTGTGTTAGTGGCGATAAGGCCGGCAACGCCGGTTCTCTTGACGACGTCAACAATCTGTTTCAAATCCTCTGGCCCCAGATCCGGAGCCAGCTTTACCAGTAGTGGTGTTGGCCGGCCGGAACTCTGTTCACTCAATTCACGATTTCGCCTTTGCAACGCTTGTAACAGCTCTTCCAGCTGTTCGGCTCTTTGCAGCTCTCGCAGCCCCGGGGTGTTCGGTGAACTAACGTTTACGGCTATATAGTCTGCGACGGGATATACGATCTCAAAACTCCGAAGGTAATCCTCCACAGCATTCTCGACTGGAGCAGTTTTGCTCTTGCCTATGCTAACTCCCAGAACACAATCAAGTCTGTAAGTAATTACCTGGTGAGCAAAAGCAACAGCTCCCTTGTTGTTGAAGCCAGCTCGATTAATTAGGGCTTTGTCCTGCGGAAGCCGGAACAGACGTGGCCGTGGGTTGCCAGGTTGCGGTTCGTAAGTGACTGTGCCTGCTTCGATAAAACCGAATCCCAAAGCCGCGAGAGACTCCAGGGCGATTCCATCTTTATCAAAACCCGCAGCCAGGCCCACTGGATTAGGAAAGCTCAAACCAAAGCGTTGCAGGTCCCCAAACAGCTTTCGCATGGGCCGAGGTGCGATTAGGCGTTTGACGAGTCCGCGGGAGAAAGAAAGTATATGAAGCGCCAGTTCGTGGGCGGTTTCCGGAGACAGGCGAAAGAGTAGCGGACGCAACAGTGTGCGATAGAGCATTCAGGCTGTTTATCGCGGTTCGTTCTTCAACGTGAGAGACTAACAGAGCCGTAGGACAGTGACAAGCGCTTCTAGTTTGAATCAAGACGCTCGGCGATTATTGACAGAGTGCGAGTAGCACTCGTACATTCTGCTGCTAGAAGGTAGCCAACGACCTTCCTCGATTACGTTACATTTTGTCTGCTCGAAGTAAGCCTGGCCTTTGCTCTTAACACAACCGTCTTTTTGAATAGCTCTAGACATCGAAGTAGATGCTCGCCGCAAACACAATCCTGCAAAACCGATATCGCGTGGTGCGCGAGCTCGGCCACGGGGGTATGGGCACGGTCTACGAAGCTTTGGACCAGCGTGTGAACAGCATCATCGCGATCAAAGAGACGTCCGTCGACAATGATGATGAGGCCCGCAGTGCGTTCGAGCGCGAGGCCGCCCTGCTCGCAAACTTGCGTCATCCTGCTCTACCCAAAGTCATGGATTACTTTAGCGAAGGTGAGAGGGATTTCCTGGTGATGGAGTTTATCCCCGGGTACGATCTCGCGGAGTTACTTGAACTGCGCGGCAGCCCGTTCCCTCAGGCGCAGGTGTTACGCTGGGCTGACGAGTTGCTCAAAGTCCTGGAATATTTGCACCGCCAACGGCCGCCGATTCTTCACCGCGATATCAAGCCTTCAAATTTGAAGCTGACAAAACAGGGCGAGATCTTTTTGCTCGATTTCGGTCTGGCAAAAGGCGCGGCCGGACAGATGCCTACTCTAATTACCAGCAGAAGTGTACGCGGCTACACTCCTGTCTATGCGTCGCTCGAGCAGATTCATGGCCATGGCACGGACCCTCGCAGCGATCTCTACAGCTTAAGCGGGACGCTTTATCACTTGTTGACAGGCCTTCCTCCAGGTGACGCGCCGACTCGGTTCGACCTCATTGAAGACGAACAGCCTGATCCACTGCAGCCGATTGAGAAACTTAATCCGCTGTGCTCTTCACGGGTGGCTGCGATCATCCATCAGGGGATGGCCATCAACCGCAGACAAAGGCCTGCGGGAGCTGCCGAAATGCGTAAGGCTCTGCGACAGGCCGCGGAGGAGGATGAAAGGGGCGCCGCTGAAGAGGAATATCGGCGCGCCGAGGAATCACGGCAGCAGCGCGAGGAGAAGTCTACAGAAGAAGCAGTTCGCGTCTCGGAAGAAGAGAACCGACGACGGGAAGCAGAGGCCCGCAAGGCGCGCCAACGAGAAGCCATGCGCCGACAGCATGAACAAGAGGTTGTAATCCGAGCTGAGGCGGAGTACCGGCGCCAGGTAGCTGCGCGACAGGCAGAGGATGCCAGAATTGCTGAAGAGGCACGGCGTGCCGAACAAGAATGTCTGCGGGCCGAAGAAGAAGCTCGTCGTCGCGCAGAAGCGACTCCCGCTCCAACCGTAAGATCGCAGGAGCGTGTTGCACCCGAGTTTCCGAGACCTCAGTCAGGGGTCAAGACCTTGAAAGCTTCCCTCCCTGACCGACCTTTCAACCCCCCTCAAGGCCAGGTGGATGACACGAAGTTTGCGGTTGCTGACCCGACGATCGGGCGTCATGCCGGCAAGAGAACTGGCGTGGTTGTTTTTATAGCACTCATCAGCATCGTTGCAGTCGTATTTATCGTTTGGTTAGTAACTCCCACTCAGGATCCAACATCAACTGATGGTCGGCCCTCAACGACTAGCCAACAAGTAAAGCAGCCTCCTGAAGATCCACAGGCGCCCTCAGGCATGGTCTATGTGTCAGGCGGCAAATTCATGATGGGACGCGACAAAGGTACAGACCCGGCTGAGCGCCCTGCCCATCAGTTAACCGTGACGCCTTTCTACCTCGATCTCCATGAAGTCACGAACGAGGATTACAAAAAGTTCGTTGACGAGACAGGCCGTCCCACACCTATGACCTGGGCTGGCGGAGCATACCTGTCGAACGCGGCCCGCAAGCCGGTCACCGGTGTGACGTGGGATGATGCTAATGCTTACGCAAGTTGGGCGGGGAAGCGTCTGCCGACTGAGCCGGAGTGGGAGTTCGCTGCTCGAGGCACGGATGACCGTCTGTATCCCTGGGGCAATGGGTGGCAACAAGAATCCGCAAACGCGAACGGCGCTAGTCGGGGAATGGCGGATGTTGGTTTCTTTAAGGGAACTTCTCCGTTTGGCGCATTCGATATGATTGGCAACGCCTGGGAATGGACAGCCAGTAACCTGCGAGCCTACCCGCGCGGGCGTCTCCCTGATAACCTACCCGGTGGCGATTTGAAGGTAATTCGAGGCGGCAGCTATGAATCGACAAAAGAGTATGCGACGACGACGTACCGCACAGGTTGGCCGGCGCGCGGTGCTCGCACCTATGCTCAGACCGGATTTCGTTGCGCAAGAAATATCGAACCCTAGCGTTCTGGGAACAATATCAGTGAGCAACCATAGAGATGGAGCATGAAGGGGATTTAGAAGTGAACCGACCGCCCGGTCCAGGTAAACAAAGAAGATCTCTTATGAGAAGCTACGGAGGTTCGCGCGCGGCTTTCATAGCTCTGCTGATTCTCTCCTTAATGCTTTGCGCAGTATTTGTGCTAGGGCAGGGCGGGACGGGGAGAGAGGCAACGAATACTAATTCCAGAACGAAACCGCCCGCGCCGAAGCCAACAAGATCACCTCCGAAGGCCGGGACGCCCAGGCGTTCGACTGCTCCTGCAAACAACAACCGAAGGCAACCAACTGATAAGCCGAAGGTGGATGCCGCCGCGGCTAATGAACGAACCTATTGGGAGACCATCAGGCTTAGCTCTGACCCGGAAGATTTCAAGGCGTATCTGAAGAAATACCCTGATGGGCAGTTTACAGGTCTGGCGCGAGACAATCTCAGGCGACTAGAAACTGCGGCGAAACCACGACTCAAGACGGACGCGGCTGGGCGCATAATTCTTGGTGCGATCGGAGGTTCGAACCCGGGGGCAGCGAGGCCGGCACCGAAGCCAGGATCAGTGGTACGGAATCAGTTGGGGATGGCATTGGTCTATGTGCCCGCGGGAAGTTTCATGATGGGGTCAAACAACGGCGGTCCTGATGAAGAGCCTGTGCATGAAGTGACGATTAAGGAAGGCTTCTATATAGGGCGGTATGAAGTGACACAGGCTGAGTGGCAACAGCTAATGGGAAACAACCCCAGTACCTTTAAAGGCGATAGCTTGCCGGCTGAGCAGGTGTCATGGGATGATGCGCAGATTTTCATTAACAAGTTGAACGAGCGGGGAGATGGATTCAAATACCGCCTGCCTACCGAAGCTGAGTGGGAGTATGCGTGCCGGGCAGGGACAACAGGAGACTATGCGGGCGAGGTAAATGAGATGGGGTGGTTTTCTGAGAATTCCGGAAGCAAAACTCACACTGTTGGAACGAAGCGGCCGAATGGCTGGGGCTTGGCTGATATGCATGGCAACGTGTGGGAGTGGTGCGCTGATTACTATCATGAGACCTACAATGGCGCGCCCACTGATGGCAGCACTTGGTTGACTGGCACGGAGATGAAGTACCGGGTGCTGCGCGGTGGTTCGTGGGACGGGCATGTCTCGGACTTGCGCTCGGCGGGTCGCCTCAGGAGGTCTCCGGCCGGCCGGGCCTACGACTTCGGGTTTCGTGTTGCGGCGGTTGTGCGGACTCAGTAGTCTCTGACCATTTTGCCTTTTGCACTCTGAGTGCAGCTAAGGTGGCGCTCGGAGCGCGAAATTTTCACGATGGAGCCTAAAGCGCAAAAGGGCGCCAGCGAAACTATCCGTAATCCAAAAAGCACAAGATCTGATTCTGTGGTACCTGCCGCTGTTGAATCGCTTGCCACGGGATCAAAAATTTATGTTGGGGCACCGGCTGATCTCCAATCTGTATGAACTGCACGAGGGTTTGATTCGCGCGCGCTACGACCGGGAAGAGCGCGTGCAGCGCCTGGAAATCCTGAACGCAACGCGACGTGCTGCGCCACCGCACGCGTCTTACATTCAGAGAGCTACCGGCGTTTCTGCCATGTATCGGGACGCCGGTGCTGGTGAAGTACGGCAATGACAACGACAACGTCTATCTCGGTCTTAAAGTACAAGGAGTAGGGAAAGCTGTTGAGAATAGCACGTCGAACGTCTTCATCTACCGCGGGAAAGCGACGAGGATTGTTTGCGACGTGTCTCAGCGAGGTTCGAACCTCGCCGACGAAGCGGATTCCTAAACCGGTCTCCCGGCTCTCATACCACCGAGCAGCCTCTCTGATATCAGTCTGAGCCTCCGGGTGGACGAAGGTGCTTCGATTCATTATTTACTGGATTGCCGGTTCAACTCTCCGGTGAGGTCCTGTTCGAATTCCTCCCATGTCTTACCGTTGTCCTGGTCGGCCGGCTTGGCCGCTAATCGCTCGGTGAGTATCTCACGATGCCAGTCAGGTACAGGGACCTGTTCGGGTCGCGCCGCAATGTGGTCCCACAGAGATTGAACGTAGTCGATCTGCTCTTCGACGGAGAGAGCGTCAAAACCAGGCGGTGGCAGTGGCAATGTCTGAGACATCTGAAATCCTTTGGAAGGAAGTATATCACGGCCGGCCCTGCTGGGCTCGAACCAATTCATACCATCTGACTCTTGATAGGTTGAGACGGTTTGTGCGATCGGTGTTGAGCTGGGTGGCTGGATCAAGCAGCGAAAGCGGCGCTTCGGGTGATATCATGTCGGTGGAGGTCACCAATGGATGAACAACGAAGAGTTTCAAAAGAAGGTGGATTTCATTATTGAGCAGCAAGCACAATTCGCAGCCGACATTCAACCGTCGAAGGAAATCCAGGAGGTGGAAACCAACCTGTGGCGAGAAAATTCAGTAGCCTGACGGACGCTATGACAACTGTGGTCGGGTGGATCGGAAAGCTGGCGCTTGGGCAAACTGAACTCACCGAAGCGCAGACGCACACGGAAGCTCAAGTAGCGGAAACAAACGAGCATCTCAACGTCTTCATCAATGTGGTAGAACGCTACATTAACGAACATCGCAACTGACAGGCACGGAGGGGTAATGGGAAACCCGAGCCGCCGAAGTAACTGGTAACGCATCACTCTTCTTGTTAGTATCCCGAGAAATGGATTTTATCGAGAAAGCGCGGATCATGGATGGCCCACGCATTAATCGTGCGCTTGCCCGTTTGGCGTCGGAGATTGTCGAAGAAAATCACGGCGCCGGTGATCTTTATCTCGTAGGTATACGCCGCCGCGGAGTTCCGCTCGCCGAACGCATGGCGGACAAGATTGCGGATCTTGAAGGCGCCCGTCCACCCGTTGGCGTTCTCGACATCACCCTGTACCGCGATGATCTCTCAACGGTAGGGGCGAAGCCGATTGTAAATCGTACGGAACTTCCCGGAGACATCGACAGCCGGAACATCGTGCTGATAGATGATGTGCTTTATACTGGTCGCACTATTCGTGCCGCCCTTGATCAGCTGATCGATTACGGACGGCCGCGCCGAGTTCAGCTGGCTGTCTTGGTCGATCGCGGCAAAGAGCATCGTGAGTTGCCTATTCAGGCGGATTACATTGGCAAGCTTGTGCCTACGAAGAAAAGCGAGATTATTAAAGTGATGCTGCAGGATTTTGACGATGAGGAAGGCGTAGCAATAGTCGAGCGACCGGCAGCAGAAACTGGATGAGCAAAGCGGCCACCGATGGCCGCTTTTTTATGGATTGGTCAGTGGTCAGTAGTCAGTGGTTCTTTCTGGAATCGTACATTGTGATGGAATTGTTGAGATCCGATCGGTGGCCCTTCACTGACAACTAACAACTGACACTGACACTGACAACTAACAACTGACACTGACAACTGACAACTGACAACTGACAACTGACAACCGACAACTGACCACCGACAACTGACCACGACTGTGACTTTCAACCGCAAGCATCTGCTGGGAATTCGAGAGCTGTCGGCTGAGGAAATCACACATCTGCTGGACACGGCTGAGACATTTCGAGACGTCTCGCGCCGCGAAATAAAGAAAGTGCCGGCGCTTCGCGGTCGCACAGTCATTAACCTTTTCTTTGAACCATCCACCCGCACGCGAACTTCTTTTGAGATTGCTGCGAAGCGACTTTCCGCTGATGCCGTGAATATTAGTGTGTCCACTTCGAGTGTTTCGAAAGGAGAAACGCTGCTCGACACGGCGCGCAACCTTGAAGCGATGGCCCCTGACTGTATTGTTATCCGGCATTCAATGGCTGGAGCGCCACACCACCTGGCCCGAATGTGCAGTGCGCCAATCATTAACGCCGGCGACGGATCTCACGAACATCCAACCCAGGCTTTGCTGGATGCCCTGACAATTCGCGAATACAAGGGCCGCATTGATGGATTGAACATAGCGATAATTGGCGACATCCTTCATTCGCGAGTGGCCCGCTCGAACATCCACCTGCTGACTAAGCTGGGAGCGACCGTCAGAGTAGCCGGGCCGGGTACGCTCGTGCCGGCGGAGTTTGCCGAACTTGTCGAGCAGGGTTTGCGCGTTGAGCAACGGATAGAGGATGCGATTAAAGGCGCAGACGTGGTGATGATTCTCAGGATTCAACGTGAGCGCCAGGATGCAGCATTTTTCCCCTCCATGCGCGAGTACGCTGTTCACTATGGTCTTCACCCGAGTCATCTCGAGCGCGCCTCGCCGGAAGTAATCGTGATGCACCCGGGTCCGATTAATCGGGGTATAGAGATTTCTTCGGAGATAGCCGATGGCAGTCGTTCTTTGATTCTGGACCAGGTCACAAACGGAATCGCAGTCCGCATGGCAGTACTGTATCTGCTGGCGCGCGGAAACCAATCCGCAAAGGAAGAAGCAAGAATGAAGTCCGCAGGTCTCACAGGCCCAAAAGGGCCCTCAGGAAACGGGAAGAGAGTCCGCAAGGTAACCAGGGAATGAAGCTGTTCGTTGCCAATGGCTATGTGGTCGATCCATCGCAGGGCTTGAATTCCGGCAAGAATCTGCTGATCGAGGATGGACGGGTTGCCGGAATGCTTGATCGCGGCGAGCCGGCGCCTAAGGACGCTGAAGTGTTTGACGCGACCGGGCTGATGGTCGCTCCGGGTTTTATCGATCTGCATGTTCACCTGCGCGAGCCGGGGCAGGAGTACAAAGAAACAATAGTCACGGGAGCTGCTGCGGCGGTCGCCGGCGGCTGGACCAGTATTTGCGCGATGCCAAATACCGATCCTGTTAATGACAGTCCTGCCGTCACCCGGTTCATTTTGGAACAGGGCAAGCGTGCCGGGCTTGCAAATGTGTTTCCGATAGGAGCTCTTACAAAGGGAAGTGGGGGTAAAGAGCTCTCGGAAATGGGGGAGTTGAAAAATGCCGGCATAGTTGCCGTTTCAGATGATGGCCGAGCGGTGCCAACCGCGGGCATGATGCGCAGGGCGATGGAGTATGCGCGGGGGTTTGACCTGACGGTAGTGGACCATTGCCAGGACTACTCACTGAGCGCTGGAGGAGTCATGCACGAGGGACGTTGGTCCCTGATCCTTGGTCTGCGGGGAGTTCCGGCCGCCGCAGAGGAAGTCGATGCCGTTCGAGATTGCGCTCTAGCAAATCTAACTGGTGCTAAAGTGCACCTGGCCCACGTTTCAACCCGGGGTGCCCTGGAAGCGATCCGCCGCGCGAAGGAGTTGGGGCTGCGAACCACTTGCGAGGTCGCGCCTCATCATTGGGCCCTCACCGACGAAGCTGTGGCGGATTACGATACCAACATGAAGATGAATCCGCCCTTGCGGAGTAGAGACCACGTGGGCGCCTTGCTGGAAGGATTGAGAGACGGAACGATTGATGCGATTGCCAGCGATCACGCGCCACATCACGCAGACGAAAAGGGCCTCGAGTTCGATCAGGCTCCCTTTGGTATCACAGGCCTGGAAACTGCGGTTGGTCTTGCGTTTGATCTTGTGCACCAGGGCGTCATCAGTCTGGAAAGGCTGGTAGAGTTATGTGCGATTAACCCGGCCTCCATCTTCGGTCTGGAAGGGCGCGGAACCTTGCGCGAGAACTCCTGGGGGGATATTACGATCCTCGATCCGGAACACCAGTGGACTTTTGAGGCTTCGAAATCGAAATCGAAAAGCCGGAACACGCCTTTTGATGGGCGAAGCTTCAAAGGCGCTGCGGTCGCGACGATTGTCGCGGGGCGCGTCGTTTACCTTCACCCGGATTTCGCGCGAATAACCACTTCAAAACATTCTCAGTTCGCCGCCGGACGTTAGCCCGCGCATAAAACGGAAGAGTTTCACTGCCACTCCAACCGCGTGCTTTTCCTTTGGTCATTGGCCTTGTTGACCTGATGTTCGTGTTCGTTAGTGTGATTTCGTGGATCGTTCTATCATGCTCAGCCAAACAGCGAACCACTAAACAACACGAATCACCACGAAAAGAATTGGAATAAATGAGAAATGGAAAATGACAATTGAAAAATGATCCGACCACTACCGTCCGGTGTAAGACAGCATAGCGCCCCGAATGTTGATGACAAAGAGAAAACCCGCTGCGCTCTCCCCTTCGCAGCGGGTCTCTCTTTTGGTCGCCTACTTACGTTATAACAGGGGCGACCGGTTCAGCGAATTCTTTGGAAGCCCGCCCGCGCTCTCCCCTTCGCTTGCGGGCTTCCATTGCACCGACAACCGCGAGGGCTGCCGATCTTTTAAACTAACGAACGTTGGCAGCGGGCAACGAGAGGTTCTGATTCAGGATTATCCCAAACTCCGTTCCTGACTTAACTACTGCCTCATGACCCTTGGAAAAAAACGCTCCCGCGACGCCTAGTCCCGCACCCACTCCAGCTCCGATGCCTGCGCCTTTACCACCGCCGGCAATGGCTCCGATGAGCGCCCCAGTCGCAGCGCCCCCACCAATGAAAACAACATTGCGTTTCGTAGCAGACTTGCCCGAGACCTCACCTTCGTTATCCGCGATTGCATTCTCAGTCGTAACCTCGCTCAAGTCGCCATTGATGGCTCGCGCAATACCGGTCGGTAATCTTAATGACACAAAATGGACTTCAATGGTGCCCGCTTTGCTTTGACGTGACGCGCGTTTGACGTTTCTCACCTGGCCTATTATTGAGCTTCCCGCCGGTATCACTTCGAGGCCGCCGGCGTACACTGGATCGACTACGGTCGTCGTAAACTGATCGCCTACGCGAGCGGTTTCAGAAGTTATAGGTTGATTCATACGGACCCGAATTACTCGACCGCTGTTCAGTGTGTAGTAGGTGACCGGCGCCGGTTTCTTCACGATTACGCGTGCCGAAGGGCGCGGACGTGGTCGACGTTTGCTCTGGCCGAAAGCGGGAACAACTGTTGATGTAATCAGAGCTACCAGGGCAAGTAGCCCAATTGTGAAACGCGTTCCAGGGTTTTTGAATTGTGCCTTCATCGTCGATCCTCCGTGTGCCTGCCGCCAATAAAACTTTTCGCAAGCCGCGTAGATGACTTTGGCAATGAGCGTGCCACATTGGCAGGGTTGCAATGCACGTTGGACAAACTCAAGCTATTCTTGAATTTATCGGTCCTCTGATTGGCGCTGTAATCGAATCACAAGAATCGGCGAGAGCCTGTGCGAATGCATTGGTGAAGTGCCGCACGATATGGGATAGATGAGGATGTTGGTGGCGCCAGTCGAACCGGCGTGCGGGACTTTGCGCCTCCCTTGCGGTAAGGCTCTGCCTTACCGGCGCATCATCATGAGAGTTATGAGGATAAGCGTCCGCTGAGGCGTAGCCTCAAAAAATTCAAAAAAGCTTGCGGTAAGGCGGAGCCTTACCGCAAGGGAAGCGGCAGAGCCGCAACGACAACTCTTGCGCGTTTGCGCGGGTGATGGCACACTGCCCCCCAATATTCGGTCTCCTACAGGGTGATTGTGATTCAGTAAGATAAAATTTAGCGGACCCTGAAACCCAGGCAGCCAACACGATATGAAACGAACTCTGCTCGTGATTGTAGTCGTAGTTCTCTACATATTGCATCAGGACTTTTGGTTCTGGCGTACAGCGTATCCGATGGTCTTTGGATTCATTCCTATAGGACTGTTCTATCAGGCCTGCTTTTCCGTGGCCGCCTCACTGGTGATGTGGTTACTGGTGACATTTGCCTGGCCCTCCCATCTGGAACGCGAAATCGAAGAACGAGAGCCCGAGGAGGATTCCGCGATTTGATTCCCGCAATAGTTGTTTTCATCTACCTGGCCACGGTTCTATACATTGGCATCTTTGCTTTCCGGAAGGCTAAAGGCCGCGAAAAGGCTGAGGATTACTTTCTTGCCAGCCGGTCGCTGGGGCCTTTCGTTTTTCTGTTTTCCCTATTTGGGACGAACATGACGGCGTTCGCGATCCTCGGTTCCTCGGGTCACGCCTTCAACAACGGAATCGTCACCTTTGGCTTGATGGCCTCGTCTTCCGGATTGGTTATTCCGCTGACTATCTTCTTGATTGGGACCCGAGTGTGGGCCCTGGGCAAGAAATATGGCTTCATGACGCCGGTGCAGATGTTTCGCGATCGCTGGGAGTGTGGCCACATCGGCACCTTCATCTTTATCGTGCAGGCTGTGCTGCTTGTTCCGTACATCATCATCGGCATCATGGGTGGCGGCACGACTCTAAATGCCATCAGCGGCGGACTGGTCCCTTACTGGTTTGGTGGCGCGATTGTCGCCATGGTTGTGATGAGCTACGTTTTTTTCGGCGGCATGCGAGGTACGGCCTGGGTTAACACTTTTCAGACTATTCTCTTCCTATGTTTCGGGGCTGTGGCGCTGATTGTAATCGGCGCGGCAATGGGAGGCTTCCGCAGTGCTGCTCAGACGTTGGCGTCTTCTCCGGCTTCGGCGTGGCTGCTAACGCGGGAGCGCATCTCGCCGTATTATTTCTTCAGCTACACCTTCATTCCACTCTCGGCAATCGCATTCCCGCATATCCTGATCTTCTGCTTAACGGCCCGCAAGATGAACCAGTTTAAGAAGACTGTGATCTTCTACCCGTTGTGCATCATGGCTATCTGGCTACCGTGTGTGTTCCTGGGAGTAATGGCCAACCGCGTAACGGACGTTCCTCCGATAAGCGCCAAGCAGGAAGCGCGGCGAGTACTGGCCACGCAGGGGAGAACAATGGAGCCGGAAGCGCGTGACGACTTGCGGGAAAAGGCAGCTGGCGATGATGTCATCCTGCTGCTGCTCGAGCGTTACGCTCCTTTCTGGCTAGCTGGCCTGCTGGGCGCCGGCATCATGGCGGCAGTAATGGCCAGCGACTCGCAGATTCTCGCGCTCTCCACGATGTTTACCGAGGACGTCTTTGCCTTCTACGGGGGCAAGAGGCGCTTCGGTGAAGCTGTGCAAGTTCAGACCGGCCGCATCTTCATTGTATTAATTACGTTGTTCGCCTACGCGGTTGCACTCCGCGCGCCGGAGAGAATCTTTGAGCTGGCCATTCAGTATGCCTTCTCAGGCTTCGCCGCGCTTTCGCCTCTGCTGGTCGCGGCGCTTTTCTGGAGAGGAAGTACGAAGTGGGGGGCACTGGCGGTAGCGGTCTGGACCGCACTGGCTGTAACTGCGGTCGCTGTTTTTCAGCAAACCATCCCTGCTCCCGCGCCTGGTCCTCCCGCGATCTTTTGGTCGCTGGGCGGCACTGAGGTTATTTCCCGAACTCCCGGCGGCACAGCTGTTTTCGGTTTCATGCCGGTTGTCCCGATGGTGATAGTCTCATCACTCTTAATGATCGTTGTTTCCAAGCTTACCCGTAAACCTAAAGCGACGACGCTAGCCAGGTATTTTCAGCAGACGACTGCCTAATTTGAAAGTTGTCTTAAACAAAAGAGTCGATCCACGAGGCGAACGAACCACAGCCATGGGTTATGGGGACATTTCGTGTGAACTACTTTGATCCTCCTTACTCCTTCTAATTCCACTGCGATGAAGAAAACAATCCTGACGCTATTCGCGCTCGCCTGCATCTCATCGGATATCTATACTCAAACCTCCACTTCAAAAGCCGTCTCGACACAGGGCCAGAAAAGCACAACGACCCGGCGCCGCATCGTCAAGACCGACAAAGCGCCACAAGGCATCGGTGTTTACTCTCAGGCTATTGTGGCTGGTGAACTGGTCTTCACTTCCGGACAAATTGGGATCGATTCGAAGACGGGACAGATGGTCGAGGGCGGGTTTGAAGCGCAAGCTGAACAAGTGCTGCGCAACCTTGCGGTCGTGCTGGAGGCGGCGGGAAGCGACATGTCGCAAGTCTTGAAGACGACAGTGTTCCTCGCCGACATGGACGATTTCAACAAGATGAATGAGATCTATCGCCGACACTTCAAAGAGGATCCGCCGGCGAGGTCAACCGTTCAGGTGGCGCGTCTGCCGCGTAATGCGATGATTGAGATTGAGGCCGTCGCGCTGGTGAAGAAGTAACCTACTCCGCACAGAACCATAGCGGATCCGCCCCAGCAGCATCTGACACGAACGAAGTCGCTCAACATACAGAACCATTTGCGGGTAGCGGGTGGGTCCTCGATGGCAGGCACTCAAGCCAGTCTCTCATGAGCTAGTGCCACCAGGCGTAGAGACCGTCTGAAAACGCAACCGAGTGTCATGAAGTCAGTACCGTCACGCGGTAGCGTCGGGTCCACGGTTCCAACCACAAACTACGTATTAATAGGTATCCACCGATAGCGACTATAGCACTGGGAGTCGAGATGCGGAGGCCGGACCCGACGCTACCGCGTTACGGTACTGACTTCATGACACTCGGTTGCGTTTTCACACAGTCTCGGTAGCCACTGGACCCCAGCACTCAGCACAAGCAAAAGCAAAACAACCGCATTGCCGTTCAAGGATCCGGCCGTGCCGAGATCTGATCCGTTGGCTACCTGAGCTGTAGTTGACTGGTGCTGGCCCGGTCGAATCTAGGATCCATTGGCTAGTGCAAAATGGTTCTGTGTGTTGAGTTCAAAAATGCCTAGCTCTCATCATGGAGGGCTAGGCATTCATCTTTGCGTCACGATGAGCCTAGGGAGTCGCGCCTCTCATTGTCTCGTCACGTTTCGCCTTAAACTCCGAACCGGCTTTCCATTCCGGGACTTTCTCGGACTGAGCCACACGGTAACCAATGGCGGTGAGAAGTTGGGCGTCGTCAACCGCGCCAGCCAGATCCCAATCAGGTTTTATCTCATCGGATACCTTGTGATAGTCCCTCTCCGTGTACTCGTCTCGCTTCTGTTTGCTGTAGTTTGCGTCCTTACCGATATAATTCGTGCCCGAATCCGTGTAAAGCGCGGGCACACCCACCTTGGCAAACTCAAAATGATCGGAGCGATAGTAAAAGCCTTTCTCCGGTTCCGAGTCGGGATTGACCGTGCGGCCCTGCGCTGTCGCCGTCTCGCGTAACAAATCAATGAGCGTCGAGTTGTCGTCACCAACCATCGTAACGTCTTTCGTTCGGCCCCATTGATTGACGCCATCCATATTGATGTTAGCGAGGGTCTTGTTAAGCGGATAGAGCGGATTTGTGGCGTAGTGCTTCGTGCCCAGCAATCCCTTTTCTTCGGCTGTCACCGCGAGGAATAGGATTGAGCGCTTGGGAGGCGTGGCGAGTTTGGTAAAGGCTTCGGCGATCTCCAGCAGCGCCGCGATGCCCGATGCATTGTCGAGCGCGCCGTTAAAAATCTGATCCCCCGGAAGCTTTGGATCGCGTCCCAGGTGGTCCCAGTGGGCCGTGTAGACGACGTACTCGTTCTTAAGCGCCGCGTCGGAACCCTCGATCTTGGCGACGACGTTGTTAGAGTTGATCTCGCGTAGGGTGTTCTTAATATCAAAGTTGGCCCTGGCATTGAGGGTCACGGGTTTGAATTCTTTGGTGACCGCCGCCTTCTTGAGCGCGTCGAAATCCTGACCGCCGGCCGTGAAGAGTTCTTTGGCGCGGTCTGTGGTGATCCATGATTCCACCGCGATCCGATTCATGTTCTTGTCCGGCGTTTGAATGTCGAAGTTCTCGCGCGACCAGCTTCCCGAAACAACCTCATAGGGATAACCCGCCGGCCCCGTTTCGTGAATGATAATGGCCGCCGCCGCACCTTTTTCCGAAGCAATTTCATACTTGTAAGTCCAGCGACCGTAGTAGGTCATCGCCTTGCCTTTAAACATCTTCTCGTCAAGCTTTGACGGATCTGCAGCATCAGGCACGGCCGGATCGTTGATCAGCATGACGATGGTCTTGCCGCGCACATCCACGCCCTTATAATCGTCCCAACCGTACTCGGGCGCGACCACACCGTAGCCCACAAAAACCATATCGGAATTCGCAACCTTCGACTCCGGCACAAATTGACGCGAGACAGCAACATAGTCTTGAGGAAACTTTAGATCTATCGTTTTGCTACCCGCGGTAAAGGATGCCGTGCTCTCGCCGGTGAAACCGACGAGGGGAACGTTTTGCGTATAGGTACCGTCGGGATTCCCGGGTTTGAGTCCCATCTTCTGAAATTGTTCAGTGAGATACTTGACCGTCAGCTCTTCGCCCCTGGTTCCCGGCCCACGCCCTTCATATTCATCGGACGAAAGCACTCTTGTATGTTGCATGATCGTATCGCTGCTGATGCTGTCCAATCCGGGTTTCAGTTCCGGCGGGAGTGTGGAAGCTGTTGTTGCCGGGGCGTTGGTACTTGCAGGTTGATTTGTTGTCGGTTGCATGCACGCAACTGCAATCGTCAGCCAAGCAGCGAGCAGGCCGGAAGAAAGAAGACGCTTCTTCATATTTTAGGTGCCTCGTCTTGTTGGGATTCTAAACAGAACATTTCTATGCCTAAACCCACCGGCAAGTCAAACTGTCAACCAAAGCAATAAAGCCTGCCATCCTGCGCGCCGATGACGATACGGCCTCGGGCGATGGCGGGGGAAGCGGATAAAGGGGCGCCGGCGGTGAACTCCCAGAGCCTGGCTCCAGTGTTGAGATTCAGCACGTAGAAACGACCATCATTCGAACCAACGAACACGCGCCCGCCGGCGATGGCCGGTGATGATTCGACCCGCGCGCTGGTGGTGAATGTCCAGACACCTTTTCCCGCGGTATTTAACCCGTGGACCATCTTGTCGCGTCCTCCTACGACGATTCGGTCCTGGAACAATGCGGCGGATGAGTAAAAAGGAAACTTGCGTTGGGGATGCTCGTAGCGCCAACCGATGCTGCGATCCCTGAGGTTGACCATGAGCACTTCATTGTCGAACGTTCCATAGTAGGCCGCCTCATCCTTCAGTGCGGGTGAAGCTCCGGTGTAGGCGCCGGAAGAGATAGTAAATACTTCCCGACCATCAGAGATGCGAATTGCGCGGAAGAGTTCATCACAACCGGCAAGATAGGCCAGCCCGCCAGAGATACTGGGCGTAGCATGGATCGGCCCGTCCGTTTTCACTTTCCACAAAACGGATCCGTTTCGCGTTGAGAGACAGTGAAGCGTCTGATCGTATGAACCAATTAGAACTCGATCTGCGACCACGACCGGCGACGACTTGATCTCACCACCTGTCTTATAGGCCCACAGTTTTTGGCCATTGGAAGCATTGATGGCGTTTATCCAACCACCAAGGTCGCCAATGTAAACCACGCCCGCGCTGAACGCCGGAGACGATTCGCCAATCGGAGAGCCAGTGGAAAACTTCCAGTAGACTGAGCCGTCCTCGAGACTGAGGGCAATCAGTTCGCCTTTCTGCGAGCCAACAAAAACCGTACCCCCAACGATTGCAGCAGATGACTCAATCGATTCACCTGCCTCATAAGTCCACAGAGGTTTCAAAGTGGTGGGCACTGCAGACTGTGAGACACCAGTGAGCCGGTGATTGCCGCGAAACTGCGACCAATTGTCCGCCGGCGTATCCTGAGCGCGCAGCACAACAGGCAAAAAACAAAAGTACAGAGCTATAAATAAGAAAAGCGATCGCACTATTCCCACTCCTGGTAATGACGTGAATTGAGTTCTTCCAGTGACCATAATTATGTCAGTACCGTAACGCGGTAGCGTCGGGTTACGCTTGCGCCATCACGTTGTGTGCGACCAATGGCTAACTCGACGCTACCGCGTACGGTACTGACTTCATTACGAATACGCCTCCTCATAAACCTCCAAAGCGCCAGCCCGATCAAACGGCCGCGGATTAAACTTGCCGGTCCACTGCGTCGCCGCCTCAGCGGCAAGCATTTCAAGATCGGACTGCGGCACTCCCGCCTTACTCAAGCTCTGTCTCAATCCGCCAGCATCCGCAATTTGCTCCAGTCTCCGGGCCAACACTTCAAAGGATCCATTGCCGTTGGAGCTGCCGCTCGATAGCCTCATCAACTCGCGGTATCGCTCGCCAACGACTGGGGCATTCCAGCGTACGACTGAGGGAAGCAGCATCGCCAGGGCGGCTCCGTGCACCGTGCTGTAATGAGTCGTCAGTGGATTGGCGCACGCGTGGGTGGCGCCGAGCATGGAGTTCTCGATAGCCATACCCGCAAAATAAGATCCCAGCTGCATTGCCCCGCGTGCTTCCAGGTTATTCGGCTGCTCCAGAACAATTTCGTAATTAGCTTCCAACAACCGCCAAGCTTCGCGGGAGAAGAATTCGGACAGCCCATTCCGTTTTGTGGTTACGTAGGTTTCAACGGCATGGGCGATGGCATCAAAGCCGGATGTCGCAGTAATGCTGTGAGGTTGGGAAATCGTCAGCGCCGGATCGAGGAGGGCAACACGAAATGCAGCCGAGAGGTCACCACAAGCCATCTTGACGTGAGTTTCCGCCTCGGAAATCAGCGCATAGCTCTGAGCTTCGCTTCCAGTTCCCGAGGTCGTGGGCACGCCAATCATCGGGAGGAGTTGTTGAGTTGCCTTGCCGTAGCCAATATAGTCGCGCATCTCTCCGCCATTGGTCAGGAGAAAGTTAATTCCTTTAGCGCAGTCCAGAGAACTCCCGCCCCCTAAACCAATAATCGAATCGATTTCGCTCGATGCCGCGAAGTCTCGTCCCGCTTCGACCATTCGCGTATCTGGATTCGTTTCAAAATCATGAAACCTGGCAACCTCTACTCCTGCCAGCCGCAGCGGCGCCAGAGCCTCGTCCACATGGCCGGAAGCAACCAGACCCCGGTCGGCGACGAGTAACGTGCGATGAAAGTTCAGTTCCCGCGCCAACTCGCCAAGCCGTTCAATGGCGCCGGGAGCAAACACCACACGCGTTCTGGGTTGAAAGTCGAAGGAGTTCATTCTCTAAAATCAAAATCTTGACGCTTGCGAAAGTCAGCGGTGGTAAACGCCCTTCCCAACCTGCAAATCAGCGCGCGCCGAGCCGTCCCATTCAACCATCAGCAACTTGCAGGTTGGGAAGGGCGGTTTACCCCCGCTGAGCTACTCGACTCACAAGATGATCTTACACATTCTCCAAGCCTGCGCTATCGAGGGCCGGGAGACATCTCAGCCTTTACTCGCCGTTACTGCTTTGCTTTGGCCGATCGCGTAAATAGTGTTTTCTCCGCGCAGGATTATTAGTCCATCAGACAACGCCGGCGTCGCCATCAGCGGCTGCCCCATCGCATTTGTCGCCAGTAGTTCGAATTTGCGGCCGGCCTTCACGACAAAAACATCGCCATCCTGGCTTGCCAGGTACAACTTTCCGTCGGCAGCTACTGGGGATGCGCTGAATGAACTTGGAAGCCGCTCCTGATATATAGGTTCGCCCGTCTTCGCGTCGTAGGCGCTGAGCACCCCGTTATCGGCACAGGTGTAGAACAAGTCGCCGTAGATGATTGGTGTCGGCGTGTAAGGACTGCCCTTGCTCGAACGCCAGGCGATAAAGTCGTTAGTCTCCTGGCCGGGTTTGAGCGAGATGTCGCCTACGGCCCCTGAGCGAAACGCATACATTGCCCGACCGGCCGGGTAGCCGCCGGTGATAAAAATCAGGTTGTGAGCTACGAGCGGAGCCTGCATCTTGACCTGCGTGTTGTCGTCTGAGAAGCGCCAGAGCTCTTTGCCGGTCAGGGGATCGTAACCGCGTATGTAGCGCCCGCCATTCGCGATCAGTTCCGTTCGTGCTTTGGTTTGATGAATGGTCGGCGTGCTCCAGGAAGTGATCTCACCCCGTTCTACACGCCATGCCTGCTTCCCGTCTTTAAGATTGAAAGCCGCGATGAAAGATTGTTTGTGTCCGTCCGCCTGAACAATAACCAGGTCGCGGTAGATGATGGGACTGCTGGCGTGTCCCCACGATGAGGTTGGGTCACTCCAGAGACCGGGATTCAAGACTCCCAGATCCTGCTTCCAGATCAACTTGCCATTCATGTCGTAGCAATCCAAGCCTTCGGAACCGAAGAGCGCGACCACGTGTTTGCCATTCGTAGCAGGCGTGGAATTGGCCTGGGTCGCCTTAACGTGACGTTTAGCTCTGGGTACGCCCTCGTAGGCTGTTTTCTCCCAGACAATGCGACCGGTTGGCTTATCGAGGGCGTAGATCTTCCACGTGTGCTTCACAGTGTCGTCGGCCAAACCGATGCCTCTGTCTTTGGCGTTGAAACTCGTCTTGGGATCGCTACTGATGGCCGTGATCACAAAGACGCGATTGCCCCAGACGACAGGACTAGCATGAGACAATCCGGGGATAGCAGCCTTCCAGAGAATATTTTGCGACTTCTCAGCGTTCCAATTAGTCGGAGGTTTGCTGCCGTCAGCCACACCCGAAGAATTGGCGCCGCGAAACGAGGGCCAGTTCTGGGCCTGCGTAGTTGCAGTTGATAAGAGGAGAAATAGGAAAAGAATTAGTAAGTGTTTCATGCGAATGCTCGGTAACAAAGGGACGAAGTCAGGAGCCGGATCTGAGATTTCAAATTTGAGACATGCCCCTACTACTAACTTCATGCCGCTCGGGCATGTTCACGATCGCTCCGGCTCGTGCTGACACGGAACTTCATTTTGGCGACGCGGCCGCAGGTTTTGCCGGCGGAGTCTCCGCCAAAGCGTAAAGCTGGTTTCGATTTGAGATAAACATCACACCGTTTGCCGGAACAGGCGTCGAATAAACGGAACTGCCCATGTTTATCTCGCTGATAACCTTCTTGGTCTTGCCTTCCTGCAAGATTACGACGTCACCGTCTTCGTCACCCAGGTACACCTTTCCATCGATGAGCATCGGCGAGCCCCAGACCGCGGCAAACAGATCATGTACCCAATAAGGCTGACCCGTCTTGGCATCGAGGGCGTGCAGGAAGCCACTGAAGTCCGGCTGGTAGACGATGCCGTCTTTAATGGCCGGTGTGGAAATGGATCGACGAATCTTGTCGTAATGCCAAACCATTCCGGTTTTGGTAATGTCTCCGCGTTTGGTGGCGTCGATGCAGTACATATGGCCGATGCCCTCTCCGTGTTCCGGATCTTGGCCATTGGCAATGTATACCTTCTCTTCATAAATCACCGGCGTGGAAATAACTTCGTTGCGCGTCTTTGGCCACACAGAGTCTTTCGGGTTAAGGTCAAACTCCCAGAGCTTTTTGCCCGTCAGCGCTTCGTAGCCGCGAATCCAGCCGTCGCCCTGACCGTGAATCACCTGGACCACCCCACCAATCGTTCCCACGGTCGGTGAACTCCACTGACCATGCAGTATGCGATCATGTACGGAATTATCTTCCCAAACGAGTTTGCCGGTCTTCTTGTTGACCGCAATGATCGCGGGAGCTTTCGGTGAGGGAACATTTACGTGACTCTCGTCCTGCCCGTTCGAAGTGCTGATAAAGATGAGATCGCCATGCGAGACCGGCGACGAGTTTGCCAGATTGTGCGGAAGGGCACCCACCTCTTCAATCATGTCGAAACTCCAGACAACGTCAGCATTCCCCTCCCCGGTTAATTTTTCATCCTTAAACGGGCCGTCATTCTCTTTGTCGCGGAAACCCTCCGTATCGAGGCACATCAATTCCGCTCGATTGGAAACGTAGTAGACTCGATCTCCCTCGACCAGCGGAGATGAAGCGACGCCCTGGTAGGGCCAATCATTGACCCGCCCGGCGGCCAGCTTGTCATGGACCATCTGCCATAGAAACTCACCATCTGCCTCGTTGAAGGCCATCAACACGCCCTTATCGCCCTTGATGGACGGATCGTAAGAAGGGTTCGCCTCGTTATTGGTTCCCACGAAGACCCTGCCGCCAGAAACAACGACGTTTCCATAAGTTTGAGAACCCAGCAGGGCCACCCACTTGACGTTCTTCTTCGTCTTCACATCCCAACTTGTGGGCAGTCCTTTCATGTTGGAAATCATGTTGCGGTCCGGGGTACCGCCCCACATGGGCCAATCGCTGGTTCCTGGATCGGAAGCCTCGACTGTGGAGGCACGAGGCAGGAGGCAAACGGCAGTAAGCATGCAGGCAGCGGTAACGAGTAACCACGCAGAGCGAGTCTTGTTGAACGCCGAATGACGACCACCTCTGTAGAAACGGTTATGGATTTTGGACAATGGACTTTTGACTGTCATTTGTTTGAATACACCTTCACGTTGTCAAAATAGATTTCCGCTAGCGCGCTGCCGAAGATTCCGGGTGCACCCTGGCGGTTGGGAATTGGATCAATGCGTTCGATCATCCAGGCTGTGGGCTCGGTCTCACTTGCCAGCCAAGCCTTGCCACGAGCACGCACCTTACCATCAGATAAGTTTTCTACCTGCAGCTTAAGGCGATACCACGTGTCCGGCTTCCAGGCAAAAGGAATCGTAACTGTCCTCGCAGTTTCGGGCTGCCAGGGTTCGAGATGCATCATCTGGCTGTTGCCAAAGATGGTCAGTACGTAACGCTGTGCAATCACACCTGCATCGCCCTGTTGGCGTCGCGTCTGCATCCCAAGAACGTCAGCTTCGACGGTATAGTTTGCAAAGTCGGAGGGCCCAAAATAGGCCCGAGCGCGGCTCAGGAGTGAAGAACCCCCCGTCGTTTTAACCAGCACCTTGTTGCCATTCACTTCACGGACAGCAAACTTCAAAGTGCTGTTGACCCAGGTTGGCGGAATGGTATTTATCGCTAGTGCCTCAAAGTTTTCATTCCATGGCAACGAGGGGAAAATGCGAACCCCGGCGGTTCCTGTGATTCCACCGACGGTGGCCTTCACCTGGCCGGCCTGGGCTATCGGATCACTTGCGACCGAATATTGCCCATCTGCGATTGAGCCTTTCAAGTTGTCGAGAGCCCACGCAGCGCCGGATTCCTCGCGAATAAGCACGCCTCGCTCATCAAAGAGTCGAACATTGAATTTCACTTTGTCTCCCGGCCTGAGAATCAACTCGGTCGGCACAACCTGCACATGAGCCACGGAACTCGTGGCCGCCGAAGCGGGATTCACCTTCGATGGGGTGCCGGGTTGCGATTGAGATTTCTTGCCAATGGCATAGACGTTTGCATCCGTGACGAAAAAAACGCGACCGTTAGAAACGGCTGGTGATGCAATTATCACCTCGGGCTGAGCCTCGGTGCCCAGTTGATCCTGATCCAGAATCTCAGCGCCTGTGGCAGTCGGTTTGAGAATGAAAAACTTGCCGTTCTCTGTGCCGACATAAAGTTTTCCGTCGGCCAGGACAGGCGACGCCTTTTGAATCGTACCCAGGTTTTGCAGCCACAGCTGTTTGCCGGTGTTCACATCAAATGCACCAAGGTTGGCTCCGTTGTCCACCTGATATACACGATCGCCGTCGATGACCGGGGAAGAGAAGCCGCCTTGCCAGCCATAGATGGTCCATTTGACTTGTTCTTTCTTAATCTCGCCCTTAGATCCAGCATCTACGGCCACCATCATTCCCATCACATTGGAATCCAGGTTTTCTTCGCTATGTGTCAGGATGGCGGTCGTGCCGTGGACCACCACTCCGGTATTGAGCCCGCGTTTGCTGATCTCGTATTTCCAAACCGGCTCTCCGGTTTGTGGCTTGATTGCGTGGGTCACACCGTCGCTCGCACCCTGAATGAGCAGTCGAGTGCCGTTGATATTAGCGATGATAGGGGCTGCGTAGGTGGTGTCGTAAGGTCGTCCCCCCGGGGCGCTAATCCAGGCTGTATTTCCGGTTTTCTTGTCAAACGCCATGAAGCGGTGCGCTCCGCGCCCGTGCTGTCCCCACTGGAAAGTTACGCCGCTTATAATAACAAGATCGCCATCAATGATTGGAGAGACCGTGCGTCCTCCGTGCGTTGTAAGCAATCCAAAATCTTCGCCCAGCGATCTCTCCCAGATAACTTTCCCATCTCCAGTCAGCCCGATTAGATTTCCGCCAACGCCAAAGACGTAGACATTTCCCGTGGCCGGATCCCCCACTGGTGAAGCCCAACCAATGCGGTGGGGCGGCACATCGCTCAGGTAAACATTGAAACGATGCTCCCAGAGTAGCTTTCCAGTGTCCGCGTGAAGTGCAACGACACGTTCTTGCAGCGTCTCACCTTTGCCCACCGAATTTTGGATAAAAACCCGATCACCCATCGCAATGGGCGCTGAACGTCCGCCGTAGGGCGCTTTCCAGGCAAGATTCTCGCCTGAGGGCGACCACTTACTCGGCAAATTCTTTTCCAGGGAAACACCGTCACGTGCCGGTCCGCGCCATTCGGCCCAATCGCTGCCTGCTGACGGCACGAGTAGGAAAAGCAAGAGTGTTAAATACGAATAAATGGAGAGAAGCTTAGTCATTTTGGATTACCGTCGTACTTTGAGCAAGAGTTGGGGTTCGAATGACTTAAAGAAAACTGAAAGGCAGCCCGCTTGCAACCTTAAAGATGTACAATACGTACACTTGCGTTGCAGTGATTCAGTTTTTCTTGCACTCGACTTTCTTTTACCTTCTTGAATTTACCATCTACTGGTGAACTCCCAAAATCGCGGAGGGGCTTTATGAAGCTGAGATCGATCATCCTTCTGACGACGCTGCTCTTTTCCTGGTTTCCAACTTGGTTTCCAACGTCGGCCCAGAACGCCAATCAAGAGCTCAACGATCAAATGTGGGAAGCGGTGCGAAAGGGTGACGTCGCGCTGGTCACAGCGCTGCTCGACAAGGGCGCCGACGTTAATGCTAAATTTCGTTACGGCGCCACGGCGCTATTCAAAGCGGCCGAGAGAGGGCACACGGAGGTCGTAAAGGTGTTGCTTGCACGTGGGGCTGATGTAAGCGTGAAAGACACTTTTTACGGCGCCACTGCGATGACCTGGGCACTGCAAAACAAGCATGCTGGTGCTGTGGGAGCACTTCTGGAAAAGGATGCGGCCAGCGTAAACGATGTTCTGACTACCGGTGCGCGCGAAGGCAACGCCGAGCTGGTCGGTGTGGCTCTCGCCAAAGGCGGTGCGAAACCGGAAACGCTGACAGCGGCTCTCGCTCTTACTCTGAACGACAAGGACAAAGTCGAGATCGCTGAGATGCTTAAGAAGGCGGGAGCACAACCGCCACTCGAAGTTGATCCCGCCACGCTGCAATCGTATGTGGGAAAGTACAAGACTGAGCAGGGCCCTGAGATATCTTTCAGCCTCAGGGATGGGAAGTTATTCGCTACTGCGGGGGCACAGCAACCCCTGGCGATGATGGCCGTGGACAAGACGACGTTCAGGCCTGTCGCTTTCGATGGGATCAGCGTCGCGTTTAGCGTCGAAGGCGACAAGGCAACCGGTTTCACATTCAAGCAAGGCGCCAGTACCCTAATCTACAAGCGAGTCGAAGAGACTAAACAACCGGAATAGTCAGTTTGTAAGTTGTCAGTTGGAGTTTGTACTTTGTGCTTAGTGCTTAGTGCTTAGTGCTTAGTGCTTAGTGCTTTGTACTTGGTGCTTTGTACTTGGATCTTAATTGGGAATCGCTCGCTACCTCCGACGTCTGATCGCTGACGAAGAGTACAAAGCACAAGTACAAAGTACTAAGTACAAAGCACCAAGTACAAAGCACCAAGTACAAAGTACTTAGTACCAAGCACCAAGAACAAAATACTGACAACTGACAAATTCCCAGAGGTTCTCCAATGAAACGAATCACCCTTCTCCTCGTTTTCCTGTTCCTTGTTTCCTTCAATACCCGCGCGCAAAACTGGCCGCAGTTCCGTGGACCGGGCGCCTCGGGAGTCGTTGAAGGGCAGCCGGCCATCGTAAACTGGGACGCGCAAAAGGCTGTCAACACTCGTTGGAAGACCGCCATACCAGGGCTCGCACATTCCAGCCCGGTCGTCTGGGGTAACAAGATATTCATCACCACCGCGATTACCAGTGCCGCAAAAGATGAGACGCGTTACGGCCTTTACGGCGACGTGGCACCGGTGAAGGACGATCCTAAACACACCTGGAAGGTTTTCGCTCTGGACAAAAGGACCGGCAAGATTCTCTGGGAACGAATAGCCTATGAGGGACTCCCGAAGGTAAAACGTCATCCCAAGTCAACTCATGCTGATTCCACTCCAGCAACCGATGGCAAGCATGTGATCGCTCTCTTCGGTTCTCATGGTCTTTACGCTTACGACCTGAACGGAAAGCTCTTGTGGAAACAAGACCTCGGGATACTCGACGCGGGGTGGTTCTACGACCCGGATTACCAGTGGGAATATGGAGCGTCACCGATCATCTACAAGAACATGGTTATCGTGCAAGCCGATATTCAGAAGAACTCCTTTATCGCAGCCTACGACATTAAGAATGGTAAGCGCCTGTGGATGACGCCACGAGAAGAGATTCCTTCCTGGAGCACTCCAACTGTATACGAGGGTAAGAGTCGCGCCGAGCTTGTAACCAACGGAACTAAGGCCATCCGGGGTTATGACCCTTTGACGGGCAAGGAACTCTGGCGCCTGGGACCGAACTCCGAGGTCGCAACACCTACACCGATCTTCGCGCACGACCTGATTTACGTTACGACCGGCTACCGTGTAATCCAGCCAATTTATGTAATCAGGCCGGGAGCGGCAGGCGATATCTCACTCAAGGATGGTAAGGAGTCGAGCGATTTTATTGCCTGGAGTAAAACGCGGGGCGGTCCCTACATGCCGACGCCGGTTATCTATGGAGACTTGCTTTATGTCGTTTCAAATCAGGGAGTGCTTACGACCTACCAGGCCAGGACAGGTGAGCGCGTTTATCAGGAGCGGCTCGGCGGCAAGGGCGGCGCCTTTACCGCTTCACCAGTTGCTTCGGACGGTAAGATTTACCTCTCGAGCGAGGACGGCGAAGTCTTTGTCGTCAAGGCTGGGCCAAAGTACGAGCTGCTGGCCACAAATCCGGTAGGGCAGGTAATGATGGCAACCCCAGCAATCTCTGATGGGCTGGTAATCGTACGTGGAGTCAGTCACCTCTTTGCCTTTGGGGAGACGCCCGATGCTAAGGCTAAGTCCGCGAAGGCGGGAAACTGAAGTTCTGACGCAGTGCCGGCAGTTTAGAGTTCAACCTTTAGGTTGCGACCTACAGAGCGGACAAGCTAAAGCTTGAACTCTGAACTACCGGCACTCAGCCATGCTTCACATCATCTTAAGGGAACCGTATGAGAATATTCACCCGGATTAGGATCGCCTCAGTAATCACGCTGGTTGCCGCTGTAATATTTCTCAGCGCGACCATCAGTTCAACCAGCGCAGGCAATTGGCCGCAATGGCGTGGCCCGGAAGGCCAGGGCATCTCGACGGAGACAGGGCTACCTGTCGAATGGAGCGCAACCAAAAACATTAAGTGGAAGACCGCGATTGCGGGCCGCGGTCACTCGTCGCCGATCGTTTGGGGTAATAAGATCTTTCTGACGACAGCGCTGGATGGCGATGTGATTCCCGGAGCTAAAGCGGGAATCACGCACAAGCTATTGGACGGCACTGACTTCGTTCATCCTGATGCCGTGGGTGCCGACCGAAAGCATACTTTCAAAGTTATCTGTCTGGATCGAGAGTCGGGGAAGATTGTGTGGGAGCGCGTGGCTTACGAAGGGGCGGTAGCCGATAGCCGTCACAAAAAGGCCAGCTTCGCTTCTTCAACTCCCGCCACCGACGGTAAATATGTTTTCGCTTTCTTTGGCAGTGAAGGTCTTTACGCTTACGACTACCAGGGCAAACTCGTCTGGAAACAGAATCTCGGGACGCTCGGTACGGCGAGTGTCGGCTACGGGGTGTCGCCGATTCTTTACAAGAATGTCGTGATCATGCAATGCGACGACAGTGGCGGTAAGTCGTTCATAGCGGCGTTCGACAAGAAAACGGGCAAGCAGGCGTGGCGCACGGAACGCAAAGTAGACGTGACCTGGAGCTCGCCAGTACTGGTCCGCGCCGGCAATCGTACTGAGCTAGTCGCCAGTGCCGCAGAAGCAATCATCGCTTACGATCCGGCGACAGGAAAAGAACTCTGGAGACACAAGGGCCTGGATAGCAATGCGGTGCCTACCCCCGTCGTGTCCAACGACCTCGTGGTGGTTACATCCGGCTCTCCCAAGAAGATTGCGCTCGGGCTTAAGGCGGGAGGCAATGGGGACGTCACCGGAACCTCCCAGCTCGTCTGGTCCTACAACAAAGGTACGGCATACGTGCCTTCGCCAATTCTGTACGGCGACTATCTTTACTTGATGACGGGGAACGGTTCGATCAGTTGTCTGCAAGCGAGGACCGGGAAAGTTGAATATGAGGGAGCGCGTGTGCCGAAACCGATGATGTTCATGGCCTCACCCGTGGCATACGACGGCAAGATTCTGTTAACTAGCGAAGAGGGCGACACTTTCGTTCTGAAGGCAGGCCCGAAACATGAAGTTCTGCGCACGAACTCGCTCGGCGAACCTGTTTATGCCTCTCCGGCGATAGCTGCCGGACGCATCTTTATTCGTGGCGAGAAGAACTTGTATGCCATTGGGAACTAGCGGACCGGGAACAACCTGGGGGACTCCAGCGTCTAACGGGTGAAAGGTGTTAACAATCCTTACTTGCAGACGTTTCATAATTAGACCGGGCGCGAGTAGTCGGCATAAGAGCCACCGGAAAAGAAACGATCCACGAAACTACACGAACCGACACGAATTAGTGTCACTTCGTGTAAGTTCGTGGTTCGTTTCTTAAGAGTGTTTGAGAGTTACTTAAAACAGTGTTACTAGCCATAACCTTTGATTATTGACGTCTGGCTGGCTAGGGGAGATAAAAAGATGTTTGAGTCAGAAGAATCCGTACAATGGTATCGGTCATTAACGGGCTTGATTGCGGCGTCAGTTTTGATACCTCCTTTGGGACTGGCGATGCTTTGGACACGCCGCGACGTTGTCATGAGCAAGAAGATTCTTGGCACACTTTGCATTGCGTTGTTGGGGGTTGGATACGTTTATTTGTTTTCAGCGTGGCGCAGGTCCAGTGCAAATGAGGCCCATTACGCCACCCTCGAGCAACACCGCGCACAGCAGGAAACAGTGGGCGCGCCCGCATCCGGTACCCAATCCGCCACCCCGGAAGGCGCGGCTCAATTACCGGCGAGCGCCGCGTCACCAGGGGCTTCGGGCTCCCCCGCAACCGCCCTCGCCGGTGCACCAGAGACTGCCGCCGCTCATGCAACAAGAAACTACTGGACAAACTTCCGCGGGCCCAATCGCGATGGCCGCTACGAAGAACTTAAGGTTGTGATCGAGTGGCCGAGTTCAGGACTGGTACCGATCTGGAAACAACCCATCGGCGTCGGTTATGCCTCGTTCGTTATTGCAGATGGCCGAGCCTACACCATCGAGCAGAGGCGAGGTCAGGAGGTGGCCACCGCTTACGACGTCGCCAGCGGTCGAGAGGTATGGAAACAAGGCTGGAATGCTCAGTACAGCGATTCCACGGGTGATGGACCGCGCGCCACACCCACCTGGGACGATGGTCGCATTTACGCGCTGGGCGCCACCGGCGAGCTCCGCTGCCTGGATGCCAAAACAGGCGCCGTCGCATGGGGACGTAACATCCTCACGGAAAACCAGGCGCCAAATCTTTCCTGGGCCATGGCCGCTTCTCCTCTGGTTGTGGATGACAAAGTAATAGTTCTGCCCGGGGGCGCCAATGGCAAATCCGTGGTTGCTTATAACAAACTCACCGGAGCGCCCGTATGGAAATCTCAAAACGACCCGCAAGCCTACGTCTCTCCCATGCTTGCTACGTTAGCGGGTCGCAGGCAAATCGTTGTTGTCAGCGCCTCGCGGGTAATGGGCCTGGCACCGGAAGACGGCTCTTTACTCTGGAGCTACATCTGGGACACCGATATGGGTATTAACGTCTCGCAGCCGATCATCGTGGACAGGAATCGGTTCTTCATCTCATCAGGCTACGGCAAGGGTGCGGCACTGGTTGAGATCTCTGGCAGCGGCAAAAACTTCGAGGCGCGCAAGCTTTGGGAAAACATCAACATGAAGAACAAGTTCAATAGTTCAGTCCTTCATGAAGGGCACAATAGTGCCTTTCGCAAAGCCTCGAAAGATTACAGCTCGAAACTGGGCAGTAAAGCGCTCTACCAACGGTACTATCGGGACGGTTACGAAAACGGCTACGAGGCCGGTGTCAGAGGCTACTAACAGCTTCGAAAAACAAGAGAGTCAGATAAATTAATAGGGCGAAGCCGGGATTAATCCCTCGGCCCGCCCTATTTGTTTTTTAACTCAACTGGTTCGCCCTACTTCCGGATAAAATTCGCTTGGTCTCAAACGACCCGTTGGGAATATCGATATACATGTCGATAACCAACTCGCCACCTGTCTAACGTCCAGCTTACCTATTTCCGCGCTTTCGGTTCTGCGTAGAAAGTTTTGTTAACGATTTTCCACTGACCGTCGATCTTCAACAGCGACATGTAATCCGTAAATTTCACCTGCGGATAGTCGAGCACGATCTCGGCGACTGCCGCGTTGCCGGTAATGTCGATAGCTTCGATATTGCGTTTCCGCTGGGCCTCGTCATCCGCGGGCTTTCCGGCAGCACGGGCGACGTACTCTTCGCTGGTAAGTTGCCAGTACTTTCCATCACGCACGGCAAACAACCTGGCATCCGTGTGGAAAGCCTTGCGAAAATGCTCGCCTTGTCCGGTGGCGTGACCTTGAATGTAGTAGTCGAGGGCCTGTCGCACGGCAGCCTCTTCGGCACTCTGGGCGCGCATGGGCGGCAATGATGTCACGACGCTAATTGAAATCGCAGCTAATACAAGAAGAGTGAACTTTCTCATCAGTGCCTCCTAAATGAGTTAGAGGACTGTTTGGATCGGGGAAACTCTCGATCAAAACAGCAACTTGACCCCGAACTGAACATGCCGCGGCTCGCGTGCCGAAGTGATCTGGCCAAAAGACGGCGAGCCCAGAAAGTTGTCCGGCAAATTGAAGTTGGGGTGATTGAAGAGATTGAAGAACTCTGCCCGGAACTGCAAATTCATTCGTTCGGAGAGTGCAGTGTTCTTAACCAGCGAAGCGTTCACGTTGTGATAGCCAGGACCGTTCAGAATATTTCTGCCGGCGTTACCAAAACTTCCGCGAGGCGGAAAAGTGAAAGCAGCGGTGTTAAACCATCGCTCGGGGGAACGTTCGCCCAGACCTGGATCGCCTGCGACGTTCGGACGGTCATTCGCGCCAAAGCCCAGGGCCGAGATTCCGGTCCCGCTGTTATCGAACTCGCGCAACAGCGCAACCGTGAACGGGCGACCCGTTTGCAGGGTCACGATTCCGGAGGTTTGCCAGCCAATCAGAAGCTTGGACCATGCGCCATCATCCGCCAGGTATGTCCGGCCTTTACCAAAAGGCAGGTCGTAAACGTAACTCACCGACAGGCGATGTGCCACGTCAAAATTGGAGCGGCCGCGCTCAGAGCGCAAGTCATAGCTATTCTGGGGATAGTTTGGATCGCCGGCGCTCGGGAAAAAGTTTGAAGAGTCGTCAATCGATTTTGACCAGGTGTAGGACGCCAGCATCGTGAGTCCCGCCGAAAGCCGCTGCTGCAGACGAGCCTGCAAGCTGTGATAGTTCGAGCTGGCCCGCGACTCGATCGTGTTGATCTCGTCAAATTGCGGAACCGGACGCGGCACAAATGGCAGCCCTGGTGGCAATGCGCTCGGTTGCGGTTGGTTGAGATCACGCGCTGACAAAAGCTTCGTTCCCTTTGAACCTACGTATCCGACTTCGAGTACGCGGTTACGACCCAACTGCTGCTGCACGTTCAGGTTCCAGTGCTGCATGTAAGGGGTGCGCAGGTCACGCTGAATGGCTTGCGCGGAGTCAGGCAGCGGAAATGGAAAGAACGCTGGAAAAGGGTCGCTTAGCGTTAAGGGCAGACCAGGAAGAGGGAAAAACAAATTGAAATCAAAGTACGGGCTATTGAAGTATAGCGCTTCGCCCGGGGCCAGCGGCGAAGTATCGTAGTATATGCCATAGCCCGCCCGCGCCACTGTCCTTCCCTCGTCGCCGAAGGTCCAGGCCAGCCCCACACGTGGAGCAAAATTATTTTTGTCCGATTCGTATCCGCCACGAGGCATCCCGCTGGTGCCCACCGGCACCAGCGAACGCGTCGCCGCGTCGTATAGATTTGCACGGTTGGTCGCATCCGCCGGTGGAGAGTTGTACTCGTAGCGCAGTCCAGCCGAAAGAGTCACATTCCGACGCACACGAAAACTATCATTGAAGAAGAAGTGATAGCTGTGAGAGCGCAGGTGTTGTGCATTGTCGACTCGAGCGCCGCCGGTGACGAGTGGGAGACCGAGTAACAGGTCAGCCAGGGCCACGCCAGTGTAGGCAAATGGCGAAAAATTGAGGAGACCTCGAGATTGCACGTCGCGAAAACCGTTCTGCTGCACGGCGCGGAGGTCAGCGCCAAACTTGAAGAGGTGATTTCCCTGCACGTAGGTAGCCGTGTCGAGAATCTGAAAGGTGTTGGTTACGGTGTTTTGTGGATTGTTTCCCTCGTGGCCCAACGGCGAGAATCCCGTTATGGTTAAGAAGCTCAATCCGAAATCGCGCGGGTTCGTGGAAAGCTCGGGCAAGCCTACCGCGCGATTGATGCTGGTGCCCTGATTCTCCTGGTTAACAGCCGAAGCGACGCGGTTGAAGGCGAACCGGGTGTCGTTAACCAACTTGGGCGAGAAGACGTGCGTCACACCGATCATGGCATTTTGACTTCGCCGGGGCACGTCGTTGCCATAACCCGGTACCGCGGAGAGAGTGGGCCCGGCAAAGGGTTCAAAAAACCGGCGGTCACCAAAACTGTAACGGAACACTAGTGTAGTAACGTTACTGAGGAAGTGATCTACGCGCGCATCGAAGTGGTCGTTGTCGTCGCGCTGCGTGGGCGACGAAACGAAGTTAGCAAAAGGTGCGTTTCGGTTCGGCAGCGGATACAGCGCGGCGATGGCTCGACCGATCGGGTGGATGAAGAATGACGGAATAACCCCATCTTGAAACGGTTGCCCTGTGAATGGATCCCGCGGAATACCCAACAAACTCTGAGAGAAGTTGCCTGATCGCTCCTCACGGGTTGGCACGTTAGCAATCCGGGTTATTCCCTCGCGTGAGCGGGTGCCTTCGTAATCGGCAAAGAAGAACGTGCGGTTTCTGCGGATTGGACCTCCAAGTGAAAACCCGAACTGGTTGCGGATGTATTTGGGCGCCGGTTCATTGCCGGGCGCGAAGAAGTTGCGTGCGTCAAGGGCAGCGTTGCGATGAAATTCGTAAAGAGAGCCGTGGAAATCGTTGCTGCCGGACTTGAGCACGACGTTTACCTGCGCACCCGGGTTACGACCGAAGGCCGCGTCGTATGTGCTGGTTGCGATTTCAAACTCGCGTATCGCATCCACCGGAGGTCGCACGGCGAAGGTGTTGAGTTTGGGATCCACATTGTAGACACCATCGAGCAGAAAGTTGTTGCTGTCTTCACGCGCGCCGTTGACGCTGAAAGAAAAGTCACCACGAACGGAACCGGCTGAGCCGGGCGCTGGGGGTACTGCTCCCGGAACCAGCAGACTCAACTCATAAAAGTTGCGCCCGTCCAGCGGCAGACCGACGATTTGAGGATTGTCGATTACAGTCCGAATCGCAGTCGATTCGGAGTCCACTTTGAGAAGGTCAGATCCAAAGGTCTCATCTATTTGCACTGAGACTGTCTCGACGCTAAGGGATACATCCTGTCGGAGTTCCGTGCCAACTTGAAGAATAAACTTTTGGGACTTTTTCTGGAACCCGTTCATTTCAACTTCAAGTCGATACGAGCTGGGCGCGAGTGGGGAAAAAGCAAATTCCCCTGCCTCACCGCTCACTGTCGCGCGAGTTTCGTTCGTTTCTTCATTGATGAGTCTTACCTGCGCCCCTGGCAATACGGCTCCATTAGGATCGATGATCGTGCCGCGAAGGTAACCAGTATGAGTTTGTGCGCTAGCTAATGATGGCAACAGGATGAGCAGAGCTAGCATCGTAGTTTTTGCTGCTATTGACTTCAAAATGATCTCCTTTACTGATTCTCGGAAAGAATTACGAAAGCTTGGAAGCCGTCCTCTTTTGGCTTCGACATTAATACCAAATCGAAGGGAATGATGTTAGGAAAGTAGCGCGGAATCCACCATCATCCAAGAACCTGCGGGTACTACGCCGCGTATCTACCTGACAATGTCTGAAACTGATTGCTAGAATGAGTAGTATTGAGAATTAAGACCCCACACGTCAAACCGGAGCATATGCAATGATGAGTTTTTTTTCACTTTCGTTTCCCGCATTATTCCAAAGAGTGTTGGGGCTAACCTGTCTGGTTGTTATTTCCTCCATGAGCGTTGCCGCTCAAACCGACAGCACCATCGCCGGCCACATCAAAGATTCCAATGGAGCAGTGCTGGTCGGCGTCCAGGTGACCGCGAAACATCTTGAGACTGGACTTGTGAGGGTTACTACGAGCGAAGCCGAAGGAAGGTTCGTTTTTCCGGGACTAACTGTTGGCCTTTATGAACTGCAAGCCGAGTTTGCCGGTTTCGAACCCCTGGGCTTTCCCAATGTCAGGCTGACGGTAAACGACACCACGACGGTATCCCTGGTGATGAAAGTTGCCGGGCTGACCGCCGCCGTGAATGTCGACAGCGGCGAAGTTTTGGTAAACACGCAGACTCAGGAGCTCAGTTACCTCGTGGGCGAACAAGCCATACGAGAGTTACCGCTGAATGGCAGAAATTACACTGACCTTGCCTTGCTCCAGCCGGGCGTGATCGGTTACTCGCATCGAGACGGAGGTTCGGTGGTTGCGCACGGTCTTGGCATGAGCATCAATGGCCAGGATCCCCGATCGAATGTTTACCTGCTTGACGGCACGCCCCAGAACGATTTCACCAATGGCCCGGCAGGCAGCGCCGCAGGCACCGTCCTCGGGGTAGAAACAATCAGAGAGTTCCGCGTGGAAGCGAATTCATACGGAGCCGAATTTGGAAGGAACGCCGGAGGGCAGATCAACGCGATTAGTAAATCCGGCGGCAACACCCTTCATGGCTCGCTCTACTGGTTTCATCGCAACGACAACTTCGATGCCCGCAACTTTTTTGATGGGGCGGAAAAGCCCGAGTTCAAGCGAAATCAGTTTGGTGGTAGTATCGGTGGGCCAATCAAGCAGGACCGTACGTTTTTCTTTTTCGGTTACGAATCGCTGCGGGAAAACCTGGGCCAGTCTATCCGAACGGTGGTGCCCGATTTCAACGCACGTAGCGGGATTCTTCCCACCGGAACTGTGGTCGTTAACGAGGCGGTCAGACCCTATCTCGATGAGTTTCCCCTGCCCAATGGTCCCAATCTCGGAGGTGGACTGGCGGAGTACAACTTCGGCTTCGACCGCCAGATTAAGCAACACTTCACGCAAGGCCGCTTGGATCACAATTGGAGCCAGCGACAACAGTCTTTCGCCCGCTACACATTCGACGATGCGGATCAGCAACTGCCAACCGATTTTCCGCAGTTTCCGCGCTCGTTTCGCTCGCGCAATCAGTTCCTTACCGCCGAGCATCGTCTTATTCAAAGTTCGGCGACGATTCACACGTTGCGTTTCAACTTTGCCCGTACCCGCATCGGTCAGCAGGTGGAATCCAACACGACGCAAACGCTTGCTCCGTTCATTCCCGGACGTGAGTCTCTGGGCAATATCGACATCGGTGGTGTTCCGCGTTTCGGGCCGCAAACCTCCGTCAGCGTGAGGCTGACGCAAAACGTTCTCGGCGGCGAATACGGCGCAGTGCACACTCGCGGCCGGCACATCATCAAGGTTGGAGGAGTTGTTGAACGCTACCAGGACAACATGGTAAACCCGACTTTCTCGCTCGGCATCTGGACTTTCGCCAACCTGAGAAACTTCCTGATCAACACGCCACAGAGTTTTCTCGGGCTTACGCCAAACGGAGCGCTCGATCGCTACTGGCGCTTCACGCTCTTCGCCGGCTACGTGCAAGACACTTTTCGCATCCACCCGCGTCTGACTCTCAATGCCGGGCTGCGTTATGAGACGACTTCAATTCCCGTGGACCTCTACGGCCGCGATTCAGCGCTACCATCTTTGACCGATCGCGCGCCTACCGTTGGACCGCTCTACCAGAATCCGACGCGGAAGAATCTTTCTCCTCGTGTCGGCTTCGCCTGGGACCTTTTCGGTGACGGAAAAACCAGTGTGCGCGGCGGTTATGGCCTCTATTTCAATACCAACAACCAGCAGAACCTGATCGTTACGGTAACCAATCCGCCGGCCACGCCGCGCATCGCTATTGGTTTCACGCCCACTTCGCCTTGCCGACCTGCTTTCCCAGCTGCGCCGCTGTCTTGCGCTTTCGCCAATTCAATCCGCCCGGTGCAGTTTGATCTCGATAACCCTTATGTGAATGTTTACAACCTTAGCGTGCAACACGAGCTGCCCTGGGATACTGTCGCAACGCTTGCGTACGCCGGCTCGCGTGGCGTTCACTTGCTGCGCAGCAATGACGTGAACACGGCGCTGCCCACGATTCGTGCTGACGGCACGCCATTCTATCCGGCCGGCGCCCCACGACAGAACACTGCTTTTTCTACTATTGAACTCAAGAGCAGTGACGGCAATTCATGGTACAACGCGATGATCTTCGAGTTGCGGAAGCGTTGGAACCGCAGTTTCACCATTCAGTCTGCTTACACTTTCTCGCGAAATATCGACACCACGCAGGCCTCGACCTTCTTCTCAGACGCGACGAACGGGACGACGACGGCCTTCCCGGAGTTCCCTGGACTCAACTACAACAGAGGCCTGGCAGATTACCACGCCAAGCACAACCTGGTGGTCAACTTCACCTGGAGCATTCCCTTTGCTCGCGGGTTGGATGGCACAGCCAAAACACTGCTCGATGGTTGGCAGCTCGCCAGTATTAGCAATTGGCGTAGCGGTAACCCGTTGACGGTCTTCGTAGCGGCGAACCGCTCGCGATCGCTGTGGCAGCCATCACTAGGCCCGGGCATTGGACGCGATCGCGCTTCGATGGCGCCTGGATTCACTTACGAAACGGCGGTCCTCGGTCGCCCCGATCAATACTTCGACCCGGCGGCGTTTGTAATTCCCCCTGCAGGAACGCTTGGCAACACTGGTCGCGGCGCGTTCATTGGTCCGAATCTCCGCGGCTTCGACCTGGCCCTCGTTAAAAACACCAGGATAACCCGGCTGCTTGGTGAGTCAGGCAACCTGCAATTACGTGTGGAAGCGTTCAACCTGTTCAATCGGGCGAATTTTGCTCCCCCGTCACTTACCGCCTTCGCGGGTCAGGCGGATACGGAAGCCCCGCTGGCGACCTTCGGCCGCATCCGCTCGACAGTGACATCATCGCGACAGATTCAGCTTGGGCTGCGATTGACGTTCTAAGAAAACGTAACTGAAGATAGGCAACAGTGATAATTATTTTGTCCGTTGGGGGATTCAAGCTCGAAGTGCAACAGAAGCAGCCCGGGGGGCAAGTACAGAACCGGGAGCGATAGCGACCGCCCTCAAGCATCGGGCATCCTTTAAGAAACACGCAATCGAAGAGCCTCTATGTACTCTTTCTCAGCCGACTGAAGATTAATTTTGCCTCGAGTTTTCTAGTATGAGTTGAATGCGGTCGCTATCGGGTTTCAAGCTCGAAGTAGATCAACAGAAGCAGCGCGGGGGAGCAAGTACAGAACCGGGAGCGGTAGCGACCGCACTCAAGCATCGGCATCCTTTAAGAACACGCAATAGATGAGCATCTCGGTACCCATTCTCAACCGACGGGAAATTGGTTTATTGCCTCGAGTTTCTGGTATAGGTTGAGTGCGGTCGCTATCGCGCCAGTTTCAAGCTCGAAGTAGAGCAACAGAAGTAGCGCGGGAAGAACCGGAAGCGATAGCGACCGGACTCAAGGATCGGGCATCCTTTAAGGACAAAGAATCGATGAGCATCTTTGTACCCATTCTCAACCGACTGAAGATTAGTTTATTGCCTCGAGTTTCTGGTATAGGTTGAGTGCGGTCGCTATCGCTCCCGGTTCTGTATTGAGTAGTCTTCTGTCGCACACCGACTGTCTAACGCTTGGTCTCCTGGTTGCACTTCCAAGGTGAATCGGCGGGAGCAAATGGAAAATGAATTGACGCTACGTTCAAAATGGACCACAACCAAACTAGGAGGGTCTCCCAAAAATGCTTTGGATAATCTTCGCTCTGGGCGCCGCGCTCGCCTGGGGTCTGTATGGGCCGGCGCTGCATCGCGGTCAGATCGCTCTGGGTAACCCCATGCGCGCGCTTCTCTGTGTCGGCGTCGCTTACTTTTTGATCGGGGTGCTGGTCCCAGTTGCCAGTCTCTCTTATCAGGGAGGGCTCCAGCAGGGCTTTACGATGAAAGGCGCGATGGGCGCGACACTGGGAGGAGCGCTCGGCGCAATCGGAGCCGTATGCATTATTTTCGCGTTCAGGTCAGGCGGCTTGCCGACTTACGTGATGCCGCTCGTCTTCGCGGGCGCGCCTCTCGTCAACGTGATTTTTTCGATGTGGCTGCATCCGCCCAGGACGGCACCCAATCCGTTGCTCTACGTCGGGTTCGTGCTGGCGGCAGCGGGCGCCGGGATGGTGCTGTATTTCAAACCGCAATCGTGAGGTTGTTTCACTACTGGTTTCGCAAACATACTCCCCAACTGTTAAGAGTTTCTGCTGTCCCCCTCTGATAGGGAGAAGGAGATTGGAACATGAAGACGTTTAGCATTAAGACTCTGATGAGCCTCGCGGTCATCGCCCTGTTTTTGTCCAGCGAGGTCGCCGCCCAGGTCGGCGCTGACTGGCCCCAATGGCGTGGTCCGAGCCGCGACGGGATCTCCAAAGAGACCGGGTTGCTCAAGCAGTGGCCTGAACAAGGACCGCCGCTGGCATGGAAGGCCACTGGCGCAGGAGGTGGATATTCATCGTTTGCTATTTCCAATGGACATCTCTTCACCATGGGGCTAAGAGGCAACCGCGAATACGTAATCGCATTCGACGTTAAAACTGGAAAAGAAGCGTGGGCCACACCCCATGGCAGCGCGTTCCGCAACGATCGTGGCGATGGCCCGCGGGGGACTCCTACGGTAGATGGCGAAATCCTTTATGCCCTGGGTGGAAGCGGTGATCTCTCGGCTCTTAATGCCCGCACGGGCCGCGTAATCTGGACTATGAACGTTCTTCAAAAGTTTGGCGGCGAGAACATTACCTGGGGAATCAGTGAGTCGCCTCTGGTGATTGGCGAGAAGCTACTGGTCAACGCTGGCGGGCCCGGCGCTTCTATTGTCGCGCTTAACAAAAAGGACGGCTCCTTGATCTGGAAGAGCCAGAGCGACCGAGCCGGCTACTCCTCAGCCATTCCCGTCCAGATAGGAAACATGACGCAGGTCATCTTCTTCACTAACAAACGTGGGCTTGGGCTCGACTTGAAAGATGGCAAGCTCCTGTGGGAGTACCCGCGAGCCGCAAACAACGTTGCCAACGCGGCCACGCCGGTTGCGCGCGGCAACCGGGTCTTCATTTCTTCGGATTATGGGAACGGCGGGGGCCTCGTCGAAATCAAGGCGAACGGGGAGGGTGCATCCGAAGTTTATTTTACGAAGGAGATGCGCAACCACCACAGCAGTTCAATTCTGATCGGTGATCATCTTTACGGTTTTTCCAGCGGCATCTTGACTGCAATGCGTTTCGAAACTGGAGAGGTCGCCTGGAAGGATCGCAGCGTAGGCAAAGGCTCATTGGTCTATGCCGACGGGCATCTTTACGCGCTGAGCGAAAATGGCGTGGTCGGGCTCGTCGAAGCGACGCCTGCGGGCTATCGAGAGAAGGGCCGTTTCCGCATCCAGCAAGACTCACTGCCGACCTGGTCGCATCCAGTCATCGCCGGCGGCCGCCTTTATCTGCGCGATCAGGACACTATTTATGCTTATGATGTGAGGGAAAAGCGCTAGGGTACGAAGGCTACGGCGCAAGACATCAACAAGGGAGCGACGCGCCTGGCTTTCATTTTCCATATGTCATTTGACATTTCACATTTGTCATTTAGATAACCGTTGAAAGGTATTATCCAATGTGACCTGTTGCGCCGTCATCATAAGAACTGGCACCTTGAACGGTTCTTAAAATGACAAATGAGAAATGTCAAATGACATATGGAAAATGAAAACTAGACGCTTCGCCCCCTTTATTAGCTGGACCGATGGACTAACGGTCTACTTGATCTTCTTTCCAGGCGTGTCGCGGCCGCCCTGGTGAATGACGAGACTGGTGACAGCACCTTTGTCGTCCCTGTTGAAAGTAACCTTCGCATTAACCACTCGTAGGAAGAATTTGTTCTCGCCTTCCGGAAAAAGTTCGAAGGCAGGTTGCCCGGTGGCCTGTGTTATGAGCTTCTCGCCCTCTTTATAAACCTTTACCATAAAAGTCGGCGACACTTCGTACTCGCCGGCGTAATCGTCGTAGGTCTTTGGATCGACAGCTACTGCCTTGTCCTCCATCCGCTTAAGCATCTCCGTCGCGTTGGTGTTCTCGGGGTTTAATTCCAGCGACTTCTTGTAGTTCTCAATGGTCAGATCGTTGTTGCCACTAACCATATACGCTTCACCCAGACTATCGTAGGTGTTGAAACCTTTTGGATATGCTTCCACGTTCAGCTTGAATATCTCGACCGCCTCTTTTAGCTTTCTCTCCCGCAGCAGCTGGTACCCGAGAGTATTCAGTTCCGGTTCACCAAAATCGTAGACCTTTGCCTGCCGAGATTTTAGATCCCGATACTGGGCGAGAGCCGCTTCGATACCCTTTTCGGCAGTGGTTTTGTGTAAGACGTCGGCGAGGGGCATCCGGGGCGTGTCGTACGGTTGGTTGTAGAGGATATTCGTTAATGCTCGCTCAAGCCGAGCCACATTTCCGCCCTGTGAAGTGTTATCCAGCATCACGATGAGATGCTTCTGGGCAGGAAACCGCACGATGACTGTGTTAAACCCATTGATGCCGCCACCGTGCGCGATCTTCGGCACACTCTCGGTTCCAGTTCCCAGCTTGGCCCTGGTGATGACCCATCCGTAAGCGTAGTCGCTAAGATTCGGCTTATACATGAGTTCTTTCGTGGCAGATGAGAGTACGCGGTCTGTATGTAGCGCTTGATCCCAGCGGTAGAGATCTTCCACAGTCGAATACATTGCGCCGGCCGCGTAGGGCAGGGACATGTCGAGGTACGGCGCGTTCACGTAACCGTCCGGCGTCTTTTGGTATCCGGAGGCGCGCTTCTCGATGATGTTTGCATGGTGGTCATAGCCGGTATTCTTCATACCCAGTGGATCCAGAATCCTTTCCTCGAGAGCTTTTTCATAGGTTTGTCCGGTAACTTTTTCTACTATTGCTCCCAGCAGAAAATATCCGGAGTTGTTGTATGAGAACTTGCTACCGGGCTCGAATTCCAGGTTATTGCTCGCGTACTTCTTGATAAAGTCGTCGACCGTAAAAGGATTGCGACTAACGTCATTAAAAAAGCCGGGAAGGCTGGTATAGCTGGGAATGCCGGAGGTGTGGTTGAGAAGTTGATGGACAGTCACTTTCTCGCCGATGTCCTTGCGATAAGCCGGTATATAGTCTGTGACTCTACCGTCGAGCTTTACCTTTCCTTGTTCAACCAGTTGCAGAATGAGTGCGGCGGTGAATTGCTTGGTGATTGAGCCGAGTCGAAACCTGGTGTCGGGTGTGTTAGGAATATTCCATTCCATGTTTGCCAGGCCAAGACCTTTCTTATAGATGACCTTCCCATTTTCGGCCACCAGCACCGATCCGTTGAAGAGCCGGTATTTGTTGGCAGCTGTCATCACTTCGTCGATCTTTGCGGCTTTGTCCTGGGCAGTAACAGTGCCCTGGAATGCGAGCATGATCATGGCGCAAACGAGCAGCGCCGTCGACAGTCTTCTGTACCACTCGAGTTGTCTGTCCATTCTGTTTCTCCTGAATAAAGTGTGCAGCCCCGCCTAAGGCGTACTGCCTCTGGAATGCTGTGGTTACGAATTGTTTTGCGGAATAGTTTCCGGGTGTCGGTGTTGCAAGATTGAGCCCGCGACAGAGACCGCGTGAAAACCAAAAAAAGCGGGTCACGATAGTTTGCAGGTCAGGAAGGCGAACCCTGTCCCCGCTCTTACGCTGAGTGGCTTTCAAGCTTGGGGCGGGGACAGGGTCCGCCTTCCTGACCTGCGAATTAGCCCATGCTGGATGTTCAAATTAAGGTTTCGCCTTCTTCAAGTAGTTTTGCGCTTCAAGGAGTTCCGGCAATCCCTCGTCCGCGTCTTGCCACTGTTCCAAGAACTTTTTGTACGCGGAAGTCGCGGCGCTCTGGTTTCCCACTTTAGCGGCAGCGCGAGCTGAACCAACCAGCGAACGGGCGCGGTTGGGTTGCCGCAGTAACGAGATCTTAAACTGCTCGGCGGCAGCTTCAGGCTTGCCGGCTTTTAAGAGAAGCTCGCCAAAAAGTTCGTGGGCCGGTTTAATGAGGCCGGGCGGGCCGGAAGGTGGACCCATCTCTTCTTCGAGCCTGATCGCTTGCTTCATCAACTCTGCCGCCCGTTCATGATTGTTCTTAACTGAAGCGGCGACCGCAGCAATCTCCAGTTCTCCGATTGTTTTAGACTCCATGTCACGAGCGGCGGTTCCCGACGTACTGGAATTCTCTTCCGCTATTGCCGAACCACCCAGCGCGTTTGCCAGGCCGTGCACAAAAACCGGCAACCTATGGCTGCGGTTTGAAGCGCGCACTGTAGCGGGCCCATCAGTTGCAACCGGCTGATCTCCACCATGGCTTCCATGTGCAGCCGGCGCCGGCGATGCTGCAGTGACTTGTCCGGTGGCACCCGCAGCCGGGAAAAGTTTGGAGGCAAGGTTCCAACGTTCGGTTTCGACGATAAGAGTTGCAGCCATGTTTGCGTAGTTGTTTTCGTAATAGCCCGGCCGCAGTTTGTTTTCGTAGCTTGACTCAGACATAGTTTTCTTCATCAGGCTCACTAACTCTTCCGCTTTCCGGTATCGACCCTGCTGCAAGTAAACGTAGAGCAGCCAATGGAGACTGTGGTAGTCGAGCACGCTGTTTGAGAGGTTTTTGCGTTTCATCCACGATTCCGAGGCTTCCCATGCTGACTCGTTTGAAGCAGCTGCCTCCGGCCACATCCCGAGTTGCAGGAAGATGTGCGAAGGCATGTGGCGCGCGTGATGCGCTTCCGGGGCGATCCCGGCGTATCGACGAGCTGCCGGCAGAGCCAGGATTGCATGATCAGGATCGTCAAAGGCGTGAATGATGTAATGCACTGCTCCCGGGTGGTTTGGGTTCTTCTGATAGACGTCCAGGGCAATGGCTCCCGCGCGGGCCTGGAGCCGGTAGCTTTTCTCTTCTGCTCTAACCAGACCAAGGAGCGACAGGGAATAGAAGGCGGCCGCATCCAGATCGTTCGCGTACGCGCGGTAGATCATCTCCATGGCCGTAGAATAGGCGGTGTCGCGAGCCCGCTTGTCGCCCTCGCCAAAGAGCGTCTTCACTGCATCCAGATAAGCTCGCTCTCTGGGCGTGAGTTTGGGAGTGTCCTTGATCTTTTTAATTACCTCGCGCGCGGCTGAAGTGTCCTGCTCCGACCAGAGCGGGTGATTGTGCGCCATGGCCTCGCCCCAGTAGCCCATCATGAAGTCTGGCTCAATCCTGGTTGACTCGCGAAAGGCTTCGAGCGCCTCTTCGTACCAGAAGGAGTGAAGCGCTGCCAGACCGCGCAGGAAATGCGCTTGCGCTTTTTCAGAGCCGGAGGTGTGAAACTCAACTGTTCCGAGTTGAGAGTTCTGTGCGCTAATGCTTGAGCCGATGGCGCCGATTAACGCAATGACCAGGAACCGTGTTTGCCACTTGATGCGAGCAGTATTCATTGAGACTCCTAAACATTCGACGATAGCGTTGATTATTAGGCCTTACACCGAAGGTGTTCGCAACTTGCAGCCCAGGGTTTCCTACCCTGGGACCACGAAGCCACTAGACATGTTTTGCGCCGAAGGTGTTGGCGAACTCTTTCAGAGTTAAGACTCCTACCGATGGCCGCTAATCCCAGGGTAGGAAACCCTGGGCTGCAACTCGCGAACATCCTCGGTGTAAGTCAGAAAATCGGCGCATTGCAGCCTGGTTATATGCCTGTTACCCCTTGGCCAGCTTCCCGATGCAATACAGATTTGCTGCTGTCCGGATGAAGATCTGCCCGTCGGAAATCGCCGGCGAACTGAGACAATAATCGCTGAGCGCGTTTTCAGCTAACACCTCAAAACTTGGCCCGGCCTTGATAACACTAGTTAGCCCTTCTTCATTGGTAACATAAATCTTTCCATCTGCAAGCACCGGTGACCCGCTGTAGGTTCCCGGTTTGAGACGCTGCTGGGCATAAACCTCCGCGCCACTCTTAGCGTCCAGGCACCACACGATGCCTTTATCATTGATAACGTAAAAATATTTTCCGTCGGTGACCGGCGTCGGCACGTCGGGCCCGTTCACCGTAGACCAGAGTAAGTGTGAGCTGGTGATATCCCCGCGTCCCCCGGCGCGCAATGCAAGCAGCGGCTTGACGCGTGTCGGTATATAGATGATGTCGTTGAAAATTACCGGTGAGGCAACGATTCGGTAAAAGGGATTATTGTCGGGGTTCAGTCCGTTCGCCCGCCACAGTTCCTTGCCGGTGGCTAAATCATGGCCGGTGGCACAATCGCCGCCGGTAATCACTAGTTCCACAGTCTTGCCGTAGCGCAATAGTCCGGGTGTCGAATAGGAGTCGGGCGATTCCCTTTGCGCATTTGTTGGACGCTCGACTTTCCAGACGGTCTTGCCACTCTTTCTGTCAACCCGCAGCACGTAGGAAGGATCGTCAGTCTTCATTCCGTGCAACACCTGGACGTACAAAGAGTCTTCGTATAACAAAGGAGAAGAAGCGTAACCCCAGTTCAGACCAAACTCGCCGTAGTCCTTTTGTATGTCCCGGGACCATAATTCTTTGCCGCTGAAATCAAAGCCCTTAAGAATTCCAGTACCGGTTATGACATAAACGCTCTTGCCGTCGGTAACCGGCGAGGGCGACGACATGTTCTGCTTGCGCATCTTAACGTTGCCGCTACCCAGCAACTTTTTCCAAAGGACCGTACCCTTCGTGCGATCAACGCTCCAAAGATAGAGATCGTTACCATCTGCAACGTTCATAAAAATGCGGTCACGCCAGATTACCGGTGTCGATCCGCTCCAGCCGGGCATGGCCAGTTTCCAGGTAACGTTCTCTTCCGTGGACCACTTCACCGGAAGGTTCTTTTCATTGCTCACACCGTTGAGATTCGGCCCGCGCCACTGCGGCCAATTGTCGGCATAGGCGGCGGTGACTGAAACCATGATCAGGGTGACGCTGAGAATTTGTTTTCGCATTTTGATCCCTCTCTAACGCAGGATGTTCAAGAAAGACATCCGCAGATTACGCAGATATTAAATTAGCAGGCCTTGAATACCAACTTTAGCGTTCTAATGATTTGGTTCTTCTGTGTAATCTGCGCAATCTGCGGATGTCTCTTAGGTTTTACTCCGCTCGCAGCGCCGGCAGCAACGGTGAGCGCAGTGCCGCCCAAGTCGCTATTAAAGACACGGTCAGCCCAGATATTAGTACCCCGGCCAGCAACAAGCCCAGGGAAATATTCGGCAATCGTCCGCCGCGTTCAAAAAATACCGGCGCGATGGCCAGCAGCGCGCAGACCGTGCCCGTAATCAGGCCACAGAAAAGCAACAGGGCATTCTCCGCGATTACCATCAGCGTGAAGTGCGATGAGTTATAGCCGACTGCCCGCAACAAGGCCAACTCACGCCGCCGCTCCAGCACATTGCGCAGCAGTACCGCTGCCATTCCCAACGTTCCTAAAAGAAGACCCAGGCCACCAAGCATTTGAAATGTGGACAGATAGGTATTTTCGACGCGATGAAAGTTTGCCAGGCGCTCGCTGGTCGAAACAACGTCAAATCCAAAATCCGAAAGGCGATCTTCGAGCGTGGTAGCAATCGCAGACGATTGGTCGGGTGCCGGTGTATCTATCAAAAAGAAGCGATAACCTTCCTGTTCGGGAAAGAGACGAACAAAATTCTTTTCCGACATCACCAGCTCGCTCTGAAGAATGCTGTCGGCGAGTGAACCCACCACACGGAACCGGACTGGACCACTCTGACGATGCAGAACGAATTCGTCGCCGAGCTTAAGATGCAGCACATAGGTGAGTGAATTCGCATCGGCAATTACCGGAATTGCGCCGTCCGCGAATTCGCGATTTAAGAGCAGCCAGGGGTGGTCCTTCTCTTCGTTACTTTCCGAAAGAGAGTTGCGGAACCCAAACCGTCCGCTCTGAACGAAGTCCTCCGTTGGCGCGATGATTCTCGGGTTGCGTGGCTGGTAGAGATTCAGACAACTGGCATCATCCCCGGGCCGCACGCGGAAGCGTGTAAATGTCACATTCGAAAGCGAAGTCGCAGACTCGCCGGCTGCAAGATTTAATGCGTCTCGACCTTCCGGCGTGTTCGGGTTGTGCACCAAAGGCATTAGCGACTCGGCCATCAAGGGAAAGCCGCCGCTACCCGATTTCCGTTCAAGCGAAGGTGAGCCCTCTTGGCGTCTGAAGGCATCGACAGAGACAATGATGAACGCAGCCGAAGCAATTAACGCGATACACAGAACACTTCGCCCCGGATGATATGTCGCATTTCTGAACCCGAGTCGCGAAAGAGGCCACCATCCGGTTCCCTGAATTGTTTTTCCGCGGTTGCGTCGCAACCACACGGATAGATAACAAAGAACTGCCGCCAACAACAACAACCCACCGCCGAAAAACCCGACCGTCTGTCCGATGACCCTCAGGGAAGCGCCAATTAGCAGACCAGCCGCTAGAACGTTTAAAGCGATCGCGATGGCTAGACGCGGAGACACGGAGACGCGGCTGCGCGTCTCCGTGTCCCCGAGTCCCCGTGTCTCCGTGTCTCCGTGTCCCCGAGTCCCCGTATCTCCGTGTCCAAGTGTCTCCGTTTCTCCACGTCCCCCCTTCTCCCCATCCCCGCGTCCTCCCGTCCCCGCGTCTCGATTCAAACTTCCAGTCAAAAGACTCCGCGTTGACACTTTACCCACACGTCTTAAGGTCCAGACAATACAAACTAGTGCCGCGACAACACCGCCAACTGCGCCGAGTAAGAGTGACAGCGGAGCCACATGCAGCTTGAGCATCGTAGTTCCGACGGCTTCCACCCACCAAGTAGTCAAACCCGTCATCATCAACTGACCATAGACCAGGGCGCCCGCCAATCCAATCACACTGCCGACAAGAGAAAGGACGATGCCCTCGAGTAAAAACAGCTTCCGTACTCGGGAAGCCGGATATCCAATCGCTTGTAAGATTCCTATCTCGCGCAAACGCTGCTCGACACCCAGCTTAAAAAAGAGCGCAGTCAAAAGCAGTGCCGAGATAACCAGGAAGAAACTGAAATAAAGGAAGTATTCACCAAAGTTCGTAGCTCCGCGCGAAGCCTCCAGCCCCTGCGCGCGCACGGGCAGAATCGTAAAACCGGATCGCAGGTCAAGCGTTTTGCGCAGGCTTTGCTCGAAGACTGTTTGCGCGTCCGCGAGCGTCAGTCCGCGCCTGGGCGGTACGCGCAGCGAAGTGAGCTTGCCGAAACGCGACTGCCAGAGCTCTTGTCCAACTGTGAGTGGAATAAAGCCTTTCGGTGTCGTGCGGTACTTTTTCCAGTAGTCCTCGTCCTGAGGGCGAATGCGTTTCAGGTCAATCGGAAACGGCGGATCCCAATCGCCAAGCGTTTCCGACTCGGTGATGCCGGGGTAATCCGGCACCAGATCGCGGTCCGCCGCGAGCCCCTTCATCGGAATGATGCACGCCACGCGAAACTGAGCGGAACGGGTATCGAGTTTTCCCTCTTCCAGCCAGACGTAGTAATCGAGCGTGACGCGGTCGCCGACCTTGACCAGAAGATCGGACCCCGCCCATTCGTTGAGCATGATCGGAGGTAAGTGTGCCGTCGCCGGCACGCTCCCCATTCCCGCAGGCAAACTGGCGTCACAGCCGGAAAAATGCCCGCGCTCATCGTGCTGCATAAACTCCAGCATCTTGTTATCGACGCCGGTGACAATCGAGTACGGAATCTCGCGCCCGTCGTCTCTTCGGATGTCATTGATTAAATAAGAGAGGAACGGCCACGCACCTGATATCTCAGCCGACTTCGCCGCCGCCTCCACCATCTTGGCCAACTCATCGGAAACGAATCCCGCCGAACTCTCAACCGACAACTCCTGCTGCTCGTTCAAAGCTCGCAGCTTTATGCCATAGTCTTCAAGCGAAGCCGTCTCTTTAAGAATTGGCCTGAGCACCTCGACTCTGCGATCTTGCATCCCCGACTCGTCTTCGCTAACAAATTTTTGATCCACCAGAATCAGGTTGGCCTTGCCGTCTTGTTCCAACTCCTTTTGAATCAGTTTCAGTGGAACGAAGACTGCGCGGGTCTCGCTTTGCTGTGGCTGCAATGAAAACTCGCCGAGCGCGTCTGAGGGAAGCGCCTCTCGCATCGTTAGGCGCAGCGTGCGACCCAGGTCTTCCTTCTTACTGTGCAACGATTCGACCGGAATTTCAGAAGGCTTCTGCACTCGTAAGAGCAAAGCATCTCCGGCGCTACTGCCCAATTCACGAGCCAAGGCCTCGCTGACCAGGATCTCCCGATTTAGCGGCGCCCGATTCTCGCGGCCGTGGAACTTCCAGAATCGCTCATCAACGCCGTACACGCGAACGCCTGAGCCAAGGCGTTTGCTGGGTTCGTGAGTGACGGTGCCCTCGAGTGCAATAAGGGCCGCGGTCGCAACAAGTCCGCCGGCAGCGAACCGTTCGTGGTTTTGAATGTCGGCGGCGAGCTGCTCACGGAAGAACCCATTGGACGTTATAACCCGGTCCGTGTTTCCCAGTTTCTGGAGGAACAGATCACGCAAACTACCGCGCACGGAATCACCTACGAGCAATGCTCCCGCCAACACCGACACGGCAATCGCGACACCCGCGACCACGGCCAGATTAGTACGCCAAAAATAAGTGAGGTTCCGCTGTAGTAGCTGCGCGGTGGTCATGAGAGTTTCCGGAGCTGGTGATCGGTTAACTCGTAGCGGAGGGGAAATCTTGATGCCAGCTCGGCGTTGTGGGTTACTACAACCAGTATAGTTTCCTGTTGCCGATGTAGCTCAAGGAGAAGGGAAGCGACGACATCCGCTGCCTGGTGATCGAGATTTCCGGTTGGTTCGTCACAGAGAAGCACTTGCGGTTTCATCACCAGCGCGCGAGCCAGCGCCACACGTTGCTTCTCGCCTCCGGAAAGTTCTGCCGGGCGGTGCTCGAGGCGATCTTTCAATCCGACCTGAGTCAACAAAAGCCGCGCCCGCTCGTTATCATGACCGTCTTTCGATGAAACCATCGTCGGCGTCAGAACATTTTCGATCACAGAACACTGAGGCAGGAGGCAGTGATCCTGAAAGATGAATCCAATCTCCCGATTGCGGAATGCCGCGAGTTCCTTTTCTTTCAGTTGAAAGGGGTTCTTACCGTTGAGCGTAACCGTGCCGGTGGTGGGTGGTTCCAGCGCGCCCATCATGTAAAGCAGGGTGCTCTTGCCGCTGCCGGAGGGACCCATGATCGACAATGCATCGCCACGCGCGAGCGAGAGCGAGATGTCGGAGACTATCTTGAGTGGCCCCCGAGGAGTTGGATACTCCTTGGAGACGTTCTCAACCTTCAGCACAAAACCTCCGGAAGAAACTAGTCGCGGATTAACGCGGAGACACGCGGATCAGAAAAAGACAATTCAATTCGTCGCAAGGCTCAAGGAGTTTAGAGTTCAAGCTTGAGCTTGTCGGCGGCGTAAGCAACAACCTAAAGGTTGAACTCTCAACTTCTTGATTCATCACGCGGATCAGAAACAGAGAATTCAATTCATTGAAAGCTCTGGTAGTTTAGATTTCAAGCTTTAGCTTGTCCGCAACGTAAGCGACAACCTAAAGGTTGAACTCTGAACTTCTTGACTCTAGTGAACCGTGAAACAACGAGCGACGCGCGATCCTCGAAATACTTCATATCGCAGCAGTCTTCTGTTTTGTCTCTTTATCCTGATCCGCGTTCATCCGCATAAATCCGCGGCCAATTACATCCTCATAAACTTCCAGTGCGCGGTCGGCCATCCGACCCACGCTGTAATGCTGGCGCACGTGCTCGAATCCGCTCAGGCCAAGCTTCTCGCCCAACGCCGGCTCCCGATAAATCTCAAAAATTCCTCTGGCCAGACTCTCCGGGCTGTCGGGCTCAACCAGCAAACCTCCGCCTGTCTTCTCAACGATCTCCGTAAACGCCCCTCGTCTCGGCTGCACCACAGGCACGCCGCAAGCCATAGCTTCAAGCAGAAAAATTCCCTTTGGTTCGTTGTACGTCGCCGGTACCGACAACACGTCGAGTTTTCGCAGGAACGAAATCTTTTCCTTGCGGTCCAGCACGCCACGGTAATTGAACTCCGCGCCCAGCCCCGCATCTTTCATGGAAAGTTCAATCTCGTTCAGATAACTCTTATATTCCGGCGCCAGGTATCCGGCAACTTCCAGCCGTGCTTTCGTAATGCGGCCGTCCGCCCGCAAGAGTCGATAAGCCTCGGCGAGAAGGTGCAAGCCTTTCTCCGGCGCGACACGCGCGAAAAACCCAAGTGTGAAAGGCTGCGATGACTCGCGTCCCCTTTTTTCGTACCCCTGCAGATTAATGCCCAGCGGCACAAGTCGAATCTTTTCCCGTGGAATCCCCAAATACTCAGGCATAAAATCCGCGTAGTAGTCACTCACGGAAATGAACACGTCCACATGCTTAATATTCTGGCGGATGAGATCGAGAGCCTGGCTCTTGTACGGTTCGTGCAGACCATCGAGGAAGAGATCCTCGCCTTGAAGCGTGCAGCAAATTGGCCGTTTCAGGGCGTCTTTAATCGGCTTGGCTAACCCAATCAGGAGTGAGTAGGGCAGGCTGACAACATCGGGCGGCGTTTCATGTTTGGCCCAGTCAGTTAACTTCTCAATCTCCTTGTGCTGAAAGCCATCTTCGCCTTTTAACATCGAGACGGTCATTTCCCCGAGCATCTTCGGACTCGTGGAGATCGACCTGCGAGAGGCCAAGGTCAACATTGATTTGGAATCCCACAAGCGATCGAGCCAGCGCGGCGAGTCACGAAACATAGGAACGTATTGTTCAAGATACACACTGATGCCGCCAAAGAAGACCCTCTCCTGACTCACGTTCGTTTCGTCGGTGCGGGTTGGCGTGTAGCACGGCAGTAAGGTTACATCGTGGCCGCGAGCAAGCAGCTCCGCTGCGAGAGCGTTGTCGCGCAGACAACTCCCGCAATACATCTGACCTGCGCCACCTGTTAGATAGAGGATTTTCACTGCACTGTCCCGATACTCGATTTAGATGCTAATTTAAGGTTGTGTAACTCAGAGCCACCCAGTGGCATGTCAAATACTGCAATGGACTCCAGGACAGCGCCGTCTACAGAACCGGGAGCGATAGCGCCCGCACTCACTTGGGCCCCACCGGCCATCGTGTCTGTTCGTCAGGCTTTGAATAACTCTTCACGATCGATTAGCAAGGAACACGTCTACAATTCGTGCCGTGAACAGTGCCCCACTTGAGTGCTGTCGCTATCGCTCCCGGTTCTGTTACAAAGGCGCTCGTTGCGGGTCCCGTATATGTTCTCAGCGTTCATGATACCCACAGCAACTATTTAGAACGAGGCGGCGCGCTGGAAAGCTCGCCGCGCGTAAAGATGTTCGAAGAGATTGCCCTCGTGCGGCTGATCCCAGCTCACCTGGTTTGTAGGCACCGGGCCAACGTTCAGACGATCGACGTTTGGGGAGGACACCAGGCGCTGAACGAGTTCCGGGTCTCGAGTAATTGCCGTCACCACAAGGCTGGGTCCAAGGGTTTCCGCAAGCTGGTTTTGCGGGACGTTCAGGACGCTGGCAAATGGGAACAGAAATTCCTTGTTGGCAAGTGGATGGCCGGGGTCTTCACAGTAAACGATGGTCGGGAGCAGATACGAGCAACCGTTCCAACTCGTTAATCGCTCGCCCTTGCGGTGAGCGGCGGTGAAATCGCGAGCGCCCGGCTCCGCCAATCCTTGATCGATGACTTGCGAGATCCGAGAAGCGACATTGGGATCGGCGAAAGGGGCTAGTTGTGCCGTTTCGTCCTCAGCAGCTCGCGGCAAGACTCTCGCCAGACGTTCTGCCAGCGCCTCAATGATCTCTTCCGCGTGCGAGGGTGTCCAAACGGACGATGCATTCACGCAGGAACGCCCTCCGTTTTCAACGATCGACGCGACCATCACATCCAGATACTTCTCCCATTCATCGACACAGTCTTCACCCAGAATAACTTTGCTGTAACCCGGGCCGTGAATCTCCACGCTGGAGTCGCCTTCCCATACACCGACGGCGGAAGCGTCTCCGAACATCATTCCGCGTCCGCAACCGCGCAGGATTTCCCCCGCGCCCGCGTGATCCGCAGGATAAAAACTAAACGCCTCTTTCGGCGCCGCAGCCTTAATGAGCGCTTGCACAATTCTGTAGGGTGTCCACGGCTCGGCGCTACCGGGCTTCAGAACCAGGGGAGTCTTTAGCGGGAAGGCCGGAATCCAAAGCGAGTGTACGCCGGGGGAATTATTTGGCAGCACGACTCCCAGGGATTCTGCGCAAGGAAAAAAACTGACCGCGTGTCCGTCAACTTCCCCGAAGCCCCGGTCCAAAACATCCCAATCAATGTTGCGGGTCAATCCGTTCAGCACGTTTTCCATTTCGGCGAGCATGCTGCGGATCTTCTGCATGTTCTTCCGGACCATCACGTGTGGCAAACCGGTCGTGGCCGAAACCTGCTTCACATAATCTTCCGGTGACTGAGGTTCGTCGCCGATCGACAATGTGTCGTTCACAAAGTGATCGGCCGCCCGCCGGCACATCGCCACCAACTCGGTAGTTGAAAAGCGTGCCAGTTTGCCGCGGGCCGTTGCTTGATCGCGAAGATCACGCCGAATCAGACCCACATTGGCCTGACTCACCTCGACAAACATTTCGCGCGTCTGATGGTGCGGAATGTGTGCAACATCAAGACTTGTGTATGGCTCGCCGCGGCGAAGTAAGGGTATTTTGATCATTGTCAATTTCCAATCTCAATTTTAGCCGCGGATTTACGCGGATACACGCGGATATGAAAAGACGGTAAAAAGGGCCATCGTTCGCGTTTAAGTTCTTATCTTTTCTTCGCTGATCCGCGCTAATCCGCGTGAATCCGCGGCTAATATTATTTGGTTCAGTACACCCCTTCGACGACGGTGCCTTGCAACCCAGCAAACGGGCGCACATTGCGCACACCGTCCCATGGATAAAGTTCGCATGGTGGCTCCCGTTCCGCTGCATCGCGCTCAAGGAAACGCGGCATGAAAAACTCTTTCGTTAAAGTCGTCAAACGCACGCGGCCCGTCTCGCCATAATCGACGATGCGTTCAGGATTATCCGGATCCACCACTTCGATCATCGCGCGCGGCAGGGGTGGATAATAGATTATGGCGTAGTTGTCTTCCGGAATCCGCGGCTTGTGTACGGCCAGACCCATTAAGGTGTTGCCGTAGGTCGCGGCAAAGTATGCCCCGTCAAGCAGCTCTTCGACGGCAAAACGATGAAACTGTGGCGTCATCTCCGTGCCGCCGCAAAAGACGCCGGTGATGCCGAGCTTTTTAAGCGAAACCTTCTCGCACAATGCTTCCAGCAGTTTGGGCGTGGTAAACACGCAGCGAATGTTGTCATGGGCACGCAGCAGAGTCAGACCTTGTTCAATCACGTGCTGCTTGTACTGCTCAGCCATCTTCGGCTGGCCCATCTTCAATAGCTTGATGACCCAGCGCGGATCGAGATCGACCATGAAACAGATGCCGCCGCGATATTGCGCCAGGTGTTCAACGGCGAGTCGCAAGCGCCGTGGGCCAGTTGGACCGAGCGACAACCAGTCAGATCCCTTCGGGAAGTACTCATCGGGCAGCGTCGCGCTGAACGCTTCATAGTCGAGACGAAAGTCCTCGATATTGATCCGAGATTTTGGAACACCGGTGCTGCCGCCTGTCTCAAACGTATAGATCGGGCGACCGTCGTAACCTTTCGGCACCCAACGGCGAACCGGACCGCCGCGCAACCATTCATCCTGAAAAGGGCCTAGCTTCGAGAGATCGTCGTAGGTTTGGATTGCGTCACGGGGATCAAAGGAGAGAGTCTGCGCGTAATTCAACCAGAAAGTACAGCCTGTCTCCGGGTTGAAATGCCATTGGACGACCTCACGTACCCAGGCATCGAGGGTTGCGCGTGATTGTTTGATGTTTGTTTCAAGCGACGCTTCAGCAGTTGACATTGTGCTCCAGGGTTGGCAGGCGGTGACTAACTCTTCTTTAACGATAAAATACCAGAGGAGGTTTTGAAAACATAACCCGAGGCAGGTGCAGCCGGGGTGATTTCACGCAAAGCACCCCAGCTCGTCTCCGACGTGCAGATACCCTGATGAAACGAGAGCGTTCGCCTGGGGATAATTGATAAGCTGGTGCCCGCTCGCAGGTCGAGAAGGCCGGTGCGTCATTGGTGCAGACTTGCCCG
>JBGTHZ010000102.1:0-51022 GCA_041745915.1 Pyrinomonadaceae bacterium | reverse complement strand
CGGCACATTACCGTGCGCCGCATAAACGTAGGACAAAGCCAACAGAACGAAGATTGAAGGGATAACGAAAAACGCACCGGCGACGATGCCTCCCCAGGTTCGGTGCAGCAACCAGCCGATGTAGATTGCTAGCTGCTGCGCCTCCGGACCAGGCAGCAACATGCAGTAGTTTAGCGCGTGAAGGAACCGCTCTTCGGAAATCCACCGACGCCTCTCAACCAACTCACGGTGCATGATAGCTATCTGTCCGGCAGGACCACCGAAACTGATGAAGCCGAGCTTAACCCAGAAGCGAAGGGCTTCTGCGAAAGAAACATCCCGACTATTGGCCATGCTCCCACTCTTGCTGTCGCGGTTTGGCCGTTTCGGAACCGCCTCTTTTCTTTTGACTGTCATTCCTCAAGCATGCGATGCCGCTGCGGAAGCCGAAAATTCTCAATCACAAAGCCTACTCAACTTTGCTTTCACGCCCCGGTTCGACACGTCCGGCGCTCAGTTCCGTGGATAGGTCATGAGGGGCATTTTCAAAAGGCCTGCCAGCGTCTGCCTTTCGCTAGCGTTAAAGCCGACCAGTCCATAGCGAAGTTTCCGAAAGTCTATTTCTGCAACGTATGTACGAAAGATTCTGTCCCAACAAGAGAAGATATTTGAATAGTTCGAATCCGTTTCCTTCTGGTCTTGTGAGTGATGCACCTTGTGCATGTGAGGGGTGACAATCACTGTCCGTAAAAGGCGATCAAGATAATGGTTCATTTTGATATTCGCATGTTCCATCTGTGCGTTTAGCGCGGATATGATCAGATAGATAACAACGATCCAGAGTGGAATACCGAAAACAACAATCGCGAGTAGTTGCCATAACAATCGCCATACAGTTTCGCCAGGGTGCTGACGAAACGCAGTTGTTACGTCCACAGCATTTTCCGAATGATGTACGCGATGGAATTGCCAACCGAGCCAGGATTTATGCAAGAGGAGATGCGCCAGGTATGCGAACAAATCCAAGACAGCAACACTTAGGAGTGCCAGAGTCCAGGGCGGCAGGGAAAACAGAGCTATTGTAATCGTTTGCGTTTTAGCCATATTAGTTCTTTATGCGACCGGAATAGGAGTTGAATAGGAGGAGAAGATGAAAGTCGGAGAGATCATGACGCAACCAGTCATCACAATCACAGAAGACAGGCCTCTACATGATTCCTGTTCCCGTAAGGGTAAACACTCACGAAACGCTGTGATTTCACTGATTCAATCCGAAGCGGGCTCAGCCTAACATAAGTCAGAGGGTACTATCAGTCAGATCCCGTTGGACACGCTATTAGTCTCTGCATGGCAATTTATAGGTTTGCGATTTGAGGGAGTAGTCATGAAAGCCGGCCCCAGTAACAGCAAAGTCCACGGCAAGAGCAACGTTTTGAGCGAAAGACCTCTCAGGAATCGCCATTCCCTGGTGGCGGGTCGCGTTATATGTAACGCTTTCTCTGGGGTTCTTTCGGCTCGGATTCGTTCCAATGTGGTTTAAGGCTAAGAGCGCAATCGAACAGCGTGAGGGGAGTTTGACTCAACACCAAAACCCTTTGGGGCCGCGATGGTTGATGCCCAGCGCGGCTACTACAAGCCCGTCCGACAGACTACAAGCGACTTTTATACAAACCTGTGCTCCCGTAGGAAGAACCGCCGTAACGAACCTCACTCTTGACGCGCGCAGCCTTTCCTATTGGGCAGTCGGGGTTTATTTGCTTGTGCGTCGTTAACTGGCCCCGGACAACGATCTTAACCGGGCCCTCTATGGAGCAAAGACGGCCCAGCGACGTTCTGATTGAAACTGCGACGTTGCCTATAACCCAAGCCCCCGCCGACGTTCGGGTCTACCCCCAACCCCCCCAGTACTGCCGCGCAGGGAAACCGGTTTAGCAAAAGTGACTGAAAACCGGGGAAATTGCAGGTCTAAGGTTGATCATGCCTCAGACCTGTAAATCCCCAACCTTGAGAGATTCAGAGCGAGAGGTGATAAATGCGAGGCGCGGTCTACACTATCGTTTTCGCGATCGTGGCAGTTTTTTTGTGTTTGTCGGCCGAAAGGCCGGCACAAACTCAGGCGGAGAGCCGGCCTGTGGTCGTGCGACTACGAATCGATAACGAAGCGATCACGCCGGTGACGGCGCAATTTATCGATCGCGCCATCAAACGCGCGGAAGAAGAGCGGGCCCAGGGTCTGCTAGTTGTTTTGGATACGCCCGGGGGGTTGGTCGATTCGACGCGTGAGATCGTCAAGAGCATCCTTCAAAGTAATGTTCCAGTTGTTGTTTATGTTGCCCCTTCGGGAGCACGCGCGGCTTCTGCGGGTCTCTTCATTACGCTGGCGGGACACGTAGCCGCTATGGCGCCGGGCACCAACATCGGGGCCGCTCACCCGGTCACGGTCGGTGGATTGCCCGGCTCGCCTCAACCAAGCCCAAAGCAAACAGAGGACGGTGAAAAGCCACCTGCCCAGCCGCCGATGGAACAAAAGATAGTCAACGACACGGTGGCGTGGGCACGCTCACTGGCGGAGTTGCGTGGGCGCAACGTTGAATGGGTCACACGGGCAGTTAGAGAGAGCTTATCTGCATCGGCTTCTGAAGCTGTTAGTAACGGTGTTGTGGATTTGATCGCCGCCAACGAGCAGGAACTACTGGCGGCGCTCGATGGAAGAGAGGTTAGACTGGCCAGTGGCACCCTTCAGATGAGGACGGCAGGCGCGGAGATCCGTCTCCATGAGATGTGGTGGGGCGAGCGCATCCTCGCCGCGGTCTCTAATCCCAATGTAGTTTTCCTGCTAATGATCTTCGGGTTCTACGGCATCCTCTTTGAACTCTACACACCGGGTTGGGGAGTAGCTGGAGTGTTGGGAGTGGTGTGCCTGGTACTGGCGTTTTTTGGGTTAGCCATACTGCCCATCAGTTATGTCGGGCTTGCTCTAATAGGCATCGCCCTGGCGCTGTTTTTGGCTGAGGCCTTCGTCACGAGCTACGGCTTCCTCACTATCGGTGGCGTCATCTGTATGGTGATTGGCGGTGTAATGCTTGTTGATTCACCCGCCGGCTTCATGCGCGTGTCCTTACGAATAATTTTCCCGTTTGCTATAGCGACCGCCGGTGTCACTTTCTTCCTGGTCAGCAAAATCATCCAGGCCCAGCGGGCTCCGCCCCAAACGGGCGGCTGGCAAATGCTAACCTCTGACGCAGTGGCCGTGGAAGGGTTTGAGAGCGACGGCGAACGGTATCGGGGATTGGTGCGCGCACGGGGAGAATTGTGGCGGTCGGTTAGTAGCTCACCAGTGGCTGCCGACCAGCGGGTCGAGATACAAGCCCGTGAGGGTTTGACTCTAATCGTGCAGCCGGCCGGTCAGAAGAAGGTCTTATCAATTCAGGAAGAGCGAAAGAGCAACCAAGAAATGGCAGATTCGGTTAAAGAAAGGAGAAAGAGATGATTTTAGATACGATAGGAGTACTTGGCATGGTTATTGGCATGGTGGTCCTCTATTTCCTAAGTTGTATCCGCATAATAACCGAGTACGAGCGGGGCGTGGTTTTCCGCCTTGGGAGGGTATTACCCGGCCCAAAAGGTCCAGGGATCGTCATGGTCTTCTGGCCGGTCGATCGGATCGTGCGATTGAGCTTGCGCACGTTTGTTAACGATGTGCCGTCCCAGGACGTGATCACTCGAGACAACGTCTCGGTGAAAGTTAATGCGGTGGTCTATTTTCGAGTCGTGGATCCACTGCGGGCAATTCTCGAGGTTGAGAACTACCTGTACGCGACGAGTGAACTCTCGCAAACGACCTTGCGCAGCATTCTCGGACAAGCCGAGTTAGACGAATTATTATCGGAGCGCGATCGCATCAACCGACGCCTGACAGACGTCATCGATGAACAGACAGATCCGTGGGGCATCAAGGTTTCGGCGGTGGAAGTCAAGCATGTTGACTTGCCGGAAACCATGAAGCGAGCCATGGCAAAACAGGCTGAGAGTGAGCGTGAGCGGCGCGCGAAAGTGATCCATGCGGAAGGAGAGTTTCAGGCTGCGACCAAGCTTCGGGAGGCTGCTGAGATCATCCAGCACCAGCCAATGGCCATGCAGATGCGCTTCTTGCAAACTCTTGCTGATGTGGGCAGTGAGAATAACACAACGATCGTGTTCCCGATTCCGATTGATCTCTTCACCCCATTTCTAAACCACGTTGACGGTTTACGGAAGTCAGAATCGGAAGGTAAGGCTCGGGCTATCAGTTCATGAGAGAGAAACTCCCGAAATCTTCTGGACCTTACCTTCCACATGGTTGTTTGCCGGATACGACATAAACATTGGGCCGCTCAATTCGAGCAGGGTGCTTGAAACAACCATGCAGACGCCGGAACGTGAATCGCGAGCGCGAGATCCCTTCGGATATCATCCGTAACCTTATGGAGCAGCAGCGACTTTGGCGATGGTTTCGCCGTATAACCACCTTAAGGGGTTGATATCTCCGATTTCCGATTGGAGTGAGCAGCCGGCGAGCGATATACGTGAGAGCACCGGTGCGCTCCACGCCCGCAGACAATACCAACACAGCCGCGACGGAAATCGTTGCGGGATGGCTGAATCCAGAAAACGCTTCGTAGGGCGTCAACACTCCTGTCAGAAGCAACGCGAGCAGCGCTAGCAGCGAAGTGACGTCGGGCGCGAGTCTCTTACGTACAAAGCCGTACATTGCCGCTGCTAAAATGAGCAGCGTCACAACTGCCTTGACAGTTACTGCGTCAAACGAAAATCAATCATATAATGAATTATTCTACTTGAACGAGGTAATTAGTCGATGATCAAACTCCAGCGGATCGTATGTCCCACCGATCTCTCCGAGGATTCAGAGCGAACCATTCGCTACGCAGTCGCTTTAACACGCGCTTCAGAAGCTAAGCTGTTTGTCTGTTATCGCCCCAAGACACCTGCCGATCAGGAATGGGCGCTGGCCACTATTCAAAAACTCATCACGGCCGGACTGACTTTTCCGTCCGGAATAAGTCACGATCCTTCAACCATCGAATGGGAAAGTGTGTTGCTCGATGGTTCAGACCTGGGAACGATAATCACGCGCGAAGCGGAATCGAGACGAGCGGATCTGATCTTTATGCGATCGCGGCGTCGTGCATTCGCTGCTGCGTTGCTGGGCTCGACGGCCGAGGCCGTGTCACGTCTTGCGCCATGTCCTGTCCTGGTTATGCACGCTGATGAGCTTGAGTGGCTGGACAGCAAAACCGGTGAGATCTCTCTGCGCAACGTTCTGATCGCTTACGACTTCTCATCGCACTCACAACTGGCGCTCCAGTATGCGTTGATCTTGGCGCAGCAGTATCAGGCGGGCTTGCACATGTTGCACGTATTGCCACCGCCAATCATTGATCAGCCGGAGATTGCCTGGGTGGATCACACGGACACGCCCTATCATCAGGCTGCCCGGAGACTCCAGGAAGCAGTGCCTGCCGAAACTCACTTATGGTCCAGCGTGAAACATGCCGTGCAGTATGGCCAGCCTTACGCAGAAATATTAAATTACGCCGACAATAACAAGATCGATCTCATCGCGATGGGCGCGCACGGCGCCGGTTTTGGTATACACACTTTATTCGGTTCAAACGTAGACAGAGTGCTGCGACAGGCGCGCTGTCCTTTGCTTGTCGCTCATCCGATTCAAGAAACTCAAAACATGAGTGCCTCTGCGTGAGCAAGATAAGGTTCCTCTCTGTGCAACCTTTGGACTGCACTGAAGAACTTTGAACGTTAATGGCGCTAGAAATGCACATCGGCGCGCCCACTGAACCAGTTAAGCAGCTTATATATTGATGAAGCTGCGAAGAACCTGGAGAACGTTCTGGTTAGCATAACCAGCGCCGCTAGGTTCAGCACTGCGCTAGCAGCATGTGAGTATTCCCATTGCGAACGCAAGTTTGACCAATTCTCAGACAGCATGGTCCAGTTGTTTGTCGCTTGATTGGCGGGGTAAGTATATGTCCAAAACACCACCTGTGTTCCCGCAATGCATAAAAGGCGATTAAGGCGAAAATGAACGCCTTTCGCTCTTTTCGAACAGTGATGGTTTAAAGACGAAAGCTGAAATGAATCTCCGATTCGTTTTCATAGCGAAGTCGCAGCAAATTCTTCGGACAAATTGTGGGAACAAAGCAGCTCCTTACATCGGCACTCTCGCACTACTGGTTAACGACGTCATATGACTGACTAATATGTTGGACGACGCCTGAATACTCGCAAGCGTCCCCTCATCGGGCAGGCCCGAATCAAAGGCGTTGGATAAGCCAACCTCCGACCGCTTTGCCCACAAGCAATTTTGTAATACTGTTACCGGCGAACATTTAAGGAACATCTAATAAGGAACCCCCCGGCTGCACACATCATAGAATACTCGTTAGGATGTCAGCTTATGAATCTCAGGGTTGCCGGAGCAATCACCCTAATCATCGGAAGTATTGGGTGTACCACGAAGCTTAACTCGTCATCCTCGGGCGATGGCGAGTTGAACCCTCGTAATTCGCCGGTGGCGGTCGGTGAATTGGCTCCAGACTTTACACTGGAGGATCAAAACAATCGAAAGGTTACACTCTCCTCAGCGCGTGGCACCATGCCCACAGTCCTTGTCTTTTATAGAGGCAACTGGTGACCGTACTGTGCTCGGCAGTTGGCCGAGCTGCGTTCCCTGGTGAAACAAGAAGATCAGGTTCGCTTTTATGCAATCAGCGTGGACAGTCCGGCCGAAAGCAAACAGTTCGCTGAACAGATTGCCGCCGACGGCAAAGGAGAGGTCAGCTTTTCAATTTTGTCCGACCCCGCTAATCGCGTGATCGACGCATATGGAGTTCGCGACTCAGCTTATAACGGGCAGAAATTTGAAGGTATTCCGCACGCCACAGTTTACCTTATCGATAAGGATGGACGAGTTGCCTGGACCAGGGTCGAGACTGACTACAAGCAGCGGCCCAACAACGAACAAGTCGCATCGGCACTGAAGAATTTACGAGTGATCCAGCGATAACCCCACCCGATGGTAACGCTTCAGCGAAAACTACTAATCAATACGACGTCGCTCGCGACCATGCCGCGGGCGACTATGAGTTGCTTACCATCGCGTGACCACTCAAATGAAAATATGCGATCGGCTTTGAATGTGGTCAGCTGTCTTGGCGCCCCTCCGTCGATCGGCTGAAGCCAGATGTTAGAAATACCCGCGCTTGTCACAACGTAAGTCAGCGCTCTGCCATCCGTTGTCCAGCGAGGCGGGGGCACTAGCGACACTTCTTCGGCATGAATTAGCGCATCAAAGATTTGGGTTGGCTGTCCTCCATCGAGAGGAAAGATTGCCAGTTTGAGCGGCGAATTTGCCAGTTCTTCGCGATAGAGGCAGGCCAACGATTTACCATCGGGTGAGAAAGCCGCCCCTGCTGTGTATTTCTCGGTGAGCTGCTGCGGAGCCCCACCATCAATTGAGACGCGCCAGAGCGTTGGCTTGCCTGCGCCCAGCAAAGTGTACACGACCCATTTGCCGTCCGGCGAACATTGCGGATTGTCTTCGCCGCTGCCCCTGGTTAACTGCCGGGCATTGCTGCCATCGATGTCGGTGCGCCAAATGTTTGACGCCCCCGCACGATCCGAAGCGAAGACAATGTAACGGCCGTCAGACGATACTGCAGGGTGCTTGTTGATACGCGACTTTTCTGTTAACTCTCTCTGATCAGTGCCGTCGCCATTCATCGTCCAAAGGTCTAAATTGCCGCTGGCCTTCGAGGTGTAGATGATCTTTCCCTCAGGGGTGGTAGCGAGGCCGTCCCGGCCATCAATCTTGCCTGCTCCGGTGGTCGCGCGGGTTGCCCGATTGGCGTCACCACTCGGCACAATCCAAACGTTCGCACTCGTTTCAGACTGGACGGTCACCAAACGATTCGAGTCCGACGTCAGACTAACGCCCGTGTAATTATTCAGCTCGTTCGTAACCCGTCGGGCTTCTCCTTGAGGATAAGAGACGTGCCAGAGCTGTTGCGCATCAAGAGTACCCGACTCTTGTTCCGAAGCGCCAAGAATCAGGCCACTACCATCACCTATCCAGGCCAGCTGGCCCATGAATGTCCAGCTTTGAGTTCCAATCTGTTTCTCCCTGCCGCTTTCCAATGCAACCTCAACAAGGTAGGTGGTGTAGCTGGGAACAAAACTCCCGGCGGTACAGGCGATTGTTTTTCCCTGCGGCGACCAGGCGACATGGCGAAAGAAGTTTGGCAACTTGCGCACCGCGAGCTGGCGTTCACCGCCACCGTCTGCGCTGGCGATCATCAAAGCATCTTCGCCGGCGTCGGGAAGGTTTCGAATGAATGCCAACTGCTGCCCGTCGGGCGAGAAGGTGACGGCGCTGCCAACATTTGAGATAACTCTGCGTCCATTTCCGCCGAAAAACTTAACCTGATAAAGGTTCGACGTTGAGCTGTTCTTCTCAGCGGCCACGTAATAGATGAAATCGCCATCCCGCGAAAAAGTAAGTCCCGCATATTGCACGTCAGATGGTGGCACTATTTGCACATCACTGTTGGTGTTGACCTGGCGCACGCGAAGACTCTGCTGTCCGCTCTCGCTCGCAACATGGACCAGATATTTCCCATCAGGCGAGATGGCCGCCTTGTTCGCGGTGCCAGTGCTTGTCATGCGGGCGATCTTCATGGTTCGTGACGAACCGGAAACGTTGGTGGAGAGTATCTGTGTTGTGGTCCACCGATAGACCATGGCCAGGGCCAGCATGATAGCGAGGGCTGCGAAGCCGATAACCCCCAGTACGGCTACGAGGGCTTTGGGATGAGATTTGATTTCCCCTACGAGGTATTCGGCAGTCGAGTTGGACTTTCGGACATTAGTTTCCGCGGCGTCCGATGTCGAATGCGAACTGACAGAGCCGGTCCGGCTAGCAACTATGCCGGAATTCTGTTGTGCGGGCGCGGAACGTTGCTGAGAGATCTCAATCTCTGCGTTTAGATCCAACTCACGGCGGAGATTTTTCAGATCCAGGGCCAACTCCTTGGCCATCTGATATCGTTCCTCGCGATCCTTACGAAGTGCTTTGCGCACTATTCGTTGCAGTTCTGCTGGAATGTCGGGCGAATATCGTTGTAAGGGCACAGGTTCGGTTGTTAAGATCGACGCCAAAACGTCACTGCCACTCGGTCCTTCAAAAGGCGCCTGACCTGCGGCCAGTTCGTAAAGCAGCACTCCCAGACTCCAGATGTCGGTTTGTTCATTTACTTCTAAACCCCGCGCCTGTTCGGGAGACATGTACTTGGCTGTGCCCATGACCTTTCCTGGATCAGTCTTCACCACTTGCACGGTTGCCGCCTCTGAATCACTATACCGTCCGGGAAACTCTGTAAGCTTCGCGAGACCAAAGTCGAGCACCTTTACATAGCCATCGCGGCGCACCATCACATTCTCCGGCTTAATATCGCGATGCGCGATGCCGGCAGTATGAGCCGCAGCCAGTGCGGACGCGATTTGGCTACAGATGTCCAGTATCTGTCCGATCAACATCGGCTGTTTTGCCATGAGATCACGTAGCGAGACGCCGTCGATGAATTCGGTGACGATAAAATCAGTGTCCCCTTCGGAGCCGATCTCGTGGATCGTGAGAATGTTCGGATGGTTCAGGGCAGATGCGGCAAAAGCTTCCTGCTTAAAGCGGCGCAGCCGTTCCTCGTCCCGCGTTACTTCCGGCGGCAGAAGCTTTAACGCAACGGTGCGCCGTAGTTGTGTATCCTGAGCAAGATAGACCTCGCCCATCCCGCCCTTGCCCAGCAGCGAGCGGATCTCATAGCGACCAAGACGTTTGCCGGCGGGAGTAGACATGGTTTTCCGGTGGGATTGTCTCCTCAGCTGAACAGCCTAAACCGCATAGGTTGATTGCCGTCAGAAAAATACTACATGCATTCTCAAAGAAGGAGTGATCGGCGACGAAAGGTTAATATTGACTTCTCGGCAAACCCTGGACGAACGCCTTTTGGAGTTTTTGCGCTGATTGCCCAGTTTTTTGGAGAGACCGTTATGACTCTCTTTCAGAAATCACGAACTCAAAGCGCCTTTCAACTATTCATGAAACCAGCGAACATGTAAGCGGGTCATCCCCTGCGGTTGATCTCGCGCCTGGGAGCCCATCACGGCCCAAACCTTTGTCGGTACTCACCCGAAGTGATGAAGGCTTTCACCATTTCCGCGTTAACAAAGTTGCCGTTGAACTCGTTGAGTTTGTTAAGCCAGAAATTGTAGCCGTCCAGGTTATTGTCGGGCGCGTCATCGGGATTGCGGCGCAGATAGCCGAAGTACTGAGCCAACACAAACGCCCGGTTGAACTCACGCGCGCTCAGCGCCTGGTTCTCGGCCACCCGACGCAACACTCGTCCCCGTGCGCCAGCCGGAGTGCTGAACTCATCTATCGCTGCCTGACGCTCGGCGGCGCTCGGAGTGATTGCGGCATGCGCGTAGAGCGCGTCGACATATTCCGCCGCACTCAGCGTCAAAGGATAAAGCGCCGTGAACTCCGCCCTGGTTGCAAACTCATTCGCATAGCTAACCCGGTTTGCTTCCAACAACGCTTCCCACCCGTCTGCTCCTACTATCACGCCGTTGCCGATTGCCTGGGTGTCGCGGAAAAACTCCAGATAACGCGGCAACCCATTCGGGCGATTCAAGGCCAGATTGTAGAAGCGATGCACCAGGAACCCGGTCTCCTGGAATTCGATGGAAAGGAAATACGCGGCCGAGACATTTATCCGCCTGATCTCAATGCACTGCGTATCACCACCGCAACCCGTGATCTGATCCACCCAGAATGCCAGACCCGGCGCATCGGCTTCGCGGTTGAGAAAGTCGTAGTAATGCTGGGTCACAAAAAACGTCGGATCCTCCAGCGGGTTACTCGTTGGCGCCGTGGTGTCGTTATCGATGATGGTCAGCACTGCTCTTCCCGGGGTATTCAAGCCGGAATTCGCCGGCTCCTGCAGCAACAGATCCAGATTCTGATTACCTTCCGCCAGGGCATTGTCAATTATCAGCACCTGGAAAGCCTTACTCGCCTCGCCCGGCGCGAACGTCAGCCGGCCAGCGGCATTGATGTACTTCGTAGTTTGCAGGGCCGTGCCGTCAGCGGTCGCATAATCAACTGTGCCGGTTGCTGTCATGCTGCCAGAGCGAGTCACGGTTATTAGAATCGATCCTCCACCTTCTTCGACCGTGTAGCTCGCCGCGCTGAACTGAAATGTGCTGGTGACCAAACCAAAATTATCAAAGACCGCGGTACCCGGATTGGTCGGGCTCGAAGTTCCCGCACTGAGCTCCGCCGTCAAGGCCGAGACACTCCTGGACAGCACCACTCGGTGCCGTTCGGTGAAGGCGATGTTGTCGGGACTCGTCTCAAACACGATTGCGTTTGCCAGAGCCTCATGCCGGAATCGCATGAAGCGGTGCGCTACCGGATCGTAAGGAATGCTGAGTGCCGTTAGTACCCCACCAACGTTTACCTGAAAAAGCAATTGGGCGACAGCCGTATCCGATGGCCTTTCGATTCCATCCCTGCCGCCAGGTGTCGGCACAGGCCCAGCGATATGGACCATGAACCGGTAGAAGTTGTCCACGTCAGAACCGATGGCGAAGATCGTATCGGCGCCACCGCTGGCCGCTTGCACCAATTCGACGCTGACCGAGCCACCGCGCAAATCGAACGAGTTGGCTGAGACGTAGCCGTTGTAGTGCAGGCCGCTGACTTGCGCCAGCGGCGTGATCACCAACTGGCCATTGATTTGAGCTACATTGACGAGCGGATCAAAAGCGGTAGGAGGCTGAGTCAGGATTCCCAGGTTCCACTTATTGGGATCGCGCGTCGAACTGTTGAAATCATCGCTCGGCGGAGGCAGAGGTGAGGGCACAACAACGGGCGCAGCCTGGAAGTTGAACGTCTGACTACCGCTCAGATTGGAGAAGTCAGCACGCGACGGCCCGAAAACAAAGTAGGTGTTTTGAATAGTCACGGCGTAGTTGCCGCCCAGCGCCAGGTTCGCAAACGAGTAATTACCCGCGCCGTCCGTTGAAGTTACGCGAGTGATGGGACCGGAGAGCGTCACCGTTACATTGACAAGCGGATTGTTATTAGCGTCCGCAGCCCGTCCGGAAATAGCTGCCGAGGTCGGCGGAATACTCGGGACGACTGTGAAATTGGCCGTAGCATTCACGCTCAGATTATTAAAGAACAGAAGTGACGGACTGAAACTTCCCACCGGCATCACCACATAATTCGCCCCTGCCGTGAGGTTGCCGAAACCGAAGTTGCCGACGGCATCTGTTGAGGTCGTTGCCACCGGTATACCGTCCATGCTCAAGCCGAGGGTCACACTTCCCAGTCCGACATCATTGCCGTCCGTTACTCTTCCGGTGATGCTCACCACGGTTTGTGTTCCCACAAAGTTGGCAATGCGATCCACGCTCAAGTTGCTGAATGAGTAATTCGCCGGACTGAACGAATAATTGCCGCTGGATGTCGTGACCGTGTAGTTGCCGGCGCTGAGATTGGCAAAGGAATAGTTGCCGTTGCCGTCTGTGACGGTGCTGCCCGACTCAGCGCCGCCCAAAATTACTAACTGCCCGCTGATGCTAAGCCCCGAGTCATCTAGTATGCGCCCGCTGATTGTGAGGTTTCCGGTAGGCACAGGATCATCGTTCGTGATGGTGCCGACTCCCTGGTTGTCTGTGATGGTTGCATTCGTCGGATTCGTTAGATTCACGAAGAACGTTTCGTCGGCTTCGTTCAATGTGTCGCCGATGACTACGACTGTGACGGGTTTGTTGGTCTCACCCGGATTGAAGGTCAATGCATTAGCTGCGGCCTGGTAATCACCCCCCGCCGTCGCAGTTCCGTTCGCTGTCGTGTAGTTCACTGAAACAGTCCGCCCACTCGCAGGGGAGAGGCTCACGGTGAAACCAAAGTTGGTCGTGCCGCTGTTACCTTCAACTTGAGTCACATCGGAGATAGCGAGATTGGGCAAGGGGTCATCGTCGTTGATCGTCCCCACTCCTTGATTGTCGGCAATGGTCGCGTTTGCTGCGCCCGAAAGATTGACGAAGAACGTTTCATTGTCCTCGTCTAAAGTGTCGCCGTTGACCAGCAGGTTAACTGGCTGACTCGTTACGCCCGGATTGAAGGTTAGTGTCGTGGTGCCGATGCCTTGATAATCACTACCCGCGGTCGCAGTCCCGTTCGCGGTGGCGTAATTGACTGTCACAATCTGTCCGCTGGCAGGCGACAGGCTCACGGTGAAGGCAGCGTTGACTGTGCCACTATCACCCTCTGTCACGCTCACGTCGTTGACGCTCAATGTCGGAGTCGGCTCGGCAAGCTTTACGACGAACGCGTCGCGCACGCCCAGGGGCTGGGCCGGGTATGTTTGATACTGGTTCAGTACGGGAAAGTCAGGCGAAACGGTCTCACCCGTAACGTAGGCATTTCCCGCGCTGTCTATGTCGATGCCAAAGCCTTCGTCAAGGTTATTGCCCCCCAGGTAGGTGCTGTAGAGGAGCGACGCATCGCCGCTCAGGTTCGTATTCAACTTCGTCACGAAGGCGTCCTGTCCGGGCTGGTCTGTCTGATACTCATCCCGCGTCGGAAAGTTCGTTGAATCGGTGCGGCCCGTCACATAAACATTTCCGGCCTCGTCGGCGGCGATGCCTCTTCCAATGTCCGGCAAATTGCCGGCCAGGTACGTGCTATAGACGAGCGACGCATCCCCGCTCAGGTTCGTGTTGAGCCTCGTCACAAAGGCATTGGTATTGCCGGCGACTGTGCCTGTCTGGTACTGGTTCCGTGTCGGGAAGTTCGCCGAATTGGTATAGCCCGTCGCATAAGCATTCCCCGCCTCGTCAGCAGCGATGCCTCTGCCCTCATCATTGACACCACCTCCCAGGTAGGTGCTGTAGGCAAGCGACGCTTCGCCACTCAGGTTCGTGTTGAGCTTCGTCACGAAGGCGTCTTGTTGGCCCTGGTTTGTTGACTGGTACGCGGTCGGTGTTGTCGGGAAGTTGGATGATTGGGTAAAGCCCGTCACATAGGCGTTTCCTATTTCGTCTGCTGCGATGCCGGCGCCCTCGTCAATGTTGTTGCCCCCCAGGTACGTGCTGTAAATGAGCGACGCGTCCCCACTCAGGTTCGTGTTTAGCCGGGTCACGAAGCCATCGTTGGAGGTCTGGTCTGTCTGGTAATGATTGCGTGTCGGAAAGTTAGATGATTGGGTAAGGCCCGTCACATAAGCATTCCCTGCCTCGTCAGCGGCAATGCCGTTGCCAATGTCCCCGGAACTGCCCCCCAGGTACGTGCTGTAGACGAGCGACGCGTCGCCGCTGAGGTTCGTGTTCAACTTCGTCACGAACGCGTCAACGCTGACCTGATCGGTCTGGTACTGGTTTCGTGTCGGGAAGTTCGTTGAATCTGTGCGGCCCGTCACGTAAGCATTCCCAAACTCGTCGGCAGCGATGCCGAACGCGATGTCCGTGGAATTGCCCCCCAGGTACGTACTGTAGACGAGCGACGCATCGCCGCTCAGGTTCGTGTCGAGCTTCGTCACGAAGGCGTCGGTGAGGGGCTGGTCTGTCTGGTAGTGGTTCCGTGTCGGAAAGTTCGTTGATTCGGTATAGCCCGTTACGTAAGCGTTGCCTGCATTGTCTACTGCGATGCCGCGGCCAAAGTCATGCTGATTGTCCCCAAGATAAGTCGAGTAGAGGAGCACCGGGTCAATCACCAGCGGCTTCGTAGCATCGTACTCACCGACCTCGAAGCCCACTTCATGCTTCCCCGTTTTCGCATATCGCCCCTCGATCTCTCGACGCTCGCCTGCTAGTTCCTGATAGATGAAGGGCTTTCGCTGCCGTACTTCACCCCCTCCGGTTCGCAGGATCAGCTCTCCTTCATCATCAATCGAGACCTCTTCTGCTCCCTTAAAGGCGAGCCTGATCTTCGACGGACTCGCTCCGGGCGCCACGATGAAGTCGTACTCAAGTTCCTGCTGATTCCCGTAATAGATCAAATCTATTCCCGGATATACTCCCGTGTACTTGACCTTTGCATACTGCCGAACGTCTGTCCGCCACTTCTTCGGATCATTTCCGATGAAGTAGTTGCTCCTGACCGAAAGCTCATCGGCACCTTCGACCTGCGGTGTTGTGCGCGCACCCAACAGCCTCATCCGGAGGACATCACGGCGGACTCGCTCACCCTTTTTCTTCCGGTCACGTCTATCTGTAGCCAACGACTTGTTCCTCGGCTCCTCCGGCCTACTCAGGGACAAAACCGCCTCAGTCGAAGTCAGAAAGAGTGTGTAGCCACCCCCGCGTGAAAGGAACTTCACCCTCCCGTCGGTCTGTCCCTCATTGGCTTCGAAGCTCATCGGCAGCTTGCCGAAGGCTTCTGTGATTCCCGCACGGGTCGCCTCGTCCGGTGCTGGTCTTCCACTTACTAGAGCGTTGTTTTCCCTGCTCCTGGCAGCTTCCGTCATCGGGTCTCGGAAGAGACCGGTCACGCTTGAGACGACCAGTGCAACTAGAAGCGTGATTCCAAAGGTGGTGGTGGTCTGTCGGCGAATGTTCCTACGAGTCGACTTCTTCATGGGGTTCTCCTTGTGCATCCCGAGGGTTGGCTGTAGACGGATTCGTCGCGCCAACGAGTTTTATCAGCGCATCAGGCTGCGACCACTGACTCAGCGAGTTCGCGCAGAGAAGCAGCCGCCCGTCCGGCGTTTCCAGAAAGTGAACGCCTTCGGCCTCAATCCGGGCGTAGATGCTCCGCACCGGCACACGCGCTATGGCCGCCGCGACCTCCGGCGTGACCATCGCTGACCCCTCGCAGACCGGGCAGGGAGGCCGCGGGATGTCAGTGTGCGCCGCCGAGACGACCACCAGCTCGGCGATCTCGATAGTGGTCACGGTTCTCTTCCTCACGACTGCCCCTCCTCAGCCCTTCAGCAGGACTGCCCCGGCCTGGTGACGTCACCCTGACACCGCGTCCGCATCACAACCAGCGCCACATCCATCGTCGGCGCTGTCTCACGTCGCGGCGCAGAGTAAGGCGGCGCGCCCCCGAAAGTCCTTGAAGAATTCGGAAATCTCCCCGAAATCTCGCCGAAATAACGCCGAACTGGGCGCCGAGAATCCCTATATATAGATGGAAGGCACAGCCCCGCCTCTCAAAAGCCTCGGTGAGGGGCGAAGCGGATTGCGTATAGCCGTTCTGTCTCGTTGCCCTCACTCATAAAGCGAAATTCGATTGGAAAACGGGCCAGAGTGCATGCACGGTACTTAGGGGTGAGAAGCTCCCGATGACAAAGTTGCTGCGCCCGATGCGGGTCCGCTTGTCCTGAAGGGTCATCGAGTGGCCAATAACTTCAACTGATTGGACATCGAACAGAGGAGTAAATTGGACCGAACAGAGGAGTAAATTAGTCAGACACGCATGAGGTCAGTGAAGCGCGGGTCTAATAACGGGACTCTTTCAGGCGCCTCGATGCCGTGAGTCGATCAAGGCAAAGTGAACCTCCTGTTCGTGTTTACGCTTGACCCCGCATGAATTTGGCAACGGGGTTACGCTTCCTCGATGTGATCGGCTGATTTATTTTCTCTTATCACTACCGAAGGGGACGTCTGGCTGGTGAACTTGGAATAAGAAGCACGAAGTGAGATTAATCAAAGTAAACGTAGAACCCTTACGTCGAACGTCGCCAAATTTACATGATTCTCTTCTCTTTCATGGCGTGTGGCCGACGCGCCGCAGCAGGTCTGCGTAGCGCGGGTCTGAGCGAAGGGGGTCGAGGTTCGGCAACACTTTGAGGTACATCATCATGACAGAGCGTTCTTCATAAGCCCTCTCCAGCGATTTGAATGCCTCATCTTTCTCGCCGAGTTGCGCGAATATTTCCGCCATGTCAACCGCGGTGCTCACTTCTCGCTTCGATTCCTCCACCTGCTGTTCCAGCCTCTTCTGCCAGTACACTCTGATGCTCGTCGCCGCCGCAGCCTCGCGCAACGCCGGCGTCTCTTCGGCGTCAAGCCCCGCGAGCTTCCGCCGCATTTGACGGGCGGCGATGGCTTCTTTGTACATCCCCTTCTGGTCGTAACATCGCCTGAGGTAGCCGTACACCTCTGCGAAGTGAGGGTCAATCTCTAACGCCTTCTGACCTTGTGATATCGCCTGATCGTACTCGCGGGCAATGTAAAGAACAGAAACCTCGACTGCGTTGATGATGAGTGAAACGGGATTGATTTCTTTGGCTCTTCTAATCTCGGCGATGGCTTCCTGGTGCCTTCCCATCCCCGACAGATACTCGGCATACCACTGGTGAGCGGTCTCATAGTTCGGGTTCAGTTCGATGGCCCGCCGGAACCCCTCTTCGGCGCCCGACCAGTCCCAATCGTAGCCGGTTTTAATGTAGGCCAGGGTGGCGTGGGCTTCGGCGAGCCGCTCATCCAACTCCACAGCCCGCATCGCCGCCCTCTTCGCTTGGGGGTAGGCCTCATTTGGCGGAAGCCCACCATAGTCACTGAGGAGGCTGTAAGAATCGGCCAGACCCACATAGGCCAGAGCGTAAGACGGGTCTTTCTCGACCGCTTCGTTGAAATAGCTGATACCTTTCTTTAGTCCCTCTACTGTTCTCTTATTCCAAAAGTAGCGTCCCTTCAGATAAAGCTGATACGCCTCGGAGTTCTCGGTGTAGTGCTTGGTGAGCAGCTGCTTTTCAGCGCCACTGAGCGAGAGCGTCAGTGCACGCACTACCTGCTCCGAGATCCGATCTTGTACGGCAAAGATGTCGGTGAACTGTTCGTCGAACTTTTCGGCCCACAGCGGCGTGCGGTCTTTCACGCTCACTAACTGAACGGTCACGCGTATCCGCCCGCCGACTCTCTGCACGCTCCCCTCGACCACCGCCTCCACACCGAGTTCCCGTCCGGCCGCCACCGCGTCCTGGTTCGGCGCGTCGTACCTGCGTACCGCGCTGGTCGGCCGAATGTTTATCCTCCGTATGTTACCAAGTTTGATGATCAAGGCGTCGGCCATCCCCAGCCCGAGGTAATCGTCCTCGTCCCCCGCACCGATAGGCTTGAAGGGAAGCACGGCCAGTGAGCTGACCGTCGCCGCTGTCTTTGTCTCTTGTGACTTGCGCGAAGTCCACGCATAGGTGAGCGCTAGCGTCAGCCCCATCATTATTACGAGGGCGGCCGCGAGAGCCAGGCGCCGTCTTCGGTATACCGCTTTATCTTTCACCCCCGTTGTTAGAAGCGCCTTCGGCTCGGCCTCTTCCTCCTCTTCGGTGACGATGCGCGCGATGGTGTGACGTTCTATCACCATGTCGGCGCTTCGGTCGCGAATCTCTTGCACGGGGGCAACGAAGCGATAGCCGACCTTCGGGACCGTCTCGACGTATTGGGGGGCGTCAGACGACTCGCCCAGCACCTTTCTTAGCGACGAGATGTGCCGATTGAGGTTGCCCTCTTCGACGAACTGGCCCGGCCAGACCCCTTTCAACAACTCGTCTTTCGTAAGCACGTGCCCGTGGTTTTCCACGAGCGCCACAAGGACGGCGAGCTCCTTCGGCCTCAACGCGACGGGCTCGCCGTCACGAACCAGGACGTGCTCTGCGGGGTCTAAGTGGAAAGGGCCGAACTCGTATAAGCACTTCGCCGGCCTGCCCATAACTACCACCACCCAACCTTACCTTTCGCTTCGCTTCAACAGAGTTTTTGAGAAGTGGGGAGTCGCCTTGCTTCGGGTCGCGGGAATGTGTCTCGCGTGAAGCCTGGGTGAGCAACTTCGGTCGAACCCACCTGTGGCTCATAACTTGACGCCGAAAATATACATACGCTCCGGCGGGCAGGTCAATCAAAAGCGCAGCGGGGGTCGGCCCAAAATTCAGATTCAGCCGCTAGATTCTTGGGGTCGTGACTGTAGGGAAATAAATGGAATGTGTAGTGAACCTATGGAATGTGAAGGATCTTTCGGACGGCTGCTTTGTTGAAATTAGGGTTAATGGATGTGGTTGGTCAATGTGAACCTTGCCGAAATCGCAGGGCGCGCCATTCGGTGTTGCCGATCTGATTGCTTTGTTGGTCGAAGGCGATCACTCTCCAACGCACAACGGTGTTGCCTACTTTGTCTTTGAACCATGACGGAGCGCGATATGAGCCCACGCCCGCGGGCAAGATGGCCGAAATTACCGGAATGCTTCGGTCCTCGACTTCAAAGCGGTACATGACAGCGTTCACGACCAGTGACCACGTGAAATCGACAGGCTTGTCGGTATCCAGCGTCGCCTGGTCTTCTGGCCCAAGTGGGAGAAGGTCTGCACTTGTGATGATTGTGGGCTGAACCGGCGTTGATCCATTCGCCACGTAATATCTCAACACCGGCAAGGAAAATCCCGCGACGGCGCCGCCATGAACCACTCCCGCACCCGCGCCCACCGACGCCAGATCGGTGTCCGCCTCCTTATCGTCTGAGGCTTCGATACGCAGTAGGACTAGATACAGGCCGTTAAGACTTTCATCCACGCGCCACGGTTCCGGGCCGGCTAAAACGATCTTGCCATTAGGCGGAAGATACAAATTGAATCGAGTCATCTCTGAATATCGCCTCTGCGTACCCCGTTCTTCCATCGGGAGCGTTGCTTCCGTCAGGAGATCGCGTGGTTCGGGTGGAAGCTCGCCAGGTTTGACCAGCTCCCAACGCCCTTTCAAACGACCAGTCCCCGTGTAATTGATTTCGGCTTCAAAACGTGGCAGTTTCTCGCCGCTCTTCACAAAGAGCACCGGCTTACCCAGGCCCCAGGTTAGTTTCACCTCCGTGAGCGAGAGAGGCACGCCTGCGCCATGCCCGCTTAGACGGATCGTTACCGGCACGAACTCATCCGGCCCGCCAACGGTGCTCACAAAACGTCGCACGTAAAAGAAGGTACTGGTGTTGCCGTTGACTGCATCGAGGTACGCGCGACGCGCAACCTGCGGCGTGATCGACATGATGTCGGTGTAGGCATTATTTCCGCTCAATCTCGACTGGTTGTAGCGCTGCGGGAGTCGCCCGAAAATTGTCGCCGGGTCGCACCTGAATCCGAGGTCCGGGGCTGCGGGGATTAAAGCGCCGCACCAGGTGGCTTCCGCAGGCTGTTTGTTAACCAATCCGCCGAAGGTCAGCAAAACAGTGGTGGCGCCCTGTGAATACGCATTAACCGAATTCGGAGAGACCTGAATTGTTTGCGCTTGACTTGCGGCGCCAGCAAGCCCGATCAGAATAGACACCACTATTAAGGTCCGCATTGATACTCCTAGAAGAATGTGAAACTCAAATTTGCTGTCAGCGTTTGGTTTTTCCTCAAGCTGTCGATAACGAATATTCGATCAAAGGAATGAGAGAAGCGATTGGAGTAGCGGATGAAGAATTGACCCGCTACCTTCTTCAATCTTTCCTTACCGGCTCCAAATCGATAGGTCCAAGACGCATCGAACTCGGTATTTCGATTGCGACTCGTCTTCGCAGCATCGCCGGCGATGGTGTTTGAGAGGTTCGCGGTTAGGCCCATCTGTTGAGTCAACTGCCAGGTAATTCCAGGACCAAGCCGGAAGGTGCGGTCGATGCGTCCCGTCTCCCTGTTTGCCGAGCTTTCCGCGCTGAGATCGACATTAAGATTGACCTTGCTGTTGAGGGCAATGCCAAACCGGCCTGAATTAACCAAAACCGCCTGGTCGGAAAGTTCGCGACCCGTTTGCTGATTATCCTGGAGTGAGCGGTTGACGTTGTAGCCGATGGTGAACTTCTTTATTTGCCAGTCGGCGCTGAAGGTGTGATTGGTGCCAAACAGATTGGGAATCGAGCTCAGATCGATTTCGAAACCGCCATTGATCGGGATCGCGGCGCCAAAGGCGTGAAGGCGATTAAAACTGTAACCAAGACGCGGCAGCCAGGGTGAATCTTTAGTCCTGCCGAGCAAGGCCTTCGCCGGAGCAGCAATGGAGAGACTCATCGAGCCGTTTTTTGTTTTGAGTATCGAAGGGATGTTCTTCAAATTGTCGTGGAAGTTGACGTAGGAAAACTGCCCTGTGATTTCATCGATCGAGCCGTTTATTGAGAATTCGTATTGAATCTTGTCGGCCTGCGTGGATGCCCCTAGGCTGCGAAACAGTGGCGCCACGTTTTCTTCTCTGAAGGCCACCGTTAGGTTTGCTCTTCTGGTTTTGGACAGCGAGAAGTCTTTCAGAATCTGGTAGCTCGCTTCCAGGTAATGAGCGTTGCGGCTCAGCGCGGGAAGCGGAACAACGTTTTGGCCCTGATCGAGCGTTGAATCACTGGGACTATCAAAGAAGCTGCGCGTAAATCCGCCTTCGAAGTGAAAGCGTCCACTCTTGTCGTTGGCGATCAGCCGCAGGGAGATGCCCCGGCTGCGTTGCAGATCCGTGATAACGCCACGATTCACGCCGCTAATCGGCTGAAAGTACGCGCTCAGCACACCCACTTCTAAACGCAGCCCACCGGGGTGTTTCGGAAAGATTTCTATGCCCAGTGCGCTGCTAAGCATCTGATGTCTACGTTTGCTCAAGCCGAAAAAATTGTCGTAGCCGACGAGTTGTGTGCCATTCATTGCGGCTGCTGAGAAATCGAACCGCTTCAGAAACGGAACCGTGATGGTGATCCCGCGACTGGAGAAACTGTTGATGAGATGGCGTTGAGTTCCGAAAGAAAAATGTCCGACCTGATACTTGACCGGGCCAGTTTGAAATTGGAGTAGATAACTCGCCAGATCAAGCTTTGGGGCCTCGCTTCCCAAATCGCCAAACCGAAGCGCTTCCGGCCTGAAGCTTGACCCGGCGAAGTCAGCCGATGACTGGGAAGAAAAAACTCCGTAGGACGCGTCGCCTTTGAGTGAAGCTTGTGTCGTCAAGTCAGCAAACGTCGCCCGCTCAGGTGTATCTGAGGCGGGAAAAGTTGATTGGGCCGGCTGGGCCTTGAGCCCAAACGTCAGCGAAGGAAGAAAGGACATCTTTCCCTTCTTATTCGTTGACCCGGAAGTCTGTTGAGGCTCCTGGTCGTAGGACCTTGCCGCGGTGACGAGTAGCTCAGCGTCAGAAGTGGGAACAAAGCGCCTGAAGGAGTTTGCGTAGTTTGCCTTTAGGAATCTTGTTTCCAAGCCGTCCTGGGCCGCCACACGCTTCGATCGCTCCGGTTGAGACTGTTTTTCTTTATCAACCAATAGAATGAACCGTGCGACCTCTTTCCACTCATCCTTGCTTGATACGAGATAGGCGGTTAGCTCTGACTGGCCCAGAGGTAAGGAACAAATCTTCGAGTTGTAACGTAGTCGGAGCTGGTCCAGGACGAACAGAGCTGAGACGTCCGTCGTGCCAATCAAGATCGCAACCCGCGACTCTGATTCTCTTAACGGACGACTCAGCAGAACCTCGATCTGTTCGGATGCTGTGACTGGTTGGCCGGCCTCGAAGCTTGTTTTTATAGAAAGCTCCCCTTCGCTCGAGGCAAGAATAGATTTCGACCACGAGAGTGCCGATCCAAACACTAACGCCACCAGGATAATTCTCTTCATTGCGTTTGCCACCTACTCGTACAGTGATCCTCACCCGATCGAGCATGACTCACTCAAGGAATCTTCGGCGTATTGGTGGGACTTAATGGAGTGCCCGGAATCATTTGAAAAGTCTGAATTAGGTATTCGGGTTGCCCCTGAGTCTTTGCCTGCACCTGGCCCACGCACCCTTGGGACGGACAACCGGCAGGCAGACGGTCCAACTTGATACGCAACTCCTGCCGAGTCTGACCCGCAGGCACGGTAACGCTGTTCACGCCGCTCGAACTGTACGTTGTGGCAGAACCCACGGCGGGCACGAATGAGGTAGCAGGGGTGACCTGCCAAAAGACCTTCTCGCCACCCGTCTTGGCGGCTTCTTTAAGAACCAGCGTTATCGTTAGTACATTCTCTTCAATCACACGCCCGGCTGGGATGAAGGAGACAAAGTTTGGTCCTACCACCGAAAAAGTGATATCAGTTCCACCACTCGACTTCTGGTAGCAATAGCGCGCATCCAGCGCGCAGGCTGCGCCCCCTGCTTTGTCAAAAAGCCTCAATACTCCATTCATTCGAACATTGAGAGACTGAGACTGAAGGCTTACTACTGCCTGACTGGTGGTCGAGTTTACTCGGGCCGTGAAGACCCCGCCCGAACCAGAACTTTTGATGTGGACATCGGGATTGTCGATGTTGGTGCCAGCGATCGTGATGTTCACAGAACGGAAAGGCTCTGTCGGGATCGGAACCGTAATGTTGCTTATGACACCGCGGAGCAGAACGACCAGATTGAGCGTATCTGGACCACTGGCCTCCACGAGATAGCGGAGTTTTAGGGTGCGTACACCTGGAGTGGCATCGTTAGTTACCGTAAGCCTGATAGTCTTGCGGCTGGAGGCCGTTCCCACGCTACTCGCGGATACACCAGTAGGCCCGGCCACCTCTACCGCAGTGGCCAGGTCCACCAACCCACCTACCAATGTGACCGTAACGGTTTTTCCCGGAAGGAGAGAGTAGGGTTCGATACCGGTGCATATATTCATGTAGCCCCTTGAGGGGTTGCAGAATCCGTCGTCCTCGATCCGTTCGATGGTTGCCTGGGCCACACCTGGAGCGAGCAGGATCACGCTCACGAAAACAGAAAGCATAATGGTTCTTCGCATGGTCATTTCCTTTCAATCTGTTACCACCCTTCACCAAACCCAACTACGCAAGGACGAACACCCGAAGCAATTAAAGTCGCGTATTGACCTGCGGTTTTACAATCGGGCTCAACCAATCGTGCATGAAGCAAGTTCGAAACAGACCACGCACTTCGTACGAAATATGAGGCTCTTGCAGCCTACGCCGCAGGAAACACGATTGAAAGTGCAGCTCAGTGGGAGAGCGTGATGTGTTGATGAAGCCGTTTCAGCCAGTCGCAACGAACCGCCCTCTTTGAGAGGTTTGCCGTCTCTGGTTTTGAGACCGATGGTGTAGATGCCATCACCAGCAGCAGCGTCGGGCCAGTTGCCATCGTCAACCAGGTCTAAGGGTTTTCCGTTAATCCCTATAGTGACCACGCGCGGGAGGCGTTTGGAGGTTGCCGGCCTGACCTCGAGTGTCAAGGCAGCGTTTTTCCCATCACGAGGCTTTTCAATGGGAGCCACGGCTACGGACTTCAGGTCTTTTTTCTCAACGATTGCCTCATCCACGCGAGCGGTCGAAACAATCGCACTGAGTGCGAAGAAAACTGTGATTGCTAAAACAGCGGTTACCCTTTTCATTGTCGGCTCCTTTTAATTTTGCTGAGTGCTTTGTTTCTTGACCCCATAGTCTGGTGTCATCGTTTGTTTAGGCCAGAAATTGTTGCAGCCGTCGAGCTGGAACCGTTCAAGCCGCGCGGCACAAAAGTCATATCTGTTCCGCTAGTTACAACTAGGTGTGAAAATGCTCTTGAAATTAGGCACGAAGGGATTAGCGTCGTTTCCCTTTTCAATGTCGAAGCCAGTTAATCTCGTCTCATGGTTGTTAGTGACTCTGAGTTTCCAAGTCCCGGACTGATTTGCACTGGCATTGAACCTAATGTTCAACTTGCTTAATTTGCCGGCATGAATCGAATATCCAAAATCGCTCTTAATCACAGTTCCATTGAACAGGACCTCAACCTTAAGCGGTTTGAAGACATTCGGAATGATTGTGTCGGTATGCCACTTGGCCTTGATATGTACTTCACCGGCTACGTAAGTAGCAAAGGAGCTCTCCACTGTTGCTGATGGACCAATGGTAATGGGTGTGGCTCCGAATAGACGCAGGCTTCGCGCGCTGCAATCGGCCTCGAAAAAACTTGCCATCGGCACAATCATGGCAATCACCGCGGGATTTAAATCAGTGGCTTCTCTCAGGATGTTGAAACCGTTGGCATCGTGGTTGCTGTTGTTCGTAACTCGCAATTTCCAATCGCCGGGCGCACTGGCCTCAGCCTGGTCAACGCCGGCGAATAACTCGCATCTTGGGGTGTTGGGAGAGTGAACCGAGTAACATTCCTTCGTAACCAAAACGCTTGAACCGTGAAGCAATTCAACCTTGAGTTTGGTAAAAACCATCGGGATTAACGTCATCGCGTGCCATTTGATATCTAACTCAATGCGACCTGGCGTGTTGAGTGGAATACCGTTGATTTTCTTTGTCAGAGAGTTTTGCTTGAGAACCGTAAGCGGAGCGTCTTGTAGAGTTAGATTGATTCGTGAAGCCAACGCGGTGCCGGGCGTTGCAGAGGCAAACAGAGCCACAACAACGAAAGTGCGAACCAGGGTAAAGAGAATTGTGGTAGCGTGTTCTTGCATCTTTTTAGGCCTTTCTAGTTCGAGCAACCGGGTGTGAATCTGCTAGTGCGTTCAAAGTTAGTTGCATCGTGGTTGGTGAGATTTGTGATTCTCAGTTTCCATTGACCGGAAGTATGTTTCGTAACGTGATAATCCAGTCTGAATCTCGTCAGCTCGCTTCTTGATTCGTCGCTCGAATAGGCTTCAACAGTTTTGACAACCGCTCCGCTGGGATTAATTAACTCCCATTTGAGCTTAATGGGATTTGGTCCCGGCACGCGCGCGCCGTAGAGAGAATGATCCCAATTCGCTGTGATTTCGATTGTGCCTTGCTGAAGACCGCTTGAATCGGCAAGTTTTATTGTCTTTGTTTCACCTTTATCGAGAAAGCCCATACCTTCGGCATCAAGATTTCTTACCCTCCCGTCAAAATCGAGCCTGATACTGCCGAACACTCGAACCGGAGGCGTGCCCTCATTGGCGTGTCTGACTCTTACACGCCACGGCAAACTGCACCCGCGGTTACTTGACTGGCTGCGTAAGATAACGGTTTGTTCGGTTTTTGTAGCTGTAGCACTTTTCGTTTCGACAACTGGACCTTCCTGGTCTGGTGCAGTGTCTGGCTCTCTGAATTCAATTATGATCGGAATGTTGTTACCTGCTCCGTCGGGTCCTAGTCTTTGAAACTTCACCACCGCGGCAACTCCCCCTACAGTGCCGCACGGGATAGGAAAAGTTCTGACGTGCGAGCGGGGTTGTGTCGTGCCTTCGCCGAACTCAAAAGTCTTGGAGATGTTCTCGGCGGACGCCGTGCCGGCTGTTGCGAACGCCAGCAGAGCCGAAATTCCAAAAACTCGACCGAGGCTTCTCAATATTGTTTTGGATGTTTTTCTCATTTGCTTTCTCCTTAGTTTGGGCAAGCGCACCTTTTAGGTGGTCGATGTTCAATTTTGTGTGACGGGGGTGCCTTTCAGGGTGAGCGGACCGGATGCCCTCACGTCGATCGATCCGCCCGCTTCGAACACCCCGTTACCGGCCGCCTTTAAGGCCAGGTTCGCGAAACCCTGGAGGAGTGCCGCTCGTCCCTTCAGGTTAAGATCCCCACCAGTGCTCTCGATCAATGCGTTGCCACCTGACTTGATGTTGAATGCCGACGTTGTCTCGATCGTTGCGTTTCCTGACTTCACCTCGAACGATGAAGCGGAGATGGTTGAATTGCCTCCTGATTTGACGGTGAAGGCCGATGTTGTGTCTATCGCTGCGTTTCCCGACTTCAAGTGGAGAGTCGAACCAGACTGAATGGTTGAATTTCCACCCGAAGTCAGATTGAAGGCCGTGCCGCTCGAGATGCTCGTAGTGCTTCCGGTATTGATGTCGAGCAGGGAGTTGCTGGCGATAGAGGTGCTGCCGTTCGAAAGCAGGGAGAGCGTGGAACCGCCTTGCAGCGTTGCGTTGCTTCCCGCCTTCAGGCTTAGACCGCCGGTGCTTTCGAAAACGAGCGAATTCGCCTTGATCGTCACGGCACCTGGCGCATTGAAAACGTAGCCGCCGCCGGACTGGACGAAGCCGTTCACACTGGCCACTCTCTCTCTTAGCTCAATCACACTGTTTCTTAGTTCCCCAACCGTACCTCTTAGTTCTGTGACCTGTCCTCGCAGTTCTCCCACCGTACGCTCAAGAGAATCAGTCCTGGATTGCAGCGCCACAATTTGCTGCTGCATCCTCCTCATCTCCTCAGCCATTTGCCTTAGATCCTGAGCCTGAAGGGAACCGGCTGCAACAATGATCGCAGCGACAACCATGACCAAATATTTCATACGTCCTCCTGGAGGAAAATCAACCAAGATGACAGCTTGAGTTCATGTCGCATTTTTCAATTCCCTCCCTCTTTCACGGAAGACAGTCGTGCAAGAGCTGCTGCTACCTTGATGTGCCTGGGCTGTATTCACGGAAAAGACGGATAATCCAGCGCCTTCCCACCCCGACGGATTAGGTCTGCAAGTTCACAGTGGCCTCTCTTGTAGTTGTTGTCCCATTCGGGTTCCTCGCCTGGGCCAGTACTTTTGTCCAGTAAGGGTCCAATGGAGGTGAGGGATTCTTGGACGGGCGTGTTTCTTCCCAAAAGTTAACGGATACAGTGGCGCCGGTGTCCTCTACAAATGCGAACACCTCCTTGATTCGGTCCCAGTCTTTGTTTGTAAACGCCGCGATGCGCCTTTCCTGAATCGGCGTCAGCGAACATTCTCTTTTGAGCCAGCCGATAATGTCCCTGCGTATCTCGCGTGCCAGGGACCGAATCTGACCAGCCTCGTGCTTTTGCCGGAATAGACGATTCAGGTTATCAACGGTCAAAAGTATTTTTCCGGTTGCCGCAGCGTCAGCGATCGCTTCTCTTAGTCCCACGCTAAAGCAGCCTGCTCCGATCACCGCCGCAGTTGTAGTTGTTAGGAACTTCCTGCGATCGAGCTCCGATTCATTGTTAGATTTCATCTTAGTCCTCCTTGTGCGCCGTAGGCGCGTTCTAATGCTCACAGACTGGGCGTGTAAATTACTCTTACCCGACCACTCACTTTCGTCTGACTGTCGTTCTGAACTCTCACGATCCATCGGCCGCCCTGATCGAGCGCGAGCTCCGTGACTTGTTGTTCCACTTTGATTGGACTCGTGCTCTGACGACGGGCATAGGTTCTCGACTCGCCTGGATGGATCAAGCTGACAACAAGCAGGACTTGAGCCGAAGGTCTGGAGGTCTCCGGCTCCCAAATTGTTTCGACCTCTAATCGGCCCGGCGCCGGAACGTTGAACGGGATCTCTTGCGCGTTGCCGGATCCAAGCAGGGTGAACTGAGTGTCCTCGAGCGCGCGGCTCGCCACGGGAACCGTAATTCTCAAAGTGCCTGAGACCTCACTTCTACCCGAATCCGCGTCGTTGAGAATCTTCACGGTCCATTTGGGCTCTTTACTTCCTGCGAATCTTGCCAAGTCCTGCTCGCTCACTCGGTGTTCAAGTCGAAGGACGCTCTCGCCGTTCTTGCTAATTGCGATGGTCCCGTCAGGCTGGATCAGGATGAGAGTTAGCGATGCGTTAACTTTGCCGGCAGTCGTGGGGTTCCAATTTGCTTCGACGAGGATGCGGCCGGCGCTCAACACTGGAAGTTGTTTGCTGAACTCGCTCCTAGCGTCCGCCGAAAGGGCAAAACGCATCTCCAACGTACGTGTACTGGCACGCACTGCGGTTACCACGCTAAACATTCCAATGAGTGCGACCGAAATGATCTTCACGATCTTGTGCACGGGTCTCTGCCTTCTTTTGGAGTCTTTCTCCAGCCTGATATTGCAGGAGTTCGGCTCGCGCTGTCTGAATGAGCCTTCCACCCCTACTGCCGAATAGCGGAAAAACATTTCAGAGAAAGTTTGGTGAGCGTGTGTTGGAGATCAGTAGAAGGTGCAAATGCCATTCCGGAAATACCTGCACAGGTATGCGCCTGGAGAAAAGGGGCAGGAGGTCTCTCAATTAACCCTCCCGGCCGCTTAGGTTTTCCTTAGGCTTGTCGGCGGTTGGCCAGACGATTCTTTGTGCAACCTGCTAATTTTCGCGCTGCATCGTAGTGACCGTGGTGGTCATCATTTCCCACCAGGTAGTGTCATATTTCGAGTCTTCAAGGAGACGATCCACGAATCACACGAACCAAAACGAGGTTAGTGATATTTTGTGTGATTTCGCGGATCGTTTTCCTTGCGCCTGCTATGAGCGCTTAGACGCGAAAATATGGCACTGCCCGCCATCGAGGTCAGTTGCAACCCGCTTGAAATGTGCTGTTGAACGTTGGAAGCACAAGATTCTCTATGTCGAAATTCACGATTTTGACAAGGAGGCCGTTGGTGGGTTCGTTGTTGCGGACCCTCACTTTCCAGGTGCCTGACATCGCGGCATCCGTGGGAGTGACCGTGTAAGTGAAATCCACCTTCGGAGTGAAAGAGCCATGCTGGGAGAACCCGGTCTCGCCAGCCGCGCGTGTTCCATCGGGTCGCAGGAGATCAACGGTCAGCTTGAAGAACTGATTGAAGCGCAATAGGTCCAACGGATCGGTGTCCCATTTGGCTTTGACTCTGAATGCTCCCGTTCCGGCGATGAGGGTGGCGTTTGCAATTCCCGCGACATCATGACCGGCGAGGTTCCTACTTACTGAACCGTTTGGGGCCAGGCTGAGAGCGTCACCCACCATGTCCAGGTTCACTCGCGCTGGTCTTTGAAAATCAAACGTGACGCTACCGGACACTGCTACCGTTGGCACCGCGTTATTGGCGGTTCGAACGCGCACACTCCAACTTCTCGGGCAGCCCACCTGGCTCGTAAATGTTTCTACAAGAAATGCGAAGGGCACTGAAACGCCCAAGGGCGTTGCCGCGGTGGTGATGCTGGCAGCCGGCGAGCCACCCTCGGGCCGGATAACATCGATAACAACGGAAACCGGGAGGATGCCCGTGACTGGATTCAAAACACCACTTACGCGGGCAGTCGTTCTGGCCGGAACGGTTAAGGTCGCAGAAGCATTGCTACTCCTGGGCCGCGTTGTTCCCGGGCCAAACGAAAAAGGTGTTGCCTGTGTATCCGCCTGGATGGGTGCGGGGCTCAGCGCTCCGAGGGTGAATGTGACTAAAGCCGCAGTAACGGCCCTGGTGATAAATCGATGTGACATAGTGATCTCCTTTCGGCTGAAGCAAGGCGTGCTCGACTAGTTTGTGCAGGATTCTCGTGCCGTCTCTAGAGTCTTTAAGACAATGCTGCTGGGAAGCTCGGTTTGTCTTAATGGATCCTCCACCCATACTGCCGAATAGCAGGAAAACATTTCAGGGAAAGGTGGTGATTATGTGTCTGAGATCTGGGAAGGTGTATTTATGTCCACAGGTTAATGTCCAGGTCTCAGTTCGTCCGTGAGGAAGAGCTATGAGGGGCCTTGCTCAAGGTGAACAGGACGTCAGTCTGCGCATGTCATCGTCAGTTGGTTGACGTACAAGGTGTACCGGCCCGAAAGCGCCACCACTGGACGGCGGCCTGAGCAAGTCTGAGCTTGTGCGATCGTGCCATACGACGCGCCACCCGCGCTCACCGAGTAGATGCTGCTCGTGCTTGAGACAGCCGTTGGCGATATGAGTTTGCGGCACCGGATGCTGAGAGCGGTCACCCATCGGCCGATCTTGCCCGACATACCCACGACGGCATCGTTCGCGTTGCACTGCGCGACCTTGATGTCTCCACCCGGTCCTCCGATGCTGGGCCGCTGGCTCACGGGGCCTGACCACAACCCGGTGCTGGTCACGGCCGAGCACAACGGTGCGACGCTGTCGATGTACCATCCTTGCTTGGCGGCCACTCCGACGAGGACTTGGCCGGACGGGCATGCGGACAATCGGAAGGACTGACCGGTTTCCGACCCGCTGATCGTCAGAGCGGACGCCTCCGACACCGGCGTTGCGAACCGCGTGAGAGCGGCCGAAACGGCAGCCGCGATCACCACTGCGCGAAACGATTTCCGAAACATTCCGTTCTCCATTCTTCGACGAAGCTTTCCTGGGCTCACGCTCCGCGCTTTATCCTATCGCCTTAGGCTGGAATGACACGGAGGTTCATTAATAAGCGGGCCAGCTTCTAAGGAACCCCATTCTTCTATCTTTTGAGCGCGATGAAGTAGTAATAACCGACGGCCTCAACTTTGCCGCTGGTTGCTCCCTTCACCGCCACCTCGTATTCGCCGTTCGAAATCAACCTTGTGGGGATCGTGAGAAACACGGATTGCCCATAGCTCGTTCGTTTCAGCTCAAGCCCACTCCTGCTCCAGACGAGATTGCCGCGAGCGGTTCGAATCTCTGCGACGTAGCTCTGATAATCTTCTTCTCTCTCAAGGTCGAGCTGGAGCTGTATTGATCGCGCTGCCGCTGAAATGATCAACTTCTCGGGTTCGTCGGTGCCGCGGGTGAGGCCCGGCGTTAGAATGAATGTGGCGATCTGGCTTGCAGCTGGTTGCGCTTTGGTGGATCGAGCAGCGAGCCGTAGCGCTTCAAGTTCACGCTCTTTTTGCTGGATCTTCGCTTCCATCTCGCCACCCTGCGCGCGTAGGGCGTTGATATCGCGTTCCAGCTCTGCTCGCTTTAGCTCCGCTTCTGCTTCGTTGGCGCCGGACCGCTGGATCAACGAGTCTTTCTCTGCCTGCGCTTGCTGAACGTGTCCGGACAGTCGCCGGTTCTCGACCAAGAGCCAGGCTGCGCCAACCATTAACGCCAGCGCTGCTGCTACTGATGCGGTCGTTGCCAGTCGAGTGCCCTGCGGACGAACGAACACCGTCAAAGATTCCCACCATGAGACGCGACGGGCCGGCTTTGCTATCGAGCGCGCTCGGGATCCTGTTAACGCTTGGGAAAACGCTGCGGCAAACTCGACTCGTTCTCTTCTTCGCGGAGATCTCAGAAAGTGCTTTTCAAACTGCGCTCGCTCGCTGGGGGAAAGTTTGTCCTGGACGTAGTCGTTCGCCAGCTCTTCCTGAATCGCAAGTAGCTGTTCGTAAAAACGGTCCTCTTTGAAGAAGTGTTCCTCGAGCTTTAACCTGCTTTCTTCAGACAAGTCTCCCAGTAGGAAGCTAATCGCCAGTTTTTCGTCGACTGTTTCCATTTTGAGCACAGTTGCCCTCACCTATGCCTGACAGAGAAGCCAGAAACGTTTCAAGTTAAGCACCTTTGCTAACCAGGCAACGTCCCATACACTCCTCGAGTTTTTCGCGCAGCCGGCAGGCGCGAATCCTCAAGGCATTGAGCTGCATTCCCAGATTGGCAGCCAGCTGTTTTCGCCGGTTGATCTTTGCCGGACCGTCGCCCTCGTAATACTCAGTGATCAGTTCACGGCTTTTCTGCGGCAGAGTTGCCAGACACTGTCTTAGACAGTCGACTCGTTCCTGCGTTTCGTTAGATTCCGTATCAATGGGGGTCGCAGTCGGCAACTCATGGAGCGCCGACCGCTCATTTTGCATCCGACGAGCAATTTCCAGCAGCATCATCCGCGCAACTCCGAACACGTAAGTCGAAACGTCACGCAGCTCTTCACCCGCCTCGATCTTTCTGATCATCCGATTGAGCGCCTCATCTGCGTGGTCTTCGGGAAAAGGGCAATTGCGCCAGTCGAAATAGCTAATCAGCTTTGAGCGCAGAACTTCATATTTTCTGCCCGCCGCGTCCCTATCGGAATCTAGCCTGAAGAGGAACTTATCAAAGCCTTCACGGGTCAGTTTCGCTTTTTCGGGCGCTGCTCTCACACCTTCAGCCGCTCGCGGGGCAGGAGGAGATTCCTCGCGTCGAGAAACTAAGCGGAATGTGGAAGGCACAGCCATTCACTCATCCTGATGGGATTTGCGAAAACATTTCATCCGGTAAGAAGTTTTGCCGAGGCAGAGCCCGCGGTAATAAGTGGTTGCGAAGATATAGGCCTTGCACTAAAAGTCATTTGACGCAGCAGCCTCGCTAGGCTGGCGGCTACAAAATTCAACAAATGCGGACTAAGCTCAACGCACAGAACCGCTTGCGGTAGCCAGCGGATCCCAAGCTCAAACCAACGCCTGTTAGATGGTTTTGTGCGGTATGAATGCTCAATTGATTGATCGTTAACAATTGGTTGATTGATCGTTAACAATTGGTCTTGAACTTAGCATCCGCTGACTACCGCAAGCGGTTCTGTGCGTTGACTGATTTCTACGAACTTGCGCTGCAATACAATCCAGATGGCGTCCGCGGCAGTTTTGAGGCAAAGCCGAATATATACCTCGCTTACCTCCACTCCCCCTGGAGCGTGAAGCCGGCCCAGTAGTAAGCCGCTGCCCACCCTTTCTCACGCCGCAGACTTGTTTGCGCAGCTCTAAGCGCTGCGGCCGGGCGCATTCCTTGAATGAACATTGCCTCGTAGAATCGTTTCATCAACTCTGCCGTCGCCCGGTCGTCTACGTTCCACAGACTCGCCACGACGCGCGGCGCCCCTGCATACATAAAGCCGCGAGTGAGTCCAATCAGGCCCTCGCCCTTAATCTCCTTGCCCAGCGCTGTCTGACACGCGCTCAACACAACAAGGTCTGCACCGAGTTTCAGGTTATAGATTTCATGAAGCCGCAAGAATCCGTCTTGAGGGTGCCCTCGTTCATCCACCATGGAAAGGACAATGCCGGAAAGTTCAGGATGTTGGCTGTTGAGCAGTCCGTGTGTCGCGAAATGTAAAACGCGGTAGCGGCTCAACTCCAGGCTGGTTGCAGTCGCGCGATTGGCCGCGAAATCAATCGCCTTGAGACTTTTCCCTCCAGGGGCGATGGCCGTGATCGCTTCGGCCTCTTGTCTGCTGAAACGCAGCCGCTTAAAACCTCTCACTCCTAATTCTTTGGCGGAGCTTTCGACATCCGCTTGAGACGCGGCGCCATTGCGACGCGGCGATGCCACATTACTCCCGCTCACCTCGTCGCCGCCTTGACGCATTTCCGCGACTCCGATTCGCGGGTCGTCGCTGCGAAAAACAGGATCGGCCAGCACGGCCACGGCTTTGGGAGCAGACGCGCGCCCCAGGAGTTCACGACGTAACACGGCCAGCACGGAGGCTGATGGCAGAGTTACAATTTCATGTTTGGCAATTAGTGGAACAAAAGAGACGCGGGGACGCAGCGACTCGGCGACGCGGCGATCAGAAGGCTCTTCGCTAATCATATCCCCACGTCTCCGCGTCTCCGTTTCCCCGAGTCTCCGCTTCGCCGCGCCTCCGCCAGGCGCGGGGAGGGCACCAAACGGCACATACTGCAAGGCGCCTTCGCCGACGATGATTAACCGTTTTGTCCCCAGTTGAGTCGCTACCGAGCCGAGCAGCATCTGGCTCAACGCGGCTGCGGTCTTTGCATACTCGACCTCCGATTGATTTACACGTGCAGCTCGCTGTTCAGGTGTCTCACTCGGCGGGTGGTAATTGCGGGCGGTCAGAAGTTCATAAACACGCCGTGCTGCGGTTTCTATCTCCGCTTGTTTAGGCAGCACATAGCTTGTCATCGAAGTGGGCGTCACGGCCCAGAGGAAGCTACGTTCCTTGCCCAGCGAGTACTCCAGGAGTAACGAGTCCTGATCGAGCACACGTTGCTGAATTTCTCTAACGCTGAGTGGCTGCGGTTGTGTGAGCGCGGCATATTGCGGGCTGGTCTTTCGTATCTGCGCCTGCACCTGGTGATACTCGCTGAGTAAAGTGTCGAGCTCTTTCTTAGCGGCGACGGCTTGCTCCTCGGTGTGTTTTCCGCCGAGCAGGCGAGGCAGTCGTTCAGCCTTAAGGTTGACTTGCTGTTGTAAGCCGCGCTCGCGTTCCAGCAGGGCGGGCTCAATACCTTGACGAATGTCTGACCGGGCTTCTGCCAAAGTCTCTAACAGACTGCGTGCGCGCGAGCGTTCGCTGACCACAAGTGCTGCATTATCGTGTCCCGCCGATGGCTGCCGTTGGTGTAATTGCATCAGAAGATCGGTGTAGAAGTCGTAAAATTCCCGGACCGAAGCGATGAAGGAGGCGCGTAGTTCCTGGTTGGCGACATTGGTACGAAGGGACTCGATGATTTCAAGCGCGGCCTCAATGCGCGCGCGAGCCTCAACGAGGTTGTCGCGGTTGCGTTCAGCTCGAGCCATGCCGAAAAGCGTCATCGCTTCGCCTTTCCGGTGTCTTATAGCCCGGCGGAGCACCAGTGCCTGGCCGAGATATTCCAGCGCTTTCTGACTGTCGCCTAACGCCGAGGTGACAAGGCCGATGTTGTTGAGCGAGAGGGCTTCACCCGTGCGGTCTCCGATCGCACGTCGGATGGAGAGGGCCTGGTTATAGTTGTCGGACGCCTTCTGGTACTCGCCTAACTTATGATGAACCGATCCAATATCGCTCAGCGTATTGGCCTCTCCTCGTCGTTCACTTACCTCTCGATACAACGCTAACGCCTGGCCGTAATGCTCCTTCGCTTTTTGATAATCACCCAGTGCATCGTACGTTTTACCGATGTTGTTAAGCACGGTGCCTTCCAGCCGACGGTCGCCAACGGCCCGGCTGAGCGAGAGAGCAGGGTCGTAATACTGCAGCGCCTTATGATATTCACCTAATGAGTTGTAGACATCGCCGATGTTAGCAAGGGTGTAACCTTCCCCACGGCGGTTTCCCGTCGCGCGCCGGAGTGGCAGCGCCAGGTCATAACACTCCAGGGCCTTCTGATATTCCCCTAATGAGTTGTAGACCACACCCATGTTATTAAGCGTGACGGCTTCGCCCCCACCGTTTCCGATCTCACGCCAAACCGAGAGGGCTTGGCCGTAGTGCTCCAACGCCTTTTGATATTCGCTTAAAGTCGAGTAGATGATGCCGATGCTGTGAAGTGTGGAGGCTTCTCCGTCGCGATTCGCCATGGCCCGATAGAGCGGCAGGGCCTGGTTGAAGTCCTCAAGTGCCTTCTGGTAATCGTTCAACGCCCAGTGGGCGAGGCCGATTCTGATAAGCGTGCCGGCTTCCCCGGAGCGGTCGCCCGCCGCTCGCCACAGCAGCAACGCCTGCTCGCCGCGTTCGAGAGCCGTTCGATTGTCGCTCAATTCGTGAGAGACCTCGCTGATCTTGCTCAACAGTTCGGCCTCGCCGCGAATGTCACTCGCTGCCCTCCACAACGGCAGTGATGCTTCATATTTTTGGATCGCCCGCCGCCGTGAATCGGCTGTCCCCTCCCCGCGCAGTAACTGGCCCTCAGCAAACACCCTCTCAGCGGCAACCCGGCTCCTGTCTTGTAGCGTGGCACCTCGCAGCTCTTCAATTTTTAACTCGTACACCCCAGTGGCCTGATCCTTCTCGACCGGGCGCACTTCTATCCGGTACTCACCCGACACATCAGCGACAATAGAGATTCGCTCCCCCTCACCTACACTCGCGTTGTTTACTTCAGTAAGCAGTAGTCCGGCGCCCGGCGCGAAGAGCTTGACACGTATGTTCACGCTTCGTTGTTCGATAACCAGGCGTAAGTACTGACCCTGCGTGAGCGTAATGCTATACGTATGCGTCTCGTCTTGTGTCAGTTCTCGCTCGACGGGTATCCCCGGGACGAGCGCGCGGACATCCTCAGCGGCGCGCGATGTGCGGCTCAGTTTCACTAAGGGTTGGTCCGAATACATCGCGCGACGAAGAGCCTCGCGCTGATAGGCTGTTGCCCCGCATGCTGACGTCAGATGGTTAACCCCGAGAGTCGCGCAAAGAGAGGCGGTAACTAGACACCGTACCCATCGAGGCAAGCGAGGTTCACTGATCATCATTATCAAATGTCCTTTTCGGGTACTGGAGCCGCTTTTTGATCACCGCTATCTGCGGAAACCAGGGTTTCTCTGCCATCAACTTTGCTAACGTCACCAGGTTGAGGGTGAACGACCTTTTCAGGTGTTACGCCTCCCCCACTGATGACCCAGACCTCGCGGGTCTCCGTTGTAATTATTGTTCTTTTTTTCATTTGCTTCAGGTTTTTAGGTCAGTTTTTCAAACCGGATAGATCTTGTTGTGCCAACACTGTTCAGTTTGGAAAGCAGATTTGCATGTGGTTCCAGCCTGGAAGACTCATCTCTCACCGGTGACGGCTTTCAAGACAAAGCCTCGGCAAGTGTTGGGCCGGGTAAAACCGTTGATTGAGTTTCATTGCCTTGACCTCCGATCCTTGGCTAGAATGAGCCTCGTCATCTCGGTTCAAGCCGAATCTTCCCCGCGCGCCGATTGAATTACTCCCCAGCGCCCGGGAAGTCCTTAAGGTCCGTCTAAAAATTTCTAAAGAGTTTTCTAAAGGCAGTTAATGCGCAACCCGGCAAAGCACTTCTACGAGTTCGGACCCTTCCGTCTCGATGCACAAAAACATCGTTTGCTACGAAACGGTGACCTCGTTCCCGTGCCCTCCAAGGCCCTGGAAGCGTTGATAGTGTTTGTGCAGCACCCGAACCAGATGCTGGAGCGTGAGGCTTTAATGCAGGCCGTCTGGGCTGACACCTTCGTAGAGGACGCCAATCTTACGGTGGCCGTTTCCCAGTTACGGAAGTCGCTCGGGCAGAACGGCGTGGCGGGTGAGTACATTGAAACTGTGCCCCGCGTGGGTTATCGCTTTGTGGCGGAAGTCCGAGAAGTACATGATCAACCCACCCCACTGATCATCGAGAAGCGCACTCTTTCACACACAGTGATCGAAGAAGAGTTGGTGCCTGACACTCCGCACACGGAAGAACAATCACAGTCAATCCTGGTTCGGCCAGTCGGACAACGCCTGTCCTTCCTACCTTTCTCACTGAGTCGTGCCGCTAGCGTGTCTCTGCTGGCTGGTGCGGCGCTGCTTGCTGTTGCGTTGAGCGCGGTTTCTTATTTTGGAACCAGCAAGCCGGCCCCTTCCTCCCCCGCAGTAGCCATTCGGTCGCTTAGATCGATTGCCGTGTTGCCACCAAAATCCCTAAGCGGAGAGGCTGATGCGTCGCTGAGCCTGGGCATGGCCGACGCATTGATTACCAGGCTGGGAAGTGTCGGTAGACTGCCGGTACGTCCGACAAGTGCTGTTGTACGTTTCCTCGACGGTAACCAGGATCCGGTAACCGCCGGCCGAGCCCTCGGAGTGGATGCAGTGCTCGACGGAACGTTGCAACGCGACGCAGGAGGCATGCGACTAACGCTCAGGCTGATCAACGTGGCCAATGGAATGCAACTATGGTTCGGCCATTTCGACGGAGCGTCGACAGAACTCTTCAAATTGCAGGACGACATTTCGCAGCAAGTCGGGGAAGCTCTGTTTACAGGTCTTTCGATGGACGATAGAGCGCTGTTAACCAAGCGGCTAACAACGAATGCAGAGGCATACTCGCTCTACCTAAAAGGCAATTACTTCTGGAACAAACGCAACCTGGAGGCCTCCAAGAGTCTTGACTACTTCCGGCGAGCCATCGAACTCGATCCTAACTTCGCGCAAGCCTATGCGGCACTCGCCGCTGTAAACTCGACTATGGGGAATCCCTCACCTGAAGCCGAGGCATTGATCGAGAAGGCGCTGAAACTGGACAACACTTTGGCTGACGCTCATGCAACCTACAGCTTCATTCGGATGTTTCAACATTGGGACTGGCCGGCAGCTGAAAAAGAACTCGATCTAGCTATTGAGCTGGATCCAAATTCTGTGAAGGCCCACCACTGGAAAGGCGTCTACCTGTCGCTGCGCGGAAGATTGGATGAAGCAAAGGTCGAAATGCATCGCGCGCTGGATCTGGACCCGCTTTCACTAATAGTCATGGCGGACCTTAGCCAGCTTCACTACTTCGCGCACGAATACGATCAGGCCATCGACTATTGCAACCGCGCGCTGGTTTTGGATAGTCACTTCAGTGTGGCACATGAATATCTTTTTGACATCTATCGCATGAAGGGAATGGACCAGGAAGCGCTAAATGCGTGGATCAAGAGAAGGCACGCGGATCACGATGTGCAAGCCATCGAGCGAGTAAGACGCTCATTCGACCGCTCGGGTCTGCGGGGGATCGTTATCGACGAACTGGACATGAGAATGAAAAGCCGAGAATCCGGTCCAGCAATCATAACGGGACGCAATCAAGTCATCGTCGGCAACAACGAAGACGGTATCCGTTGGCTTCAACGCGCTTTTGAAGAACCGAAAACGCACTGGAATCCATATTTGAATGTTGATCCAGTTTATGACGGAGTCCGCAACGACCCGCGTTTCAAGGAACTCCTCCATCGCATGAATCTGCCTTAAACCTTCAAGTCGCGCGAGGCGAGTCGGCTAGCTTTTGAGATTTTGCGGATATGCTGGTCGGCGCCGATGAGTCTTTTAGGTCAAATAAAAGAAATGTTGGGATTCACGGGCTATATAGTTCGACTGATGCCGAAGCGTTAGACTTGCTATCTAAACACCGCAGCATTTCTTGTACTTCCTGCCTGAGCCACATGGACACGGTTCGTTGCGGCCGGGGCGCGGCGTTTCATACCTCAGGGTGGGATTCTTCAGGTCTTCGCCCGTAACAAAACGCCATTTTCCCTGCTCACGTTCGAACAGCCCCTTTTCCTTGTGACTGTGATCCTTGCCCGCTTGCGTATATTGAGCCTCGAAAGACACGTAAGCTTTGTTGTCATCAACAGACTTTGTGTCAATGATTTCCAGCCCGCGCCAGATCGATGTTTGTGACCACTCACGTATGTATTGAACATCGATTTCTCGTCTGGTGCGTGAATGGGTCGTCGCGACAATGAAGTCGATTGCACCAGTGGCGAAGGCCGCATAACGAGCGCGCATCAACTCTTCGGCAGTTTGGCTTTCTCGCTCGCCTTTAATGATTTGCTGGCAGCAATCCGCAAAGGGAACACCGGAACTACAAAAACAGATCGGATTATCATCACTCATAAGTATTCTTAGTTTAGGCTGCGAGAATTCTGGGGAGGCTACAGAGGCCAGATATCTGCAAGCTTGTCTCTTCTACGAGGCACGGTCTGAATCCCCAGACTCGACCGCCGGCTCAAGATAGACGATGGTCCGAGCCACGGCAAGCTTGACGGCATTTGGACGACCGCAGCACAAATCGAAGTTGCTGAGCGTAACCATGAGTCTGAATCGACTTCAGTGATCACGGCTATTCTGGTAAGATTTCACCCCCAATCAAATGTCGTTTGAGCCGACTACATCGAGGTTCTTTGACGTACGCTGCGCTCTGGTTATTGCCACGCTTCTCTCTTTGTGTGTCTCAAGCAACGTCGGGCCGTGTTTCCTATCGCTGCCCGTAGTAACTGAGCGCGTCGCAGAAAACCGGCAGAAGAACCAACACAATACAGCAACTCGACCTCTGTCACGTGCCCAATCTGACGGCTTCCGCGTGCCGATGATGGCCCAGATGCTGAAGCGCGCGGACAGCGAGCACTACCCGCAGCCTTTTGCCACAATGCTGAAGGCTGGCTTTGTAATACCTGACGACGCGCGAGCAGCTACCGAATTCAGTTATCCAGTTTCTCTCCTGAATTCGGCAGCGGTATCAAAGTCCCCGGGCCGCGCTCCGCCTCGTTTAGCCTAAACGTATTCGCGAGAAATTCGATTGATCTGCACGCTAAATACATTTAACGTGCGGAGCCATTGGTCCATGGATGCGGACTACTCCCATTGGCTCGGAAGTTGATGCGGTATGGGCGAAGGTGAAATATGAACTATATGCTGGCGGCTGCGGCGGGAGACCATACGAAGATTCTTCTGACGCTCTTCATAATGCTGGTTGCGGCCAAGATCATGGCCGAGCTGTTTGACCGACTTCGACAACCCGCAGTCGCAGGCGAAATATTGGCCGGGGTTGTTATCGGGCCCAGCCTTCTGGGCTGGGCAGCGCCCTCAGAGATTACCAATCTACTGGCCGAAATTGGCGTCATCTTCCTTCTTTTTACGGTCGGTCTGGAAACCAAACCCGCAGCTATCTTCAAGGTGGGCAAGCAAGCGGCAGTCGTGGCCGTGCTGGGTGTTGTGGCTCCCCTGCTCGGTGGCTGGCTGCTTATGACAGCCTGGGGCAGTACCGGCATCGAAGCGCTCTTCGTTGGCACCGCTATGGTGGCGACGTCGGTCGGCATTACGGCGCGCGTGCTGTCCAGGATGGGGCTGCTCGATGCGCCTACGGCTCGCATCATTCTCGGCGCCGCGGTCATCGATGACATCCTCGGCCTTCTGGTCCTTTCGATAGTGTCCAGTATGGCGGCGGGTACTGTTAACTACGCCGAGATCGTTACTACCGCGGGTTTGGCCATCGGGTTTACGGCCTTTGTCGCTCTTGTCGGCGCGCCTGTGGTTACTCGCCTGGCGCCAAGCGTCGAACGCAGCCGAAGCGGGCAGGGGATCTTTATCTTCGGGTTGGTGTTGTGCCTGGGTCTATCGGTGGCTGCAGCGTACATCGGAGTCGCCGCGATCATCGGCGCCTTCCTCGCGGGAATGGCCCTGGCGGAGGCAGCTGAACACAATTCCCAGATGCACAAGCAGATGAGTGGCGTGACTGAATTCCTGGTACCTTTCTTTCTCGTCAACATCGGTATGCAACTAAGTCTGGCAGTCTTTCGCTCTTCATCCGTGATCCTTCTTTGCCTTCTGGTTACTGTGGTCGCGATTTTAACTAAGTTGTTAGGTTGCGGTTTGGGGGCGAGCAACCTCGGTACCAGACGCGCGGCGCAGGTAGGCATGGGAATGGTGCCGCGAGGTGAGGTCGGAATAATTGTCGCCCAAATCGGTTTGAGCCTCGCAGTGATAGGCGCAGAACTTTACGGCGTGGTTTTGTTCATGGCTGTGGCCACAACAGTGATTGCGCCACCGTTTCTCAAGATGCTCTTCGCTTCCGAAGTAGCTGCGCGCGAGGAGATCGGTCCGCCCGACGCCGGCGGAATCGTGGCCTCAGGAGATTTCTGCAAAATTGGGTGAGAAGAAACTGGTAGGTAGCTTCTATCGCTCAAATTCCTTTAACCCACTTTTCTTTTCTCTTAACAGCAGCTCAGTGGTGCGGTCAGTTACGCTTGGCATTGGTTTAAGATGGCTTTCTGGTAACAGTTTCGACGTCGACGCGGCCTCCGGCATTTCGGCGGGTTCTTCTAATCTTCGCCTGGTTGCCGCCTCTTCAACTTCTTTCGCTTTAGCAAAGAGTAATACCGAAAGCAATCCGCTTCCCAGAATAACGATTAAGCCAAGGATTCCAAGTGCCGCCAAAATTTTGCCCTGGGACAACATCAACTTGTAACCAACCATGTAAAGGAAGAGACCCAACACCCCTACGCCAAAGATGCTCAAAGCGGTGACTCCCAGCCGTTCGAGTTTGTTTTTCCTGTCTCGCAGGTTCTGATCTAATTTTGTGGGAAGCTGCTCACTGACGGACTGTGCTATTTTCTCCAGGCCCAGCCCGCAAGAGCGACAGAACTTTTGATCCAATGAGATTTTGGTTGAGCAAATAGGGCAATACATAGATGTCTCCACTCGAGATCCTAACAGGCTGCTGAAAAACCCCTTCAGGATATGAAAACAGCGAAATTTGGAGCGGTTTTTTCAAGCAGCCTGCTAAGCGTCCTTACGACTTCATTTAGAATCAAGTTCGCTCGGCCGTCCAGATCTTAGACATTGCTCCCCGGAGATCCAGACACTAACGCTTTCGTATCTCAAGGCATCAGGACCCCAAACGACGCCGGCAACACTTCCAGTCCGCGCAAAATCATACTGGGTCGCCAGCGTAAAGAGTCAACTGCGACACTTAATTTAAGATCCGGCATCCGCCGTAAGAGGGTGTTGACAGCGATCTGTGCTTCCAAACGGGCCAGTGGCGCGCCCACGCAAAAATGTATGCCTTGCCCGAACGACAAATGCCTGTTTGGCTCTCGGGCAATGCTGAACTCATCCGCGTTCTCGAAAACACTCTCATCTCTGTTGGCCGACCCGATCACTCCAAGCGTCATTTCACCGCGCGGGATGGTTACTCCCTGAATTCTTGAATCTTCGCGGGCGTAACGCTCGGTCGACATGAAGACCGGAGAGCTGTAACGAAGCAGTTCTTCGACTGCTGTCTTGATCAACGCAGGATTTCGGCGTAGTTTCTCCATTTGATCAGGATGCTCCAACAGCGCAAGCATTCCAATGCCAATCAGGTTCACGGTAGTTTCATGTCCCGCAATAAGCAGGAGAAACACCATTGCCAGCAGCTCGTCCTCGCTTAATTTGTCACCAGCCTCTTCAGCCTCGATCAACGCGCTGATCAGGTCATCTTGCGGATCAAGCCGTCGCCTTTTGATAAATCCTCTTAGATACCGAATAAACATCCAAACGCTCGGGATGACGCGCAAGGTTGCATGGGGAGAGCTAAGCGATACGACCGCCTTAGACCACTTATGAAATTTATCGCGGTCGCTGGTAGGCACACCCAGGATTTCCGTAATGATCGTCATCGGTAACGGCAATGCGTAATCATTGATCAAATCCATTTCACCTTTGCGCGCGACGCCTTCCAGTAGGTCGTCCGCCAAAATCTGAATACGGTCCCGCATTTGTCCGATCAGGTTGGGGGTAAACACTTTATGCACCATCGCCCGCAGCCGAGTGTGATCGGGGGGATCAAGATCAAGCATGTTCCGCTCCAACGGTCGGAACATTGGCGGAACCCAGGGCATTTTTCGGAGCTGTTCGCGCGTCATGGCGGTACGCCGGTTCTTGACGAAGCGCTCATCTTTCAGCAGCGCCGCGACGTCTTCGTAGCGCGTGATTAACCAGACGGGAGTCTTGTCAGGAAGCCTGGTGCGGTAAACGGGCTGTGAAGTTCGCAGACTCGCGAGGAATGGGAACGGGTCCGCCTTAAACTGCGGGCTAACGATATCAACCCGGGGGTGGTTTTCACTGAAAGCTCCGAACATGACCCGCCACTCAACTTTCGATATGCGCGCTAGATGCCGACGCCAGTTTAAATTTTACTCAGACCTGTTGTGAATGACATATGTCCTTCAAGAGTTACACAGTCAATCTCCGACTGATTGAGTGATTCTACTGGTAACTCTCGCACCCTGGCTTCTAAATCACAAACTTGTATTTCAACGTGGGTGTTTTTACTCACTGAGAGGGTGGATTCCTCTGACGAAAAGAGTTTACGCCTTATGTTAAGGTGCTTGTACTGATGTTTGCTATTGCGGGTGCGGCGCAGATACCTGTGCGCGCACGGCAATCGTGAACCAGCAAGAATAAACTTGCGATGAACCATCTAACAACGAAAGAGATCAATCTCGCCGACGCCAGAGTGATGCTCCCTAAGAAAGAGGCCAAGAATAGGTTCCTGTATCCGCTTGATACCGTCCTGGTGCCGATGACCGCTACTGCGGCGGCGTAGGCACATTTTGCGCTCAGCGCTATTCAACTCAGCGGTGCGCCTAAAAAGCTGCCACGAGCCTTCGGGCCGTGGTAGCTTTTTGTTTTATTAATCATTTCAGCGAGGAAGCGGCCGGGTTACTATGTAGCTACCGGAGATGCCTAGCCGCTTCAAATGAGGTTTGTGATTCGTAACAACAAAACAGTCTGTGAAAGCAACTCCCGTTGGCGGCAGGTGTTGGTATTCTCTCTCGGAACGGTGATCGCGATTACGGCGCTGTTGGCCGTGGCGCGCGGACAGCAGACGTCTGCGCCGCCCGCTGCGTCTCCGGCGCCATCTGCGGAGGCGAGTCCCATCGCAACGGCTGTTCCGACGCCGATACCTTTGGCGGAGATGATCGAGCAGGCCGAGATAGCGTCTGCTAATTTGCGCAACATTGAAGCTGATCTGGCCTCGGATCAAACCACCTTAACTGTCGAGGCCGAACTGCCTGTACTGATGCAAGAGATAGGCACCCGCCTCGAGGAAAATGAAAAGACACTAATATCTCGTCCATCCCTGGAGACGCTCAAGGATCTGGAGACGGAGTGGAAGGCCCTGACCGAGAAGCTGACTGTTTGGAGACGCGACTTGAGAACTCGCGCCACCAGCCTCGACCGGGAGGCCACACGCCTTGCGCAACTAGAACAGACGTGGCTCAAAACACTTGCTCAAGTAGAAAGCAATCAAACGCCGTCGGGCCAGGGAGATCAGCCTGCTGGACCTTTCGCACCCGCGGAAATTCTCCAACGTATGCAGAGTGTGATTGCCGCGATCAGGCGAACTCGCGATGCGGTTGAGAATCGACGCGGGCAAATCCTCACACTGCAGAACCGAGTCGCCGAACAGGACGCACGCATCGCGGGAGCGGTTGCATCTGTAAGGCAAGTGCGCGAGGAAACGATCAACAGCCTGTTCGTGAAAGACAGTCCGTCAATCTGGACCGCTGAATTGTGGTCGCGCCCCCTGCAAAACCTGTTGCAAGACAGCCAGAACACCTTCTCCACACAATGGAGTACTCTTAGTACTTATGCTCAACGGCAACGCCCGAGATTTATTTTTCACGCGCTCATCTTAGTGTCGCTTATTGCCGCTCTCTACTGGGCACGCCGCCGCGTTCAGCCGTGGGTGGTGGCCGAGCCGAGTCTCGAGGGTGTCGCGCGGGTCTTCAACGTTCCTGTCGCTACGGCGCTGGTGCTTTCGATTTTGATGAGCGGATGGGTTTACCCGCAAGCGCCACGCATGTTGAGCGCAATCCTTGGCGCCGCGGCGCTGATACCGACAATCATCATTCTCCGGCAACTCGTCGAGCGCCACCTGTTTCCAGTCCTCAGCGCGCTGGTAGTCTTCTATCTTATAGATCTCTTGCGCACCATTTCGATAGCTTTACCGCTGGTCTCGCGAATGCTGTTTCTGGCCGAGATGTTCGGGGGACTCATCTTTATCCTGTGGCTGATCAAATCAAAGCAGCTCCCTGAAGTCCGTGACGCAGAACGTAGTTGGTTATGGGAAATCGTCAGGCTGGGCGCGGGAATCGCGGGAGTGGTTTTTCTGGCTGCCTTCGTCGCCAATGCGCTCGGCTATGTCAGGGTTGCGGACCTCGTGGGCAACGCGGTCCTGCGTAGCGCTTACGTAGCAGTCATCCTCTTCGCCACTGTCAAAATCGCAGATGGACTGATCATGTTTACGTTGCGGATTCGTCCGATCTCGCTTCTGGGCATGGTCCGGCGCCACCGGCGGTTTGTTCGGCGCCGCGTCCAGCGCACATTGCGCTGGATAGCTGCCTTGCTGTGGGCCATGATCACGCTCGAAATGTTTTCGTTACGCGCGCCCGCTGCCGAGAACATCCGGGCTGCGTTGAGCGCCAGGCTGGATGTGGGCACGCTCCACATTTCACTGGGGAATGTAGCCGCCTTCCTGATCGCGGTATTGGTGGCGTTTCTGCTTTCCAGATTCATTCGCTTTCTACTCGAAGAGGACGTTTATCCTCGCATCAATTTAGCCCGAGGAGTTCCTTACGCCGTCTCGACGATGTTGCACTATGCCATCCTGCTCGTTGGCTTCCTTTTCGCGGTTGCGGCGATGGGGATTGATATGACGAAGTTCACGATTCTCGCTGGAGCATTCGGAGTCGGACTCGGTTTCGGATTGCAGAACATCGTCAACAACTTTGTCTCTGGTCTGATCCTGCTCTTCGAGCGTCCGGTGAATGTTGGGGACATGATTCAGATAGGCGAGCGGGATGGAAGACTCCGGCGCATTGGGATGCGGGCGAGCGTCATTCGTACCCTTGAGGGTTCAGAAGTGATTGTGCCGAATGGGCAGCTTATCTCGGAGGAAGTATTGAATTGGACCCTTTCCGATCAACAGCGAAGACTAGAGATTCCTGTTGGCGTAGCTTATGGGACAGATCCGGAACGCGTGATCGCACTACTCACAGAGATGGCCTCAAAACATCCTGACGTCATGAATGAACCACCCCCCGACACTCTATTCGTTGGGTTCGGCGACAGCGCTCTCAACTTTCAACTCCGCGCCTGGACCAGTCGCTTCGAACGATGGATTGTAGTTAAGAGCGAGTTGACCATAGGCGTTAATGCCACCTTGCGTGACGCAGGCATCTCGATACCTTATCCCCAGCGCGACCTGCACATCCGCACTAATGCGACTGAATCGGCAATGCCACGAGCAGACGAAACCGGTCAATCGACCTTATCGGACAAACACCCGCCGGAGACGGCGGCCGACACAAAGAATTGACAGGATGACAAAGGCCAAAGAACATAGAAAGCTCAGGATTACGAGTATGAGCTCGCTTGAATCAAGGAGGAGGAACTATGACCAAATCGAACGTCAACCCCGACCATTACAAAACGGCAGGTCGCGAACGCCAGGGCGAAGACATCGTGCAGGAGATTCACAAACAGAAACTCACGCAAGCTGATGCCGCGCGCGCCGGGCAGCCGGGGGCACCGAACTTCATTCCCGGCGCGGCGCCCGTGGGCGAACGACAAAACGAAGCGGACGATGCCGCGCCAAGCGGCGGCACCGTCGGGCAAGTCATCGAATCCGCAAACTCGTCGAGCAGCACTTGAATATCTTGTGCCTTGCGTAGCAAGAGTCAAACTTCTTGCTTTTCAAACAAGATTCTTGCAACCTTTTGACCTTAACCGGCGTGGCGAGTCGCCGCCTCACACATTGGACGGCAAAGCCGTCATAGCGAACTAATTCAGTTGCGCCTGTAGCCGCGCTGTGCTCTCTGTAAAAAGGCGCGATGGCAGTTTCAGAATTCCGACGCAGGTGGAGAAACGTCTGGCAATGGCTTTTCGTATTCGTCTCGCAGTCGCCTCGATCTCCTTCTTCGCGCCTCACCTGAGAAATGCCAGATGCGTTGGCTCATCCATCAGGGACGGTTTCAAACGGAACCAGTCTGAAGTGTTGATCCGAAACAGTCGCTTGTAGCGGCGAGAAGTGGAGCATTGAATGAGTGACAAAAACCTGGTCGAGCCGAGTGTGCTAAACAGCGAACGGTGGGCGGTGCTCGAACAACTCGAAGACTGGCTGGAAACGCCGATGCTCGTTTTGGGCTTCGTGTGGCTCGGTTTGTTGGTCATCGAACTAACGGGCAATCTGTCACCTGCGCTCGAATTCATCGGCTTAGGTATCTGGGCCACGTTCATCCTCGATTTCGCTCTGAGGCTTATGCTCGCGCCCGACAAAAGCGACTACCTGAAAGCAAACTGGTTAACGGCGCTTGCGCTGCTCGTGCCGGCGCTGCGTGTGTTTCGCATCTTCCGTGTCTTGCGAGTCCTGCGCGCGGCCAGGGCGGCGCGCGGATTACGACTATTTCGCGTCCTGACCTCGCTGAATCGTGGGATGCGCGCGCTCCGTCACACAATGCGGCGGCGCGGTGTCGGGTACGTCATCGTGCTCACAATCGTCGTCATTCTCATAGGCGCTGCCGGCATGTATGCGTTCGAGAACAATTTGCCGAATGGCGAAGGCCTCAAGTCGTATGGCGAGTCACTGTGGTGGACGGCGATGCTTTTAACATCGCTTGGCTCGGGGTACTGGCCGCAGACCCCCGAAGGCCGCGTGCTCTGTTTCCTGCTGGCGCTCTACGGCTTCGCGGTCTTCGGTTATGTGACAGCAACCATTGCGACCTTCTTCATCGGGCGGGATGCTGAATCGGACGATGCGGAATTGGCTAGCGCCAAGTCCATCGAGGTGCTGCGCATCGAGATCGCGACTTTGCGGGAAGACCTGCGAAGTATGGCGGCTCCTTCGGATGAGGGCCCGCGCTGAAAGCTGACAAACTGATTTTACTATGACGCTCGAAATAGTACTGGTGTTTGCGGTCGCCATCTGCGCCGTAGTCTTGTTCGCCACCGAGAAGCTTTCGGTCGATCTCATCGCGATGCTCATAATGGCATCCTTGTTGATTCTCGGCATCGTCAGTCCTGAGGAAGGCATTTCAGGTTTCAGCAACAAAGCAACCGTGACCGTGGCGGCAATGTTCATCATTAGCGCCGGGCTATTCAAAACAGGAGCCGTGAGCTATCTGGGCAAGATTACGATAATTGTGTTCAAGAAAAATTATTGGCTCGGACTAATTACCGTGATGATTGCCGTCGGATTTTTCTCGGCATTTATCAACAATACACCGGTGGTGGCTGTCTTTATTCCGATTCTTCTGGGCGTGGCGAAAGAAATAAAGGTAAGCGCGTCGAAACTGCTGATGCCGATGTCCTTCGCTTCTATGTTTGGCGGTGTCTGCACCTTGATTGGGACTTCTACGAACATCCTTGTTAGTTCTATCGCCGAGAAAGAGGGTCAACCTGCTTTTTCGATGTTTGAAATTGCGCCTCTGGGGTTGATCGTGTTCGCTGCCGGTATGGCTTATATGCTTCTAGTCGGCGTCAGGATCATTCCCGACCGACGTTCCGAGGGAGATTTGATCGAAAGTTTCAACCTTCAGGAGTACATCACCGAAGTTGTTCTGTTGCAGGATGCAACTTCCATCGGACACACAATCGGAGATGCGCCTATTACCAAAGAAATCGATCTGGCCATCATCGGAATTGACCGTGAAGGTGAAACGATTCCAGTGCCCCCCCCTGAATTTGTTTTGCAGAAAGGTGATGTGCTGCGGGTCCGTTGCGATCTGGAACAATTCAAAAGAATTCAATCGCGCGCGGGTGTCTTGTTCAAATCGCAATTCAAATGGAGCGATGAAGATGTTGAAAGGGCAGACATAAAACTCGTGGAAGCTGTGATTGCTCCGGGTTCTGAGTTTGTCGGGAAGTCGTTAAAGGAATTGCAGTTCCGTCACAGATTCGGCGTGATCGTTTTGGCGATCAGACATCGCGGCAAATTAATGCGCGAAAAACTCTCTGACACAAAGTTAAGTGCCGGCGATGCGATGCTATTGGAGGTCAAAAACGAACGCTACAATCAACTGGTGCAAAACCCTTCATTCGTGATTATTTCAGAAATCGATCAGCTCGTTTATCGCAAAGGAAAACTTATTCCCGCCATCTTAATTGTCATTGGTGTGATTTTATCGGCCACGTTAGGCATCGCGCCAATTGTCGTGAGCGCGATTATGGGCGCAATTCTGCTCGTGTTGGTTGGTTGTCTGACAATGGACGAAGCTTACCAGGCCATTGAATGGCGCATAATCTTTCTGCTGGCGGGGGTATTGACTCTTGAAGCCGCAATGGCAAACAGTGGTGCAGCGCCGTTGATTTCCGCGACAATCATTTCAGTGGTCAGCAAGTGGGGCGGTTTGGTTGCGCTGCTTTCCGCTTTTTATTTGATGACTTTTCTTCTTACCGAAATGATGTCAAACAATGCTACTGCCGCGCTGCTCACACCAATTGCAATTTCGACCGCAAACACTCTTCAGGTAAGCCCGCGGCCATTTCTTGTAGCAGTAATGTTTGCCGCGTCGGCGAGTTTTATGACACCCGTTGGCTATCAAACCAACACGTTAATCTATGGTCCGGGGCAATATAAGTTTGCAGATTTTCTGCGCGTCGGCACGCCACTTAACCTGATAATGTGGGGGTTGGCCACGATTTTCATTCCATATTTTTGGGCGTTTTAATTGGAATCAGGTAACCAGAATCCGCTGAGACCTCTGACGGCACTCCGCTACACAAAAGTACACACCTCTTTAAGGCTCTTCCTCTGGATGTCGGGCACCATTGCATCTTCGGCCGGATAGCCTACGACCAATAAAAGAAAGGGGGACTCGTTGGCCGGTCTTTCCAGTAGTTCGTTCAAAAACTTCATGGGACTCGGCGTGTGCGTGAGAGAGACCAGACCAGCCTGGTGAATAGCGGTAAGCAGCACGCCGCAGGCTATTCCCACTGACTCTTTAGGATAGTAATGCTTAACCGGATCACCCGTTGGCAGTTGCCCGTACCTTTCTACGAATATCGCAATGAGATATGGTGCGATCTCCAGAAACTGCTTGTGCTCATCAGTGCCCAGGGGCGCAAGCGCTTGCAACCACTCCTTCGGAGCACGTCTGCTGTAAAACTCCCTTTCCTCCTCCTCTGCAGCCATTCTGATTTTTTGCTTCACGGATGGATCGGTGATTACGACGAAGTGCCAGGGCTGAAGG
>JBGTHZ010000101.1:0-15736 GCA_041745915.1 Pyrinomonadaceae bacterium | reverse complement strand
TGTCTCGTCGATTGTGGGAATTATTAGTGGACTGTGGCCGGCCTGGCGGGCAGCAAGTCTGCATCCAATAGACGCGCTCCGTGCAGAATGACCAGGATTGCCGAGTGCCGAGTGCCGATTGCCGATTGCCGATTGCCGATTCAAGTTGGATAATTTGCAGGTTAGGAAGGGTGGTTTACCCCCGCCCAACTCTCATGGAAGGCAAGCGGGGGTAAACTCTTCCTAACCTGCAAATTTGCTGAACTTGAATTGGCAATGACGTCACTCGTAACGCAGCGCCTCCAACGGATCGACCTTCGTCGCTCGTCTCGCCGGCAGGTAACAGGCCAACAGAGCAACCGCAATCAGGAGCAGTGCAATTGACGAGAAGGTAAGTGGATCCGTGGCGCTCACCTGGTAAAGCAAACGAATCATTAAGCGCGTCATCAGCCAGGCAGCCCCCAGTCCCAAAGCCACACCGATCAAGACCAGCACCATTCCCTGCTTCAAGACCATGCGCAGGATGTCGCCCATCTGTGCGCCTAGCGCCATCCGAATACCGATCTCTTGTGTGCGTTGATTTACGAGATAACTGACGACTCCATAAAGTCCGATGATCGTCAGCACCAGTGCGAGCGTTGCGAATATACCCATCAAAGCCAGCAGGAATTTCCGGTCCGCCAAACTCCGATTCACCAGAAACTCAACGGTGCGAATTTTCCACATCGGTTGATCGGAGTCGACTTTCCAGACGGCCTGGCGCACCGGCTCAGAAATACTGAGCGGTTCGACTGTCGTGCGGATGACGGCGGTAGCGAAGTAACCCGGCTCCTGGCTGTAGGCGGCATACACCTGAGGCCTTTGTTCTTCCTCCACCCAGTAGTGCTTGGCATCGCCGACGACACCCACGATCGTGCCCGTCGTGCCGTCTGATACGAATTTGATCTGTTTACCAAGCGGATCCTGGCCAGACCAGAATCTTTGCGCCATGGTTTGGTTTATGATCAGCACGGGCGGAGTGTTTACCTGGTCCTGATTACCAAAGAGACGGCCCTTGACGAATGGGATGCCAATTGTCTCGAAGTAATTGGGCATCGCCGTATTGAACATTACCTCTGGTTCCTGACCCTTGGCGGGAGGTTCCCGATCAGGCAAAGTGATGGCTGTGGTGCCGCCGTTGCCGCTGAATGGCAGTCCACGTACTAGCGAAACCGATTGCACGCCGGGAACTTCCTGAATGCGCTCCATAACCTGGCGGTGAAAATTCCATTGGGCCGCAGCCTCTTTGTACTTGCTGCGCGGCAGGCGATACTCAAGACTCAGAAGTCGCTCAGGTTTGAATCCCACTTCGACTCGCAGGAGCTTGTCGAAACTTCTGATGAGGAGCCCGGCGCTCACCAGCAACAAGAGAGATAGGGCCACCTGGGCCACGACGAAACAGCTTCGCACGCGGTTCCATCTGGAACCTTCGCCGCTGCCGCGCGCGCCTTCTTTGAGAAACGATTGCAGCTCCGGTCTGGCGAGTTGCAAGGCCGGGACCAATCCAAACAGCCAGCCGGTTATTACCGACACGGCCAGTGCGAAGAGTAGGACGCGGGTATCGAGCGTGGCCTCACTGGTGTCCACGAAGTTCTGCGGCAGCTTAAGCAGCGCATACAAACCCCAATGTGCCAGCAGTAATCCACCAACCCCACCCAGCAGACCGATTAGCGTTGTTTCAGTAAGCAATTGCCGAATCAGCCGCCAGCGGCTCGCCCCCAACGCAGCGCGCACGGCAATCTCTTTTTGTCTCGCCAGCCCACGCGCTAGTAGCAGGTTCGCGAGGTTCGCGCAGGCGATAAGTAAAATTACGCCCACAGCGGCAAACAGCAGCCAAAGCATCGGGCGAACGTCGTTAACCAATAGCTCGCGAAAGTATTCCACTCTGGCAAGACGTCCGGCGTTCTCTTTGGGATAGGCCTCAGCTAACTGGCTTGCGATAGTGGCCGCTTCCGCCTGCGCTTGCGCCAAGCTGACGCCCGGCCTCAGATGGCCTATTGCAAATAGAGCGCGCCACTCGCGCGTCCCCGGATTGCCGGGATAGTTCGGCACCGGCATCCATACCTCGACATCCGCATCGAGAGGCTCTTTGAAGCTTGAAGACACCACGCCAATCACGCTGTAAGGTTCGCCATTGAGAATCAGCTTCTTCGCTTGCAGGTTCGGGTCACTGTTCAAACGCTCTTGCCACATCTTCTCGTTCACGACCGCCAGCTTCTCGCCTCCTTGCCGATCTTCGCCTTCCGCAAACGTGCGCCCGATGATGGGCGTGAGGTTGAAAACTTTGAAGAAGTTGGCCGACACAAACGCGCCACGCACACGATCGGGTCGCTCGCCTCCAGTTAAATTCACGCTTTGAGACTGGAAAGCTGTCAGGTCTTCAAGCGATTGCATTCGCGTCTGATAGTCCTGCGCTTCGGGGACGGACAGGCCGTCCCGATCCCCGCCCGGGCTGGTTGTGAAGAGAACAATCAATTGGTTGGGATTGTGATACGGCAAGGCGCGCAATAACACGGCGTTGACAACACTAAATATGGCGGTATTCGCACCAACGCCGAGCGCCAGAGTTACGACGGCAATGATCGTGAACAGCGGTTTTTTTGCCAGCATGCGCGCTCCGTAGCGCAGGTCTTGTCGAAGTATTTGCATGAACAATCCTCCCCGTGCGTGCCAACTCTTATGATTTCCAATTGCTATCCATCCGTCCTGTTATTCGTTTCTAAGTGCCTCCAGCGGATCGACCTTAGTCGCCCTCCGCGCGGGGATATAGCAGGCGAGCAAGGCAACGCCGAGCAGGCCGATCAACACAGCTGCGAATGTCAGCGTGTCGGTGGGCGTCACTCCAAATAGCAAGCTCGACACCAACCTGCTCAGGGCTAACGCGCCAGCCAATCCGACAGCGACGCCGATCAAAGCAAGCTTCATTCCGTTTCGTACTACCAGCTTCAGCACATCGCGGCTTTGCGCGCCAAGCGCCATGCGAATCCCGATCTCGCGCGTGCGCTGGACGACCGAATAAGCAATGACGGCGTAGATGCCGATTGCCGTCAGCAGCAGTGCGATCAATGCGAAGCACGCGAACATGAATGCCGACAACCGTTGTGGGACCATTGACTCAGAACGGACTTGCGACATGGTCCGTACATTGAAGACAGGCTGATCTTTTTCGATCGCCTGCACTTCTTTGCGCACGGCAGTAGTTAAACTGGTGGGATCGGCTGTCGAACGCAGCACTAAGGCCATTTGCCCATACGGGTGCTGAGCGTGCGGCAGGTAAACCGCTGGGCGCAGCCTGTCGTTGTTGATTTCGCTCATGAAACTCTTGTTGCGGACATCTCCGACGACGCCGACAATCTCGCACGGCTCTTCTCCTACGCGTATGCGCTTGCCTAGCGGGTCTTGATCGGGGAAAAACCGTTTCGCCAGCCTTTCACTGATGATTGCTACGGGTGGCGCCCCCCTCAGATCTCGTTCGGTGAAGGTGCGGCCTTTTAATAAGGGGATTTCAAGCGCGCCCAAGTAGCCGGGAGTGATAACGCGGTAGTCAGCGAGCGGAGCCTGGCCGGGTGCAAAAGGTGGTTGGCCTTCAATAGAGAAGTAAATACTGTCGTCACCATTTTCGAGCGGGACGAGATTGGTTGCGCCCGCGCCCTCGACGCCGGCTATGTTTTCTAAGCGAGGCAGCAGTTTTGCGAAGAACGCGGCGCGCTGCTCAACTGAGGAGTACGTGCGGTACGGGAGGGAAAGCTCCAGGGTCAAGACGCTTCCTGCATTGAACCCGGGTTTGACATCGAGTATGCGAAGGAAACTGCGAATCATCAATCCTGAGCCAACCAGCAAAACCATCGACAGAGCGACTTCCGCGATCACCAGCAAGCTGCGCGCTCGGTTCCGTCCAACGTCAGTCGTGCTGCTCGCTCCTTCCTTGAGCGCCTCGTTCAAATTCGCCCTCGTCAGCAGCAGCGCCGGCGCTAAACCCGCACCAATTCCTGTCAAAACTGAGACGATCAAAGTGAACGAAAATACCTGCCAATCGATCCTCAGGTCTTTCAACCCGCTAACATACTTCGCGAGGTTTGTCGGAATGCCCGCTGCGACTGCGTCGATTGCCCACACCGACAACAAGAGTCCCAAAGCGCCGCCTGCGATCGCGAGCAATAGGCTTTCCGTCAGTAGCTGTTGGGCCAGGCGTCTACGGCTCGCTCCCAATGCCAATCGCACTGCCATCTCTTTTTGGCGTGAGGCCGCCTTCATCAGTTGCAAGTTGGCGACGTTGGCGCAAGCGATGAACAGCACGAAAAGAACCGCACCGAACATGATCAAAAGGTAAGGACGTGAGCCTCGAACATACGAACCAAGCAAACTTTCGACCAGGAAAATACGATTCGCGTTCGTTTCCGGATACTGCGTACTTAGGCGACCGGCGAGTATGTCCAGCTCCTTCTGGGCTTCCGCCACACGAACGTTCGGTTTCAGTCGCGCGAACACTGTCAGGTAGGTGCTGCTGCGATTCGCCACATTCTCGGGGAACGTAATTAGCGGGGCCCACACTTCGATAGCGCTGTTGGGAAACGCAAAGCCCGGTGGCATTACGCCGATGATTGTGAAGTTGCGACCGTTGATTCTGGTGTTGCGCCCGACAACGGCCGCGTCCCCGCCAAAACGTCGGTGCCACAAGCCATCGCTGATAATGACGACCGGATCGCGTCCCGGCTGCTCCTCTTCGGGCAAGAACGCACGGCCGGCCGAGGGGTTAACACCCAGAACATTAAAAAACTGCGCTGAGACATTGACACCCTCAACACGTTCGGGCTGATCAACTTCTGTGATGTTGGCCCACCAATTGGTCGACGCAGCAACGGCTGAGAATGACATGCTTTGATTCTGGACATCGAGGTAGTTGGCAAATGCGGCGGCGTTTCGCTCGACTTCGACCTTTGGCCGGGATTCCCAGATCACCACGAGCTGATCAATGTCGCGAAACGCGAAAGGGTGGAGCAGCAAGGCATTGATTGCGCTAAAGATGGTGGTGTTGGCACCAATTCCCAGCGCCAAAGCAATCACCGCAACCAGCGTGAAGCCCGGAGACTTTCTGAGCACCCTCAGGCCATGCTTAACGTCTTTCCAAAAATGGTTCATTGATCTCCATCAACCCCGATAGGTCCGATAAGTCCTATAGGTCTCCCCACTATTCGTAGCGAAGCGCCACCAGCGGATCGACTTTGGTCGCTCGCCGCGCCGGGATGTAACACGCCAGGAGAGCGACGACGATCAGAGACGTAGCCACACCGAAGAACGTTAATTTGTCAGTCGGTGTCACCTGGAACAACTGACTCGCGAGTAAACGCGTCAAAGCGAACGCTCCGGCTAGTCCTATCGCCACTCCAATCAGAGCGAGCGACATTCCATTTCTCAGTACTAACTTCAGGACGTCCGCCGCCTGGGCGCCGAGTGCCATACGGATGCCGATCTCCTGCGTACGTTGCGTGACGGCGTAGGACATCACACCGTAAATTCCCACCGACGCCAGCAACAAAGCGCTTAGTGCAAAAACTGCAAGGATGTAAGTCATCAAACGCTTGGGCGAGATTCTTTCGTGAATCATCTGGCTCAGCGTCTTAACGTTGGAGACAGGCAGAGCTGGATCGAGCGCGCGCACTTCGCTGCGGACCGCGGACACCAGCCGGGTCGGATCCTGTGTGCTGCGAATAACTAAACTCATCGTTCGATTTGCGTTTTGGGAGTGAGGCAGATATGCCGTCGGGTCGACTATCTCTTCGAGATCGTCGTTCTTCACGTCAGCTACCACGCCGATGATCTCCTGCGTTTCCCTCTCGTCGCCGCCGAGATGAAGTCGCTGTCCAATTGGCTGTTGGCCCGGCAGGAACCGTTTCACGAAAGTCTCGTTAACCAAAATAACGCGGCCTGCCTGCATGTCGTCCTGCGGTGTAAACAAACGGCCGCGGCGCAATGCGGTCCCGACGGCGTCAAAGTAGCCCGGCGTAGCCACGCGTACTCCAACAAACGGCTCTTCGCCTTTGCGAAAGCGCGGCTGGCCGACGATTTGAAAAGTATTGCTGTTGTTTGACGAGCTGAAGGGAACGATATTGATCGCTCCAGTTTTCGTTACTCCGGGCAGGCTTTCTACGCGGCCCAGGACCCGCTGATAAAAATCGAGCCTCTTGCTCTTGTCCTCATAGCTATCCAGCGGCAGCGAAATCTCCATCGCCACCACGTTCTCGGGCCTAATGCCGAGGTCGGCGCGCATCATTTCAACGAAACTCCGCACCATCAATCCCGCGCCAATAAGCAATACAAGCGATAGGGCTACCTCGGAAACAACCAGTACGCTTCGTAGCCGATTGTGTCCGCTCTTGCCCGCATCACTCCGCCCACCTGCCTTCAGCACTTCATTTATGTTGGTTCTGGTTGAGTGCCACACTGGCGCCAAACCTGCAACGCTTCCCGCCAGCACTGAGACCACGAAAGTGAAACCAAGAACGGTGAAGTTGATTCCTAGACGACTCCAACCGGGAATGAACTTCGAAAACCCTTCGGGGATGCCATGGGCCAACGCTTGAATTGCCCAGACCGAAACAAAGAGACCAACTGCGCCACCCAGCAGCCCGAGCAGCGCGCCCTCCACAAGCGCCTGGCGAATCAGACGCGCGCGGCTCGCGCCGAGCGCCAACCGCACCGCAGTCTCGCGCTGACGCGATGCGGCCCTCACCAGCAGGAGGTTGGCCACGTTTGCGCAGGCTATGAGCAAAACAAACACGACCGCGCCCATCAAGACGGGTACACCTGTGCGCGCGCCTCTGACTGCGTCATCGATAAGTGTTACGACGGAAACGTCGCGCCCGCTGTTCGTTTCCGGAAACTCCTGTTGGGCTCGTTGTGCAATGCCATTCAGTTCGGCCTGCGCTTGAGCAACACTGACACCAGGCTTCAACAATCCGATAACTCTAAGGTAGTGGTTTTCTCGATTGTGCTGCTCTTCGCGATCGAAGACGAGAGGCGTCCACATCTCGCCGGCGTTGTAGGGATAGTTGAAGTCCGCCGGCATCACGCCGACAACTGTGAAGACTTTTCGGTTTAGCGTGATTGTCTTGCCGACAATGTCCGGATCGCCGCCCAGGTGTTGTTTCCAGAAACTGTGTTTGAGCACAACTACCTGCTCGCGCCCAGCCTCGCTCTCTTCCGGTAGAAAAGTCCTGCCGCTGGCGGCCTTCACACCCAGCGCATCGAAAAAGCCTTGGGTCACGCCATACCCCGGAAACCGTTCGGGATGCGCGCCGTCAGAGAGGTCGAAAGACAATTGATCGATGGCGACTAACTGTTCGCAGGTTTGGGTCTGCTCCCGCCAGTCTGTAAAGTTTCCCGGCGCCACTGATCCGCGGATGGTTCCAACCGTGCGGTTTTGTTCCCACAAAACCAGGAGCCGCTCCTGATTTGGAAAGGAGAATGGATGCAAGATGAGCGCATCAAACGTACTGAAGATGGTGGTATTGGCAGCGATGCCCAGGGCCAGCGTCAGGATCGCGACAGACGCAAAGGCTGGTTTCTTGCGCAGCATGCGCAGCGCGTAACGCAAATCGTAGTAGATGTCTGCGATCATAATTTCCTCCGGGGTGGCATCGACTTCAGTCTGTGTGGCCCCCTAACGCATTTATCAACTGTTAAGGCATCTCACCTCGAATCACAGACTGAAAGTCTGTGCCACTTACTCGTACCTTAGGGCCACCAGCGGATCGACTTTTGTGGCGCGACGCGCCGGCACCCAGCAAGCGATCGCAGATACACCCACCAGCAGGGCAATCACGCCGACATAAGTAATTGGGTCTAGCCGGGAGACGCCGAACAGCAGTGTGACGATGGCCTGGCTCGCAGCCACGGCCCCGCTCAGCCCGATCACGACTCCGAGCCCGGTGAGCGTCATACCCTGACGTACTACCAGTCCGAGGATGTCACCGCGTGACGCACCTAGCGCCAACCGCACCCCGATCTCGCGCGTGCGTTCGGTGACACTGCCGGAAAGAACGCCGTAGATGCCGGTGGCCGCTAGGACCAGGGCCACGACAGCAAATGCCTGGAAAAGGATCAGCACAAAACGTCGCTCGGCTGCCGACGCGGCGAGGAGGTCGTCCATTGTGGCTACCCGTAGGATCGGCTGGTCCTTGTCCACCGACCAGATCGCTTGTTTGATAACCGGAACCAGTACCGCTGCGTCACCGCGCGCGCGGACCACCAGCGACATCGCCTTGTCTGGCGCGTACCACTGCGCCGCAGGGATGTACACCGCATCCGATTGGGCCAACGCCAGGGACGCCTGTTTGACGTCGCCCACCACGCCGACAATGGTGTACCAGGGGAGATCCTGGCGGCCAACGTGGAGACGGTGACCAAGGGGATCTTGTCCGGGAAACTTTCGCTTCGCTAAGGATTCGCTGATCACAACGGCCACGGGTGCGCCGGCAACGTCGTGCGCGTCGAGGAGCCGGCCGCGATGGAGCGGGATACTCATCGCATCGAAGTAGCCCGGGGTCACCCCATATCGAAACGTGCTGTAGCCTCCCTCCGGTTTGCCACTCGGGCCCGGTTCGAAGTGCACGCCATATTCATCGAGGTCGCCGCTCAGCGGCAGCTGACTGGTGAATGCCGCGGCAGTGACGCCAGGTACTTGCCGCACGGCTTCAAGGGCCTGCGGGAAGAACCTGTGCGTAGCGCTTTCCTCGTCGAATCGACGACCCGACGTTTGCACTTGCATCGTGACGACATGCGACGCATCGAAGCCGGGAGAGATCGCGAACAGACGCTGCAGGCTGCGCAACAGCAATCCTGCTCCGACCAACAGCACGAGAGCGAGGGCAACCTCAGTGACGACCAGCGCGCGACGCGTCAATTGGTGGCCACCCGCGGCACGCCGGGAGCTCTGCTGCAATCCCCTGTGCAAATCGCCGCTTGATGCGTGCAATGCTGGAACCAGCCCAACCACCAGCCCGATCAGCGTGGTTATTCCCATTCCGAATGCTAATACGGCGCCGTCGACGCGAATGGAGTCCACGCGCGGCAGCCCGGCTGGACTGAGCGCCACCAGCGCGCTGACACCGAGTTGTGCCACGACCATCCCGAAAGCGCCGCCGCATATAGCAAGCAGCAAACTCTCTGTGAGCAGTTGCCGGATCATCCGCATTCGCCCCGCGCCGAGCGCGGCGCGCATAGCAAATTCGCCCCGCCGCTGGGCTCCTCGAGCGAGCAACAAATTCGTCACGTTCACGCAGGCGATCGTAAGCAACAGCACAACCGCGCCCAGCACTGCGAGCAGCGCAGGCTTAACTGCGGCGGTCATGTCGTCTTGAAGCGAATTGACGATGAACTTGCTGGGGATGCCGCTATCCTTAAGGATGGGCGCCAGATCGTGCAAAATCTGATCGAGCTCACGCCTGGCTTGGTCCATTCCGTCATCTGAGCGCAGCCGTCCCACCGTGCGCAGGTGATGACCCCACTCTCTGCCTTGCGGCGGGAGTGATTGGTCGTACTGCAAGGGCGCCCAGACCTCAGTCGATGGAGCCAGAACGTTTTCGAATGCGCCGGGCATCACGCCTACGACGGTGTAACTGTTGTCGTCGAGCTTGACCTGGCGCCCGACGATCGTTTGGTCCCCGCCGAAGCGCCGCTTCCACAAGCTGTCGCTGATGATCGCCACCCTGGGACCATTGAGTTGGTCCTCTGATTCCAGCAAGTCCCGACCCAACGCCGGCGCCACGCCCAGCACCCGAAAGTAGCTCGCACTCACGCGCTGTCCGTCCAATCGTTCCGGTTGGTCAGAACCGGTAACGGTCGGCTGCCAAGGCCTCATCACAGCAAGCGATTCGAACGATCGAGTCCGCTCGACCATTGCGCGATAGGTGCCAAAAGTCCCGTGGTTTCGCCCACCATCCTTTGTCCCTTCCCATATCATCACGATCCGGTTCGCTTGCGGGTATGGCAACGACTCGAACAGAATGGGATTTACCGCGCTGAAGATCGCTGTGCTGGCGCCGATGCCAAGCGCCAATGTGATTACCGCAATTAGAGTGAGGCCAGGTTTCTTCAACAGCATTCGAATGCCGAAGCGCACGTCCTGAATTAGAGTCTTCATAAACCTCCTACGCGTGGCATAGACTTCAGTCTGTGTCGCTCCTCACGCATTTGATCCAACTGTGAAGCATCTCTGCCCCCCAATCACAGACTAAAGTCTGTGCCACCTACTCGTAGCGAAGCGCCACCAGCGGATCGACTTTGGTCGCCCGCCGCGCCGGGATGTAGCAGGCTAGTAACGCAACGGCAATCAAGCCGGTCGACACGCTTATGAAGGTCACCGCATCGGTTGTGGTCACGCCAAACAGCAAATCTGCCATCAGGCGCGTGATCGCGAATGCGCCCGCGAGGCCGGCAATTACGCCGATCAGCGCTAAAGCCATGCCGTTTCCGATCAGCAGCTTCAGCACGTCGCCAGCTTGCGCGCCGAGCGCCATGCGGATACCTATTTCGTGCGTTCGTTGCGCAGCGACGTAGGACATGACGCCGTAAATTCCAACGGCCGCCAGAACGAGTGCCAGCCCGGCAAAAACCAACAGCAAGAGCATGAAAAATCTTCTAATCAAGATGGACTCGCCGCGCAGCTGATCGAGCGTCGTGACATTGAAGACCGCCTGATCCTTATCGACCGCCAGGATTTCGCGCCGTACCTGGCTGGTCATGGCTGCGGCATCGCCTTCGGTCTTAACCACTATGGAGCTGAATGAAGTAGGAAACTGAGCGTGCGGCAGATAGATCTGCATCGGCGGTTTCTGATCCAGGGCATACTGCGCCACGTCGCTCACCACGCCGACCACCGTACGCCAGGGTTGAGGGTTCTTTTCAGATCCGGGAAACCTGATGCGCTTGCCCAACGGATCCTGGCTGGGCCAGAGCTGCTCGGCCATCGTCTTATTAATTAAGGCGACCTTGGACGCGTCGGCATTGTCTTCTTCGCCGATTGCACGCCCCTTCAGGAGTGGGATTTCCATGGCCCGCAGATAACCGGGCGTAGTGACATAAAGATCAACGCTAATCTCCTCACCGCGAGGCTTGGGCTGATCTTCAACCACCAGGCCGCGCCCATCGAAGTTATCACTGAGAGGCATTACCGAAGTTGTCCCCGCTGCTTTTACTCCCGGTAGCGCGGCGATGCGCTCAGTGACCTGCTTATTGAACGCGATGTAGTTTTCCGGCTTTGGATATTTCGAGGCGGGTAACCCGAGGGTCATGGTAAGAACGTTTTGGGCGTTGAATCCTGTATCCACATTCCGGAGCCGCGCCACTGTTCTAATCAGTAAGCCGGCGCATATCAGGAGCACGAGCGTCATCGCAATCTCGGACACGACGAGTGCGCTTCGTAAACGGTTGCGACTCGATGAAGGTCCAGAGCCACGACCGCTTTCTTTGAGTGATTCGACCAGGTTCGGCTTGGAGATCTGCAAGGCCGGAGCCAGTCCAAAGATCAGACCGGTGATGATCGAGATGCCGAATGTAAATCCCAGGACACGCAGATCGACGCGAATGCCCTGAAACATCGGATTGATCTGTGATCCGGCTTTGACGACGAGTTCCGTGCCCCAAAAGGCCAACAGCAAACCAAGGCCGCCGCCCAGAAACGCGAGCACCATGCTCTCAGTTAATAATTGCCGGATCAGTTGACCTCGGGCCGCGCCGATTGCCGTGCGAATTGTGATCTCCTTGTGACGGACAGTGGAACGGGCCAGCAGCAAATTGGCGACATTGGCGCAGGCGACGAGCAATACAAAGATCACTGCGCCGAAGACCAATAACAACGTCGGACGAATACCTCCAACAATCTCGTCGGTAATCGTAACCACGTGGGCGCCCGTGTTCTTGTTCGTCTGAGGATGCTGCTCCTCGAGTCGTTGAGCTATTACACTGACCTCAGCTCGCGCCTGTTCAACGGTGACGCCAGGTTTGAGGCGGGCTATGGCGCGCAAGTGACGCGCGCTTCGTTGAGAGTTGTCGTAGCTTTCGGCGACCGGCCGGTAGAATTGGCCTTCCGGGGCAACCAGAGAAGGAGGAAGCGGGTGAAAGTCCGCGCCCATCACGCCGACGACGTTATACGGCCGAGCATTAAGTAGGACATTTTTACCCACGATATTTGGATCGCCGCCGAAGCGCCGCTGCCAAAGGCCGTGGCCCAGGACGATCACAAAGTCTTTGCCGTCTTGTTGTTCCTCCGGAGTGAAAACCCGTCCCAGCAGTGGTTTTCCCTTCATGATAGTGAAGAAGCCATCGCCCACCTGGATTGCGGGAACTCTTTCGGCCTCTGTATCGCCGGTCATGATGGGATACCAACCGGTGTAGGTCGTGACGTCTTCAAAGACAGTCGCCTGCGAGCGAATGTCAGCCACGTCGGTGGCGGAAACCTGGTTGTGCTTTCTCAGGTTGGTTTCGCTCCTGGTGTCACCCCAAACGAGCACCAGGCTGTCAGGATCCTCATAAGGCAACGACTTCAGGAGCACTGCATTGATGACGCTGAAAACCGTTGTGTTCGCGGCAATACCGAGAGCGATTGAAATAATAGCGACGGCCGTGAACGCCTTGCTCTTGGCCAGCATGCGCAGGCTGTAGCGAAGATCGCGAAAGAATGTTTCCATCAGAGGTGCTCCCTTTTGTGAATTGACAATTCCTGTGATTCTTGATTCTTATATTTTTGATTTTTTGATTTTTGATTTGCGATTTTGTCTCCCGTTAGTCGCAGGCTTCCAAATGGGTGAACAGAAATCAAAAATCTAAAATCCAAAATCAAAAATCCACATCACTCGTACCGCAGCGCCACCAGTGGATCGACTTTCGTTGCCCGACGTGCCGGGATGTAGGCAGCCAGAAGCGCGACGACCACCAGCACCACTACCACGCTTCCCAGTGTCGCGGGGTCGTACGCGCTGACACCATAGAGCTGGCTGGACACCAGCCGCGAAAGCCAGTAGCAAGCGACCAGACCAAGCGCCGTACCCCATGCCACCAGCGCCAGTCCCTGCGCCAGAATCATCTTCAGCACATCTTTCTTTTGTGCCCCCAGAGCCATGCGAATTCCGACCTCACGAGTGCGCTGGGCCACCGAATAAGCCACGACGCCATAGATGCCAATAGCAGTCAGCGTCAGGGCCAGGATGCCGAAGAACGTCAGCAGCACGCTTTCCATTCGTTCGACATAGAGAGATCGCCCGACATGTTCAAAGAGTGTGCGAATGTTGAAGACGGTGAGCGCCGGCTCTATGCCGTGCAGACGAGCTTGAATCGCGGGCACAACCTGTGATGGTTTGCCAACCGTGCGGACCAACAAATTCATGCGCGGTCTATAGGATTGAGCCAGTGGTAAATAAAACGTCATGCGCGGCGTTTCTCGAAGATTTCGGTACTTCGTGTTGCGAGCAATGCCAACAACCTCAAAGGTGGTATCGCCGTCGTAGAAACTCCGTCCTAAAGGATCGGTGTCCGGCCAAAACTTCTTCGCCATCGTCTCGTTGACGATCATTACCTTCGCTGACTTTTCGGTATCGACCTGCCGGAAGTCTCGGCCGTGCAGCAGTGGCAGGCCCGTGGTCTCGAAGAAGCGCGGGGAGACAGTGACGATGTCGATGGAGATCTGTTCATCAACCGCTGGCTTAGTAAGATTGCCCGGCCTCTGCATACGGCTGCCGCCGGCCGAAACCGGCAGGGCGCTGGCTAAGCTTGCCGACTGAATGCCGGGTAACGACGACAGACTCTCCAAAGCCGCGGGATAGAAATTTGCGCCGCGCGCGTCGTCGTAGCCCTGCAGTTCCATGTTCAGCGACATCGCCAGGACGTTGTCGCCGGTGAATCCCTTTTCGATTGCTTGCAGCTTCCAAAGGCTACGCAGAAACAGGCCGGCGCCGGCAAGTAGCACGAGGGACAAGGTAACCTGCGTGACGACAAGCAGACTTTGTAGAGAAGGGCCGCGGCGAAAGACCGGTGTGGTGGCTGTTGAATCTTTGAGAATCGGAACGAGATCAAGTTTCGATGCGCGGAGTGCCGGGACTACGCCGAACAGAAGAACGGTCAGCACCGAAACGAGCAGGGTGAAGAGCAATACTCGGATGTTTGGCGAAACATCAATGGCCAGTTCTCCCCCTGCACTGGTCCGCAAACCCGAAGCAAGTCCAGATGTCCAGAGAGCCATGAGCAGTCCGAGCGCACCTCCCGCCAACGCCAGCAGCAGGCTCTCAGTGAGAAGCTGCCGCGCAACACGCAGACGGCTGGCTCCGAGGGCGAGGCGAATTCCGATCTCTTTTCCTCGTGTCCTCGCCCGAGCGAGTAAAAGACTGGCCACGTTGGCGCAGGCAATCGCCAGTATCAGAGCCACGGCCAATAGAAGCATTGTTAGCGGGCGAGAAAGTTCTGCAACGTAAGCCTCATTCCCTCGGGAGGCCTTCGTCATGAGCACTTCGAGGTTTCCGATTTCACGGGCCTCTTGCGACACGCCCGGCAACAGAGCGGTCAGCTGCGATTGAGCTTGTTGAATAGTGGTATCCGGTTTTAGTTTTCCAGCTAGGAACAACCAACTCAGATTCGGAGAGTTCATGAGTTTTGGGTTGCCTTCGAAATCAGCCATGTGGGGAAGCGTGATCCAAACGTCCGTCGGCATTCCACGCAGTAGTCCCGAAAACCGTTTGGGAGCCACACCGACGACGGAGAAAGTGCGACCGTTGAGGGTGATCGTTTTGCCGAGCGCACCGGGATCACCCGCCAGCCGCCGATGCCACAGGGCATCGCTAATAACGGCCGCCCGTGTGGCGCCTGGTCGCTCATCGTCTGGCGCGAATGCGGATCCGATTGCCGGCTGAACACCGAGCACGGAAAAATAGTTTGCACTGACAACCTCGCCGCGTATTCGCTCAGTTTGATCGCCGGCCGTAAGACCGAGATTCCTCTCGGTGTAGGCCACGACGCCTGACATTGTCTGGTTGCCATCGCGCAAGCCGGTATACAGCGGATAGGAGAAATCTAAATGCGGTTCGCCACCCTTTACGAGTGTGGCAATGTTTACCATCCGTTCCGGATCCGCGATCGGCAACGAGCGAAGCATGACCGCATCGAGCACACTAAACACCGTCGTGTTCGCGCCGATTCCCAGGGCGAGAGAGAGCACTGCCACCAGAGTAAAACCCGGGCTCTTGGCCAGCATGCGAATGCCGTAGCTCAAGTCTTTAAGTAGCGTCAACTTTTCGTCCTCCCAGGAGTAATTTTTGATTTTTGATTGCTGATTTTTGATTTTCTGAATTGTGTACTTTGAACTTTGAAGCACACTCCGGGTGTGACGAAGGTTCAGGCAAGTAAAAAGTACAAAGCTCAAAGCACTAAGTACGAGAAATAATGTTCCGAAACCGCGAGCCTAAAATCCTTATCATCTCGTCTGATACTGGCGGGGGCCACCGTTCTGCTGCAGCGGCCATTGCCGCCGGTGTACAGAAGTTCTTCGAGGGTAAATCCTATGCGGTAAGAGTGGTGCGGGCGGTCGAGGAGTCTCACGCCGTTACCGAGAAACTGGTCCGCCTCTACAACTGGTTGCTCCGCAACAGACAGCATTGGATGAAATATCTCTACTGGTTCGTCAACCGGGTTCGGCCCGAGACGCGCCAGTTTTTTCATAAGCGATGCATAGGTT
>JBGTHZ010000100.1:0-53236 GCA_041745915.1 Pyrinomonadaceae bacterium | reverse complement strand
ATCACGAGATCATCGTCTGCAAGCTATCGATGATCACGGGTCGGCCGGTCAAATGCACGCTCACCCGCGAAGAGGTCTTCTACTGCCACCGCGGCCGTCATCCCGTGTTGATGCAGGTGAAGACGGGAGTTAAGAAGGACGGTTCGATTACCGGGATGCACTTCAAGTCGTTCCTGGACGGCGGCGCCTATGGCAGCTACGGCGTTGCCAGCACGTTCTACACCGGCGCGTTGCAGACCGTTACCTACGACGTTCCGCGGTACAAATTTCAGGGCGTGCGTGTGTTCACCAACAAGCCGCCTTGCGGTCCTAAGCGCGGTCACGGGACACCCCAGCCGCGTTACGCACTCGAAGTTCAGCTCGACAAAATTGCGGAACAGCTTGCCCTCGATCCGGCGAAGATGCGCAGACATCATCTGATTAAACCTTATTCGATCACCGCGAACTATCTACGCATCGGCAGCATGGGACTCGGGAAATGCATCGACAAAGTTGTCGAAGGCTCAGACTGGAAGAACAAGTTTTCCGGGTGGAACAAAGAGAATCGCAAGCTACCCTTTGGCAAAGGTATAGGCATCGCTTGCAGCTCCTACATCTGCGGCGCAGGCCTGCCGATCTACTGGAACAGCATGCCGCAATCGGGCGTGCAACTGCGGCTCGATCGGCAGGGCGGCGTCTGTGTGATGTGCGGTTCCACGGATATCGGCCAGGGTTCAGATTCAATCCTTGCGTACATAGTCGCCGAAGTTCTGGGAATCGATCCCTTCGACATACGCATCGTCACCGCTGACACGGATCTGACGCCCGTAGATCTCGGCAGCTACTCGAGCCGCGTGACGTTGATGACTGGCAACGCTGCGATACAGGCGGCTGAAAGAGCGCGGGAACTGTTGGTGATGGCGGTATCGGAAAAACTTGGCGTACCAATTGAAAATATATCCCTCGCCGAACGTAGAGCTTTCGACGTGGAGAATCCAGAAGTTGGTGTTTCATTTTCCGAGGCTGTGGTATTGGCGGAGTCGAAGTTCGGCACGATCGGAACCGTCGGCTCGTATTCGCCACCGCCGTCACCGGGTAAGTACAAAGGCGCCGGCGTCGGGCCTTCACCTGCTTATAGTTACACAGCCGCGGTTGCGGAAGTGGATGTCGATCCTTCGACCGGCATCGTCGTTGTCGACCGGATCTGGATTGCGCACGACATTGGCCAGTCAATCAACCCAATGCTCGTTATGGGCCAGGTGGAAGGCAGTGTCTACATGGGCCTGGGCGAAATATTGATGGAAGAGATGGCTTATCGCGGCAATCGCAACGTGGTGCACAAGTTTCCTTCAATGCTCGAATACAAGAGCCCCACGACGATGGAAATGTGCGACGTTAAGACGTATCTGATCGAAGACGCCGATCCGAATGGTCCGTTTGGCGCGAAAGAAGTCGGACAGGGACCGCTGCTTCCCGTGCCACCTGCAGTAGCAAATGCTGTTTACGACGCGGTCGGCGTACGTATCGACGAAGTGCCGATCATGCCGGAGAAGGTCTTGAAAGCGTTGCGGGAAAGTGCGAAGGGAGGCGATGGTCGTTCCGGCCCTGATTCAGTGCCAGCGATTGATTGGCCCGTTCCGATGCGAGTGATGACGCCGGCAGAAGGTGGCGACGGCCGCGAGATGCCGCGCGTGGCAGTGCACTCGTGAGGCTCTAAAACCAATGGGCAAGTATGAAAAATTGCTCGCAGAGATCCTACGGGGCAGATCTGATGCAAATATCGAATTTGAAGAGTTGCTCCAGATGCTTCGAAGGCTTGGCTTTGAGGAACGAATACGCGGCAGCCATCATATCTTCAGAAGAGACGGCGTAGAAGAGAAGATCAATTTGCAACGAGATAAGGGTAAGGCAAAGGTCTACCAGGTGCGGCAAGTAAGAGCCGTGATTGTGAAATACGGATTAGGAGAAGATGAAGGTGATGCATAAATATGAAGTAATCATTTACTGGAGCAATGAAGACCAATTCTTCGTTGCCGAGGTGCCTGAACTACCGGGTTGCATGGCTCATGGCGATACGAAGGCTGACGCACTGACTAATGCAGACGAAGCAGTTCAACTCTGGCTAGACACTGCAACAGAATTCGGTGATCCGATTCCCGAACCAAAGGGTCAGCGTTTAATGCTGGCTTAGGAGTTCATAAGGGAATGTCGGCGATAATGCGGGATGAGCCAGCGCGTGAAAACGTTATGAGAAGAAAACCGGATGAACCTGAGTCGGAGGACGATCTTCGTCCAGAGTACGACTTTAGCAAGATGAGACTTATTGGACGGGGAATCTACGCCGAGAGATACCGTGCGGGCACGAAGGTGGTTCTGTTAGGAGAAGCCGAGGCCACCGATGAGGAGAAACTCAAAAGCGACTCCGATACCTGATGGAGGGTGTTGGCTTGGGTTAAGTTACTTCACGCCGTTGGCATGAGGATGTATGAAAGGTCAAACTCTTCAACAATGGGCCGGCGCCTCGCGGATGTTCGCTGTGGTTTTTACTGACATAGTGGACTCAACTGCAATCGCAAACCAAGTGGGCGACGAACGTTGGGTTGAACTGCTGATGAGACAATTTGCTCAGGCTCGTCGACTAATGGCCGAATACGACCAACATGAAGTCAAGATTATCGGCGATTCGTTTATGGTTGTGTTTCGAACTGCGGTGGAGGCTCTCGACTTTGTATTGGCCTTCCACTCAGAAACCGGTGACGACTCTATCAAGATCAGAGCCGGAATACATGTAGGTCCAGCGCGAATCATCAACGATGATATTTATGGAATGATGGTTAACTATACAAAACGAGTGGAGAGTCAGGCCGAGGGGCCTTGGATCATGATTAGTGAAGAAGCCAAGCGTCACATAGACTACGAGAAGGCGGCACGGCATTCCAAACTCCTTTTTGGTCGACCGCATCACGTCCTCTTTAAAGGGTTTGACCGTAGTCAGACGATTTATCGGATCGCGTACCCCGGACGAGCTAGTGAACCTAGAGGTGCCAGGCTAATGCCAGTAGCTTCTGAGCCAGTGGGAAAATCAAATCGGGAGCCGGGAATCACATTGCGCCCGAGAACGAAGTTAAAAGACTGAAGAATGATTGCTTTCTCATATCAGACTTTATGATGCGTCTACCCAAATTCGACTACCGTGCGCCGCGAGAGATCTCGGAGGCGGTGAAGATTATTGCAGGCGCTGGTCCTGAGGGTCAGTTTGTGGCTGGAGGTACGGATCTCTATCCCAATATGAAGCGCCGGCAACAGACGCCGAAGACCGTTATCTCAGTCATGCGGGTGCCTGAGCTGAATCAGATCTCAGGCGAGGGGAAATCGGGTGTGAGGATCGGCGCGTCGGTAACGTTAACCGATGTCTGCGAGAACCCAATCATCAATCGCGACTATCCGGTTGTCGCCCATGCGGCGCGCACCATCTCCACTCCGATTCTGCGCAACATGGGAACGATAGGCGGAAACCTGCTGCTCGATACGCGGTGCAACTATTACGATCAAAACTACGAGTGGCGCAAAGGCATCAACTTCTGCTTGAAGAAGGACGGCGACATCTGCTGGGTAGCTCCCGGGAGCTCAAAGTGCTGGGCGGTGCAGTCATCTGACCTAGTCCCCGTGATGGTGGCGATAGGCGCCAGGCTGCGATTTGCTTCCACACTCGGCGAGCGTGTTATTGACGCCGCAGGGTTATACAACGACGATGGTATCGACTATCTTCACAAAAGGCCTGACGAGCTGCTGGTAGATATTCAGCTACCGCCAACGAACGGCTGGCGAGCTTCTTACCAGAAACTGCGACGCCGCGGCGCTTTCGATTTTCCGGTGCTTGGTGTTGCCGCCTGGGTAAAACTCGATCCAGAAGGTTTGGTGAAAGATGCCCGGCTCATCCTTGGAGGCATCGCTCCCTCGCCGCTCGAAGTTAAGGAGGCCGGACAATCCCTGATAGGCCAACCTCTCGATCGCGAACACATCGAAGCCGCTGCTGAAGCTGCTTACGTCAAAGCCCGCCCACTCGATAATACCGACTTCGTCATGAACTGGCGCAAACAGATGACGCGAGAATATGCGCTGCGCGCCCTTGAGGAACTGCGCTTACAAAACCGGGAGCGGTAAGCGACCGGATCGCTCAACGCCCTCTGCCTGCAACAACCGCCAAAGCCAGAACAAGGTTGAGTTTAGGATCCGGTCGCTACCGCTCTCGGTTCTGTAAGCTTCCGGCAGAGCGGAGCGGCGACGGCGCTTAGGGTTTATAGGTTGGATCCGGTCGCCATCACACATCCAAAGCGGTGTCGCGCTGCGCTTGTCACCGCGCTCCAAAGGCCATCTCATGAGCGAAGTTTCCACAATCCTTCTCGCCGCGGGCCGATCCGAGCGCATGGGCGCGTTCAAACCGCTGCTCCCTTTCGGTAAAACAACGGTGATTCGCAGTTGCCTTCGGAGTCTACGCCAGGCTGGAGTTCAAGACATTGTTGTGGTCGTAGGCCACCGAGCGAAGGAGCTTCAGGAGGACCTCAGCGATTTGGGATTGCTGTTCGCTTTCAACCCGGATGCAACAAGCGCGATGAGCGCTTCTATCGCCTGCGGGATTCGTGAGCTTCCTCCGGACGCTAGAGCAGCGTTAATCTCCCTGACCGATCAGCCCGCCATTCCGTCCGAGGTCATAAAGGCAATCGTCAATAAATGGACATCAGGAGAGAGCCTGGTTGTCCCCGAGTATCAGGGCCGGGGTGGTCATCCGGTCCTGGTTGATCTGTGCTTCCGCGAGGAGTTGTTAAGCTTGGATTCGAGCCGGGGTCTTAGATCCTTTCTCGAGGCCCACCGGGAGCAAGTTCGACGATTACCTGTGAATTCGCCCTTCGTTGCGCGCGACATGGATACATGGGATGATTACCTCGACTTACATCAGGAAGTCTTCGGTGTTCCACCCGCAAGCCAGGAGTCAAAGGCCCCAAAATAGCCGGAAAGCCGCAAGGGAACCGTACTTGACCCAACTAAACCCCGCCCGTGCTCATCTAACACAGCGTCGGTCGCACGATGCCTCAACGCGGGGGCCAGAATCCGGCAAAAGGAGAATAGATGTTTCCCTCAAAGTACAAGGCCTTTATGGCCGCGTTCCTTATGGTCCTGCTTTCAAGCCTCGCTTTGGCGCAAAAGAGTGATGGTGGGCCCGTTGATTTCTCTATGCGGTCAATTGATGGCCGGCCAGTTACCTCTGAAAGCCTTCGCGGCGAGGTTGTGGTGCTTGCTTTTGGCGCTTCATGGCTTCCCCTTTCTCGAAACCAGTTGCAGGGAATCAGAAAACTCGCTGATGAATACAGCGACCGCGGAGTCGTTGTCTACTTTGTGAGCACGGAGTCAGAAGATTCGAAGTCTAAGAACTTCGCATCGGACGAGCAACTGCGCGCCTTTGCCAAAAAGTATGGTCTGAATGTTACGGTACTGCGCGACCCGGACGGTGCGGTATCCAAGAAAATCGGTGTCGATCAATTGCCCTCGATCGTCATTCTTGACAAGCAAGGCAATGTTGTTGGGGAGCCTATCCGCGGGATAGACCCACAGGGAAATCTCGCGGGTCAATTGGCATCACGTCTGGACAAGATTCTCTAACAGCTGACACTTGAGTGTGAACTTCAAGAGGCCGCCTTCATCGAGGCGGCTTCTTTCGTTTCAGGTGAAAGAAAATTGGGCGGGCAGCACGCTAAGGGTAGTGGGTCAGTTTTGATGTCCGACATTGCTTTATTAGCTTGTCGTTGAGTAACGACAAACTGAAGTTTGTCGGACACTGCAGACGAAACTGATCCACTACTCGGGCTAAGTATGCTCTTGCTCATCGGAGCGGAATCTAATACCTTGCTGCTTCGGCAAATCTAACTCCTATGAGTCTCAAATTCATTAATCCTGCATCGCTCGGTCCTCCACTGGGTTATTCCAATGGCGTTCTGACTCAGCCCGGGGCGCGAATGCTATTTATTGCCGGGCAACTCGGCTGGAATGACCAACAGGAGATTGTTAGTGCGGACTTTGTCGAACAGTTCGATCGCGCTCTCGCCAACGTGGTTGCAGTTGTGACTGAAGCTGGCGGACGGCCAGATCAAATCGCACGCCTGATTATGTACGTTACCAATAAGAGCGAGTACGCCGCACGCACGCGGGAAATTGGCGATCGCTACCGCACCCACATGGGGAAACACTTTCCCGCGATGGTGCTGGTGGAAGTGAAGAGTTTGCTCGATGACCAGGCAATGGTAGAAATTGAAGGGATCGCTTCGTTGTAATGTCGCTCAGTTTGCAACTGGCTGCGAGTTAATCAGCGGAAGAATAGTTCATACAAGTAGTAGCATCGAAGATGAAACAGCCCACGAGTTTTCGTTACGAACGGTCGGACAAAGGAGTAGCTACAATCACTCTCAACCGGCCGGAACGCCTGAATGCGCTCACCTTTGAGGTTTATCGGGAGCTGACTGACACCTTCGCAGCCCTGCGGGACGAAGATGACGTGCGGGCGGTGGTCATCACCGGATCAGGTCGGGCTTTCTGTTCAGGTGGGGACGTCCACGACATTATCGGCGAACTCTTTGCCCGCAATATGGAAGGTCTGCTGGAGTTCACGCGAATGACTTGCGATCTGATTCGCAACTTTCGCGCTCTTCCAAAGCCAGTGATTGCCAGCTTGAACGGAACGACCGCGGGAGCCGGTGCTTGTATCGCATTAGCATCCGATATCCGAATCGCGAGTGATGAAGCCAAAATCGCTTTTCTCTTTGTGAAGGTTGGCCTCTCAGGAGCCGACATGGGCGCCGCGCATTTATTGCCACGAGTAGTGGGTTTGGCAAAGGCTACTGAATTGCTCTACACCGGCGATTTCATTTCTGCGCCAGAAGCGGAACGAATTGGTTTATATAACAAAGTCGTGCCCGCGGGAGAGTTGGTGAACGTCACGCGTGAATTCTCGGAACGCCTGGCTCAAGGACCGGCTTTCGCGCTGGCCAAGACGAAGGAGATGCTCAATCGCGAGATTGATATGAATCTCAGTGCTGCACTCGAATGCGAGGCACAGGCGCAGGCCATTTGCATGAAGCATCCTGACTATCGCGAAGCTTATGAAGCTTTTGTTGAAAAGCGCCCCCCTCAGTTCAAATGATTGGGGTTTGAACTTTGAGCTTTGTACTTAGATATTTGAGGTTAGAGTCGCGCTACATGGTCAGATAGGGTTAGCTCCGCGTGCAAAGCACAAAGTACTAAGTCCAAATATCAAAGTTCATACTTATAACGCATGGACAAATTTATCGATCAACTCTCCTTCTTCACCCCTGAACATCGCAGCCTTGCGAGCGATCTTGCAACATTTGTTGAGCAGGAAATTGAACCCCGTTCTACAGAAGAACGCGACGTTGACGGGAGTGTCCGCGACTACGTGAGTGTGCTGGCGGGCGCCGGTGCGCTCCGATATGCGGTCGCTGCGCACGACAAGCGCTTTGATGTCCGCGCCCTCTGCCTGATTCGCGAGTCTCTGGCTTACTCATCAGCCTTGGCCGACCTCGCTTTCGTGATGCAGGGCTTAGGTACCTATGCGATTAGTCAGGCGGCCCCGGAGCATGTCCGCGACTTCTGGGTGTCGCGCGCGGCAGAGGGAAGGGCGATCGCTGCGTTTGCTTTGACAGAGCCCGAAGCCGGTTCTGACGTTTCCGCCATTACCACCACCGCGCAGCGTGATGGTGACGCCTGGGTCATCAATGGTACCAAGCGTTTCATCTCAAACGCGGGAATCGCGGATTTCTATACCGTGTTTGCGCGAACCGGAACTCAAACCGGCGGACGAGCAGAACTTTCGGCGTTTGTCGTGGGCGCGCGGTTGCCCGGATTCACTGTCGTCGAGCGGACCGCGATGATTTCACCGCACCCGATCGGTGAAATTGCTTTCAACGGATGTCGCGTACCGGCGGAGGACATGGTAGGAGCCGAAGGAGATGGTTTTATCCTGGCGATGCGTACGCTCGACACTTTTCGTGCGAGTGTGGGAGCCGCCGCGTGCGGCATGGCCAGGCGCGCGCTCGATGAGTCTCTTCGTCATGCCCTCAACCGGAAACAATTTGGTCGCTTACTCGCAGAGCATCAACTCATCCAGGAAAAGCTGGCCGATATGATCACCGAGCTCGACGCTGCGCGGCTGTTGGTTTATCGCGCAGCCTTTCTTAAAGACACTGGGACGGGACGAGTGAGTCGGGAGGCCAGTGAGGCTAAGCTCTACGCTACCGAAGCTGCCTGCCGAATCATTGATCAGGCCGTTCAGATCCATGGTGGCGCCGGGCTGGTGCGGGGCAGTGTGGTCGAGCGTCTTTACCGCGACGTGCGCGCTTTGCGAATCTATGAAGGGACATCCGAGATCCAGAAGCTCATTATTGCCAGCCAGCTTTTGAAGGAGTAGGAAAGGCATTCTTTGAAACCCCTCTCTGAAGACACCACACCGGAAGCGCAGCAAATGCACTATGAGATGATGCGTCGTTTACCGGCGCCGAAACGACTCGCGCTTGCTTTCGAGCTTACCGAAGCTGTGCGAAAGTTAATCCTGGCGGACTTGCATCAGAGATTCCCCCAGGCCAGCGATCAGGAAATACGGCGCCGCTTCATCGCCCGAGCGCTACCGCGCGCTGACGTGATTCGCGTCTACGGCTTCGATCCTCAACAAGAGGGCTACTAAACCGAGCTATGGAAAGCCCCTTCCTTGTATTGTCCCAAGTCGCTCGCGTATTGGAACAGCATGAAATCACATATGTCCTGGTGGGCTCACTAGCCAGTTCAATGCACGGCATGTATCGTTCAACCGCCGACATCGACCTGTTGGCTGACATTAAGGCGGAACACATTCGGCCCCTGCTCGAGGCATTGAATAAGAGTTTTTATGTTGATGAGCACGCTGTGCAGCAGGCCGTTGAGCAGCGCAGGTCCTTCAACGCTATCCATTTCGATTCGGTATTCAAGGTCGATATCTTCATCGCAAAAGCAGACGACTTTGCCAGGAAGCAACTCGAACGGCGAGAACTGCGACAGATTGCTCCGGAGATCGACCAGTTTATTTATGTTGCAACCGCGGAAGATACCATTCTGGCAAAACTCCGCTGGTATCGACAGGGCGATGAGGTTTCAAGCAGCCAGTGGTCGGACGTTCTAGGCGTGCTGGGCGCGCACTCCGTGAGGCTGGATATCGATTACTTACACGAGTGGGCGGATAAGCTCGGGGTTAGAGATCTCTTGGAGAAGGCGTTTTCATCTGTCGAGGGTAAATCGTTTGACTGAGGGAACTCATAAGAGTCCCTCGCCCTCGGCTGGACGACACTGATGAAAATTAACATCATCGGCGGCGGGCCGGCGGGTTTGTACTTCGCCGTCCTGATGAAGAAGGCGAATCCGGCGAACGACATTACAGTTCATGAACGCAACGGACCAGATGACACCTTCGGCTGGGGCGTAGTTTTTTCCGGCAGAACGCTGGCAACCCTTCGTGAAGCGGACGCAGAATCTCACGCCGAAATAACCAGAGGGTTTGAGGCCTGGAACAATGTCGACGTGGTCCGCGGCGACGAAAAGATTTCGGTTCGCGGCAACAGCTTCTCCGGCGTCTCGCGCCTGCAGTTATTAAAGATTCTGCAGCGACGTGCGGAGCAACTCGGAGTCGCAGTCCTTTTTCGTTCCGACATCAATGACATCGAGTCACGGCGGGCCGATTGCCACCTTTTGGTGGGCGCTGACGGCATCAATAGCACTGTCCGCCAGCACTTTGCAGAACACTTTGGTCCGAATTTGAGCGTGCGCTCAAATCGCTACATCTGGTACGGCACAAATCGGCTATTCCACGGGTTGACACTGACTTTCCGTGAGAATGATGCGGGCATCTTCTCCGCGCACTCATACAAATTCAACCAGACTACCAGCACTTTCATTGTGGAATGTGATTCTCACACTTGGGAGCAGTCGGGGTTGGCTACCATTAACGAAGCCGACACCTGCGCATACGTCGAAAAGGTCTTTGCGCCGGATTTGCTGGGGCATTCCCTGCTCTCAAACAATTCCAAGTGGATCAATTTCATCCTGGTGAAGAATGCCCGATGGGCTTTTAAGAACGTGGTGCTGATGGGAGACGCGCTGCATACCGCCCATTTTTCCATTGGTTCAGGAACCAAGCTGGCGATGGAGGATGCGATCGCGCTGGCCGGTAGTTTTCAGCACCACAATGACGTGAGAGACGCACTCCAGGAATTCGAATCGAACCGGAAGCCATACATCGAGGAGTATCAAGCAGCCGCCCTCGAAAGTATGCTTTGGTTCGAGAACGTACGGCAGTACTTACACCTTAGCCCAATAGAATTGGCATACTCAGTGATGATGCGAAGCGGGAGAGTGAGCCACGAAGCACTTAAGAAACGCGATCCGGCTTTTGTAGCAGGCTACGAGGCAGCAATTTCGTAGGGGCCTTCATCCTTGGAAACCGCATGCTATCCGCAGATTACACAGATTGCGCAGAAACACTTCGGCAGTAAGACGACGAAGTCAAAAACCCTTTGTGGCCAACGTTTTTCCCAGTCTGTGAAATCTGCGTAATCTGCGGATAGCTTGGGGTGAGTGGCACCCACGCACGGACGCCCCTACAACTCCCACTCAGGCGGCAGCAGGCGGCGACGACCATCCGCTGCCAGACTAAGGCCCGGATCATCGAGCCTAAAGCGGTCCCATAGTTTACATGTCACTTGCCTGTGCGCCTGATCGAGGGCCTCGCAATAGTTTGTGTAAGTGCAACGACGAATTTCCGTGCCTCGGCCCAGCCGGACTTTAAGGAACCAGTCCGGATCGGCAAGCGCCTGGCGCGCTAGGCCCGCGAGGTCGGCTTCCCCTCGCTGCAAAATTCCTTCTGCTTGCTCAAAAGTGGTAATTCCACCGCTTGCAACAACAGGAGTGTTGAAACCTGCGGCGTTTACAGCTCGTTTGATCGCTTCAACCTGCGGAACATTTCTACCAAAGGGTCCGATTTCGTCAGAAAGCGTCGTCGGCATGCATTCATAACCACTCTTGCCAGTGTAAGGATAAACTGCCTGCCCAACTTTCGGCTGTTGCGCATCTTCAAATTTTCCGCCCTTTGAGATTGAGAGAAAATCCAATCCCGCCCGGGCAAACTCGACCCCGAAGTAAGTCGCGTCCTCGATCCGGTTGCCTCGTTCAATCACCTCGTCACCAAGAAAACGAACGCCCACGACGTAATCCTCACCGACGCGCGCGCGCACCGCGCGGTACACCTCCAGTGGTAAACGAACGCGGTCCTGGCGCGATCCGCCATAGCTATCAGGACGAGTATTTCTCGCACTCAGAAACGAGGCCATTGTGTAGGCGTGAGCATAGTGGAGCTCGACTCCGTCAAATCCCGCTTGGCGCGCTCGCCCGGCAGCGGCAGCAAAAATTCCAGGTAACACCTGCGGCAACTCACGAATGTGCTCTAACTGCGTATCGGTGACGCGCTCTCGATAACCATAGCGCAGTGTTTCTAATTCACGCTCATCGAGTATCTGTTCCAGGGCTTCGTCGCTCGTGCTCGCCAGAAATGCTCGCACCTCTGCTTCGTCACGTCCGAGCCAACTCTGATCGTTGCTGATTTCCGCAAGTGTTTGTCGGTGACGGGCGGTTATACATAGAAATCGGTTGAAATATTTCTCCGGCTCGGGCCGGCGCTTTACCACCAGAAAGTCGATGATCTGAATGAAAAGTCGCGTCCGGCCTGCGCTGGCTTCGCGGACTGTTTCCACCAGTTGCCGCAATCCTGGAATAAAACGATCGTGGCCGATCCTCAGTAACGGTCCGCTGGGAATGTCACGGACTCCGGTCGCCTCAACCACAAGCGCTCCGGGCTGGCCAGTTGCAAATCTCCGATACCAATCGATGTTTGCCTGCGTTACGAAACCATCTTCTGTCGCCCGCCAGGGCACCATCGCCGGCACCCAGGTGCGGCTGGTTAACTCGCTACCTCCAATTCGGATTGGCCGGAACAGTAGCGACTGGTTTGCCTCTTCCGCACTGGGCCAACGTGTTTCAGGAATCGGGTGTTTGACAGGGTTTGGAAACTTCCACATCTCTTAAGTCACTTTATCACCAAATCCAAGGCTCACCTCTGCTTTAAGCTCCTTCTCTGTGGTAAATTAACTCCAATCAAAAATGCGGGAGAAACCTTTTGACTGACGACCTCCTCAAATGGCGTAGTGAGTTTCCTATCTTAGACAAGACCGTCTACCTGATCTCACATAGCCTGGGTGCTATGCCCAGGGCCACTTACGATCGTCTGCACGATTATGCCGATGCCTGGGCGACACGCGGAGTGCGGGCGTGGGCAGAAGGCTGGTGGAACATGCCCGTGACGGTCGGCAACGACGTAGCGCGAATCATAGGCGCCGACCCGGGCACGGTGGTCATGCATCAGAATGTCTCGGTTTGTCAGTCGCTGGTTCTTTCCTGTTTTGAGCCCACACCCAGGAGAAATAAGATTGTTTATTCAGAGCTCAACTTTCCTTCGGTGATGTACGTCTACGAGGCGCACGCGCGCAACGGTAGCCTGCGTATTGATTCGGTAAAATCCGATGACGGTATCACCGTGCCGCTCGAGCGCATGTTGGCGGCGATCGATGAAGAGACTCTGCTGGTGCCTTTCTCACATGTTCTATTCAAGAGTGGTTTTCTCCAGGACGCCAGAGCGATTATCGAGCGGGCCCACGAGGTAGGGGCAATGGTCGTGCTCGATGCTTATCAGTCCGCAGGCACCGTTCCGTTTAGTGTCAAAGATCTAAATGTGGATTTCGCAACCGGCGGATCGGTCAAGTGGCTCTGTGGTGGGCCAGGGGCGGGGTATCTTTATATCCGTCCCGATTTGCACAGCCAACTCCAACCAAAGACTACGGGTTGGATGGCGCACGAGGAGCCTTTTGCCTTTGATAAAGAGCTGCGCTACGCCCCGGGTGTGGCTCGCTTTCTCCACGGCTCGCCCGCGATTCCGTCGCTTTATGCCGCCCAGTCGGGTTATCAGATCATTAATGAAATAGGGGTGGAGAATATTCGCAGCAAAAGTATCCGCCAAACCTCTCTTTTGATCGAACTGGCCCAGGAGGCAGGCTTCACAGTTACCAGCCCCCAGAGTTCATCCCAGCGGGGGGGTACCGTTACGGTGATGCACGAGCACGCGGCGGCCATCACCAACGAGTTGTTGAGCCGCGAGTTTATTGTTGATTTCCGCCCCGGTGCGGGTGTGCGCATCTCTCCTCACTTCTACACCACGGATGAAGAGTTGGAACTAATCATTAGGGAGATGAAGGCGATCAGGGACACGCGCGCGTTCGCCCGGCACGAAGCGGCGGGCGCGGCATTCTAAAAAACTGATCTTTGATCTTTGGCTTTTCTCAAAGGAATGGAATTCAAAATCAAAGTACAAAGATCAAAGTACAAAGATCATGTCTAACGAATACGGGAAACAAGCGCCGCTTTCATACAACAAATACCTCCGAGTTCCCGACCTGATAGGTTTGCAGGAGTGCCTGTCAGGGCCGGAACACCATGATGAGCTTCTCTTCATTACGGTCCATCAAGCTTACGAATTATGGTTTAAGCAAATCCTACACGAGGTTGATGCGGCCATGGTGATGATGACTGAAGACCGTCTCCCATCCGCAGCTCGCACCTTGCGGCGTGTAGTCGAGATAGAAAAACTGCTGGTAAACCAGATTCACATTCTGGAAACTATGACTCCCATCAGTTTTTTAGGGTTCCGCGAGAAATTGAATCCCGCCAGCGGCTTCCAATCAATGCAATTTCGCGAAATTGAATTCGCCTCGGGTAACAAGCTCGAGAGCATACTAAATGAGTTTCGTAACGATCCCTTCGCGTACGAACGCCTGCAGAAACGCTATCAGGCCCCGTCCTTAAATGACCTCTTTTTTGAAGTGTTAAGGGGGCGCGGACATGACGCGCCCGCGGACGACAAATCCTTAACCGATGCAGAACGGAAAAAGCTCTGCGAGAAGCGGGGCCAGGCAGTGCTCGAGATTCTTACCCACTTCGAGCAGCGCTACGAAGAGTTTCAACTAGCTGAAGCGCTGTTGGAACACGACGAGTTTTTCTCGCTCTGGCGGTCACATCACATAAAGATGGTCGAGCGCATGGTAGGCGCAAAGCCAGGCACGGGCGGGTCCGAAGGAATTGGATATTTGCAAACCACGCTCAGCAAGAAGTTTTTCCCGGAGCTTTGGGAAGCTCGTACCTATCTGGACGTCAAACATGGTGCGGGAGGTTGTCCTTTTTCATCACCTACCTAAGGAATATGAGGGGAATAACCTTATGAAAAACGAGCGCCGAGGGGCTCCACGGATTGACGTAAATATTCCCGTACGCTGGGAAGGCGTACTCACCCAACAGACAGCTATGATTACCAGCCTCAGCGAGACGGGATGTTTCGTACTCACCGGTGGCAAGGTAGAACCAAAAGAATTGATCCGGTTGGAGATTGAATTACCCAATCAAGCGGCAGTCTATTTTTGGTCTGAGGTGGTTGAGGAAGCCTACGAAATCGGTTTTGCCGCCCGGTTCACCGCCAGTGACGAAGACGATAGGATGAGGTTGGCGGCTTTCGTCAGGGCGGGGCTCGCATACTTATGATCTGACCGCTCTTGCCGAATCCAGTTCAGGCTGTGATGAGCATAGAATTTCCGGAAAGGTTCAACATTGCCGAATACTTCCTCTATCACAATCTGGAGGAAGGACGTGAGAATAGAACCTGTCTGTATTTTCAGGATCAGTCTTTTACTTACGGCGAGGTTGCCCGCATGTCAAATCGCGTAGGCAACGCGCTTCGCTCTCTGGGGCTCGACATTGAAGAGCGAATCCTGATTGTCCTGCCTGACTGTCCTCAGTTCGTTTATACCTGGTTCGGCGCCGCACGTATCGGGGCGGTCATCACGATGGTCAACCCGCTGCTACCGGCGGCTGACTACCGCTACTACCTCGAATACACGCGCGCTCGCGTCGCTGTGATCCATCACTCGCTTTTGAAAACCTTCGCGGAAGCCGCGCAAACCTCGCGTTACCTCCGGGCCGTGCTCGTGGCAGGTGGTACACCCGAGGACACCGAAGGTGTCAACTTTCCCAGCCGTAGCGCAAAGTGGATTGGCTTTTCCGATACAGTGGAGGCTAGCTCTGACGAATGCACGCCGGCAGATACTCACCGTGATGACATCGCCATCTGGTTGTTCACTTCGGGGTCAACCGGGCATCCGAAGGGCGCGGTCCACCTGCAGCATGACCTTCCATTCAATACCGAGGTCTATGCGAAACGGACCCTGGGTGTAAACGAGACCGATCTTACCGTGTCGGTGCCGAAGCTGTTTTTCGGTTATGCCACCGGAACCAACCTGTTGTTTCCTTTTGCCGTGGGTGGGGCAACGGCCCTCTTCGAGGAACGTTCCACTCCGGAGAAGATATTTGAAGTCATTGAACGCTATCGTCCCACGATCCTGACTACCGTGCCAACGATGATCAATGGAATGCTTAACGCTGAGCGGGCAACATCGCGTGACCTGTCGTCATTACGCTTTTGCTACTCTGCGGGAGAGGCTCTACCGGTGGAACTTTATGAGCGCTGGCTCAAGACGGTTGGAGTGGAAATTTACGATGGAATTGGCTCAGCGGAGATGTTTCACATCTACATAACGAATCGGCCGGGTGACGTTAAGCCGGGTAGCCTGGGTCGTATTGTAGACAGCTACGAGGCTGCCATCATAAACGCTGAGGGGGACCGGGTACCAACAGGCGAGATGGGAACGCTTAAGATCAAAGGAGACTCGGCTGCGTTGTGCTACTGGAACGTCCATGAAAAATCCAAAGAGACGTTTGCCGGCGACTGGTGCACGACCGGGGATCAGTTCCATGTCGACGAAGCCGGATATTACTGGTACCACGGTCGCACTGACGATATGTTGAAGGTTTCCGGTGTTTACGTGGCGCCGGGCGAAATAGAAAACTGTTTGTTGCAGCACGAGGCGGTGCTCGAATGCGCTGTTATCGGTCACGACGCTGGGGATGGATTGGTCAAACCCAAAGCTTTCATCGTGCTGCGGGAGGGTTACGACGCCAACGCCGAGCGAGAGGAAGCAATTAAAGGCTTCGTCAAATCGAAACTTGCGCTTTACAAATATCCCCGCTGGATCGCGTTTGTTGCTTCGCTACCAAAGAACGACCGCGGGAAGATCGATCGGAAGATGTTAAAGGCGCGTGAATCGTAAATCGAGTCGTGCTTTATCTTGCTTCACGATTCACGATTCACGATTAAGCATGTCCTTCTCTACACGTATCAAAATTCGTTTCGGCGATACTGACCCGGCGCGTCTTGTCTACTATCCCAACATCTTCCACTATTTTCACATAGCGATGGAAGAGTTTTTCTCTAACCGGTGTTGTGCGTACGACCAACTACTCAAAGCCGAGCGCATCGGATTTCCCACCGTTAATATCCAGACTGAGTTTCGGACGCCAATCCTTTACGGGGACGAGAGTGATGGCCACTCTTGTACCCAATCCAGAAGCGGTATCTGAGATTCAGACAAAACGACGGCAACAATCTTTGCGTGTGATTATTTCCCAGAGTTTTGTGGAGCGCAGCACCTCCGGTTTCTGGCCTTTTATTTGCTGGAAGGGGTTCCAGAATAACTGTGCGGCTTTCTCAGGTTGGATGAGCACCCTCAAAACGCTCAGTCATTTTTTTGCGGCATTTTACCTTACTCGGCTACCGAGGAATGACACGATTTCAGGTAATCATCGGATAAACGGAAGCTTTCGGTCATTAGTCATTTACTCCCGATATTCAGGAATAAGGTGTTAGGAATCGAAATCGGAGCAAAAACGACTTGGGGCTAAATTATGAAAAGAATAATCTTAAGAACGATGTTTGGTGCGCTTTGTGTGTTCTTTGGCCTAACCATGACAGCTAAGGCCGAAACAGTGACAATAGTGGGAAATTCTACTGGCAGTCTGGCTACTGCTACCGTTACTTGTACCTTCAACTCCACTACTAACACTCTAAACTTCACCGTGACTAATACATCGCCATTCGACGCAAGGGTCACCGGCATCGGTTTCGACCTAAGGGCGGGAGATTTTTCAGGTAACAATTCCTCGGGCCTTAATAATTTCAGCGGGGCCAACAACGGACAGTTTACGTTCCGCAACGGTGGATTGGGGAATGTACCTCAGTTTAACGGCGTAGTGCTCGACTTCGGATTTACAACCGGCAACGAGGGCAATTTTACCGCCGGAAACCCGAACAATGGCCTCGCACCCGGTGCAAGCTTAAGTTTCTCAGTAAGCGGGTCATCGTTTGCGGGCCTAACGGAACAGCAAATCTGCGATGCCATCTTCTTGCGGTTCCAGCGCGTTGGATCAACCGGGAACGACAGCGACGTCGGTGTCCCGAATGGTGAGATACCGGTGCCCGAGCCTGCCACTATGCTATTGCTTGGCACTGGTTTAGCTGGCGTAGCTGGCGCCATAAGGCGGAAGACAAAATCAGGCACTGTTTAGGATCTTGCTGGTCCAGGTGCTCCCCGACGTTGTAGCCTGTGGAAACGTTGAGGCCATTCCTCCTTAACTGTCTCCTCCGTGCGGCTACTTCGGCTTATGTTGGCGCGAATGGTTGCTACCCTTCGCGCCACATTCGTTTCAGGATCTTCTGCTTGGCCTCTCTTAATCTGATTCCGCACTAAACAGCTGACCCGCCAGTCGGAATAACTTTCTACGCGCCCACAACCGCACCCAACTCGAATAACAGCACCGACAATCTGAACGAAAGTACTATCAGGGTGGTTTGAACCAGTTCGATTTGGATCACCACCGTGCATACACCTGGCAGATCGGTAACGTTCTGATCCCGCAAGGCCATACCATCACAGGAGCCACGCTCACGTTCAGGAACATCGCTAATTGGGACAGAAACCCCAACACGCTGTTCGTCCATATGCTGGACTCGGCCAGGTCATTTAGTAGTGCGAATTCAAGCCACACTCGCAGCTCGACGGTCAATGGCGTGACTAGTGATGTTGACGCTTCGGGCTCGCCCGTCCCGGTAAGCCAAATTCAAGACTATTTCGCGGGTAACGATTCCGCCCTCGTCTCAGCGGGCACTGGCGATACTTTTCTTTTCTCTCAAGGGTTCAATCAGGTGGGCCAAGGAACAAGCGCTTACTGGGCTGGTCCCGGAAATTATACGGCGCGCGACTTTACCCAATCTCACCACTCAAATCATCTTCGTTTTTCGAGATCGTAGTCTCTCAACCGACGATACAGAGTTGAGGGGGAGATTCCGAGAATCTCGGCCGTCTTGCCCCGGTGCCAACCAGTCTGTTCAAGTGCGGACAGGATCTGCTGACGTTCCATATCACGGAGTGAGGCTGGCGAGGCGGCGGCGGCGGGCAAGCCGGGATCAGCATCCGCACCGGGCAGCGGTGACGCCATCAACACCGGAAACGAAACGGTTGGTCGCGCTACTTCGGGAGGTAGCTCCGCGAGCGTGATGCGCCCGTTGTTGGCCAGGATGACGGCCCGCTCGAGACAGTTTTTAAGTTGCCGCACATTGCCCGGCCAACTATAAGAACGAAGCGCCTCCAGTGCATCGGGGTCGAGAACAGGAGGGTTCGTGCCCCCCACATGCTGGAGCAGATGCTGTGCCAGGGGCTCAATATCCTCGGGCCGCTCTCGCAATGGCGCGAGGGTAATCTGAAAACCATTGATACGGTAAAGCAGATCGGAACGGAAGGATCCATCGGCCACTACCGATTCAATGTTTCGATTTGTCGCCGCGACAATCCGAACGTTCACCTCAACCTTGCGTACGCCGCCCACGCGGAAAAACGTTCTGGTTTCAATCGCCCGTAACAGTTTTGCTTGCAGCTGCGCCGGAAGCTCCGTAACTTCATCCAAGAAAAGCGTCCCCCCGTCGGAAAGTTCAATCAGTCCGAGCTTGCGACCTTTGGCGCCCGAAAATGCGCCCGCTTCATAACCGAAGAGTTCCGACTCCAGTAACGACTCCTGAAAAGCCGCGCAATTGAGATCGATAAAAGACGAGTTGGCACGAGTTGATAAGCGATGGATGGCGTGTGCAATCAGTTCCTTTCCGGTGCCTGACTCGCCTGTGATCAGAACCGAGGCATCCGAAGGAGCAACCCTTTCCACCAATCTAATAGCTTCCTTCATCAGGTCTGAGACCGAAACGATTTCGGGCAAGGTAGACTGCCGGGCCAATTGTTCCCGGAGGCGCAGATTGTCCACTCGCAACCGGCGCTTTTCCGCAGCCTGTTTAACCCGAACATCCAGCTCTGTGATGGTGTAGGGTTTCGTGAGGTAGTCGTAAGCGCCCAGTTTCATCGCTTCTACAGCCGTTTCCACCGTCGCCTGGCCCGTCAACATGATCACTTCAGGAGGATTTGGTCTTTCATGAACGCGGCGCAGCACTTCCATTCCATCAATGCGCGGCATGTTTATGTCGCACAACAAGACATCAACATTGCTCTCTTCGAGCTTCCGCAGGGCGGCTTCGCCATCAGGCGCCACTTGCACTCTGTATCCCAGGCGTTCGAGTTCTTTCTGCAGCACTAGTCGCAGATTCACTTCGTCTTCCGCAATCAGAATTCTTGCTGGCTGGTGCTCGCTCAAGCGTTCGATTCTCCGATTTCTTTCACCGCTGGCAGGGTAATCGTGAAAGTGGTGCCGACCCCCAGAGTGGATTGTACGTCGAGACTGCCGCCGTGCTCGGTTAAGATACCATAACAGACAGCGAGACCAAGGCCGGTGCCTCGTCCTATCTCTTTGGTAGTAAAAAATGGCTCGAAGATTTTGGCAGTGTTTTCCGGCGCGATTCCCACTCCTGTATCACTAACCTCAACCAGAACATCGCTTCCTTCATGGCGCGCCGAAATCGTTAAGGTACCGCCAAAGGGCATTGCATCAACGGCGTTCGTCGCCAGAGCAATTATTGCCTGTTGCAGCTGGCCCGCGTCGCCTGACAGGCGTGGGAGAGGCTCGTCGGGCGTCTGAATCTGGAACTCAACTTTGCCGTCGCGTTGCTGATGAGCCAGCAACCGGGCGGCCGAGTTTATGACGTCGGCCAAATCCAGCAGTGCATGTTCTGAAGCGCGTGCCCGACTGAAATCGAGTAACCCATTGGTAATTGATTTACAACGAAAGGCCTCGCTGCGAATCAGGCCCAGATACTCACGCAGGTTATCCAGAGCCTCGGAAGTCTCGGCCGAAAATGCTCCTTCCTGAAGGCGAGATTCCAGGGCTTCTGCGCAAGCCGAGATCGTTGCCAGGGGATTGTTGATCTCATGGACAACTCCAGCCGCCAAACGTCCGATCGCCGCCAGTTTCTCGGCGCGGGCGACCGCGCGGTTGGCTTCAACTCTGGTCGTAATGTCCTCTCCCACGGCGATCACATGTGAAACCCGGCCACTGTCATCAATCCACATCGGGATTTTGCTAATCAACCAGTGCTTAATCTCGCCATTGGCCCTCATGGCTTCCTGTTCGATTCTTTCAATCTCTCCACTCTCGAAGACACGCGCGAACTCCTCCGATAGCACTGCCCGGTTCTGTAGTGTCAAAACGTTGAAAATATTCTTGCCCAGCACCGAGCCCCGCGGAATGCCCAGCTCACCCAACTCGCGATTCCGGTTCCACGCCACAATCCGGTAGTCGCTGTCGACCGCGTAAAGGGAAAGCGGCAAACTATCGATTATCGCTTCGGTGAACCGGCGTTGCGCTTCAGCTTCGGCAGTTCGCTGGTCTACCTCCTTGGCCAGAGTTGTGGACGACTCCCGGGCGGCCTGATAGAGAGACGAGATGTGCGCTGCCAGAGCGGCTTGTTGCCCCGCAGCGTCGACCAGTCGGCATTCTGTTTCGCCCAAATCCTCCCGCCGGTCGAAAGCCACGACCAGGGCGCCCTTTGCGAATCCCCCAAATCGCAGCGGCACTGCGTACTCGACCTGGTGCATTTCTTCCCGTAAGAAGAACTTACTTTTGTCAGTCTCCAGAACCGGAGCTGCCGCACCGGGCGATGTAAGCCACCTCTGCAAACGATCCAGATGGATAAGTGAAGTATCCTCAGCGCTGCCCTCCCGGTCGAAAACACATCCTCTTTCGCAGTCAGTCGAGAGGCTGACAAAGGCTGCGCAGAGTACTGCGCCGGTACCTTCATAGGTTGAGCCGGCCACGCGACGGACGAGCTGTTCTGGTTCGATCGCTCGCAGGAGACCCCGACCGAGATCCGCTAAAAACCTCAACTCGCGGTTGCTTCCGATCAGATCCCACTCTCGTCGAGCGGAGCGCAATTGTGAAGTGACTCGCGAAACGAGTTCATCGGGATTTGATGGCTTGGAAATGAAGTCGTCGGCACCGGCGGCAAATGCGTCCGCTTTTCGAGTCTCAACGCTGCTATCAGAGAGCGCGATTACGGGCAGTGTCTTCGTGGCTGGCTGGGCCCGCAGTAGTCTGCACAGCGCCAGAGCGTCGACGCCAGGAATCTCGAGATCGAGCACGACGAGGTCGCAGGGTTCCTTGTGAATCACCCGCAACGCTGAGGGAGCATCTGACACGGTTAAGGCGCGGTAGCCGGCATCCTCAAAGATTTTGCGGAGTCTATCGCGCGCATCCTTCTCCTCATAGACAATAAGAAGTGTTGCGTTTTCGTTTACGGTGCTGGCGGGAGCAGACATGCTTCAATCCTGGGGCCAAGAGGACGCGACCGGCGAATCATTAATTGGTGGGCTTAGCGCTGTTCACCGGGCTAAGGCAAACAGCGCGAGATCGCGCCCTGCTAACGATTGAAAGCGATGCGGGAGGGGAATGTCAATGTCCGGAAATATCTGGCCTGGTAGGGCGGGTTCGGAGCGGCGGGAGCACTAATTCACGGAAGTAGAGGCCAGGTCCTGATTATCGAGCTCGGAGGCTTCCTTGGACGGGGCGGGAGTCCCGGTGGATAGATCGAGTTTGTGAGCAGACTTGGCCCGGTACATAGCCTGGTCGGCAGCGATTAGCAGTTGATCGAGTGTTTCGCCGTCGCTGCCATAGGTGGCGGTGCCGATACTGATACCGACGCGTGCGCGAAGATCAGCTCGGACGTGCAGGGAAAATTGCGACACTGCATTCTCGATACGCGTACGCAACTCATCAACCTGGCTTCCCACCAGCTCCTGAACCACAGCCACAAACTCATCGCCGGCATATCTGGCGAGAAAGTCGTATTCGCGAAGCTGACCCTGGATTATGCGGGCCATCTCGCGCAGCATCTTGTCGCCAACCCTGTGACCAAATGTGTCGTTAACGATCTTAAAGTCATCAAGATCCAGCATCACAACCTGGAAAGAGCGCCCCGTGCGACGGGCCCTTGACACTTCTTCTTCAAAGCGTAGGGCGAGATAGCGCGCATTCGGCAAGCTGGTGAGTACGTCTGTGAGAGCATTCGACTCCGCCTCGGCATGATGCATGGAATTAGCCAGGGCGTCTGAAGCGAGCTTAGTTACCGTCTCAAGCAAGCGCATGTGGTCGTCGGTATACTGGTCTAACTCAGACGAATAAACGGAAAGAGCACCTAACAGCACTTCGTCTTTGATGAGCGGCAACGAGGCCATCGATCGATATTTGATACCGCATTCTGAGTCGCGTCCGGCAAAATCCAGGCTCGGTTGAAGCTGGTTGACCGCACTGCGATTGGCCATCGCAAACCCAGTCACGCCTTCGCCAGGCGCGATGCACTTCGCCTTCAACAGCGTGGGATTCTTACCGGCCACATGCGCCGCAGTTGCATAACCTTGTCTCTCGTCATAAAGGTAGACAGCACAAGTATCAAATGGGACCACATGACCGACCTTGTCCACCAAAATTGTCAGTGTGTTATCAATATCCAAAGATGAACCGAACGTGCGGGCGATCTCATAAAGAGCGTAGACCTCTCGATGCGCATTTTTGATCTGGTCATAGGCCATATAACAGCCACGCTCCCTCGTTTGGGCCATATCAATCTCGACCAGCTTGAACTGCTCCACGGAATTGGTCGCGGGCAGCTGCTGCGGCAGGCCGCAAGCTGTAATCTCGGCTTCGAAGGCCGGCAGGTTTGTAAGGAAGAGTTCGACAAGGTGGGGATCGAAGTGCGTTCCCGACCCTCGTAGTAACAAGGCAATCGCCTCGTCACGCGTCATGCCGCGTCTGAACGGGCGGTCTTCTCTGACAGAATCAAAGCAGTCTACGACCGCAATTATCCGCGCCGTGATCGGGATCTGTTCACCCTTCAGCCCATCAGGATAGCCGAGGCCATTCCACTGCTCGTGATGATGACGCACAATCGGAACGACTGGATATGGGAACTGAACTCGGCTAAGCAGCAGCGCACCCACAGTCGTATGAATCTTCATTCGATCAAACTCGGCGGATGACAGCCTGCCGGGCTTGTTTAGAATGTGAGGAGGAACAGCCAGGTTACCCACATCATGCAGCAAGGCTCCCGCCTTTAAAGCTGCGATTTCGGCTTTAGAAAGTCGCAGGACCGCGCCCAGGCCGGCCGCGTAGATCTGAACGCGGCGAACATGGCCGTGAGTAGTCTGATCCTTAGCGTCTATCGCCGTGGCCAGTGCTTCGGCTGTCGCCAGGTGTAGCCGGGCAAGCGTTTCGGCTTCGCGCGTTTTTGCTTCGACACGCTCAAACGAGGTGCGGTAGATCAAGTAAACAGCGGCCGCCAACCCTGCGCACAGAAGTACATAGGTCGCCATGTTCTTGGAGACCGCGTAAATTAACGCAGTCATTATGCAGATGTGCTCCATCAAAACCCTTTACTAACTCAAAGCGTCAACGGCGATTGCTGCATGTACCGCCCAGGCCGGTGATGTTCACTCGGCTGCGGTATCACAAACGGTTCTCTTCCATTCATCAGCCGGAAGCGAGTGGGAGCAACCACAATCGCTTCCGGCCATTGAAGGGCAAGAGACGGACTCATTTTTGGTCCGCCATGCTGGGTGAGATTCTTTCAAAAACCGTAAGGAGCAATTCGTCCTTCATTTTCAAAATTTGCGGCTTGGGCTCCGTGCGGGGAGCCCTTGAAGCCCGAAGAGCCTCTCAGCCGCAAACATCTCTTTCTCAATTGTCGTGCCGCTCGAGTCAACCGCAAGAGTTACGCGGAACGTTAGGAATTCGATGATTTTGTGCGTCTTGAGAATGGGTGAATGGGAGAGATCAAATAATCGAGACCACAATGACAGGTCAGATTGGAGAGTTCAGTCAAGCTGCACAATCGCTGAGTTGACAATGCGGAGGCCTTGCGGGCACCCTTCGTCTGGAGCGTCTCATTTCACCAGAATTGATACAGGTATGAGACGCAAAATCTCTAACTGGGTACCCACCTCAGCAGTTATGGCATGGGCGAGATTTTGACAAACAGAGTTGGCAAAAGCTTAGACGCTATACAACCAGTCGGTTACATCGAACTGCTGCGAAGCAATCATGCCTTTCGCCAACTTTGGCTCGGGCAGGTCGTAAGCCAGTTGGGCGATTGGTTCAACACAATCGCCCTCTATACAATAATTCTCAATCTCACCGGATCAGGCAGGGATGTAGGTCTGTTGCTGGTCGCACGTTTCCTTCCCAGTTTCGTGTTCGGGCCGCTGTCAGGCGTACTGGCGGATCGATTCAGCCGGCGCTCAATCATGATCATTTCGGATCTGCTGCGGGCGGTTGTCGTGCTGGGCTTTCTGCTGGTGCGCCGAGCGGATCAGTTGTGGATTCTATATGTGCTGACTGTGTTACAGCTCGGCCTTTCCACATTCTTCGAACCGGCGAAGACCGCCGCCATTCCCTCGATCGTCTCTAGCCGTGAATTGGTTGCCGCCAATGCGATTTCATCGGTGACGTGGTCGGTAATGCTAACGTTAGGAGCAGCTATTGGGGGGTTGCTCACAGGATTGCTGGGCACTGATGTGGCCTTCGTGCTTGATTCGCTGACCTACCTTCTCTCAGCTGCTTTGATAGCCAGTGTACGCCTTCCCAAGCGGCCAAAACGTGAGAAAAGCAAGCTGACTGCCGGACGAGCATTGGGAGTCACGCAGACAATCGAAGGAGCAAGATATGTTAAGCACCGGCCACGCGTGTTGGCCCTCCTGTTAGTCAAACCTGCGTGGGGGCTCGGCGGCGGCATCCTCACCTTGCTGGCGGTTTTTGGTGAGAGGATCTTTCCCGTCGGGCAAAGTGCGGCTACCGGTATCGGAGTGCTGTTCGCGGCGCGAGGCATCGGAACTGCCGTAGGACCAATCGTAGCTCGACGGGTGGCAGGAGAAGGCAAGAAACGCATGCTGAACGCCATAGGAATATCATTTTTGATAGGAGGTCTGGGTTACATTGCATTTGGCAGTACCGGCAGTTTCATAGTGGCTTTGATCGTTCTGGGACTTGCGCACACTGGCGGAAGTATTCTCTGGGTTTTCTCAACCGTCATGCTGCAACGCGATGTAGAAGACGGTTTCCGCGGTCGCGTATTTGCCGCCGAGCTGGCGTTGCTCACACTGACGATGGCGGCTTCAAACTACGTCACGGGAGAACTCCTGGACCGCTTCCGCCTGTCACCCCGGCTGGTTACGATTGGCATCGGGATCTTGTTTCTTCTCCCGGGCTTTGTCTGGTTTGCGACTGAGCGTTGGTGGGATCAAGGAGAACGCGACCAGACTCCGGACCTACGAATCGTGGACCGTGAAAGCGCAAAGGTGGCCGGATGAAGGAGGATTTCATTTTCCATTTGTCATTTCTCATTTTTCATTTCTCATTGCCTGAAAACCTTACCTGCATGTCCACTTGGAAACAGCGATGATCTCCAACGATTGAAGAGCGCCATGTCTGTCTTTTCAGACAATGAGAAATGACAAATGGAAAATGAACTGTGAGGTGCGGGAGACCAGAAACGATATGACCATCACAGTGGGAGTAATGGGATCCGCGGGCGACGTCGGTGAAGGATCTACCGATGATTCACTACGAGCAAAAGCTTCTGCCCTCGGGCGGGCACTCGCGGGTCGCGATCTTGTTCTCATGTCAGGTGGTACAACAGGAATAGTCTACCTGGTCGGCAAGGCCGCGCAAGAGTCCGGAGTTTTCCACATAGGCGTCTCGCCGGCGACCTCTGATCTGGAACATATCGAGCGCTATCACCTCCCCACCGACGCCTGTGACCTGATCGTCTACACCGGTTTTGGTTTGAAGGGCCGGAATGTGGTGTTGGTACGTTCGTGTGAGATTGTAATCTTCATTGCTGGAGCAATGGGATCGCTTAACGAGTTCACCATAGCCCATGACGAAGGCAAAGTAATTGGGTGTTTAACGGGAACAGGCGGAGTTGCTGACGAAGCTGACTATCTCCTGCAGAAGTTCTCTAAAGAAAGCGGCGCGCGCGTGATTCAGAACGACGGCCCCGAGCATTTACTTGACGCCTGCCTGGCAGCCATCAGAGAAAAGTCGCAGAACTCTTCCTAATTGACAATGTCTTCCAACGTGATCATCGAGACTCTTTACACGGCAAACGATCTCTCCGCAGCGGACATCGACCATACCGTCTGGGATCGAGTCAAAGCGATTCCACTCACACGCTACTGGTCAGGCGCTCCCGCTCCTGCCGAACGGCACGCCGAGGCTCGGATCGTCTGGTCTGATGACTCCATTTGCGTGCGTTTCGTTTGCCGCCAGGCGGAACGCTTGAACGTGAGCGCAAATCCGCAAACGGAGACGAAGACGACGGGATTGTGGGACCGTGACGTTTGCGAAGTCTTTCTCGCTTTGAACCCCGAACAGCCAAATCGCTATTTTGAGTTTGAAGCGGCCCCTACTGGGGAATGGATTGATCTTGCGGTGCACCTGAAACCGGCTCAGCGCGAAACTGAGTGGGATTTTGATTCAGGTATGACTACCTCAGCACGCATCGGCAAGGACCACTTAATTATCGCGATGCGGATCCCCTGGGGTAATCGTATTCACAGGCCTCAACGAGGTGAGAGGTGGCGAGTTAATTTGTTTCGTTGTGTAGGCAGCAACGAAGACCGTGGCTATCTTGCCTGGCAACCGACGCACACTGAACAACCGAACTTCCACGTACCAGAGGCTTTTGGTTGGCTTGTTTTTGAGGAATGACGATGCGTCTTTATTTCAGATACGTTTTCAAGCGCTCGCGATCGGCAGTGCTCATATCCGATATTCTCACCCCAATAATATAGCCCTCTTCGCTTCGGTCTTCATCCACAGGTTCGTAGCGAACTGAGGTGACGCGGATATGAATCGATCCGGAGGGCAACTCAAGTTCGATTTCCAGCGTACGATCCCCACCCGCAAGGTAGTGTCCTCCAATCCGGATGGCGGGAACGACGAGCGCCAGCCCGGTAGCGCTGATGTCGTGCGTGAAGCCACTCAGCGTCGGCAACGGCCGACGGCCGTTCGCCTTTTTCCCTGGTTCGTGGAGTGAAAGAGTAAAGGGGAGGCGTACACGACGCCTCGGGGCGCGGCGGTCGCCGGCATATTCTCGTAACCGGCCCACTAGTGTTCGGAGAAACTCCGACATCTCGCACCACCTCGTGCCCTGCTTCTCCAACGGGAAGCTGTCACTGAATGTGAGGGGAAAGGGCAACTGGGGGAAAGAATCCAACCTCGCCCAGCTATTGTAAGTAAATCACTAAGCTGCTGGCAATGGGCAATTTCTGAATTGCCCTATGGGTCGTGGTCGGGAGGGTTTACCTGCTCACCGGCCCGCAAGGCTCAACCCTCTTTCGTACCCCCTTATTACCGCGTGATCCGTTGCTCCCATAACCTGCTTTGGGAGCAGGTCGAAAAGCGGCCGAATCGTAAGGGATTGGCTGAAGTCATTCTCTTAGCCGCAAGATGGGCTTTATCGAATTAGTAGCGTTTCGGTCCTTAGGAGTGAGATGTATATTGACTTGAACGCAACGCCCGACCAACTCCGTTTGGAGGAGCAGGCAATGAGACCGGTAATTTTCAAGATCGGTTAATGTTCTGACGTTGAAACCTGCCGCTAGTTCGCGGAGAGCGGCTTGCCTGCCACGTCACTACTTCTAACTCCGGATTGATCCACAAAGAAGGACAGCCGGCCAGTACGACCATGCTGAGCAGGCTCAGCGTTGGCAGTCCAGCTCTTTCCATCGCGTGCGACATTGATTCGAAACCGATAGCCTGTTGTTTCCGTTCCTTCGAGGTCTTTGGGTATTAAGCCGGCAAGTATGAGAGCGGGCATGTCCCCAAATTTGCCGGCATGTTGCTGGCTATAGACCAGCTGGGCCAGAGAAATGCGCTGCAGCATGGCTTGCACTTCGCTATGATGGGTGTCGATTCGGGCGTTGAAGAAAAATTCAGTTCCAGCCTTCAGGACTATCTCCTGGTTTTCCTTGTCACCAACGATCCATTTGCCATTAACACGAATCAGGGTGACTGGTTCCGCCTGCTCTTTGTCGTCGTCATCTTTGATTCTCACAAACACAGTCGCAATCTCGCCGCTTATCTGTTCACCGCTAATGTCTACCTTCTCAGGGATGGCCGACGCCAGGCGCTCAAAGTCAGGTCGCAGGTCGTCAAATTCTGCCGGCTTCAACCCTTCAATCGCGGGCTGATAAATGGAGAGTGCAAAGGCGTCGCGAAACTTTTTCTCACGCATCAATTTGTAGAACGAGCGGACCGTATCAGAGGGCGATCCTGTTTGGCTGGCAGCGGTTGTCTGGCTTTTGATTACGGACGCTTGCGCCATAGCGTGTGGTCCAGCCACCACTAAACCAACGCCAGTCGCTACCAGCGCGAAATTGAGGAGAAGGAATGCTCGCACCGTGCGAAGGATGGCCGGATTATTCGTGAGTCTGTGCATTGAAGTCCTTAATGCTTGTCAGAACGGGGAGCAGTAGCGCCACCTGGTTAGTTTGGTTTGCAATGCGACGGCGGCCCGGCCCTCAACCGCGAGGTGCAAGCCGCGCCGCCGCATTGATAGACACCACCCAGGTCGAAAAGGTTGCTTATGTTCCCTTCCTCCGCCCCCCTCCGAGAATCCACTCTCGCCCAGCCGCATAGAGCAGGAAGGTGATAGCGGCAAACGGCAGCAGCGACAGCAGATCTGCGTAAGGCTTTACATGTCCGGGCGGCTCGTCAAAGAACGGGTTGTTCGCCAGCATCCACTCCTTAGTGCTGTTGAAAGCGTCGGTAAAGTAGCCGGCCATGAAAGCATAGACGATGCCGGCGAGCGCCGCCCCTGCAATGTAGCCCGAAGCCATCAAAACGCCTGGGCTCTTGTCGGTTTCGGCGATCAGTTGCTCTTCTGTCATGTGCGCATGGCGACGTCGCAAATTTCGATCAACAAGCCAGCGCACCATGCCGCCAATGAAGATCGGAGCCGACGCCGACAACGGAAGATAAACACCGACGGCGAAGGCAAGCGAAGGGATACCCGCCATTTCCAAGACGATGGCGATCATCACACCGAGCAGCACAAGATTCCAGGGCAGCTGACGGTTGAGGATACCTTTAATGATGTAAGACATCAGCGTTGCTTTAGGGGCGTCGAATTTTTCTACCGTCGAACCATCTGGACGCATCCTATTCTGGCCGTTGATTGCCGGATCCATTAAGTATTGCGGTACGCCCTGATCATCAACCAGGTAGCGACCCTCCCGACCGCCCGTCGTGTTCGTCTTATGCCAGACTCTGTAGGTATTAGAATCCTCAGCAGCTTGCCTGCCCTGAAGCTTTTCACTCTGTCCGAGCTGTGAAGGGTCGGCGCGCAGTTCTGGCGTGAAGTTGCGTTCAATCTTGTACATGACTTTGCCAGAGTCGTTGACGAGGTATTCGCCTTCGTCTAGACCTTCGATTTTCGGGCTGTTGGCATCCCTCGTGAGCACACGGTAGTTGCCCGGATCCCGCGGCTTAATATCGTCGGTAAACGGTGGCAGTGAGATGGCCTCGCCGGCAGGAAGCTGCGGCACTCTTTGATCCACTCCAGCAAATGTGATCCGACGTGCGTAAATGGTGCCGTTGTCATTAAGCCGGATCAGGATCGGTCCCAGAACCAGAGCCGACGCCAGGGCTCCGATCAAAATGGCGATCTGCTGATACTTTGGGGTTGCTCCTACGAGAAATCCAGTCTTGAGGTCCTGTGAGGTCGTGCCACCATTCGACGCTGCAATACAAACAATCGCGCCAATCGAGAGCGCGGTAACGTAGTAAGGCGGACCGGTCCATCCCATCATTAAGAAGATTAGGCAGGTTAACAGCAATGTCGCTACTGTCATGCCCGAGATTGGATTCGACGACGAACCAATTTCGCCTGTTAATCGCGATGACACCGTCACGAACAGGAATCCGAAGGCGATAATCATGACAGCACCCAGGAAAGCAACAAGAATACTCTGTTGCAGGCCCAGTTGCGGGAAGGCCATGATCATCGCGATGAGAGCGATGATGCCGGCGAGTACATACCTCATCGGGATGTCCTGATCGGTGCGAGGTGCGCGCGCGCTGGCCGCCTGGCCACCGCGCAGGTCACTTAAGCCGCCTTTTAAACCGTGCCAGATGGTCGGAAGCGAACGGAAGAGGCTGATGATGCCGCCTGCTGCTACTGCGCCTGCTCCAATGTAAAGGACGTAATCCCCGCGAATGTCATTCGGACTCATGTTCCGTATCGGTTGATTGCCCGGCGGGATAGCGCCGGTTGTCTCTCCCCCACCGAAGTAAGCAATCGTCGGTATCAGCACAAGATACGCCAGCACGCCGCCCGCACACATAATTGAAGCGATGCGAGGGCCGATAACATAACCGACTCCCAGCAGTGCAGGATTGACCTCCACGCCCACTGAGCCCTTGTTGAATGGCGCGCCAAAGACCTTATCCGGCGCTTCTTTCCAGGTATAGAAGGCCCGGTGCGCTGCCTGATAGAAGATGCCGATGCCAAATCCTGTGAAGATGGTTCTGGCGCCGATCTGAGCTCCCCCGCGTGCAGCCGCGTCTGCCTTGGCCTCCAGTGATGACACTGCGCGCGACTCCTCTGATGCGCCTGCCTTTAGTACTTCAGCGCAGGCAGTCCCTTCCGGGTATTTCAGGAATCCGTGTTGATTGACAATTAGCGCACGGCGGAGCGGGATCATCATTAAGATCCCGAGGAGGCCACCCAACACCGCGACCAGCATCACGCGACTCAACTCAAGGTCGAAGCCGAGGATCATTATCGCCGGCATCGTTACTCCGACGCCGAAGGCTATTGATTCGCCCGCGGACCCGGCAGTCTGCACAATGTTGTTTTCAAGGATGGTTGCGTTTCTAAGCCCTAGCTGGGCCACGAGGCGAAACAGCGCAATCGAAATAACGGCGACGGGAATCGAGGCGCTCACCGTCAAGCCGACTTTCAAAACCAGGTACAGCGAAGACGCGCCGAACACGATTCCCAAAAGTGTCCCTACGATGAGTGCCCGCGCTGTTAGTTCCGGAATGATCGTCTCGGCAGGTATGTACGGACGAAATGAAGCGAGAAACGGATTCTCAGGTTTGGCCTCAACCGGATCAGGGAGCTCATTCGCAACAACACTCTCAACAGACATCTGAAGTAACCTCCGAATGAGTTTTTAAAACGGGAAGTGCGCAGGGGTTAATAACGTCGCTACTCTACACGGATGGACCGCCCTTCAGCAACATGTTTCGGCCGTAAAACCCATAATTTGCGGGGATTTTTCGACAAGTCGTAAGCGAGCCATCGACCTCAACAGGAACTCTTTTTCCATTTTCCATTTCTCATAATTTCTCATTGGGCATTTAAGACACAATCATGGTGCGGCACCTGTCGTCAGGCCCCGTCTACGCTTGCCAGCTGAACCCACATAAAATGACAAAATGAGAAATGAAAAATGAAAAATGATCACGTTTCCTACCCGCTTTCGATTACACTTCGCTCCGTCCCTTCAAGACTCAAAGCGAGGCTCAAGTAAATGTTTAGACGTACACTGCTACTGCTGCTGATAGTCGCCGCCTTCATTCATCAATCGGACCCGCTTGCATTGACAAGTGCCTCGGGAAACCAAACGAGCGTCCCGATTCACGCCGGCGCCGCGCGGGTTCCCGCGCCTGAGGAAGTCCTGGGTTTTCAGCCCGGCGATGATCGCAAACTAGCTAGCTGGAACCAGGTGCTTACTTATTTCGACAAACTGGATCAGGCCAGTGACCGCGTGAAGTTTGAAGCTTTGGGCAAGTCCACGATGGACAAGCCGTTCGTGATGGCCACGATCAGTGCGCCGGAGAACCTTGCCCGTCTCGAGGAATACAAGAAGATTCAGAAGTTGCTGGCGGATCCAAGAAAGTTGGGCACCCCAGCCGCCCGCGATCGTAAAGCGGCGGAACTGATCGCGCACGGAAAGACGATCGTTTTAATCACCTGTGGCATTCACTCGACGGAGGTTGGTTCATATCTTTCAAGCATGCTCATCGCCCACCGCCTGGCTTCGTCAAACGAACCGGAAATTCAGGAGATCCTGCGCAACACGATTGTCTTGCTCGTTCCCTCCTTGAACCCTGATGGTGTGGACATTGTCAAAGACTGGTACGACAAAACACTCGGGACTCCCTACGAAGGCACAAGCCCTCCGGAGCTTTATCACAAATATGTGGGCCATGATAACAATCGCGACTGGTACGCCTTCACACAGGTTGAAACCAAAATCACTGTAGCTAAGATCCACAACGTCTGGCATCCCCAGATTGTTCATGACATTCACCAGCAAAGTGAGTTTGGCTCGCGTCTCTTTCTGCCGCCTTATATGCCGCCCGTCGAACCGAATGTGCCAAAGCAACTAATCGATGGCTATACAGAGCTTGGCACCTGGATGGCCAGGCAACTACGTGCAAATGGTTTCCAGGGAATCACGACAAATTCAACCTACGATGCATGGACTCCGGCACGCGCCTATTCTCACTACCACGGCGGCGTGCGCATTCTTTCCGAGACCGCTTCAGCGCGCATCGCTTCGCCCATCACAGTGAAGTTTGACGAGCTGCGTTCTCGCGAGGGTTACAATCCGCAGAAGGAATCCGACAAGTTTGGACCTGTTTGGCGTGGGGGGCCCTGGCACTTGCGTGACATTACCAGGTACATGACCACGACCGCGTTCACACTCTTGCAGCACGCCTCGCAACATCGTGAACGTTGGCTTGACCGGTTCTACCAGGTTGGAATGGACGCAGTACGCCGGCGTGGACCTGGCGAGTTGCACGCATTCGCGATTCAACCGGCGAACCAGATGGGACCATTGCTGACCATCCTGGAGACTGGTGGAGTGGAGATTGAGTTCCCGGGCGCGTTCACTGTGAACAGACGTCGGTATCCACAGGGCACCGCTATCGTTCGCATGGCCCAACCATATGGCGGCTTTGCCAAGGCCCTGCTCGAGAGGCAACGCTACCCAAATCTGCGCGACGCGTCGGGTGATCCGATTCCCCCGTATGACGTAACTGCTCACACGCTGCCATTGCTAATGGACGTGCCGGTTGATGCCATCTACACGAGTTTCGCACTGCCAAAGCCCAGGCCTGAGCCAGGTAGGGGCGGGAACGGTGTCTGTGGTGACGGCATCCCTTCCCGTCGTGCAATTTATAAATCCCATGTGCCATCTATGGACGAAGGTTGGACGCGGTGGGTGCTTGAAAACCAGGCCAAGTGTCTTTACTACGTTTCGATCAAGGACGCGGACCTTCGCAAAGGTAACCTGAATGTAAATTTCGACACGATCATCGTTCCCGACCAGGTACCTCGCACAATTCTCAATGGCCACCGCGCTGTTCTCATGCCGGCTGAATACACGGGAGGCATTGGCGAGGAAGGCGTAAAAGCATTGCGGGAGTTTGTAGAGCTTGGAGGAACCCTCGTCTTTTTTAATCGCGCTTCGGATTTTGCGTTAGAGCAATTCAAATTGCCTTTGCGCAACACGGTCGCCGGATTACCTAGGACGGAGTTTTTTGTTCCCGGTTCAATTCTGCGTATTGAGCTGGACACCTCTCATCCAATCGCCAAAGGTATGCCCCAGGAATCCATCGCCTGGGCTGAGGGTTCGCCGGTTTTCGAGTTAGTCAGCAGTGCGAACCGTGGCCAGGAGACGAGCGTGCCGGCGTCGCATGTGCGCATCATTGCGCGTTATCCGGCGAATAAGGATCCACTCCTGTCGGGCTGGCTGCTGGGAGGAGATAGAATCAAGGGCAAGGCCGCATTAGTTGAGGTCACGATAGGCAAGGGACGAATCATCCTCTTTGGCTTTCGTCCTCAGTATCGGGCGCAATCCCTGGCGACCTATCCATTGTTCTTCAATGCGGCCAGGTAACTTGCCGGGAGCGTCTGAGACCTTTAGCAGGGTGCTGAAAAAACAAACACGATCCACTAAAGCACACGAGATCGCATGAGATTGTTCTTAATTCAAGTTACTTCGGTCACTTGGCCGCTCATATTATGTTAGAGAGGCCGGCCTGAGCCGGCCTCTCATTCGACGGGCTAGCTTAGTTGTGTATCTTGATGTTCCCTCCTCCCAAGGTTCCGCCTCGGTCGTAACCATTGCTCACGCGAATCCGGAAGAAGTCGCTCGAACCGGCCTCGCCGTTGTCGATGATGTCCACCGTGCAGGTGAAGCCGGAGGCCTTGTTCACAGTGCAGGGCCCACTGAAGGTCGCGCGGTTACCCGTGACTGAGAGCGAGGTAATACCTTCGCTCTTAACCTTCACCTTTCCGGCTTTGTCGTCGTAGTTAAGGTGACCCGAAGGAGGCGAAACTCCCTTCTTCTTAACGTTGAAACCGAAGTTTCCCTGGTCGCTTGAAATGGGAATCCAACCGCCCCCCGTGATCTTCTGCTCGCCCGGTTTAGGACCACCGTCGGTAACTTCGATAAATCGCTCGGTACTGGCGGTCTGGCCGTCGTTGTCGGTGACCGTCAGCGTGGCCCGGTATGTTCCCGGGGCATTGTAAGCGTGGGTCGTAGTTGGACCGGTCGTGGTCTGGGTGGCTCCATCCCCAAAAGACCAGAAATAACTCACAATACATTTATTTGCGTTCGTTCCGGGATCACAGCCGACGGTGTCGTTATCCGTTGAGGCCGAGCCGTCAAAGTTCACGGTCTGGTTGACCTCCGCGGGATTCGGCATCGCTGTGAAACTGGCGGTTGGAGCCAATGGTTCAGGCCCACCCTCGTGATCCACCGTGATTTGGCGGATGTTGGAATAGGGACCCACCCGGTCACAGAATTGTCCAAACACACCCGCGATTCGATAGAAGTACGTGCCGCTGGTACGGTTTGTGACGTTGTATTCGAAAGTGGTGGCACCTACGGTGTCTATCGTTGCGAAGTTTGCCGTCTGAATCTGAATGTTGTCGATGAACCACCCGAGATGCACCGGCGTCGAAATAAGCAGATCGCTCGCGAAACGGAACCGGACCTTGATCGACTGCCCGGCAAAGCCGCTTAAATCAATAACTCGCTGACCCGAGAAGAACCCAGTGTATTGAGCCATCGGCACAAAGTTTCCTCCGTCACCGCTGACCTCGACGAAGCCAAAATCGAAATCAGGTTCAATGTCCTCGAACGAATCGAAGACAAGCTGGGCTTTGATGCCAGCGGGAATCGCGACCGCATTGTTCATAGTTAGTGACGTGTTTAGTTGGTCAATATAGACCACGGAGTACCCGAGTGACCCGGTGTTTGGATGTGGCGATGAAATCCATTCTGGGTCGCCGGTCCACTTCGAATTGGATCCGAGCACCAGAGGGTCACCATCCACATTATCCTGGAACGCCGTTGTGAATGAGGTGGCCTCCTGAACTTGGAAGGCGCATGGTTGTTCTGCTGGAGCGCCGGGGAACGTCCAGGAAAGCTTGTAGTTCCCATCCATATCGACGCCATTAACCTGGTCGGGAGGCGTGTCGTCCTGTATCTCGTTCTGAAACGGCGCTTCGCGGAATTCCTGTGCGGTGGCAGTGGCGCGATAATAGAATGGCATTCGCAACACTTCGCCGTTGGAACCGGAAGCCACTACCCACCACAGAAATTCAGTGGCTGGCGCCCCGGTATCATCGACCCCTGCACTCTGCAACCCAGTCGTCCTGCCATCCACAGTAACGTTAACCTCGAACATCGCCTGCGCTCCCGATGTTCCGCCGAGCACGACCGAGGATGTGCTTAGAGAAACCGAGAATCCGTTCGTCCCTACAATCGGCCGTGTTATGTCACCCCTAAGGTCTCCACCGTCCACCAGGCTAAGCGCATACGTTCCTTCCCCGGAAATTCCGGTGATGTTTTGGAGAGTGACTGTTATTGAGCTGGGCTGAACTTCAACGTCGGTATCAATGACCTCGTTTTCGCCAAAGCTATGCGTCGGCAAAAAATCCGCGTCGCTAGCGCTGTCGGGACCGCCTAGGCCATTGGCGTTGTTGGTTCCCATCGCGGCGCGCGCATCGACCGCCCCAATGACATGGATGAGACCGGAACCGATCTCATGTATGAAGGTGCGATCATCGGTGTTCGAAACCTGTGTCTCGCCGTCCGCCTCCCTTAGATTGGTTGCCGTGTTTGTCAGGGCCGCCCGGACAATACTCTGCGGAACCACACCGTTTTGGATCTGCTGAGTTCCTGCCCCAGCACCACTTCGAAGCATTAATGCCGCGACTGGCGATTGGCCGTTTGCCTGGAGCATCGCTTGTCTGACCAGAGCCGCAGCCCCGGCCACATGTGGACCGGAGAAGCTGGTCCCGGAGACGCTAATGAAGCGGCTCGGATCGCTCATCGTTCCACCACCGCCCAGGGCGTTGGCCCCACCTAGCGGAATCGTGGCAGCGTAAATATTTTGACCAGGAGCAGTTACATCAGGTTTTAGGTACTGAAAGTTGTTAACCGGACCGCGCGAAGAGAAACCGGTCGTACCGGGTGAAAAAGTTGAGGGGTCGGGTGGATTTATTCGTAGCGGGAAGTTAGAGATTGTTCCCCAAGTCGCCGGGTTGTCCTTATCGAAAGCCGGGGACTGGAAGCCAAGCATGTCGCGCAGGTATTCCCCGTTCGCCTTGGAGATCCCATAAACCGGGATAACTGCGGCTTGGGTCGTCGCCGCTTCAAGCTCTCCATCCACATTGTTGAAGACCAGCAAGGCGACAGCTCCTTTCGCAGCCGCCTCGGCTGCCTTGTGCCCAAACAGACCAGTTCCAGATGCTCCTGCATCCACCGTGCTGCCGCGTGAGGCCAGGGCAATCCGACCCCTGACCTCGGCAGGTACTTGGTCGGGTGTGTCAGCGAATCCTGTGTAAACGTAGTGCTGACCGAGCGGGAAGGTAACGTCGGGTGCCCCTCCCATCAGGATGGCTTTCATGAACTGATCCTGCCCGGCGACAGGCCGGCCGGTGTCGTTCTGCGCACCGGTAGACATCCCTGCGACCGTGTAGCGGAGAGCATCTGGCACTAGAACATCCAACTCGTTGGTGACTGCCCCCGGGTCGTTAGTCGCCGCCACGCTGATTACCCGCCGTCCGGCAGACGGCGAACCGACGGTATTCTCATCAGGACCCGAGTTTCCGGCTGAAGCGACAGGCACCGCTCCTGCCAGAGCAGCATTGCTGGCGGCGACCGCCGAGGCGTCATTGGGGCTGCCACCGCCGCCAAAGCTCATGTTTATGACTGTGGCTACTGGCTTAGGATTGCCGGCCGGGTCGGTCTGAGAAACGGCGTCTTCAAGGGCTGTGACGATATTGACGGTGCCGACGCAGGAGAAAATCGTCTCGCATACTTTGTAGTTCATGAGGAGGGCGCCCGGAGCCACTCCCTCGATGATCTGATCGTCGGCAGTGTTGGGGATCCGATCGAGCCCCGGTCCTTTGACTTTCAAGCCTGCCGAATCAGCGGCGCCGTGTGTGCCATGGCCAACGTCATCTTCATTAGTCGTTGCAGTCAGCGGAAGAAAATAAACAACTTTTGGGTGATTGACACCTTCTACGTAAGGCTGCCCAGCCAATCGCACAGGTCTTATGTCGCCGGTTCTGCTCAAGAAGCTGGCATCGTCGAAGCGCGTGTCGAAAGTCGGATGGGTATGTTCGATACCTGTATCGAGGATTGCGATTACCTGTCCCGTGCCGTCATATCGAGTCGCGGCGCCTCCACCCTGCGTGAATATCGTCTTGTTTCCGGGTCCATCATTCGCTCGAACGTATTTGACGCTGTTGTCCAGGTGTGGGCGTACCGGCTCGTTAATAGTCACGTGCCTTACGTCGGGCATGGCTCTAATCGCCTCTACTGCCGAGGCGGGAACATCGAGCCCTATAGCATTAATCAGGTAACTGAACCGGTTCGGGAGCCCAGTTCTGACACCAGCAAGAAAAAGAGGTGTCTCTGTAACCCTGAAATCAATCCCGTTAGTCTGAAGCTTGGCAAGAAATGCGTTCTGTCCGCTCCGTATCGCCTGGTCGTGGGCTGCCCGATCAAAAGCCCTTCCCTCTTTGCGAGCCTGATCGGCAGCCACTACGCTCGGTGGCAGGGCTGCTAGTTCCACTATGATTGACTCTTTGTCGACGGCGCTGGTGGGATTCGGCAGCCACAGCAGGCCGCCTAGCGCGATAGAGCTAATTGCGAGGGGTATGAGCAGACGGAACAAACTTCGCACAGTCGATGTTTCCCAGGCTTTTCTTGTTAATGCCTGCGGGAAATGCAGATTTCGGAAATTTGCCGTTCTAATCTTAGAAAGCTTCTGCGAATTCGGTCTCATCGAAATTTCTCCTTTGCGGCTGATCATTTCTGGCTCGGGTGGCCGGACGACCGGCAACTTCTAACGAGCAGGACCAGACAATTCTTGCGAGGAGTCCATTGCGGTGCTTCTCGTACAAGGGCGACAGGATATTTGTTGAGGTTGAGAAATTCTTGAGGAATTAAACGATGTTTTTCGGCTTCTTTGTCGGTAGGCTGGTTGAGAGGTTCACCCGTTCAAGCCTTGCTTTAGCGCCACAGCTTACGTAGTTGTTGAGGATTCTCGGGTTATCGGTGAGATCATGACCAGAGTCTTGGCGCACGAGGCCAGAGGCAGCGCAACAAGGGCATCGCAGTCAATTAGTTCGCGACATGTGAGATTTAACGCTTTTGGTGGCAGTTAAGGATCAGAGGGAAGTCGTGAGGCGATCTTTACATTACTGGCATTCTGAAATGCTTGCGGGAATCATCAGGCCCCCGCACCTGCTGTTCTTATTTCTGCAGGTACATGTTCGCGGCCATCTTGGTCAGTTTCCAAACCTTGGTCCATTGGATCGGTCGCTGCCGTTCTCACGGCCGGTGATCTTGTCCAAGATCAACTTGCGGAATAACCTTCCCTGACGTTTGAGCATAAACTCTTTCGCATACGGCTTCGCGGTTTCGAAGAAGCTAAACTCAGGATCGGTGACGATACCAATTCCCTCGAGGGTCATCAGTGCCCGCATAACATAGGTAAAGTTGGCCGGCAGCCGGAAAGGATACTCATACATAGATTTTTCTAACCGGTTCATTCCCTTGTCAGTGTAAATCCATGTTTAAAAACTCAAGAATTTCTCAAGGCTCTGGCAATAAAGGTGCTCCCAGGGGAAAGGAATGCAAAATGTCCTTACCAATCAGAAGGAATTTTGAAAATGGCTCGCCGCAGGCGAGTGCACTTCAAGAACACGGGAAATCGAACTTCTTCAACGATATGTTTTTATTTGAGTCTTCTAAAGACACCATAACAACCAACGCGGAGCTAATTGTCGAGAAAATAACTGTTCCCGCGGAATTGCCTCGTCTCTCCAGGCCGAGGCTTCTGGCGCTTCTCGAAAAAAGTTTGGCATCTTGCACCTCTACCATTGTCTGCGGGCGCGCGGGCACCGGCAAGACGGCTCTGGCCCTGGATTTTGCGCGAAACTGCGGCAGGGCGGTGGCCTGGTACAAGGTCGACGCACCAGAGGGCGACCTTGGGATCTTTTTTCAATACTTGATCGCCACCATCCGGAAACATCGATCGAATTTCGACATCGAGGCGTTAATGCCGGCTGCAAGAACTGCCCAGCTTGACCAGATTCCATTGTTGGCGGAAGCCTTTGTTTATAAGCTGGTGGAAGGGGAAAGCAAGCCGCTCCTGATCGTAATCGAAGACCTGCATCTGGTCTGCGATTCTGAGTGGTTGGTGCCGTTTTTCCGGCGGCTATTACCACTACTGCCTTTCGAAGTCCATATGCTGATCACCAGTAGAACGATGCCGCCTGCTCCGCTGTGGCGCATGCGTTCAAAGCAGACCCTTTCGGTTATCGAAGAAGAGGCACTTGCTTTTACCAGGCAGGAAGCAATTGAACTGTTCGAGAGTTATGGACTCTCGAGCGAGGGAGCGAACATCGCCTTAGACCACGCACGCGGACGAGCCGCTGCCCTCACGGGATTTGCAGCGACTCTCAATGAGTCGGAAAAGAGAGTTCCCGTGCAGACTTACCTGCAGACAGGAATTAGCTGATCGGCGAAGAATCCAGAGCGAGGCAACAGATGAACAGCCTCCAGCAAATGCTATTCGTGCTTCCCAACCCACTTACCGAGCACCCCAACGGGTATGGCACCCCCAGCCGAGCTGCTCGGCCGGGGACCCCGCTCTGCCCCGCTGGGGACCCCCAAGTTTCAGGCGATGGTGGCTTGATGCCATTTCGCCATGGTAATCTGCCGGGAAACCAAAGCAGGACCAAGAGGCAGAAGGTGATGGCCAAAACCCGTCAGGGAAAGCCCCCGCACGTATCGTTGGCCGGGGGGGTAGGCGAGCTTTCTGGTGCGCAGCCCAGTTTCTTTTTGCGTACAAAGCTGTTGCCGCCCCGTCCTGCTCCTGAATTGCTTTCTCGTCCTCGTCTAACCGAGCGACTCCTCGCGAATCTCGCGCAGCCCGTTACGCTTGTTACCGCGAACGCCGGTTCCGGAAAAACTACTCTGGTGGCGGATTTTCTCCGAACACACGAGCGTCAGTTTGTGTGGTACCAGTTGGATCACACTGACTCAGACCCATTTGTGTTTCTCGGCTATGTAAGCTTTGGGATCCAGCAAGTAGTGCCCGGCTTTGGCCAGGCCATGTTTTCTTACCTTCAGGAAGCTGCCAGCGAGCTCGCGCAACAGCCGGAGCGGGCGGTCGATGTGCTGTTGAACCAGGTACTGGAACGTGTTGAGCAGCAACTGATATTGGTTCTGGACGATTATCACCATTTGGGCGCCGACACTCCGGTGCATGCGTTCCTCGACCGCCTTCTTGCTTATTTGCCTGATGTACTGCACGTAATTATCATCTCGCGCGAAATGCCTCCTCTCGCTCTGGCCCGGCTACGCGCGCAGTCGCCGCTATCAATGATCGATCGCTCAGATTTATTGTTTACTGACGAAGAGACACAACAACTCTTTCGCCGGGTTTTCGATTTGGAGCTCACCCCACAGCAGCTCGCCGATTATTCCGAACGCACTCACGGTTGGATTACTGCCCTGCAATTGGTCAGACAGGTAGCCCATCGGACGGTGACCAGTTCGCGCGACGGGCAAGTCCAACCAATTGACCTGGTTGAAGTACTACGGCAATCAGAGCGCGACATCTTCGACTATTTTGCTGAAGAAGTTTTCTCAACCGAGCCCGAGGAACTCCAGCAGCTTCTCGTGAAGATGTCGCTGCTCGATCGCATTGAGCTGGATACGTGTACTGCACTCTATCGGGGCATGAACTGCTCACGGGTATTGCCCAATCTCGTGCGCCGTAACCTATTCATAACCGTGGCCGGCGAGGGGCATGGAGAAGAGTATCGTCTCCATCCGCTCTTCCAGAGTTTCCTGCGCCGGCGCTTGCGAAGTGAGATCGGTCGCGCGGGCGTCGCGGCGGAACATCACCGCTGTTCCGCTTATTTCTTGGAGCGCCAGGCATGGGAGCCTGCGGTTAGGCACCTCATCGCCGCGGAAGAATTTGATCGCGCCGCGACAGTCATTTCCGAAAGAGGAGTTGAGTGGATCTCTTCCGGCGCGCTTGGCTCTCTGGCCACGTTAGCCGATTCCATTCCCCAGACCGCCCTTGAAGCAAATCCGCGTGCACTGGCGAACCGCGCGGAGGTTGCTCGATTGCGGGGGGAATATGAGGCAGCCCAGTCGATGTTTCGGCGGGCAGCCACACTGCTTCAGCAAGGCGATGATAAGGAGGGGGAAGCGGAAGCGCTTCATTCCCTGGCCACGCTTGCCAGACGCCAGGCTGATTACCAGTTGGCTTTCACCTACCTGGATCGTGCGATTGAATTGACGGATGCAAATTCTGTGATCAGAACAAAGTGCGGCAACACGCGGGGCCTGTGCCTGGTGGCGATGGGAGAATGGACCGCGGCAGAACGCGAGTTCAGAAGTGCTTTGCAATCTGCGGAAGAGCGTAACGATGAGCGATACACGCTATTGATAGCGCATAACCTGGGCACGCCCGCCGGGATTCGGGGCGATTTCGGGGAAGCACTGCGCTGGTTGAGCCGCATGCTTCGCAGCGACCGTCCGGCATCGCCAATGCCGCAGGAAGCTGTGGCCCACTTGAACATGGCCAGATGCTACATCTATCGCGGCGATTTCGAAGCGGCAGAGCGGAACCTCGATAGCGCTTTAGAACGGTGCCAGCTCTTTAATCTTGTTGCGGCCAGAGCGGAAACTTTCGAGACGTATGGAAATCTCTATCGTGAGCGAAAGGATATTGAGCGAGCCAACGAATACTACGAACGAGCAGCACGCGCTTACGGCGAAGCAGGAATCAGTCTGGATCGCACGGAACTCTTTGAAGAGCGCGCTTTGTTGAGCCTGCAGGTAGGGGATCTCGCCGCTGCGCGAACATTGATCGACCGCCTGATCAGTGCCCGGCCCGCAGAGAAGGACGAGAGGGGCTTCTACACTGCATCGCTTACTCGCAGCCGCATCATGTCAGCGCAGGGAGAATTTGAACCAGCTCACCAGGATCTGGCCCACGCTCTTCAATACTTCCACGGTCACAGCTTCTATTACTACGAAGCTCAGGCATGCATGGCAATTGCTATGAGCGAGCTGAAGCTCAATGATGAGCCCAAGATGCTAGAGCATTTGAGGCGCGCTGTGGACCTCGCTGTCAGGTACGACTACGAATACTGGCTGAAACGCGAGAGCTTAAACAATCCCGAGCTCTTCTCCACCGAAGAAGCTGGCGAGCTATTGCCGTCGGATTTGCGAGAACAACTTGCCGGGGCTCAAAAACCTGCGCTCAAACCTGCCGCTGTGCAGGTGGCTGAAATCGCGCTGACCACGAAACCGGTTACGGATCTCACAATCAACATGCTTGGGCCCGTGGAAATACTTCGCGATCCAACTCGTCCGCTGGCGGCTGACGCTTGGAGTACGCGTCGCGCGCGTGACATTTTGTGCTTCATTGCATCGCGCCGCCACCATCGGGCTTCAAAGGACACAATCATCGATACATTCTGGGGCGAGACTGACATCGAGGTTGTTGAAAAAAACTTCCATCCAACCGTCTCGCACATTCGCAAGGCAGTAAACAGTAACCAACCACTAAAACAGAACTTCCTGTTGTACCGAGACAGTGACTATCAACTCAATCCGGAGTTTTCGTATTGGATCGATATTGAGGAATTTGATCGTTTGATGTATGAGGGAGAAAAGGCGCGACGATCACGAAACTTTGAAGAGTGTGTGAAAGCCTATGAAGGAGCCGTTACGCTCTATCGAGGCGAGTTTATGCAGGGCAGTTATGAGCCTTGGGTTGAGGAGCAAAGGACTTACTACCGCGAGCAGTATTTGCGACTGCTGGAAGTGCTCGCGGGAGTTGCGCAAAAAATGGGGGACTGGTCGAAGTCGATGCAACTGGCGCAGCGGATACTTCATGAAGACCAGTTTCGCGAGGATATTCATTGTCTGGTCATGCGGGCACACGGAGCTTTGGGCAATCGAGGGGCAGTCAAAGAGCACTATCAGGGGCTCAGACGACTCTTAAAAGCAGAGTTGGGAGTTGAACCCGGCCCCGAGACCCGCAAGTTATTTCAGGAACTTGTGGCCTAGGGAGAACTCCTTTGGCTCAGACCAGTCACGTCCCGGTCCTTTCGGAAATCACAAGGAGATCGCAACACATGCGGCTAAGCCCAAAGCTAGAATTCGGCCCGCTTTTGGCAGTCCGAATAGTTCCTCCGCTCGACCCCCCCGGTGGTTTAAGTCGTTACGAGCCAAAGTGTTATTTGCCTCCTTTCGGTAGAGGTGATAGTTTGCCAAATATGCCCCCTGTTTCAAACTCAATCCTTCGAAAAGCGAACCAATTCATAGCTCTCATGCTGGCCCTGGTGCTGAGTGGTTCACCAGTAATGGCTGGGATCAGGTTTACTGCCTCCAATGGAATTGTAATGACCGGGGCCGATGGCATCGTCATGACCGGTGCGGATGGCATCGTGATGACAGGTGCGGACGGATTTCTCACCTACGGTCCGAATGGCATTGTGATGACGGGTGCGGACGGCATCGTCATGACGGGCGCGGACGGATTTGCTTACCCAAACAGTGTCCATGTCACTACTGCGCAAGGGTTGAATGTTACTCGGGCGGATGGGATTGTCATGACTGGCGCCGATGGAATCGTAATGACGGGAGCGGATGGGACCACGTACACGGCCGATTTAGTCACCGTGACACTCGCTAACGGGATTGTGATGACCGGCGCCGATGGCATTGTGATGACCGGCGCGGACGGTCTCGAGCGTCCTTCCTCTGATGGCATCGTTATGACAGGCGCGGATGGCATCGTCATGACAGGAGCAGACGGGATCGTGATGACGGGGGCGGATGGAGTTAGGGCGGTTGGAGCTGACGGGATTGTCTTCTCAGTCGTTCCAGACGGACTCACGTTTGCCGGAGTGACAGGGATCGTAATGACAGGAGCAGACGGCATCGTGATGACCGGTGCGGACGGTATTGTCATGACTGGTGCTGACGGTATTGTTATGACAGGGGCTGACGATGCGCGGACTGGTCTCCAAAGCGTCGATCCCGAACTTGCCGTTCAACTGAATCAGATAGCAGATGATAGGGGAATAAACGCTGTAGTCGTCTATCACAACTTGCCAACCGAATCGGATCTCGCGCACTTACAAAGCATCGGCATTATTGGTGGCACACGCTTTCGCGCGCTGCCGGTCGTGAGCATCACCGCTACGCGGGATCAGATTATTGCCATATCCCACTCGCCCGCCGTCCGTTCGATCTATGCAAACCGCACGCTTAGCTTTACCTCCGAGCCGGAGGTTAGGGCGATCACAGGAGTGGAGCGGGCGCGCGGTGATGCAGAAATCGCTGGCCGCAACAGCAATCTTCCAGTCACCGGACGTAATGTAACGGTAGCTGTGCTCGACACTGGTATCGATGGCACGCACGGAGATCTCGCGAGCCGTGTAGCGCAGAACATCAGGTTAGCCGACACGCAGAGTGTAGGTGCCGGCTTCCAGTATCCAATTAATTCCGAGAACCTTTCCAACACCGATCAGCTTCATGGCCACGGTACGTTCGTCGCCGGCATTATTGCCGGAAACGGAACTCTCTCAAATGGAAAGTATGCCGGAGTGGCGCCGGATGCTCGCTTGATTGGGCTCAGTGCAGGTGATTTGACACTTGTATACGTGCTCAGTGGTTTGGACTATTTGTTATCGAATAGGGCCGCTCTCGGTGTACGCGTCGTAAATTGCAGCTTCTCGGCCAACACTGTCTTCGACACCAACGATCCAATAAATATCGCCACAAGAATGTTGACGCGGGCAGGGGTCAACGTGGTGTTCTCCGCGGGCAATAACGGGCCCGGCGCGAACACGCTGAATCCTTATGCAGTGGCTCCTTGGGTGGTTAGCGTCGGCGCAACGGATACCGAGGGCCGACTGGCCAGTTTTTCGTCTCGAGGAGATTTTGCCAGCGCGCTGTTCCGTCCCACTCTGGTCGCGCCAGGAACGAATGTCGTCAGCGTACGAGGCTCTGGAATCGCAAACGTTACGGGAGCCCAGGGTTTCGCAGGCGCTGATGCAGAGCGTCTCAGTTCAGCTGAGATCCCGCACTACACGACCGCGAGCGGAACAAGTTTCTCCGCTCCGCAAGTGGCCGGAGCTATCGCCCTCATGCTCGAGGTGAATCCGAACCTCACACCGGCGGATGTGCGTAGTATCTTGCAACTAACCGCAACACCATTAGCGCCTTACTACTCACACGAGGCTGGGGCGGGAATGCTGAATGTTCATGCAGCAGTCCTACGGGCGGCGTTTAGTACACGTCGGATAGGAACCTGGCGTGGCACACTCAATCGCGGCCAGGTGCAGTTTTTCAAGGATCCGCTAACTACCTTCTCAGCCAATCTCCAGCCGGGTACAATTTCCGAGACAACTCTACAATTGCCTGATAGCACAGTCTTCGCATCGATCCAGATCGGATGGGGACCTTTGTGGAGCGTTAATGACTTAGGTCTTCGGGTTTATGACAACTCGGGATCGTTGCGGGGAGAATCCAACGCCATTAATCTACCCGGCCTTACTGGCAAGCAGGAGCGCGTGTCCCTGACAACGCCCGCAGCAGGCGCGTGGCGCGTTAATGTCCGCAACACGCTTGGCGCTTTGGGCACGACGCAACAGTTCTTTGGGGCACTGAGTGTTGGTCGAGCTCGTTTTGCGGCACTGAATGACATCGATCATCTTAGTCCTGGCCTGCGCGATGAGATCTACCAAAACATCCGCACGTTTACGATGTGGCCCAGCGGTAGTCGGTTCAGACCCGATGCCGCGGTCTTACGCTCTGACCTGGCCACCGCACTCATGCTTGGCGCCCGCGTTCCGCAATATCTGGCAGGTCAACCGGCTTATCAGGATGTTCGTGATACAACCACAAGGTTGTTTGTGGAAAGCGTGCAGGCTTCCCCGAACGGACCTCTGTTCGTTGACGCGGTGGGAAATCGGTTCCGGCCGAACGATAGTGTGAGCAGACTAACGGCAGCAATTGCTCTCGTCAGGGCGGCCGGACTTCGCTCGGAGGCAGAAGCAAGAGCCGGCATACCTTTGGCGTTTCTTGATGCGGCAAGTATTCCTGACGAATTCAGGGGCTATGTCTCGGTGGCAACTTCGCTGGGCTTGCTCCAGGGCGATTCGTTGTTCAGGCCTCAGGGGGCCCTTACACGTGCCGAACTTGCGCACGCCATTGCCGTCATTGAACGGCGCGCAATCGAGTGAGTTGGGTTAGAGTAACAGTGGACTCACTGGATGGAAGGTCAAAGCTGACTGCTTCCCGGGTGCGAAGCAGCTTGGCCGGACAGCAAAACCTGAGCCCACCTAACACCTCACAAAGGTCTGCATTTCTCGAAGATATTACCAGGCAGAAGCTTAATCCCTATTCCCTCGATGTAGGTTGCGTGTGCGCGTGTCGGTTATACCGCGACCTTGTGTAGCTCCTTTGCCAGCGCCTCTTTATCGAGAGTCAAATAGTATTTGCCTTCCTCGCGGGAGTAAAACCTTTCCAGAAACTCAATCGCTTGTTCGGGACTCAAAGAATCCAAAGCTTCCAGCTCGAAGTTTGACGAGAGGGAAGATGGGAGATGAAAGCCTCCCGGGCAGGTAAGCAGTTGGCAGAAGACGTCGCGAGGCGATCATTACGTTGGCATTCTAAATCCTGGCGGGCATCACGTTACGCGCCCAGCTCGCTGCTCTTCTTTATCTCTGCAGGTAGGTTTGCGCGGCCATCTTGGTCAGCTTCCAAACTTTGCTCCATTGGATCCGGTCACTGCCGTTCTCACGGCCGGTGAGTTTATCGAGGATCAACTTGCGGAACAACCGTCCCTCACGTTTGAGCATAAACTCTTTCGCATACGGCTTCGCAGTTTCGAAGAAGCTAAACTCAGGATCGGTGACGATACCAATTCCCTCGAGGGTCATCAGTGCCCGCATAACATAGGTAAAGTTGGCCGGCAGACGAAAAGGATACTCATACATCACCTCGGCGAGGTCGTAAGTCAGCTCTTTGAAATTAACCTCACCCAGTTTCAGATTCAAATAATGTTCGAAGAGTCCCTCAACGATGGGACGAATCGTTTCCGGATCGACGCCAGGCTTCAGGAAGTTGAGGTTAATAATGTCCTGCCCCAGGCCATGAACGTCGCGACTGACAACGTGGAAAAAAGCATCGATCATCTGCGACTGCAGACGGGGCGTGATCCGGCCCATCATGCCAAAGTCGAAGAAGGCAAGATGTCCGCTATCCATCACCAGTAGGTTTCCGGGATGCGGGTCAGCGTGGAAGAATCCATCTTCAAGCAACTGCTTCAAATAAGCGCGCACCATTAGCCGATTGACTTTCACCGGTGAGATTCCGCGAGCGCGTAACGCTTCCAAATCGACGACCTTGGTCCCGCGAACAAAATCCATGGTCAGCACATGTGAAGCACTGTGTGACCAGTGAATCGCCGGCACGCGGACTGCTCGCCAATCCCGGAAGTTGTATCGGAATCTATCCGCGTTGCGCCCTTCGCGCGCGTAATCCATCTCCTCAAAAATAGTGCGATAAAACTCCCTCAGCATTCCTTCCCAGTCGGCGTTCTCATTTGCGCGCGGGAAAAAGCGGTTGGTCAACTTTACCAGCCGGTAAAGTATTGCAATGTCAAAGCTGATAATCTCTTTGAGATTAGGCCGCTGCACTTTGACTGCCACTTCCCGGCCGTCGTGCAAGCGAGCTCGATAAACCTGACCCAACGAGGCGGCGGCAATGGGCTCGGCATCGATCTCAGCGTAAGCTTCGTGCACACTGCGTCCGAGGGAGGCCTCTATTCGCGCAAAGGCTTCAGCCGTGGGAAAAGCCGGAACCTGATCCTGCAGGATCGAGAGTTGTTTTATGTAGGGAAGCGGAAGCAGATCACCGCGGGTACCAAGAGCCTGGCCTATCTTTATGAAGGTTGGTCCGAGTCCAATCAAGCTCTCGCGCAACCACACAGCCTGTTCTTCGAGTCGCGCCATTTTCTTGTCGGAGCCATCGGCGCCGCGAAACACGAAAAACCGCACCACTCGGATAGCTCTATCGACTAGGCGTCCAACAACATCACGGCACAACTGTAGTAACTGCGCCTGGCGGCCGGCTGCACGCGATGCTTCTCTCCGACGTTCGGAGCTGCGACGATTAAACTTTGAGCGAATATCATAGCTATCCAGAAAGAGATACAGCGTCAGCAGGCCGAGCACACGCGAGACATTGGCCACTCGCAGCCAACCCCGCAACCCCTGTCCTTGAAGAATCTGGTCGACTAACTCATCGCTGAGTGCCGCCGGCGGCGCGTCAACCTTCGGCCGCGACCGAGTTGCGCCTCCGTCGTGGCTCATCCCATTGGCGTCCTGCCCAGCGGGAGCCTCCGAGGTCCGAACTAGTGAGTGCTCTGCCTTCATGGTTCTCTAAATAATGACCAAAGCATCGCTCGCATCGCTTTGTTAGAACGGGGAGCGGTAGCGACCTGGTTGTGTTCTCCCAGTTGAGACCAGGTCGCTACCGCTCCCCGTTTGTGACAGCATAACCCCGGCCAGCCCTGAACACCATCCCTCAAAGGATTGATAACATGTGCTTGGCCCCGGCACGTTCGAAGTAATTCTGGGCCCGGTCGACATCTTTGGTGATTTGAGATTTCAACGATTCCAGCGAGTCAAACTTTTTCTCGTCACGCAGGCGGTATAGAAAACGTACTCGAATCACGTCACCGTAAAGATCACCACCCCAATTCATTACGAATGTCTCCACCGAAGGTTCCGAGCCGGTTTCAAACGTAGGGCGGGTGCCCACATTTGTCACACTGCGGCGCCATTGGCCATCAATCAAAGTTCCCGTCACGTAAACGCCATTCGCAGGTATGACGCGGTTCTGCGGACGCAGGTTGGCCGTGGGAAACCCGAGAGTGTGGCCTCGCTCATTTCCTCGTTCAACCCGACCCTCCACACCATAAGGACGGCCCAGCATTCGGCGAGCCAGATTCACTTTCCCCAGCGCCAGCAATTCCCGAATCTTGCTTGAACTGACGCGTTGCCCACGAAAACCAACTTCTGGTACTTCCCCTGCGACGAACCCCAACTCTTTGCTTACCTGGCGCAGGAGCTCAATGTTGCCCTGGCGGTTGTGGCCGAACGCAAAGCCACGTCCCAAATAAACTTCCCGAGCGTGTAGGCGGTCCATTACAACGTCTCGCAAAAAGTCTTCCGCCGGAATTTTCGAAAACTCCTCCGTGAAACGTACGACGATAGTCTGCTCAATTCCGAGGACACCAAACCCCTCTACTTTCTGATCCAGGGTTTGCAGCAGGGGAGGCGACGACTGGGGGTGCAGGACCGCCCGCGGGTGAGGATCGAAAGTGATGGCAGTGGGGACAGAGCCGAGAGCACGAGCTCGGTCTACAACCGTGCGCATGATTAATTGGTGGCCCAAATGCAGCCCGTCGAAAACACCGAGGGTGAGTACGGTCGGGCGTTGGATTTCGGCATTGTCTGTGCCGTGAAACAATCGCATAGACGAAAATCGGGACCATCTCAGGCAGTGGTCGGTTCATTTTCCATATGTCATTTCTCATTTCTCATTTTGTCATTTAAGACCAAGCGTGCGCTCCCCGTCGTAACTCACACGCTAGAGATCAATCACATGTACAAACGGAAACCGAAACCCGATTCTCAGACAATGGCAAATGAGAAATGACAAATCATGACAAATGACATATGGAAAATGAACTGATCACTACCCGACGCTTCATCACTCATCACTGACAACGAGCCCGTCATAAGCCCATTCGACTCCAGCCGGGAGACGGACGGCGTCGCGCGCATGTTTTACGTCATGGGCGATGTGGGTGAAATAGGTGCGACGCGGTTTGATGGTCTCAACATACTCAAGCGCCTTGTCCAGCCACAGATGAGTCGGATGTTCCTTAAACCGCAGGCAATCAAGGACCAGAACCTCGAGGTTCGCCATGATATCTAACGTGTGTTGCGGAATCAGGCTCAAGTCCGTCGCATAAGCAAAATCGTTGAAGCGATACGCCATGACAGGAAGGCGGCCGTGGATGACCTCCAGCGGAGTAATCTCCAACTCATCACCCAAACAAAAGGGCGCTCCGGCCATAACTGTGTGGGGAATAACTTGCGGCAAGCCCCCGCCGAAGTGTGAAGGCTCAAAGATGTATTTGAAAATGCGCCGAATATCAGGCCAGGCCCGTTCGTTGGCATACACCCCCACTGCGCCGTAGCGAAAGTTCAAGGGGCGAATGTCGTCAAGACCGAAAATGTGATCAGCGTGACAATGGCTTATCAGGATAGCGTCGAGTCGTTTCAGCCTGTGTCGCAAGGCCTGCTGCCGGAAGTCGGACGACGTGTCAACCAGCACGGTCTGGCCGCCATGTTCTATTAGAACTGAAACGCGAAGTCTTTTGTCCCGCGGATCATCCGAGGCACACGTCTCACAGTCGCAGCCAATCGAAGGAACACCTGTGGACGTGCCAGTGCCGAGGAAAGTCAGTTTCATCTGGTGAATCGTAAATTCGTGAATCGTAAAATCGTAGAAGAGTCGAACCGACGATTCACGATTTACGATTCACCATTTACGCTTGGGTCAGCCGCCTACAATGTCACGACCGGTGAATGCGCGGGATGCCTTTGACGACACGGAGCTGGTGAGCGAGACATACTGCATACGCAGATCTGCCAGCAGGCTTTCGACGATCTTTTCTTCCTGAGGCGCCAGGTTGCCCTTCGTTTTTCGTTCCAGCATTCCCAGGATGTCAATCCAGTGTTTGGCCAGCTCAAGGTCAACCTCGCGCTTGTGAGTTACCGGATGCTCCATCATTCCCAGCGAAGACGCCGCGTTTGAAGCAATCGTCATGATGAAGTTAGCGAAGCCTGCAGGGTTCTCGGCGTCCGGCAGTTCATCTTCATCAGGTTCCGCCGCTTCGGAAGCCGCGGCAGTCGCTGCCTGGGGCTGAGCGGATGGAGCGCGGTCTGACGCTTCTACAGCGGCTATCGGAACGCCGGCGGGTTCAGGCGCCGGGTTAGGTTTAGGTTCCGGTTTCTCCTCCGGCGGCACGTCTCGCGGGGAGCCGTCTGGATTAAACAGTCGGCGATCAGTCACTTTGAAATTGGGCTGTTCCTCGTTCATTGGCTTATTACGTACGCCGCTCAAGACCTTAACAGCGCTACTTCCTTTATCATTTCCGTATTTTGATGGGATGGTAACATCCGAATCGCAGGAGCAGCAAGAAGGCTTGCCGCGAACTCTCTTTCGCTTTTAGACATTCAATTCTAGACTAGTTTCCATGCCTGCCACATTTAACGACCTGGTGACACTGATGACGACGTTGCGGTCGCCTGCGGGTTGCCCATGGGACCGCGAACAGACTTATGCCACGCTCGCGCCGATGCTCCTGGAAGAAGCCTACGAAGCCTTCGAGGCAGTTGAGGAGGCACGCGTTGGCCGCCCCCTGGATCTTCGTGATGAACTCGGCGACTTGCTTTTTCAGATAGTCTTCTACGCGCAAGTTGCCAGTGAGCGGGGCGACTTCAGCATTGTCGACGTCACCGATACCGTTCACACAAAAATGGTCCGCAGACATCCTCATGTCTTCGGCGATGCAAAAGCCGAAACGACGACCGAAGTACTTCGCAGTTGGGAAGCCATCAAGGCCGAGGAGAGGGCCGCGACCAACGCTGACACGGCGACCAACACGTCAGTACTTGCCGGCGTTTCTAAGAAGGTCCCCGCTCTGATGGAAGCCCATCAATTGTCGACCAAAGCCGCGCGGGTGGGATTTGATTGGGAAAAAATTGAAGACATCTTCGCGAAAGTGCAAGAGGAGATTAGCGAGCTTCGGGACGCAATTAAGATCCATGCCGCTTCGAAGTCTGAAGCGGATCATACGCGGATGCGAGAGGAGATTGGAGACCTGCTCTTCTTAGAAACTTCTACGTTGCCTCGCAGGGTACGAGTTGGAAACCGAGCGATTTTGCTTTTCTTCGCAGATTGGCAAAGCGGCGCTCCTGATACTTTTGTTCGTAAGCTTTTTGACCGACTTCGACATATGCGGACCC
>JBGTHZ010000099.1:0-24004 GCA_041745915.1 Pyrinomonadaceae bacterium | reverse complement strand
CGCCACCACCAAAATCGCTCCGTCCATCTGCGCCGCACCCGTAATCATGTTCTTCACATAATCGGCGTGCCCCGGACAGTCCACGTGCGCGTAGTGCCGGTTCGGCGTCTCGTACTCGACGTGCGCCGTGGCGATGGTGATCCCACGCGCCTTCTCTTCCGGCGCCTTGTCGATCTGGTCAAAGGCTATGAATTGCACCTTGGGATTCTTCTTCCCCAACACCTTCGTGATCGCCGCCGTCAAGGTCGTCTTCCCGTGATCCACGTGCCCTATAGTCCCGATGTTCACGTGCGGCTTTGAACGGTCAAATTTTTCCTTAGACATTACTTGTCTCGCTCCTTTTTACTTGCTCGCCACTCCCTGAACCTTTGCGATGACTTCTTCAGCAACACTCTTGGGCGCCTGTTCGTAGCGCTCAAAGTGCATCGTTGAGGTCGCCCGCCCCTGAGTGGCTGAACGCAGATCAGTCGTATAACCAAACATCTCTGAAAGGGGCACGAATGACGTTAGCACCTGCGCACCACCGGGTCGCGGCTCCATTTTTTCGATCTGTCCTCGCCGGCGCTTCAAGTCCCCCGTAACAGCGCCCATGTAATCGTCGGGAGTTACCACCTCAATGCGCATGATCGGCTCGAGCAACACGGGCTTGGCTTTTCGCAAGGCGTCTTGAAACGCCAGGGAGCCGGCAATGTGGAAGGACCGCTCATCAGAGTCAACCTCGTGGTAATTGCCAAAGACCAGACGTACCCGGATATCGACCAGCTCATAGCCCGCTAGAAAGCCACGTTCCATCGCGTCCCTAACCCCCTGCTCGACAGGCTTGATGAACTCCTTGGGGATCGAACCGCCAGTAATCTTGTTCTCGAAAACAAAGCCTTCACCAGGAGCAGGCTCGATCTCAATCTCAACGTGTCCAAACTGACCGCGACCGCCGGTCTGCTTCTTGTAGATTTCTTTGCCTGGGGCCGGTTGAGTAATTGTCTCGCGGTAGGCGACTTGTGGCTTGCCTACATTTGCTTCCACGCCAAACTCGCGCTTCATACGATCGACGATGATCTCCAAATGAAGTTCGCCCATACCGGCGATGATCGTCTGGCCAGTCTCGGGATCGGTTGAAACATTGAAGGAGGGATCCTCCTGGGCCAGCCGATTCAAAGCCAATCCAAGCTTGTCCTGATCCTGGCGGGTCTTGGGTTCGACAGCAACGCGAATTACAGGGGCCGGAAACTCCATTCTCTCCAGAATAATCGGTTTATTCTCGTCACAAACCGTATCGCCCGTGGTCACCTGCTTCATGCCGCCAATGGCAATGATCTCGCCTGCGCTCGCGTCCTCGATGTCTTCGCGTTTATTGGCGTGCATTCGCATCAAACGGCCGATGCGTTCTCTGGTCTCTTTGATTGGATTGTAGGCGTATGAACCCGCCTTGATCGTGCCACTGTAAATGCGAACAAAAGACAACTGGCCGAGATGTTTGTCCGCCATGATCTTGAATACCAGACCTGAAAACGGTGCGCTGGCATCGGGCGGACGAGCCTCAATCTCCCCGGACTTGGGATTCACTCCCTCAACTGGTGGAATATCGAGCGGCGACGGCAGATAATCAACCACGGCATCCAACAGAGTTTGCACCCCCTTATTTTTGAACGCTGACCCGGTGACCACGGGAACCAGCTTCAACTCGAGAGTTCCCTTACGCAACGCCTTCCGAATCTCATCCTCAGAGATTTGCTCACCCTCTACATACTTATGCATCAGGCCGTCGTCTACGGATGAAACCGCCTCCACCAGCTTTTCTCTTGCAGCCGCAGCAGCTTCTTTAAGATCCTCAGGAATCTCGGCAGTCACATACTCCGAACCCTTGCTCTCGTCATTCCAAATCAAAGCCTTCATCGAAATTAAGTCGATAACGCCTTTGAGCTGATCCTCAAGGCCGATGGGGATTTGAATTGCGACAGGGTTTGCACCAAGGCGGGTAATAATCGATTCAAATGATTGCTCAAACGATGCACCGGCCCGATCGAGCTTGTTGATAAAGCAAATTCGCGGCACTCCGTACTTATCAGCTTGCCGCCAAACAGTTTCCGACTGAGGCTCGACGCCGGCAACGCCATCAAAGACAGCTACGGCACCGTCAAGGACTCGCAACGACCGCTCAACTTCCATCGTGAAGTCGACGTGACCAGGGGTATCGATAATGTTTATGCGATGATCAACACCGCTTCGCTCCCAGTAACAGGTCGTCGCTGCGCTGGTAATGGTAATGCCCCGCTCCTGCTCTTGCTCCATCCAGTCCATCGTCGCCGTACCTTCGTGCACTTCGCCGATTTTGTGCGTTATGCCCGTGTAATACAGAATGCGTTCGGTGGTGGTGGTCTTACCGGCATCAATGTGCGCCATGATGCCGATATTCCTGGTCAGGTTTAGATCTTGCTTAGCCATAACTCTCTGTCAGTGGTCAGTTGTCAGTAGTCAGTTGTTCACTCGGTTTGAGCTTGAGATCTACTGACCACGAACAACGGACAACGGACCTCTTCCTAGAACTTGTAATGAGCAAATGCCTTGTTCGCATCCGCCATGCGATGTGTATCTTCTTTCTTCTTTACAGCGTTACCACGGTTGTTGGCTGCGTCGAGAATCTCTGCCGCCAGACGATCGGTCATCGTCTTCTCGCCGCGTCCGCGGGCGTAGGAGACAATCCAACGAATCGCCAGCGCGCCGCGGCGTTCCTGGTGGACTTCAATTGGCACCTGGTAGGTGGAACCGCCTACCCGGCGTGACTTAACCTCCACAGTCGGCTTTACATTATCAATCGCGCGCTTGAACACTTTGAGAGGCTCTTCCCCAGTCTTATCTCCCACCTGGCGCATGGCATCATAAAAAATGCCCTCAGCCACCGACTTCTTCCCACCCCACATGACTCCGCTAATGAACTTCGTCACCAGCGGACTGTTGTAGATCGGATCCGGAAGTACTTCTCGTCTCTCAGCAACTCTTCTTCTTGGCATAATTTTTCAGTGTCAGGTATCAGGTGTCGGGTGTCAGTTACATCTTCTGTTCCAGTTCCCGGGACCCGGCACCGTCCCCAATTATTTCGCTCCGGCCCCAGCCTTAGGTCTCTTAGCGCCGTATTTCGAACGTCCCTGTTTCCGATCCGCTACCCCAACGGAATCAAGCGTTCCACGAATCACGTGATACCGAACGCCCGGCAAGTCTTTCACACGTCCGCCACGGATCAAGACAATGGAGTGCTCCTGCAGATTGTGTCCCACGCCCGGAATGTAGGTAGTCACCTCTATCCCGTTGGTCAGGCGGACTCGTGCGACTTTGCGCAGAGCTGAGTTAGGTTTCTTCGGAGTCTGCGTGTACACACGCGTACACACACCCCGCTTCTGGGGCGAACTCTGAAGCGCCGGGCTGGCAGTTTTGTACTTCACCCTCTGACGGCCTTTGCGAACCAGTTGATTTATCGTCGGCACTGTTGTTTTCCTTTAAGCCTGAGCCGCCCTGTTTGAGAGCGCAAAAGGGCACTGCCTACCTCTTTCCGGAACCTGTGGCCCAAATTCTGGGTCAACTTCGTCCGGCAGTCAGCGCAGGCGACTGCCCTGTTAGCAAAAATTGGACGTAGGGATGTTCTGAGTTCGCGATCAGGCGGGTGTGGATTGTGGCTTCCCTTCAGCCGAAACTTTTCTGTGGCGTCGCATTCAGGATAGGGTTTGACCCCTCAAGCGCGCAGGCGTGGGAACAACCGGCCGTCAGCCAGTCGAGACGCATGCAGTTTACGCCACAATACTTGTCAAACGACTATTTCCGAATAACCAGTCGGGCAACGCCTCCACACCGACAGAACCAACCAGACGCTGCACTTTTACATCCAGACTGTGAGTCCGAAACGGGAAACTATAAGGGTCAAGGCTTTAACTGTCAAGCAGGGAAGCGGCGTGTCCGGCAATTAAGACTTCCATTCCAAAAGATACCAGATTCCTACCCCCAAACCGCCTAGCATTAGGACCAGCAGGATTCCGGCTGCAAGTATCGCCAGCTTGAACTTCTTGTATCGGTTCTTGTCAGGCGGAGACAGTGAACTCTGCGGAAAATAGGGGGGTGGTGTGTATGTTGCCATTACCTTCTCCTTCACTTCAATTACCGCCGGATCGTTCAGGCCGGGGTATTTGACGGCTTTGATGACGGAGCCTCGCCACCCTGCTCCTGTTTCTTGAGTTCCTCATCCTTTTTCTTCTTTAACAGGGCTTCCTGATGTTTTTTTCCCGTGCGGATTCGTTTCACGCCTTCTCGCGCTTCGGCGAGCTCGTCCTCGGCACGATAGTTCTCCGGATCGATCTCCAGCGACTTTTCAAAGGCTCTGCTGGCTTCGTCGTATTGCGCTAATCTCATCAAAGCCAATCCCAGGTCGTAATGGATGGCCGCGTCTTCTGGTTTTAGACGCGTGGCCTGACGATATTCCCTGACGGCCTCGCTGTAGAGATGGAGTCCAGCATAAGTCTGGCCGAGATTGTAGTGAGCCTCAGCATCATCATTACTGCCATTAATGCTTAGGTATTTCTTGTAGGCTTCGACCGCTTTCTTGTAGGCTGCCTCCGCCTCTTGCTCCTGACCGAGTGCGTCGAAAGTAAGACCCAGACGGAAATGGGCCTCAGCAAGTTCGGGGTCCAATTTCAGTGCCTGCTGAAATGCTTCGGCGGCTTGCGTGTCTTCGTCCTTCTGATAGAACTCCCGCCCCTTTTCCAAATAGAAGCGCGCTTCCGAGTGCTCACCCTCAATTGTCTTCGCTGCCCGTACCGCTGCCTCGGCTTCGGCCTGGTTCGTCTGCTTTCGAGAACAAGCCGCCAAGCCAAAAAATGTGGAAATGACTACAACCAGAAGGATATATCTCATGCCAAATGCCCGCCGAAAGATGACTGGTAGGGAGCACATCGTATCTACGCCAATTTGAGGGGTGAGTCAAACCTTGCCAAGAAGCGATTTTCGGAATAGATTAAATAAACCTAACCCCTCGGACACCAAAGGCGGAGGACCCCCAGACAGCAATTTGGTTATGGAAACGGACAGGGATTGTCCCTTTTCCTTTTTTAACCGTAATTGCCATAAACAGAGATAGCGGCTGCGCGGCCGGAGTGTTTTTGAAATGACGAACGTGTAAGGAGTCGAAATGTTCAAGCCTAAGCGCCACTATATCGGATTGTTCCTGCCACTTGTGCTAGTGGGATTGAGCATTTCTTCCTCTGAAGCCATGGGTCAGAGAGCGAGAGAAACTTTCGTCTATGCGCCGCCAATCGTTAGCGTTACTGCCGATCATGCGGTGCTCAATGCCTGCGAAGGCGACACGAATGTCTCTCTTGTGCGTCTCAATGCAAGAGCAACGTCTCCAAACGGAAATCCGGTCCGTTACAACTGGACTACTAGTGCAGGACGCATTGAGGGCAACGGTGGTGATGCCGTTACCTGGGATCTCTCCGGAGTCAGACCTGGATATTACAAGGCATTCCTGGCAATAGACACAGCCAGCGGGGATGAAGCGTGTGAGGCGTTTACTTCTATAGCTGTCTTGGTCAAATGTCCACCGCCCCCACCGCCCGTTTGCCCAAATGTTTATATTACTTGCCCCGATCGAGTTGAGCTCAATCAGGCAGTGACATTCACTTCGTCACTCACTGGCGGCTCCGGCAACGTGACTCCCCACTATAACTGGACCGTCTCGGCGGGCAGGATCATTGAAGGACAAGGCACCGGCACAATCAAGGTTGACACTACGGGTCTGGCTGGCCAAACGATCAGCGCAACGCTGTCGATGGCTGGATACCCGCTGGATTGTTCCGCAACTTGTTCAATTTCATTTCCGGTACCGCTTACATGCAAGAAGTTTGACGAGTTTGGTCAGTTAGCCAGAAATGATGAGAAGGCCCGTTTGGACAATTATGCTATCGAGGTGCAGAACGATCCTTCCTCGACCGCCTATGTCGTTGTCTATCCCGGGCAGCGCGGCCGGACGGGGCAAGTGCAGACTCAGGGAAGTCGGATCGTTGACTATTTGGTCAATTCGCGTGGCTTCAACGCCGGACGTATCGTCACTATTGTGGGACCGCCGAGAGACGAAATGATGGTGGAACTGTGGACGTGCCCGCAGGGTGCGCCGCCGCCCAAACCGACGCCCTGATCAACCCGTACAATTGAAAGGGGTAGAAACCTAAATCTGTAAAATGAGACCGGCGTTCCTAAGAACTCGCCGGTCTTTTTCATTTTCGGCATTGTTCTCAATAAACGTTGCGACGGTGCATCGTGCCTTTCGAGGCTAGAGAAAATCGCGGCTCAACATTTCCACCTGAAATTCTTTTCATTACATATTCCCCGACGGCGGGCCCGTGCTTGAAACCGTGGCCCGAACCGCCCCCAACCAGCCAAACATTTTCCAGTGTCGGGTGCCGATCGATCAGAAAATCGCCGTTCGACGTGTTCTCGTACTGGCAAACTTCGCTTCCAAGTACCGGCGCATCTTTGAGGGCGGGAACCCGCAACGACAGGTACTTGCGGACTGCTGCTAATCCGTCAGTGGTGGCCGCGCGATCACCCTCTTCAGGATCAAACTCCGGTCCGTGGGCATCGATGGCAATCTTAAAGCCACAGCCAGCGATATCTGGAATGGCGTAGACCAGATCATTGAAGTCGATCCATACAGGCATCGCGGGCGGCGCGAAACGGTAATCGCGTGCAGGAACACCAAAATAGAAAACCTCTTGTCTGGTGATATGAATAAGCTTGCCGAGAATTTCGGGAAACACTTTAGGCAGCCAGGGTCCACAACTAAACACGAATGCTCCGGCCGTGATTCGTCTCTCTCCCACCGTAACCAATGACCTCAACCTGCCGTTGCCCGTCGGTGGCAACACCGATTCCTCAACGTAAGTGACCCCGTCTCGCTTCGCCGCCTCCACCACTGCGAGAACACTTTGCCTCGCCATCAGTACACCCGCCTTCAACTCAAGTATGGCCCATGCAATCGGGCCCAGTTCAATCTGCGGAAATCTTCGCCTCAGTTCAACCGCTGTTAGCCTTTCAAACTCCACGTTCATTTGTTCGAAAGTAGCAATGGTGCTCATCGAGTAAGCGTCCTGCTCTCGCGCAAGCCACAAGACGCCAGTAGGGTGAAACACTGGTTGCTCGACTCGCTTCTCGAAATCGCGCCAGAGATCCAAGGATCTCATGGCAAAACGCGAGTAGATTTCATCCGGCCCATAGCCCGTGCGCAGAATCCTTGTCTCACCCCCTGAACTCGCGCGCTTATTACCTGCGCCATACCGATCAACCAGGATCACAGTTGCCCCCGTCCGCCGGAGTAGGTAAGCCGTCCAAGCACCGAACACGCCGGATCCGATTACGGCCACGTCGTAAACTCGTACGTTCTTCATGGAAAGAGATCATCTTTAGGGCGGACCCTGCCGTCAACTTTCAGGATTGGCAGCATTTCCGTTCCGAGCCGGCAACACCGCGGCACCTTGATTGCAGATTCCCTCGCAGCCAAGCAATGGGTCGAAAACCTTGGCCAATGTCTGATTAATTATCAGACAGGATGCACCGTGCCCGTATTGGAAAGTTACACCTGAACAAGTCAGCCACAAGCCGGAGGCGAGCAACCTTCCGGTCACTGGCTAGGAGGAAATTATGTTGCAGTCGCTTCTACACCGGATAACTCTTGTTAATGTGCTCTTACTAGCTTTTGCCTTCCCCGCCCTGGCCCAATCTGAAAAACCGAAAAAGAGCATGCCCGTTGGGTCTCCTGTTCTCTGGCGCGATCCCGGCCCAATTGAGAGTCGCGATCTGTTACTCGGCGCCGGAGGAGAACAGATAAAGCCCGACCTGCGAAAGGTTACTTTCATAAAGAACAAAAACGGAGGTTATTCTAAGAAGTATCAAGTAAAAGATGCGGCCGGAAACGAATGGGTGGCGAAATTGGGGAAGGAGGCCCAGCCTGATACCGCCGCCAATCGTCTCTTATGGGCTCTGGGTTACGAAACTGAAGTCGCTTACCTCATACCCCGTCTGACTATCGAGGGCAAAGGAACTTTCGAAAATGTGCGCCTCGAAGCTCGGCCCAAAAATATTGATCGCACCGGCGACTGGAAGTGGGACAACAATCCCTTCATGGGGACACCCCAGTTTCAAGGGCTCAAAGTAATGATGGTTCTGATAAACAACTGGGACATCAAAGACTCAAATAATGAAATCCTCGCGACTCGAAACAGAGGGTCGGCCACAAGTGAATTGCGTTATATCATCAGCGACTTGGGTGGCTCTTTTGGCAAAACCGGGGGCTTTTTATCGCGCAGCCGCAATGAGCCGTCCGATTTTGAAAAGTCTGAGTTCATAGAAACCGTCAAGGCCGATGTGATTGATTTCAACTACGGCGGAAAGAGCAAGAAGCTTTTCGAAAACATTACGACTAGCGACGCAAAGTGGATAGGTGGCCTACTGGCTCGACTTAGCGACGCACAGATCAAAGATGCTTTCCGCGCGGCCAACTACACGCCCGAAGAAGTCGAACGGCTCTCCCGGGCGGTGCGCCAGCGAATAGACGCTTTAAATAGTGTTTCATCAAAAGTGGCGTCTCGGCCCTAGGCGAAATTTTTGGATACCAACGAAGTCCCTAATAGTCCGACAGAGATGTCTGAACAGGAGGCCGGTGCTGAACATCAATTCATCACGGGCCTCACACCACGCGTGATCCTCAAGCACCCTGATTTGCAGCTCGAGCCGTAGGGTCACTTCCTGCCTGCTTTTCACCTGGCGCATTGGCGTCGGGAACGCCGGCCTCAGCTGCTTCATGTTCTATCTCAGCGTTTACTTCACCACCAATAAGTACAGCGGCACCAGTGAAAAACAGCCACAGCATCAGAATAATTACAGCGCCGAGTGAGCCATATGTTTTACTGTAGGAATTGAAGTAATTCAGGTAAAGGCGAAAGCCAAAGGAAACGAGCAGCCAGAGAGCTACTCCAAGAACCGCACCCGGTGTAATCCAAACCCACTTCTGGTTTCGCACATCGGGAGCAAAGTAGTAGATCATCGCGAAAGCAAACAACATCGCAGCCAACACTATGGGCCATTGCAAAATTTTCCAGGTCAACGTAAAAACCGAACCCAACGCAAAGCTTGCGGCCAAACTGTCTGCAATCTTGCCGCCTGCAAGCACTATTACCAACGCGCTAATGATCAAAACCGAGAGTGCGACGGTTAAGCCAATGGCGGTGAGTCTCTGTTTCCACCAGGGGCGAGACTCTTTCACGTCATAGGCGACATTCAAGGCTTCCGTAATGGCCCCCATTCCATTTGAAGCCGCCCAGAGTGTAGCCAGAATCCCGAGAGATATTTTGCTGCCACTGCTGGCTGCAGTCACTTCCTGCATGGTCGACTCGATTAACTGCAAAGCCGAAGATGGCATAACCTGCGACAAATACCTGAACAGATTTTGGCGAATACCACTTTCCGTGCCGATAACGAGGCCGATAATCGATGTCAGGAAAATAAGGAGAGGAAAAAGCGCGAGCAGAAAATAGTAAGAGAGTTGGGCAGCACGGCCGAAGACGTCGTCGTCCTGTGTCTCTTTCCAGACGGTCTTAGCTAATTTTGGATTTAGTCCACGAAGCTTCCAAAGCGAGGCCATATTCACAACGAATCAAAGGTGCCGTTGGCGACGGATCCTGCGTTCCGGCGCTAAACTTATAAGGCAGGATCCGATCCTACCGTTTTAGCTAACTTGTGAGCAGCTAGACGGGCGGCCAACTCTTCACCTCGAATGCGGTCGTGGGCCCGCTCCATCTGCCGAAACTGGCTCTCCACCGTTAAACGCACATCTGTAAAGAGTTCATGGGGATCTTCCACGGCAGGCCGCGCAAGACCTTCATGGCTGGCCGGGATAAAACGAATTTCCTTATCGTGCATCGCCATAAGTCCCCTTTCAGTCCATGCCTTCCAGAGTCTCGTGGTCGGTTGGCCTTTAATGTCCCGCTTTCGCAAGTGGTTCAACGACAAAGTGCAATGCTTATGCCACTTGTAGTCCCAATGCTGCGGCCCTGGCATACACGACCAGACCTTTCCATATAACAGCTAATTCACTTAGCAGAAGGCGGCCTAAAAGAACCACGCGAGTGTACGACCATTAGTGCACGGAAATGTGTCGGTTTCGAGATCTTGAAGAGGAATGGTTTGTGCGAATTTGAGTCGGCCGAAAGATTATAGGTTAGTCGACGAGAATTTCCTCTTTTATGACGCAGCCAGCCCCAACAACGACCGGAGCACTCGGCCATTGAGCACGGAGCCTACATAGTCTAAAGCAACACTACAAATCGATGGGTCCAGTCAGCCTCTGGGCCAGACTAAAGCGAAAAGGCGCGACAGTTTTTGGGCCGTCGCGCCTTTTCTAATTTGTGGTTACTGTCCTCACCCCAGCAACCACTGAGACGGAAGCATTCAGCCGCCGTCTAATTGAGCCGACTATATACAAAACCTGCCGGATTGGCAACCATCGAAAACGACTGAGTCGCGGTCCTGTTGATTGTCAACCAAGAGTTTCGGGTTGGCCTCCGAAGTTTGGCAGTCAAATCCTCCTGAACAGCACCAGAAGAAAGACCGGCTCGGTCGAACCGGGCCGGTCTTCTCGAATCAGAAACAGTCCTAATTACTTCCTTACACTTCAGCTTCGCCGTCGCCGTCGCCGGCCGCCGCGCTCACCAGCGGTGCGCGTTGAGGAATGGCCATCTCGTGGCCCCCGACGATGTCGGGAAACTCGTCAAGCTCTCTCTCGCGCGCCTGATCTATAGTCTCGTCGCGTTCAACGTCCACGTTGCGGTAATACTCCATCCCGGTGCCCGCAGGAATCAGCCGTCCCATAATCACGTTTTCCTTCAGACCGCGCAGGTAATCGATGCGGCCTGAGATAGCAGCTTCTGTAAGTACGCGCGTGGTCTCCTGGAACGATGCTGCGGAGATAAAGGAGTCCGTCGAAAGCGATGCCTTGGTTATACCAAGCAGCAACGGTTCGGCCTGTGCCACCTCACCATCCTCTTTGTTGACCCGCTCGTTCTCGTCGGTGAAGCGGAAGCGATCCACCTGCTCCTCCAGCAGAAAGTCTGTATCGCCGACCTCCTTGATCTTCACCCAGCGCAACATCTGACGCACGATCACTTCGATATGTTTGTCGTTGATGTTCACGCCTTGCAGCCGGTAAACCTCCTGAATCTCGTTGACGAGATACTCCTGCAGGCGTTGCATGCCGAGCACCCGCAAAATGTCGTGCGGGTTAAGCGGACCATCCATCAGCGCCTCGCCGGCGCGCACGCGATCGCCCTCCTGTACGTTGATGTGCGTACCACGCGGGATATCGTACTCGCGCTCTTCCAGGTCGTCGCCGGTAATGATCAGTTTGCGTTTGCCCTTGGCAATGGGACCGAACTTGACGATGCCATCGATTTCCGACATCACCGCAGTCTCGGCCGGTCGGCGCGCTTCGAAAAGCTCGACGACCCGCGGCAGACCGCCGGTGATGTCTTTGGTCTTCGTTGTTTCGCGCGGAATCTTCGCAATGATGTCGCCCGGCTCCACTGTTTCGGCGTCGGTGACCATCAGGTTGGCCCGCACTGGCATCTGGTAAGTTTTCAGGATCTTGTTGCTGGCGTTACGAATCTCAAAACGAGGCTGCTTCTTCTCGTCGGGCGAGTCTTTCACAACCAGGCGGGACTGGCCTGTAACTTCGTCAACCTCTTCGTCGAAAGTCACACCTTCTTTTAGATCCTGGAACTTAACATGCCCGGCGACCTCGGTCAGGATGGCGAAGGTAAACGGATCCCATGTCGCCAGCAGCTGATCCTGAGTCACACGAGCGCCGTCCTCGACCAGAATGTGAGCCCCGTAAACAATTTGATAACGCGCCGCCTCGCGACCACGGTCGTCCACGATGATCAATGAACCATTGCGGTTCATCGCAATACGCTCGCCCTTGCGGCTTTTGACCGTCTGCAGCTCGAGGTATTTGATTGTGCCATCCTGACGAGCTTCGTGCTTGGAAGACTCTTCCAATCGCGCCGTACCACCAATGTGGAACGTACGCATAGTCAACTGGGTGCCGGGTTCCCCGATCGACTGCGCTGCAATTACACCCACGGCCTCGCCAATCTCCACCGGTCGTCCAGTGGCCAGGTTGCGTCCGTAGCACTTGATGCAGCAACCACGACGGGATTCGCACGTCAGCACCGACCGGATGCGCACGCGTTGCACGCCGGAGCGCTGAATCTCGGATGACAGATCTTCGTCGATCTCCTCATTGGTTTCGACGATCACTCGGCCCTCTACCGGATCAATGACGTCTTCCAGTGCCGTGCGGCCCACGATCCTATCTCGCAACGACTCGATTTCCTCACCGCCTTCGATGATGGCGCTGGCTGAGATGCCGCGCAGCGTGCCGCAGTCTGGTTCGCTAATAATCACGTCTTGAGCGACGTCGACCAGTCGACGCGTCAGGTAACCCGAATCGGCAGTCTTGAGTGCCGTGTCGGCGAGACCCTTGCGGGCGCCGTGTGTGGAGATGAAGTACTGCAAAACGTCCAGGCCTTCGCGGAAGTTGGCACGAATGGGTGTTTCGATGATCTCGCCCGAGGGCTTGGCCATTAACCCGCGCATTCCGGCCAGCTGCCGAATCTGCTGGGCGCTACCCCGAGCTCCGGAGTCGCTCATCACGAGAATAGGATTCAGTTCACCGGTGGATTTCTCGCGCTCATCCATCGCCTTGAACATTTCCTTGGCGACCTTGTCAGTCACCTCAGACCAGATGGCGATGATCTTGTTGTAGCGTTCGCCGTTGGTGATGACACCGTCTAGATACTGTTGTTCGACAGAAATTACTTCCTTTTCAGCCTTGTCGATCAGGCCCTTCTTGGCATCCGGTGTCACCAGGTCGTCGATTCCGATTGAGATGCCCGCTTTGGTTGCGTAGAGGAAGCCCAGGGTCTTGAGATCGTCAAGCATCTTGACCGTCATCTCGTGGCCCAGGCGAATGTGAGAATAGTTAACCAGCGACTGCAGCCCCTTCTTCTTCAGGGTGCCATTGAAGAATGGCAACCCGGGCGGTATGGAGTCGTTGAAAATTACACGGCCAACGGTGGTATTTACGACTCGACGCACATTCTCCTGCACGGCGGCGCGAAGAATGTCCTGCGGATCGTGTTCTTGAGTGAGATCGATTAGATCGCCCTGGATACGCAGTTTGATGGGCGTCTGCGTGGTTACGTCTTTAGCGTCCAACGCAAGCAGTACTTCTTCCAGCGAAGCGAACACTCGGCCTTCGCCCTTGGCGCCTTCCTTGTCGCGAGTCAGATAGTAGATGCCGAGAACTATGTCCTGCGATGGAACCGCGATTGGCTGACCGCTGGCGGGACTCAGAATGTTGTTGCTGGAGAGCATCAACACGGCCGCTTCAATCTGCGCTTCCGGACTGAGCGGGATGTGCACAGCCATTTGGTCGCCGTCGAAGTCAGCGTTGAAGGCTGTGCAGACAAGGGGATGAATCTTGATTGCCTTACCTTCGACCAGGACCGGTTCAAAAGCTTGAATACCGAGACGGTGAAGAGTAGGAGCGCGGTTCAAAAGAACCGGGTGCTCACGAATAACTTCTTCCAGGATGTCCCAAACCACTGGCTCCTGGCGCTCAACCATTTCGCGCGCTTGTTTTATGGTTGCCGCATGGCCTTGTTTCTCAAGCTGATTGTAAATGAATGGCTTGAAAAGCTCGAGCGCCATTTTCTTGGGCAAGCCACACTGGTGCAGCTTGAGCTCAGGACCAACTACGATTACCGAGCGACCTGAATAGTCGACCCGCTTGCCCAGCAAATTCTGCCGGAACCGTCCCTGTTTTCCCTTAAGAGTTCCGCTCAGAGACTTGAGTGGCCGATTGTTGACACCGCGCAGTACTCGACCACGGCGCCCATTATCAAAGAGCGCGTCGACGGCTTCCTGAAGCATGCGTTTTTCGTTGCGCACGATGACTTCCGGCGCACGCAGCTCCATCAGCTTCTTAAGACGGTTATTGCGATTGATCACACGGCGATAAAGGTCATTGAGGTCCGAGGTAGCGAACCGGCCGCCATCCAGGGGCACCAACGGCCGCAGCTCAGGTGGAATCACCGGGATCACGTCGAGAATCATCCACTCGGGGTGATTGCCGCTCTTCAGGAAAGAGGTGGCAACTTTCAGGCGCTTGGAGTATTTCAGTTTCTTTTGCTGAGACGTCTCTTCCTTCATTCGCTTGCGCAGCTCGGTAGCCAGCTCTTCGATGTTGACCATCGACAGCAGCTCCTTGATCGCTTCGGCGCCCATCTTGGCTACAAACTGCGCTGGATGATCACGAACTAGTTCTCGATAACGCTCGTCGGTAAGCAGTTCCCGCTCTTTAATGCCCGGCACGTCGCCAGGATCGATCACAATGTACGACTCGAAGTAGAGCACCTTTTCCAGCTCGCGCAACGGAATATCCAGCAAATGTCCTATACGACTGGGCAGTCCCTTGAAAAACCACACGTGCGAACAGGGGCTGGCCAGATCGATATGACCCAGGCGCTCACGTCGCACCTTCGCCTGAGTGACTTCGACGCCGCATTTGTCGCAGATCACTCCGCGATGCTTCATCCGTTTGTACTTGCCGCACAGACACTCCCAGTCAGCAACCGGGCCGAAGATGCGCGCGCAGAAGAGTCCGTCACGCTCAGGCTTAAAGGTCCGGTAATTAATAGTTTCCGGTTTCGTCACCTCACCGTGTGACCACTGCCGGATCTTCTCCGGTGAAGCCAGAGAGATACGAATCGCCTCAAAGTCAGGAGCTAATTGCTGCTTTTCTTGTTGGAATCTAAACACGGCACTCTCCATTACCAATTACCGATTGCCAATCTCCGATTGGTCTCTCGCGTCGTTAAGCGTAGCCAACCAGAGACCTAAGTTCGAACCAAAGACCAATCGGCAATTGGCATTTGGCAATCGAAAATAATCTATCCTTCTACTCCACTGGTGATCAGCGACTCGCCGACGCTTTCTTCCTCACCAGCGCCATTGCTGCTGACTTTCTTGTTGATTAGCTCAACGTCAAGGCAGAGCGATTGTAACTCGCGGACCAGTACGTTGAACGATTCCGGGAGACCCGGATCGAAATCAGCTTCGCCTTTAACAATGGCCTCGTAAATCTTGGATCTGCCGGCCACGTCGTCAGACTTTGCCGTTAGCAACTCCTGAAGGATGTGCGCCGCACCGTAGGCCTCAAGCGCCCACACCTCCATCTCGCCAAATCGCTGGCCACCGAACTGGGCCTTACCACCCAGCGGCTGTTGCGTGATCAAGCTGTACGGTCCGATGGAGCGCGCATGAATCTTGTCGTCGACCAGATGCGACAGTTTCAACATGTAGATATACCCAACCGTAACCTTCTGCTCGAAAGGGTCGCCGGACAGGCCGTCATATAGAATAGCCTTGCCTGACTCACTAACGATCTCCGGAAGTCCGAGTTCGGTAGCCCGGTCGCCGGCAAGTCGTAACTTGTCCTTGATCTCTGATTCAGTAGCGCCATCGAAGACTGGGGTTGCAAAGTAGAGACCCAGCACGCGAGCTGCCCATCCCAGGTGAGTCTCGAGAATCTGACCCACGTTCATGCGCGACGGCACGCCTAACGGGTTAAGCACAATCTCCACTGGCGTTCCATCAGGCAAGTAAGGCATGTCTTCTTCCGGCAGAATCCGGGCGATGACTCCCTTGTTACCATGGCGTCCGGCCATTTTATCGCCCACGGAAAGCTTGCGCTTCATGGCGATGAAGACCTTGACCATCTTGATGACGCCGGGAGCGAGCTCATCTCCCTGACGCAGCTTCGCGATCTTCTCTTCGTAGATGTCAGAAAGGATCTTGATCTGACGCTCAGTACGATCTTCGTATTCCTTGATCTCGCCGCCGACGTCAATGCGGGATGAAGCCAACTGCACCTTGCGCAACACCTTCGCATCGACATTGACCAGCATCTCGCGGGTGATGGACTCGCCTTTTGGAATCACCACCTCCCGATTGACTGTCAGGTCGGCTGAAAGCTTGCGGCCTTCGAGCAACTCGAAGATACGCTGGTCACGTTGCTCACGCAGGATACGGATTTCATCCTCAAGGTCGCGCCGCAGACGGTCTTCTTCTTCCTGCTCAATCGCCAGCGAACGCGCGTCCTTTTCCTGGCCTTTGCGGGTGAAGACCTGCACGTCAACCACCGTACCGTCAATACCCGGCGGGGAAACCAAAGACGCATCTTTTACGTCGCCGGCCTTTTCACCGAAAATCGCGCGTAGCAGTTTCTCTTCCGCGGTTAGTTGTGTTTCACCCTTGGGTGTAACTTTGCCTACCAGGATCGATCCTGGCTTGACCTGAGCTCCTATGCGAATAATCCCGCTCTCGTCGAGGTCGCGCAGCATGTTCTCGCCGACATTGGGAATATCGCGAGTAATCTCTTCCGGCCCCAGCTTGGTATCGCGCGCTTCAATTTCCAGCTCTTCAATGTGAATCGAGGTGTAGTAATCATCTTTCACCAGGCGCTCGGAAACAAGAATCGCATCCTCGAAGTTGTAGCCACGCCAGGGCATGAACGCGACCAACACGTTGCGGCCCAGCGCCAGCTCGCCACGATCGGTACAGGGACCGTCGGCAATGACCTGGCCCTTTGAAACTCGCTCGCCGACATGCACGATAGGTCGTTGATTGATACAGGTATTCTGGTTCGAACGTTTGAACTTGATCAGGGTGTAAATATCCGCCGTCACTTCGCGCGAAATTGTGCCATCCACGTTGTGATCGGCTTTGACGATGCAGCGTTCGGAATCAACGTAGTCAACCACTCCGTCGCGTTTAGCCACAACCACCGCACCGGAATCCCGGGCCGTGGTCTGCTCCATTCCCGTTCCGATGTAAGGAGCCTCGGCCCGCAGCAAGGGCACTGACTGGCGCTGCATGTTTGAACCCATCAGCGCCCGGTTCGCGTCGTCGTTCTCCAGGAACGGAATCAGCGAGGCGGCCACGGAAACCAGCTGTTTCGGTGAAACGTCAACATATTCAATATCCTTGCGCAGCGCCAGAATGAACTCTCCCGCTTTGCGCGCGGCATTGCGCTCGTTAATGATGTAGCCATTTTCGTCCAATTGAATGTTCGCCTGTCCCACGACATGTTTGTCTTCTTCCCAGGCGGTCAAATAAAAAGGCCATGGCTCGAATTCTGCTCTCTTTCCGCCGGAGCCTACCTTCTTGTTTGCCTTCTCAACGTCTTCCTGGGGAATGTGCTCACCGTGCTTCAGTTTGGTGTCGCCCCCGTTAATGACGCGCACGTATTCCAGCACGCGCCCTTCACTTACTTTGCGATAAGGGGCTTCGATAAACCCAAACTCGTTGATCCGCGCAAAGCAGGAGAGACTAGAGATAAGTCCGATGTTCGGACCTTCGGGCGTCTCGATAGGACAAATGCGGCCGTAGTGGGTCGGGTGAACGTCGCGAACTTCGAACCCCGCGCGCTCACGAGAGAGTCCACCCGGTCCCAGGGCGGAAAGCCGCCGCTTGTGAGTAATCTCCGAGAGCGGATTGGTTTGATCCATGAACTGCGAGAGTTGGCTGGATCCAAAAAACTCGCGCACAGCGGCCGTCACCGGCTTAGCGTTGATCAGATCGCGAGGCATCGTCGTCTGCATCTCTTGATGGATCGACATTTTCTCTTTAATGGCTCGCTCCATCCGCTCGAGACCAATGCGGAACTGGTTCTCTAACAACTCTCCCACCGCTCGGACGCGTCTGTTGCCCAGGTGATCAATATCATCTGACTGATACTCAGATGGGTTTTTGCGCATCTTCAAAACGTAAGCGACAACTTCGTAGAAGTCGTGCGCCGTCAACAACGGATCGTTGATACGATCGCGCTCCGGCTTACCCATCTTGATGTTGAACTTCAATCTCCCTACGCGCGAAAAATCAAACTTGCGCGGATCAAAGAACATCGCTTCGAGCAGGCGGTAGGCCGTCTGCACGGTTGGGGGATCTCCGGGACGCATCTTGCGGTAGATCTCCAGCAGGGCGTCGACCGGTTTGGTAATGACGTCTTTCTTCAAGGTCAGCGAGAGGATTGAACCAATATCGTCCCGCTCAGGGAAGAAAACGGAGAAACTGTCGATGCCCGCTTCAATAACTTCCTGCAGTTTCGCAGGGTTTATCTCGTTGTTTGCTTCCAGGAGAACCTCTCCGCTCTCCTTGTTAACGATATCCGAAAGAGCAAATGCGCCCTCGAACTGCGAAGGTTCAATTTCCACCTCGCCGATATTTGCCTTGCGCAGAGCCTCGAGCGCGCTGGCAGTGATCTTTTTGCCACTGCGTACTATCGGCTCTCCTCTCCCCTTGATATCGAAGTCGACCTTCATCGACACAAGGCTGCTGGGACCCTGATCGGGTACCTGCATCATCAAGCGGCCGTCCTCAACGCGGACTTCATCAGTGACGTAGAGTGCCCGTAGCATGTCTTCATCAGTAAAAGCTGCGTTTTTCACGCCTTCTTCCAGCGCCGAGTCGTTGCGCGTCGACTTGATCTCAGCCTCGCGGTTAAACCAGAGGCCAAGCGCGCGGAGGAAGATAGAAGCGAGAAACTTACGCTTGCCTACCCGCACGTAAAGCAAGTTCTTCTGGTCGTATTCAAATTCGACCCAGGAACCGCGATAAGGAATAATCTTGGCAACGTAGAGCGCACCGCGTTTGAAGAAGACACCCGGGCTTCGATGAAGTTGGGAGACAATGACCCGTTCGGTACCATTGATAATGAAGGTGCCGTTGTCGGTCATCAGCGGAATCTCGCCGAAGAAGACTTCCTCTTCCTTGATGTCCCGAATCGACATCACTTCGGTCTCCGGATCCTTGTCATAAACCGTGAGCCGGATCTTCACCTTGAGAGGGACGCTATAGCTCATACCCCGCTCCTGGCATTCCTGTTGATCGTGCTTGTGTTTGAGGCCTACAGGTTCGCCGCAGTTTTCACATAGCTGCGGACGCACGAAATTAAATGTGCCGCATTTGTGGCAGAGTGTCTCGCCTGCCGCGAGCGGATTGACCTTGATGGTGGAACCGCAATTTTTACAGTTCGCGCGCAGGTAGTTCAGACCCTCGAGGCGACCGCATTTGCACTGCCAGTTCCCAATCTGATACTCGACAAAATCGAGGGTAGCCGTGCCACGGAAATCAGAAATGGGAAACACGGACTGAAAGACGGCTTGCAGACCGGTGTTCTCACGCTCCTCAGGCAAGAAATCCATCTGCAGAAAGCGATTGTAAGACTCTCGCTGAATCTCGATCAGATTCGGAATCTGTACTGCTGTTTTGATTTTGGAGAAGTCTAAACGTTCTGGCGCCTGACTTGTGCGCCGTCCCAACCCGGTATTGACTGTTTGTAGCAGATTTACAGACATGAGAGATTCCTTAAGAATTGCCGATTGCCCAATTGCCGATTTCCGATTCTCCGGCTCAACTCCCGGCGATTATTCAAACCGGTTATTAGCAGTCGGCAACCGAAAATGTCCTGTGAGACGCCAAACTGCGGTCAGGGCGCACGATGCCCTGACCGCTTAATCACCAAAAAGCGGCTTGTTTCGTCGTCAAAATTTTTTGGGAGTAACGCCAGCGCCCTCAATACTCCCTTAACTTACCCACTAACACTTTGAGTGTCAAGGCAACGAAAAAACGGTGAACAAGATACGGCGTCAGGGTGCAGTCCGTTTGGCTGCTCCTGGCCACCGAAATCAGACGCCTATTTAACTTCTACAGTCGCGCCCGCGTCAGCCAACTTCTGACGGACGGTCTCAGCTTCTTCTTTGGAAACGCCTTCCTTGACAGCCTTCGGCGCCGCCTCGACGAGATCCTTTGCTTCCTTCAGACCTAGCGCAGTCACTTCACGAACAACCTTGATGACATTGATCTTGTTGCCGCCAATGGATTGCAGGATCACATCAAACTCGGTCTTTTCTTCGACCGCAGCGGCTGCCTCGCCACCCGCAGCAGCGCCAGCCGCCGGAGCAGCTACAGCCGCAGCGGCGGCCGAAACCCCGAACGCGTCTTCTATCAACTTGACTAGCTCAGCCACTTCCAAGAGCGGCTTAACCTTTAGAGCTTCGAGTATTTGATCATTTGGAATCGACATCTTCTGAATTTAACCTCCTCAGGGTTCTTCTGGTTTTGCCTGGTTGTTGTTTTGCAGCAGGAGAACCCACGGGACATTTTCCGAAGATGTTGCATCCACCTTAGGAAGACGTCCGAGCCGCAATGACGATCTGACTTTCGCCACGCTCGTTCCGCCGCGTCCGGCCCCACTGACATTTTCAATTTCAGATTTCCGATTTTTGATTGAGAACCTATTTCTTCATCCCAGCCAAAACAGTGCGGTTAAGCGAAATCTAAAATCGCAAATCAAATTTCTAAAATTCCTACACGCCCTTCTGTTCACCAATCTGCTTGACTACGATCGCCAGGTTGCGCGGTACAGCAGATAGCACCGTGACAAGTCGCTGAGCCTGGCAGTTCAGCAAGAACATAACCTTGGAAATCAATTCTTCCTTTGACGGCAAGCTGGCGATGGCTTCGACCTCATTGAGCGCCACCACACGGCCCTCAACCACGCCTGCCTTAAATTTAAAAATCTCGGGATTAGCTTTGGTAAACTTTGCGATCGCCTTCGAGAGATTCACGGGATCCTCGGTGCTCAAAGCAACGGCAGTGACACCCTTGAACTGATCCACCGCCTGTTCAAGCGGCGTACCCTCAGCTGCCTTGCGAGCGAGTGTGTTCTTCACAACCCCGTAGGAAACGCCTGCCTCGCGCAGCTGACTGCGCAGTTCCTGATCTTTGGCTACCGTCATCCCATGGAAGCCGACCAGCATCGCCGCCTTGGCCTTCTTAAACTGTTCAGTGAGGGCTTCCAGGTCCTTCTGTTTTCGTGCTTTTGTTTTCATGAGATCACTTTATTTGACGTATGCCGCTTCGTCCAGCAACACGCCCGGGCTCATCGTAGACGCCAGGTTAACCTTTTTGACGTATTTACCTTTAGCAGTAGCCGGTTTCGCCTTAACCACAGCTTCAAGTAGGGCTTTCGCGTTGTCATGTATTTTATCGGCATCAAAGGAAACCTTGCCGACTCCGACGTGAATTACTCCCGTCTTATCAACCCGGTACTCGACTTTACCCGCCTTAGTTTCTTTTACGGCCGTTTTCACATCGAAAGTAACTGTACCCGTTTTTGGATTCGGCATTAAACCTCGCGGGCCCAGAACCTTTCCGAGGCCGCCTACCAGACGCATCATGTCAGGAGTGGCGACGACGGCATCGAAATCCAGCCAGCCTTCCTTTATCTTGTTAACCATATCTTCGCCGCCGACGAAATCCGCACCGGCCTCTTCGGCCTCTTTGATTTTTTCACCCTGGGCGATGACGAGAACTTTCTTCGATTTGCCAAGTCCGTGCGGGAGGACGAGGGTCCCGCGCACTAACTGGTCGGCTTTGCGGGGATCGACCCCCAGCCAGACTGTCAGTTCAACTGTCTCGTCAAATTTAGCGAAGGCAATCTCTTTTAGCTTTATGACTGCCTCTTCCAGATTGTATTTGCGGCCGGTCTCGACCTTCTCCAGTGCCGCCCTGTATTTCTTTCCGTGCTTTTTCATCTTCTATCTCCGAGGTTCCAACGAGGAATTTCGGATTGCGGATTTCGAACTTTGAAATCGAGTCGCAATCTCAGTTCACAATTGCCTCTCCCTCATTTTTCATGTTGCCAACTCGGATTAAGAAACAATATTCGAAATCCCCAATCCGAAATTCGAAATTCTATTCCACCGTTAGGCCCATTTGCCGGGCCGTTCCCTCGATCGTTTTGATAGCCGCTTCCAGACTTGTCGTGTTCAGGTCTGGCATTTTGGTTCTTGCGATCTCTTCAATCTTAGCCTTGGAGATCTTGCCGACTTTGTCCTTCTTCGGGTTACCAGATCCCTTCGGGAGGCCGGCGGCCTTTTTCAGAAGGTCCGCGGCCGGAGGTGTTTTTGTCTCAAACGTGAACGAACGATCAGCATAGACGGTAATCACCACCGGAATCTTAAGATCAGGATCCAACTGAGCCGTTCTGGCATTGAACGCCTTGCAGAATTCCATGATGTTCACGCCGTGTTGGCCGAGGGCCGGTCCGATAGGCGGCGCCGGATTCGCCTTGCCCGCCGGAACCTGTAACTTGATGTATCCTGTGATTTTTTTTGCCATGATTCCATTTTTGAATTTAGATTTTAGATTTTAACTGCTCCATTCACAGCTACTGGGCGACTCCAAGGGTCTCAATCGCAAATCAAAAATCTAAAATCGTCAATTCCTTTCATTCCTCTTCCGCGAACGTCACTTTCTCTACATCGAGAAAATTCAACTCCACTGGAGTCGATCGTCCGAAAATCGTCACTGTAACCTTTAATGTCGATTTGTCTTCGTTGACCTCTTCTACTTTGCCGGTAAAGCTCTGGAAGGGGCCTGACTTGATTCGCACTGTTTCACCTGCCGCGTAGGAAAATTTCGGCTTCGGCTTCTCCGCTGCCTCAGTGACGTTGTGAACAATCTGGTCGACCTCCTGTGGCGTCAAGGGTGTGGGATTGTGCCCGCCCACAAAGCCGGTGACCTTCGGTGTCGACTTAATCATGTGGAAGACGTTATCAGGAATGTGTCCGCGTTCGTCGCATTCGATCTGCACCAGCACATAACCAGGATAGAACATGCGCGTTGATTCAATTCGCTTGTTACCGCGCATCTCCACCACTGTTTCCGTGGGCACGAGGACCTCGGCAATCTCGTCCTGCAGATCAGTGTCCCTAATACGAGCCTTCAAACTATCTCGAACCTTTTTCTCGTGTCCCGAATAGGTGTGAAGTATGAACCACTGCTGCATCAGATCATTCCTTGCTCTCAAGCTCCGGTCATCCAATTTAGTAATTGATTAAGTTGGGTCAGTAAGAATGTCCAAATGCGATCCACGACGAATAGGTAGATAGCGAAAAAAACTACGGCGATCAGCGTTATGATGGTCGTATTTTTTACATCCTTCGCCGAAGGCCAGGACACGCGCTTCATTTCGGCTCTCACGTCGCGCCAAAACTGCGCTAGCCGGCCAAACGCGCTGGTTCTTGGTCCAGTCAGACCGCGCTCTCGCCGCGCTCCGCGGCCCTCCTGGCCTTCGCCGAAGCGAGCAGTGCGCGGTGCCGGTGGCGCTTGTGGATTTTCTATATCAGCCATGATGTCGCCGACTTTCTTCGACACTCAACATTCCCTTTTGCAATGTGCTGGCAGGGGTACCAGGATTCGAACCCGGACTTTCGGTTTTGGAGACCGACGTGCTAACCGTTGACACTATACCCCTCCAGGCATTGCCGATTGCCGATTTCCGATCGGTGATTGCCCGCTGCCGAAACACACGTCGGCAATTGGCAGTTGGCAATTGGCAATGTTACTTGGTTTCCTTATGACCTGTGTGCTTGCGGCAACGTCGGCAAAACTTGGAAAACTCCAGCCGGTCGGGCGTGGTCTTCTTATTCTTAGTCGTTACGTAGTTGCGGCTCTTGCATTCACCACATTGGAGTACAATGTTATCGCGCGGCATGATTAATCCTATTCCGATTGCCAATTTCCAAATGCCAATTAGTCGCTGCCCTTACTGCCTTCTTCAATTGGCAATCGGCAATCGCGAATCGGCAATGTCTTTTATTCCACTACTTCGCTGACCGTGCCGGCGCCTACCGTGCGGCCCCCTTCCCGGATCGCGAACCGCAGCCCTTTCTCCATCGCGATTGGCGCGATCAACTCGATCTCCATCGCCACGTTGTCCCCGGGCATCACCATCTCTACTCCCGCCGGCAAGCTCGCCACTCCCGTCACGTCCGTCGTCCGA
>JBGTHZ010000098.1:0-24646 GCA_041745915.1 Pyrinomonadaceae bacterium | reverse complement strand
AGAGCAAGCGATTTTGTTACCTCGATCCGACCCGGTCCGAACCTCTGTCACGCCGCCAGCAGCCCGAAGCGGCCCGAACCCCTGCTGGAAATTACCCGACTCAAGGGTTACGATGAACCGCCGAGGGGTAATTCACTTCGCTGGCTGCTCGCGGGGGCTGAGCGGCGCCGCTGGACTTCATCAGGCGATGAGCCGCTAACCGCGAGTCGCCAGGCCAAAGTCTGTAGCCCATCAGCCTGCGCGGCACGCGGGAAGACGCATGCAACCCGAACACTTGGGACCCTATCGCATCCAGCGGCAAATCGGCCGCGGCGGCATGGGCACGGTTTATCGCGCGACACATCTCGGACTCGAACGTCCTGTCGCTGTCAAAATAATTAAACAGGAGTTCGCTTCCGACCGAGACGTAGCCGACCGCTTTCTGCGGGAAGCCCGCACGATGGCTAAACTGCGCCATAAGCACGCTGCGATGATTTTTGATGCCGGCAATCTACCGGACGGCCGTCATTTCATCATCATGGAATTTGTGGAAGGCGCGACGCTGTCAGAAGCATTGGTGAGCGATGGTCGTTTCACTCCGGAACGAGCCGTCAAGATAGCGGTACAGATTTGCGATGTGCTGGAGGAGGCTCATCAGCTTGGCATCATCCATCGGGACCTCAAACCCTCAAATATCATGCTCAATGAAAGAGGGGTTTGCGTGCTGGACTTCGGAGTCGCAAAAGTCCTGGTGACCTCGGCGGAATCAACAGCAACTCACGCGACGACAGGTTCAGGTCAGTTAGTGGGCACGCCGCGGTATATGTCGCCCGAGCAGTGTTTGGGCCAGCGCGTGGGCGCGCGCAGCGATCTCTACAGTCTCGGAGTTGTGCTCTACGAGATGCTGGCAGGCCGACCGCCTTTCATAGATCCCCTGCCATCGGCGGTGTTAGTTAAACAGGCGACGGCTGCCCCGCCGCCTTTGCCGCAACTCCGTCATGACATTCCCAAACAACTTGCGATTGCGGTGCACACTCTGCTTGCCAAACGGCCGGAAGACCGGCCCCGGACGGCGGCGGCCGCCCGCGCCATTTTGGAGAAAAGTCTGGTGAAGTCAGAGCTTACGATGGAAGCAGATCCACTCTCTTCCACCATCGCAGTACTCGCTGAACGAAGCAGCATAATATTTCGCCTGGCAGCGCCACTGGCCACGGTTGTCTTTTTTGGTGCGTTGCTGTTTGTCTGGGGAAACAGCGGCCAAACCGCCATGAAGTCTGCCCAAGACTCTTCCGCCGCAACCCAACAACTCGCAGCCAGCACGGTACTTCCAAGCCGTAAAGTTCTCAGTCTAAAAAAGGAACCCTTGAGCGCAGAGGCCGATGCTAATGGGACGGAGGCCGTCTTCTCGGAAACGACGTTAGCTTCATCTCTAACACTGGATCGGGCACGAAAAATCGCCGCCAGCGGATCTCAAGGTTACGTCAGTGACGTGCAAATACTTCAGACGGCATCCGGAGCGGCAGTGGCGGCAATTCAAGACGAACGCATTGTCGGCGCCGCCCGTTTCCTTTTGATGGAGAAACGTGGTGGCGTGTTTCGCGTTTCGGCACGAGGTCAGCTTGATACCAGGAACTTTCGCAATGGTGATTGGACTGCGGCTACCCTGGATGCTGACGCTGACGAGTACGATGAGGTTCTCTTTACCGGGACCGAAACCAGAGGTCGCCTTTCTCGCCACCGACTCGTGCTCTACGTGCCCAGGAATCGCGAGATTTATGTCTTTCAATTCGACAAGAATAATGTAACCGGCCGGCTGGAAAAAACTTCCTGGTCGAAGAGTGTCTTTTCAGCGAACGGCGCGACCTATGGCAGGGTACTCAAAGAAAAAGCTAAGCGACTGCTTGCCAAGAGAAGAACTCGTTAGCCTGGAACCAAGGCAGTCAGGCAAACGTAAGCAAACCGAATCCGAAAGAGAACGTATCAAATCTCGCTAACTTGCAGGTAAGGAAGGCGGACCCTGTCCCCGCCTCAAGGTTGAAAGCCACTCAGCGTAAAGAGCGGGGACAGGGTCCGCCTTCCCTACCTGCAAATTACCGGAGGTTCGCCGTCAAAACCCAACCTGCTAGTTTCAATAGCCTTCGACACCCTAAATCCAAGTCTCCGCGACCCCCAACTTACAAGTTTAAGCCCGATACCCCATCGTCATTTGTGAATTTTGAGCTGGGAAGCTAACCTCGGAAGAGCTTGAGTTGGGTTTATCGACCGATCTGCCCAGACGAACCCAATTCGAGCTGACATCTAAATGTTGCTTTGTCACATCGAACGTCTCTCGGAAAATGGGACAACTTTCAACGGAGCTCTTTTGTGAAACTTAATCTTCTAGTTCTTCTTCTGATTAGTTCTTTGCTGGCGCCTTCAGCGCTTTCCGCCAGCCAGAATCGCACCGCGCCGCGATCTGTGACGCCGCAAACACCGGCAGCGACCGCAACCGCGCGCATGCCGGACGCAAAGATACAGAGCCGCGTGCTGGCCAACGGATTGGAAGTCCTCGTATTGGAGGATCACTCGGTGCCGTTGGTGACTGTCGAGCTCGCCGTCAAGAACGGCTCGTACACTGAACCGCCGGAACTGAATGGCCTTTCACACCTTTACGAACACATGTTCTTCAAGGCCAACCAGGCCATCAGAGACCGGGAAGTTTATGTGCAGTCTATTGATCAACTCGGTATCGTTTACAACGGCCAGACCCACGAGGAACTAGTCAACTACTATTTCACCACCACCACTCCCAACTTTGGAGTGGCTATGCGTTTTATGCGCGACGCCGTACGCTATCCGCTCTTCGACGAGCGGCAGTTCGAACAAGAACGCGAGGTGGTCATCGGCGAACTCGATCGCCACGAATCAAATCCCTTCGGTTACTTGGCGCTCGAGATGAATAACCGCCTCTTTTACAAATACCCGAGCCGAAAGAACCCTGGTGGCAACCGTCAAACTGTGCGCGCGGCGACGACAGAGATGATGCGTCTCATTCAGGGTCGCTACTACGTACCCAACAACTCCGCCGTAGTAGTTACCGGGGATGTGAAGTCGGACGAAGTATTCCAGCTGGTCAGCGAACTTTTCGGCGATTGGCCGCGTCGCGAGAAGGATCCTTTCGTGGAGTTTCCTCCGGTCGAGCATCCACCACTCGAAAAAAGCGAGGGAATGATTATTCGGCAACCAGTTCAAAACGTGATCATCATGATCGGTTGGCATGGCCCTTCGATTGGTAAAGACAATCCCGGCACCTACGCCGCAGATGTCTTCTCTTTCATTCTGCGCCAGCCCAACTCGCGCTTTCAGCGCGCGCTCGTTGACAGCGGCCTCGTTACCGGCGTCAACCTCGGCTACTACACTCAGCGCAATGTCGGGCCAATCAATATCATCGCGCAGACTACGCCTGACAAGGCCCGCGCCGCAGTCCGGGCTATCTATAACGAGGTCGAGCACTTCAACGACCGCGACTATTACACCGATGAACAGTTGGAAACGGCCAAAGCGCTCCTGGAGGCCGACGACTTATTCGACCGTGAGAAGGTAAGCGAATACACCCACACCATCAGCTTTTGGTGGGCCTCGACCGGCATCGATTACTTCCGCGGTTACCTGGGAAACCTGCGCCGGACCTCGCGAGCCGATATTAGCCGCTACGTTACTACTTACATTCAGGGCAAGCCGCACGTCGGCCTCGCGCTAATATCTGAAGAGTCACTCAAGCAATCACAACTCACCCAGGAAGATTTGATCGGCGATAGGAAACAGAATGCAACTTCGGCAAACAGATAAATCACTGCTCCCCACCGCCCCGGCAGAAGACGGGATGGAAACAGAAAAGCTTTTGAGCACCGTCGTGCGGATTTGGGCGCTCGGCTTTGCCTTGCTCGTTTCGTTAAGTTCGGCCGCCGCTCAACAGCAGACACTGCCGACAGCCCGGGATGCGCCACAGGCCGCCGTTGCGGAGAAGAGATCGTTCACACCTGTAGATCCGGCCTCACTCGTCACTGAATTCGAAGTGAACGGGTTGAAGGTTCTGGTCAAGCGTCGGGCCGGAACGCAGACGGTGGTCGCCGGTCTTTTTATCAAAGGCGGCGTGCGGAACATCACTCCAGATAAGGGTGGCGTTGAGAACCTGATGATCGACACCGCGTCTGAGGCGACTGCCAGCTTTCCACGCCAGCGTATGCGCATGGAGCTGTCCCGCATGGGAACGACCATCGGTTCCGGCGTTAATTTCGACTATTCCGGTCTAACCATGGCTTCGACTCGCACGAATTTCGACCGCTCCTGGGAGATTTTCACTGACGTGGCTCTCAGACCCGCTTTCACTGTCGACGACGTTGAACGCGTGCGGAACCGAATCGTCGCTTCCTTGCGTGACGACACCGACACGCCTGACTCACACCTGCAACTGTTACAGGCCCGCGTTGCGTACGCCGGTCATCCCTATCTCAATGACCCTCGCGGAACGGCCGATTCCGTGGCCCGCCTGACTTCCTCAGATCTGCGGCAATATCACAAGCAGGTAATGGAGACATCCCGGCTATTGCTCATCGTGGTGGGCGACCTGGACCCGCAGATGCTACGCACGCGAATTGCCGGCAGCTTCGGTAGACTTCCCCGCGGCAACTACCAACCGGGTTCGCTTCCTGAACTTTCATTCGACGCGCCTTCGGTTCAGGTGACGGAACGCGCGCTCCCGACCAATTACGTGCAGGGCGTATTCACTGCGCCCAACCTGGCAGCTCCGGATATCTACGCAATGCGTGTCGCTTCGACAATCCTGCAGAACAGGATCTTTATCGAAGTCCGGCACAAACGAAATCTCTCCTACGCACCCGATTCCTTCCTTTGGAGTCAGGGCGCGAATGTCGGAGGGATTTATGTGACCTCGGTCGATGCTAACCAATCGGTACGTGTGATGCTGGACGAGATCAACAGACTTCAGCGCGAGCCGCTTCCGCTGGAGGAACTTGAGTCGACGGTGCAGCATTTCCTGACGCGCCATTACCTTGGCCAGGAGACCAATGCGGCTCAGGCCGGGGAGCTGGCGCAATATGAGATTATCGGTGGCGGATGGCGCAACGCTTTCGTGTTCTTACCCCGCTTACGCGCGGTCACGCCCGAAGATGTGCAGCGCGTGGCGCAAAAATACATGCGCAACATCCGCTTCGTAGTGCTCGGAGATCCCAAGAGCGTTGATACCAAACTGTTTGTCGGAGGATAAGTAGTGGTTTCGAGATCCGGCACTTAGGGCGAAGTGAGCTGGTGTTCATTTATCATTTCTCATTTGACACTTTTCATACTTTTCATTTGTCATTGCACTGAACGTTGTAACTGAGAAGCGGCCTCCAAAGACAAGAGCATCGCTCAGGCAATGGCATATGAAAAATGTCAAATGAGAAATGATAAATGAAATCGTTCTTAGTACCGCCGACTGTCTTCCAGTAGCCTACTGACGCGGGCCATCGGCAACCTTCGTCTCGCTCATAAGCTTCTCATAGAGCTTCTGATCCAACAGTTGAAGGGCGCGTGCATGAGACAGAGCCAGTTGTTGATTGCCGCTTTCAAAGTAAACGAGCGCAAGGTTGTAGAAAGCCTCGGCCCTCTCCGGATGCAGGCGAGCCGCTTCTTTGTATGATTGGATAGCTTCCGGCAATCGACCCGCATAGTAATAAGCATCACCCAACTTGTTCAGCACGTCTTCTGACCTGGGTTTGAGTTGCAAAGCCTGCTGGTAGGCTTTGATGGCTTCCTCGTTCTTACCCTGCTTCACTTTGCAGTAGCCTACTTGAATCCACGCGTCAACACGGGTCGGATTTCTGTTGACAGCATTTTCGAAATAACCTACCGCATGGTCGTAGTTTCCCAGCCAGAGAGAATCGATTCCTGTTCGATACAGCGCTTCACCAACGTCGAGCATTTTGTCCTTTGCCGGTATCTCAGCCAGGCTGCGCAATGCACCTGGCTTCAGCTCACGCACGCGGTCTGAGCTGATTGCCAGACTAATGTTTTGCCCGTTAGTGACTTTCACGGTGATAACCCCGACAACCTGACCCTTAAGGTTGAAGATCGGACTACCGCTGTTTCCATGTGATATCGGAGCCGTGGTTTGAATTATCTTACCTACTCCCGGCACTTCACGAACCGCAGACACAATACCGTCAGTGACCGAACCTTCCAGCTTTAACGGATTGCCGATCACGAAAACTGTTTCGCCCTCCTCAGGCAAACTCACAGCAAGTTCGCTGGATCGAGGTCGCTCAGGCGACATGTCCACCCGCATCAGAACGAGGTCACCTTCCTCATCGACCGCAAGTAGTCCCGAAACCTGGTACACACGACCTTTGCCATCCAGTGTCTTGACAGCGGTGCGCCGCGCCCCACGTATGACGTGAAGGTTTGTTACTACTTGTCCAGGTCGAATAAAAAAGCCGCTTCCAGTCGTCAGGGCGTCGCCCTTGGCATCGTAAGTAACGATAGCGACAATAACGGGCTTAACACGTCTGACCAGTTCCGGGAGAGATTCTTGGGCCGGCGTAGCGTGGGATAGGAATCCTATCAAAACTAAAACGACGACAAATGAAAGGGGGGGTATTCGTTTGCGCATGATCGTTAATCACCATGGTAAACACCGGGGGAACGGCGTAGGCTGTTTCAATTGTTGAACAGGCACCGGAAGGGGTGCCGGCATCTGCAGCGGCGCTGGACGGAGCGGTTGGCGCCGTCAGGTTTAGGGAGTGGGTCTGGGTACCTCTCTGGGCTCCCCTTGCAGTCATCTTACCGCAACGAAAATGGGAAGCGCCAGAGTTTTATTTGTACCCCAAAAGCGACAAGGCCGCCTAAACGGCGGCCTTGGTTAAAACAGCCATTTAAGGCTGCTTTTTAGGTTGCTGGTTGTGTAAGCGCTATTTTACGATCTCTACAACTCCAAGCGTCTGGCCGGTGGGCGCGGTTACGTCGTTCTCGGAGGTGACCAGCAGACCGAAATCCGTCAGCGCAGTCTCTGATCGGATTTCCGCCTCGTTTCGTCCGGGCGCATTCACTATCTGTCCGAGTTTGACAAATTTATTGTCAGGCGAAACCGCCCATAACACGTAGATTAGTCCGGCGGGCGCGTCTTTTAGCTCGTGAAATCGCATCTTGATCTCAGACGGGCCATCCTTTCGTGGGGTGATGATGACGTTGGCGCGCGAGCCTGTCATCGCACCTGCGAACTTTATCTTCAACTCTGTGTCAGTTCCTCTACGGAATCCTGGAATGTTCAACATCGGAACCTTGTAGGAGGTGGCCGGAGTGGCTCCCCCGGTGGTCGTCGCCGACACGCGCTCGCCTACGGCAGCACCATCGCGCTCGCCATGGCTCCGAAGTGGAATCACCGCAAAGCCCTCGGGCACCGCGCTGCGGAAGAAGATTTTCGTATTAGGATCGTAGGCGTTCAGGGTGGCTTCCGGCGAGGCTATCAACATGAACTTGCTGAGTGGCGTGGTCGTGGTAAGTGTTCCCGCTCCGTTGGCGACCTCGACAGGTCCCAGTAAGGTAGTCGCACCGGTCTCATCCACGGCGTAGAGATTGACCGCAGTCACGTCCGCCGGCACGTCCGACAGGTTCAAAACGACTCTCGTGCCGTTGTCATCTCGCAAAATCGTCGCGATTCCCTTCGACTGTTTAAGAGTGACAGGGTCCAATGCGATCTTTACTTCTTTGCCCACCGGATACTCGATCACTGTATAAGTTCCGTCGGGATGCTGAACGGTTTTGGTAACTGTGGTTGGTGTTTGTGTGACAGTGGTGGTAGTGGTGGGCTGTTGACCCAGAGCGAGAGATCCCATAGAAAGAGTCAGAATAACTCCCGCTAAAACTGTTACTTTTTTTGTACTCATGCGCTTGCTCTCCTTATGCTAATCACGATTATGACCAATACTAGGGGCCCTTTTCAGGGGTAATACTAGAGGTCCTTATTTTGCAGGGGTAACGGGGCTAATACTACGGGGGAAATGACACGATACGTTGACGGTATTGTTGCCGTTGTTCGATCAACTCATTGCATTAGTGATGTCGCGGAAAGGTTACTACACCAACAATTAAGGATGACTTAGTAGCTATGGAGTTCCTGAATTGCCTTCGCTACGTCAGGCGCTTGCGGGAGGATCACATCTTCAAGCTGAGGTGCGTAAGCGACGAAGGTGTCGAGGGCGGCGACGCGCCGAACGGGGGCGTCGAGATGTTCGAAGAGCTCGCCGGCAATCCGCGCGGCGATCTCCGCACCGTAACCAAACGATAACGAGTCTTCGTGCGCAACGATTACCTTGTTGGTCTTTTTCACGGAAGCCACAATCGCGTTCCAGTCGTAAGGAGAGAGTGAACGGAGATCAATAACCTCCACACTGATTCCCTGTTGCTCCGCCTGCTTGGCCGCCACCACCGAGCGTTGCACCAGTGCGCCATAAGTAATGATCGAAACATCTGTTCCCTCGCGCACCGTTTTCGCCTTGCCGAAAGGGATCATGAAATCGTCGGGCGGGTACTGCGATTTGTTGTACGCCTGCCGGTAAAGATGCTTGTGCTCGAGAAACAGTACCGGATCGTCCGAGCGAATCGCTGTGCGCAACAGACCATTGGCGTCCAGTGCATTTGAAGGATAGACCACGCGCAAGCCTGGAATTTGTGTAAAGGTAGAGACTCCGGACTGCGAGTGATAAACGGCCCCGCCTTTCAGGTATCCACCGATAGGCACACGAATCACCACGGGCGCTTTCCACTCGTTGGCGGAGCGCCAACGAATCAACGCCAGTTCATTGCGAATCTGATGCATGGCCGGCCAGATGTAATCAAAGAACTGGATCTCCACGACCGGTTTCAAACCGCGCGTAGCCATGCCAATTGCACGTCCGACGATGTTGGCCTCGGCGAGAGGAGAATTGAACACTCGCGCGCCGCCAAACCTTCTCTGCAGGTTAGCCGTTACCTTAAAGACCCCGCCTTTGCCTTTGACCTTTTCGAGATTAGCGTCACGAGAGCAGTCGGCAACGTCTTCGCCAAAGACGAGGATCCGCGGATCCCGGGTCATCTCCGTATGCAGGCAGCGATTGATCAGATCAACCATGGTCCCGGCGTTTCCGGAAAGCTCGACGCCATCTTCTGTATCAAACTCCCTGGAGCAGGGATCGACATCGGGTGAATAAACGTAAAGTTTCGCCGTCTCTGGAGCTGGCTGCGGACTCGCCAACGCCTGGTCCGCCGCCTCATTCACTTCCCGGTCTATCCCATCCTTGATTAGCTGTAGATCATCCTGGCCGGTAATGCCTTCTTTAATCAGAAACGAGCCAAAGCGTTTAATCGGATCGCGTTCGGAATCGGCCAGGCGCTCTTCGTCGGGGCGATACAACCGTTCGTCATCTGAAAGCGAGTGGGAATATGGGCGGATTACTTTCGCATGGACCAGTGCCGGCCCCGTGGCTTCGCGACAATGCCGGACCGCCCGTTGCATAGCAGCATACGACTCGATCACGTTAGTACCGTCGCATCTCTCGATGTGGAGATTGGGAAAGTTTTCCAGGAGTTTGGAAACGTCGCCACCAGGCGTTTGCACTTCAACCGGGACACTGATCGCGTAACCGTTATCTTCTACCAAAAACAGCACCGGCAGTTTCAGATTACACGCCGTGTTCAGTGCTTCCCAGCACTCACCTTCGCTGGTCGTGCCGTCGCCGAGCGATACGTAGACCACCTCATCCGCATGAAAGTTCTGGACACGGTTCTTCAGTTCTTTGATCAGCTTAACGCGATAACCAGCTTCCGCGCAGCCGACGGCTTGCAGAAGTTGTGTGCCAGTGGGTGATGACTGGGAAACGATGTTGAGCTTCTTGTGTCCCCAGTGTGATGGCATCTGGCGACCGTGTGAGTTTGGATCCTTCTCCGAGCCAACCGCTGAAAGTAATTGCTCCAGGGGCGTCATGCCGAGCTGCAAACAAAGCGCGCGATCACGGTAATAGGGATAGAACCAGTCGTAGCCGGGTTTAAGGAACATTCCTGCGGCGACCAGTACGGCTTCATGTCCGGCGCCGCTAATCTGGAAAAAGATCTTGTTTTGACCCTTGAGTTGAATCTCTTTGTCGTCGATCTTGCGTGACAGGTACATCGTGCGATAGATCGACAACATCTCCTCACGGCTAAGTCCGTGGTGCTCGCTTTCACTTTTAGCTGGCGAACGTCGAGGTGCGGCCCGACGGGCGGCGCTGGCGTGCTGAACGGTGGATTGGGATTGGGGGACCAGCTTCGTCACAACGGTTGATTTAGTTCCTTCGCGCGTTGCATCTTTCGGAGCGGGCGGCTGTGTGGCGGGCTCCACCCCCTTAAAGTCCACAGTCGCAGCCTTCGCCTCAGCTGACGCGGATTCAGTCTGGGGTGCTGATTCCGCTTTTCTCACGAGCTTCAAAACTTTCGTATCGGTTTTCATACTTCACATCGGGTGTTTATCTTTTCACTTGGTCTCATACTCGCTCGCCAGGGTTTGTCGGTACTCCTCGGCCATCGAAGGATGCCCGTGTGCGACAGCTGCTTCGATCCCTCGCTGGTAAACTTCCCGCGCTTTGATTCGATCTCCCGATTTTTCATATGCGGATGCCAGCATTCCGTAGGCGTTGCCTTGATCATCGGAGCTGGCGAGATAGCGGGTCAGCGTGTCGATCAATTCTTGGTTAAGACCGGCCTTCTCATACTCTTTGGCCAGACCGAACAGCACATTCCCATTGTCGGGATCGGATTCCAGAATCTGTTTGAAGATTTCGATTCTCGATGATGACATGTTTGGCTCACTTCCCGATCAACAACTTGGCAATCGTCTGCAACTGCATGTTGGAAGTGCCTTCGTAGATTGCGCCAATCTTGGAATCCCGCCAGAACTTCTCCACCGGATAATCCTTCACAAAGCCGTAGCCGCCATACAGCTCGATGGCGAGTGAACTAATATTCTCCGCCGCGCGCGAGGAATAGAGCTTGGCCATCGCCGCTTCCTTCACAAACTTCATTCCCGCATCCTTCATCCGCGCCGCGTTATAGACCATCAACCGAGCGGCCTCGAGTTGGGTGGCCATCTCGGCCAGTTGAAACTGAACGCCTTGAAACTGATTAATTGCCTTTCCAAACTGCTCCCTCTCACTCGTGTAAGCGAGGGCTGCTTCCAACGCGCCCCGCGCAATACCTATCATTTGAGCGCCGATTCCAATTCGGCCCTCGTTCAACGTTTCAATGGAAACCTTGTAGCCTTTACCCAACTCACCCAGCACGTTTTCTTTGGGGACCCGGCAATCTTCCAAAATCAATTCGGTAGTTGATGAGGCGCGAATTCCCAACTTGTTTTCTTTCTTGCCCACCGAAAAACCATCGAAGCCTTTTTCGACGATGAATGCCGTGATCCCTCGATAACCGGCTTCCGGATCGGCGTTGGCGAAAAGAATAAAGATCTCGGCCTCGTTCCCGTTAGTGATCCAGAGCTTCTGTCCATTGATCAGGTAGTGGTCACCTTTGTCCACGGCACGCGTTTGCATTGCAAAAGCATCTGAGCCTGAGCCGGCCTCGCTCAGCGCATAGGCCCCCACGCGTTCCGTTGCGAGCTGGGGTAAATACTTCTTCTGTTGTTCTGCATTGCCGTAGCGAATTAAGGCGTTGTTGACCAGGGTGTTCTGGACGTCAACAAAAACTCCCACTGAGGCATCAATTCTCGAAAGCTCTTCAACAGCCAGGATCGCGGTAAAGAATGAAGCTCCGGCACCACCAAACTCTTCCGGGGTTTCAATTCCCATCAACCCTAACTCGAAACATTGTCGGCTCAGGTTCGGATCAAATTTCGCCTGCTCGTCCATCTCTTCGACGCGCGGACGCAGCTCGCCTTCGGCAAACTCACGCACACTGGAGCGAAACATCTGTTCGTCTTCCGAGAGCGTGGTCAGAGGAAACCCGGCCTTCTGCTCAACTGCTGGTTGAATTTGACTCATCTTCACCTCTGGCACCCGAGCCCGATGTCGGCCGCACCTCGCTTGGGAATCGTTCTGGGATGATTATTTGTACTTGAACGTCAAGCATCATAATCAACGGAAAAGTTAAAGGCAAAAGGCGGGAAGCACCTATCCGTAGATTACGCCGATTACACAGAACCATTAAGGCAGAACTTTGAACTTAGTTCTTTGTACTTTGTTTGTGTTTGCATTGATCCAGTTCAAAGGCAATACAGCAAAGCTCAAAATACAAAGCTCAAAGTTCTGCCTTAATGGTTCTGTGTAATCGGCGTAATCTGCGGATTTTATTGCTTGATCTGGTCGCGCAAGTTCAAGTTCCGGATCAAGCGGTGAAGATAGTTAGGATGAACACCTAGAATTTTGGCAGCTTCGGTGTAACTACCCTTCGCCTGGTCCATCGCACTCAGAATGATCTGCCTCTTTGTCTGCGTCACGGCTTCATGGTACCTGGGCGCGGGCACGCTGGTTGTCGCAGCCTCGCTTTCCAAAGTGGCTTCGGGCAGGTCTTCCGGCAGGATATGGTCGGTTACGCCCAGGACCACCGCGCGCTCAATTGCGTTTTCCAGCTCTCGGACATTGCCGGGCCATTCATAACTGAGTAGCCGGGCCTGGGCTTCAGGAGATACGCCCAAAATTTTGCGGTTACATTTTTCCCCGTGCTTCGAGGCGAAATAGTTCGCCAGCAGCGGAATATCCTCCAGCCTCTCACGCAGTGCCGGCATTGCCAGTTCCACGACATTGAGACGATAGAAGAGGTCCTGACGAAAAGTGCCGGCGGCAATCGCTTGTTCCAGATCTTTGTTTGTTGCGGCTACGAGCCGGATGTCCACCTTAATTGTCTTGGTGCCGCCGACGCGTTCAAATTCACGTTCCTGGAGCACGCGCAGAAGCTTAACCTGGAGCGCAGGTGATAGTTCACCAATCTCATCGAGAAACACTGTGCCACCGTCCGCAACTTCCAAACGACCCTTTTTCATCGCCAGGGCGCCCGTGAACGCACCTTTCTCGTGTCCAAAGAGTTCGCTCTCAAGCAGAGTCTCCGCCAACGCCGCACAGTTAACACCCATAAACGGCAGCTTCGCGCGCTTGCTGTTCAGATGAATAGCCCGCGCCGCCAATTCCTTTCCGGTTCCACTTTCACCCGAGATCATCACGGTCGAATCCGTAGGCGCAACTTTCGAGATGAGCTGGTAAACCTGTTTCATTGACGGGCTTTCGCCCACCATGTTGTGCTCAATATTGACGTCGGCGAGCAGTCGTTCGTTTTCACTCTGAAGCCATTCGATGTGGCGCGCGTTCTCAATGGCGACCGCGGTGATCGCCGCAATAGCCGTGACCAGTTGCAAGTGATCCTGATCGAAATGATCATCCGGCGCGTTCGTTTCGAGGTAGATAACGCCAAGGGGTTGATCGTGCATGATGAGCGGCACGCACATAAGCGAGCTCGGCCGAGATTGGTCCAGACTCTCGGAGCCAAATCCGTGTTTTGCCGGAGCATCGCTCATTAGCAGCGAGGTCTTCTCCCGCAGCACCTGTTGGGCGATCGTGCGGCTAACCTTGATCGCCTCGTCCGGCCCCCGGGCCCGATCCAGGCCAAACACGGCAGCATCCTCCAACCCATTTCCATGACTGAGCAGAATGGCGCCACGCTCGGCTGGGACGACTTCAAAGAGGAGTTCGAGCAAGGTTTTTTGCAACTCTTCAAGGCCACGGATGGCGTTCACAGTGGTGCTGACCTTCATCAGCGCGCTCAAATCCCGGGCCATCAGGTAAACCGCATCGTTGAATTTGACCTGAATGGTTGAGCCGCTGAGGTTACGTTCTTCAAACTTGATCTCACTCGATCTTGATGCCGGAGACGCTTCACCGTCATGCAGCAGAAAGAGAAACTGCGCGTCGCCGATGCGGACGCGATCTCCATGCGCAAGCGGGCGTCGCTTCACAGGAACATCGTTGATAAAGGTGCCGTTGAGGCTTTCGAGGTCGGCTATCACAAACTGGTCGCCCTCTTTTTCAATCTGAGAATGACGTCGCGACACGGAGGGATCTGCGATGCAGAGATTGGCGGCGGTTTCACGACCAATCAACACCGGAGCATCGCTAAGCGGAAAGACAGCGCCTTTGAGTCTTCCGGCGATAGCTGCAAGTCGTGGGTTCATGTTCAGAGGTTCCGCGGACTGAGTGTGGCAAGTGTACGCGCCTAAATATGTCGCGGGCAACAAAAGCATTCAAGCGACGTCGGAGGGGCGAGTTAGGAGTGTTAACCCGCCTTTTGTGGCAATGAAAGTCGGCGGGGCTAAACCACCCTTCCTAACCCGCGAATTTTCGCAAGGCGGCCCGTCTTATCCCAGGAGCGCTGCACAACTCTATCCGAACAGATACGTGGCTATCCGATGAGATAGGGTTTTGTATCTCGCAGTAGATTCCCCCGAGGATCATGAATTCTTCGATCTCTCGTTTAACTATTACTGTGGTGGGGGTTTACTGCAGAAACTTCTTTGAATCTTCAGTTGCTCGGATTGTGGCACATGAGTGGCAATAGAGACTGCGGCTCCCGAGACTAGAACAGATTGAGCCACCACCGGTAAGAAGTTGATCAAACGATCGCCCACTTACTACGTACATTGAGGCCGAGCCGCTTTCGGCCTTCGCCTGGAAAGGCAAGAGGAGTGAATATGCAAGAGCGATTTGTAAAAGACCTGACGATGTTGATGCTCATAGCTGGAGTTGTATTGATGGCGGCACTAGTTTCTGCCCACGCTCAATCCAGCTCAGTGGTTGCTGATGTTCCGTTCGAATTCACCGTTGGTGGCACGTCGCTAAAGGCCGGCGAGTACTCGGTGAAAGCCTTTACCGCAAATGGCGACGTAATGGTAATAAGCAGCCTGAACTCTAATGACCGCGCGCTCCGATTGACCAACTTGATTGAGGCGCGCATCGCCCCGAAGCAGGGGAAGCTGGTATTTCATCGCTACGGCCAACGGTACTTTCTTTCCGAAGTCTGGACTCCGGGCGAGCGAACAGGTCGGCAACTGCCGAAGTGTGCTGAAGAGCGCGCTATGGAAAACCAACTGGCGGCAATTTCTTCGCAGAGCTTGCTTGCCCGAAGCAGCTATGAAACGGTCGAGATCGTAGCCGTGGTTCGCTGAAGTCACGTTTGAACTCTCCCCCGCGTCAGGCGGCGAGAACCCCCTCTCACAGACTCGCCTTCCCCTGACTGTAGTAGCCAGAACGGCAACCGAATACCCCTCCGGTTGCCGTTTTGGTTTTTCTCATGCACGAGCAAAACGATTCGCCGCGGATTTGCGCGGATAAACGCAGATCTAAAAAATCAACTATCTGACTTATACTCAGTTCTGATCCGCGTGTATCCGCGCAAATCCGGGCGAATTGTTTTCTTCCTAAGGCACAATCTTCCAGTTGTTGGTGGGTTCAGTGGGAATCGTCTTGTGACGTTCAACCCAATCAATGATCAATTCCCGTATCTCTTCACTCGACCGATAAACGACTGGCGCATTCTTGTACATCGTGTAACCACCGCCGCCGTTGACCCGATAGTTGTTAGTAGCCAGTTTCAGCTTTTGATTCGGATTCAGAGGCTTGCCGCGAAAACTCAGTTCCTGAATTCGTTGGCCCAAGGGCTTTGATATGTCGAGGACATAAGTGACGCCCTCCGCGATGTCGAAGTTGTAGGCCGGAATTTTTTCGTCGATTAACTCGGCAGCGGTCTTTCCAGGTTCGTAGGAGCGGAAATACCTCGCTGAGTGTTCGAGCGCGTCTTTCAGTTGCCGGCCGCTAACCTCCAGAACAACAAGCGTATTCTCGTAGACGTAGAGTCCGGCGATGTCCCGCACTGTAATCGGGCCTTTATTGATGCGCGCGTCAGGATTGAAACTCGCCACCATGGAAACTTCAGCATTGCCTGCTTCCAACTGCACCCGCTGGATCAGATCGAGAATGGCGGTATCCCGAAAGCGAGCCTCACGCGCAGTGAGTTCCACTGCTGATTCGCCGATAACCCGCGATAGCCACGCCTGCGTCTCACGGTCGTAAGGCTCAGTGAGTTTGAGAATATCCGGATCCGCATCGACCTTGTCGTCAACCGAAAAAGTGCGCGCAGATTTGGCGTAAACCTGCCAGCGGTCGCCTTCTCTTTGCAGATACAAATCGGCGCGTGCCAGATGCCGGCCCCAGTGGTTAGCCTGGGTCAACAGCACACCGTTCAAAGAAAGGGCAGGCACGTCCCGGTGCGTATGGCCCATAAAAATAACGTCAACGCCGGGAACCTGTCTCGCGATGGATACGGCCCGGTTTTCATCAGGCACTTGCCCAGGGTTGATTACTCCGGTGCGTAAGTCCTCCTCCAGTCCCATGTGCATGGCAATCACGACCACGTCCACGCGCTCTTTCTCTCGCAGGATCGACACCCATTTCCTAACTTCATTTACTGGTTCCCGAAAATCGAGACCGGCATAGTTCTGTATGTTTTCCCAGAACGGAACGCCGGGTGTGGTCAGACCGAGGATTCCGACGCGAACCCCTGAAATTTCTTTGACGATGTAAGGCCGGTAATGGGCCCTGTCGGTTCCCTTTTCATATGTGTTACTCGAGAGCCAGGGGAACCTGGCTTCGCTGCGGGCCTTCTCCAGTACTTTCAACCCGAAGTTGTATTCATGATTGCCCACGGCCATTGCGTCGTATCCGAGCGCGTTCATTGACAGCATCATTGGGTCGGGAGGCGTGTTGTTTTTCTTATTATGATAGTACGCGAGCGGCGTGCCCTGAATCGTATCGCCGGAATCCACCAGCAGCGTGTTGGGATTCTCTATGCGTACCCGTTTTATAAGTGTTGCGATTTTGGCAAGGCCGCGGTTGTCTGGTTTGTTTGTGTAGTAATCAATCGGGTAGATGTTCCCGTGCAGGTCTGTGGTACCTAAAACTGTGATTTGAATTCGGTTTGCGGCTTCACTTTGTGGAGCCGGCGACAGGAACGCAAGAGCCAGCAAGAGCGTGGATAAGGAGGGCAACAAAAGCAGCTTTCGGTTTAGTTTCATGATAGGAAGATTACCTGATGCCAAAGGTCGGATGCCAGTAGGAAGAGGTAGGCTCATCAGGGAAGGAGATTTTCAGCCCTGGTTAAAATTACCATACGTCCTTATTTTGCTTCCAAAACAGAACCTACCCGCTTACAAATACTTCTGCGGCCGTCGCTGCCTCGATCTTAACTTCATAGACCTTTTTGAAACTTGCCCTGATGTAGTCGATCTTTTCACGATTCTCAAAATAAGTCCGGCCGCGTTGGACGATGATGAAGGCCGGAGCAGCCAGCTTTCCCGGATCGAAATCAGCGCTGGAAATCACTTGCGAGTTAAGATCGGACCGCGAGAATCTTTCCAGGTAGTATCGGGTCACGGCCGGAGTCTCATGCGCGATGATCGAATGTTGAGGAGCGACGTCGCTCACAAACTTTATCGCCTCGCGCAAACCATCATCGTAAAACTCATCATGCGGAAAATAATAACCAGCTCGCCCGGCGCCCAGAGGATTCATGTAAAGCGCGTAGTGCGGACTGTTCGCATAGGCCGTCCAGCCGGGAATCAGAATAAACACTAAAACGGCAGCCACGGAGATAATGGCTGACGTCTCTCTTGAAGCTTTCAAAAACTTCGACACAAAACCGATCAAAGCAATGACGCCAACCGCTGCGATCATGTACACAAACGGCAACAGGGACAGCGAATAACGCAACCACTTACCACCTATAAGCGAGTACGGCACTATCCAAAAGAGAAACATGAAAAGGACAAATGCATGTCCCGTGCGTCGCCGGCGCTTCAACGAAACGACGAATCCCACCAGGGAGCTTGCGAGAACCAACAGAGGGATCTTAATGGCCATGAAAAGAAGATAGAAGTACACCGGCGTGCCCCAGAAGGGCGTACTCGACATGTTGTTCTTGTAAAGTTGGTCCCCAAAGAGATAGCCGGTATGAACCAGCAAGCGCTCGCCTGTGTACGCATTTAGATAGTCCCACACTTGCGGCAGCAACACCGCGGGATTCGCGAGCAGAAAGGCGACTGGTATTAGAAGGTAGAAAATGGTCGGCGTTTTCCCGCTTGGTTCACCTGTCTCGGGTTTGCGGACATGAAACTTGTGATGAAACAGAGCGTTGAGCCCGAAGTAGTGAGGGAAGTATTTCGAGGCAAGCATGAGGCCAAACGAAGTCGCGCTGAGAATATAATTGCGGCGTCTTGCCGCCTCGTCCCGGGGTGAGAGCTGTTTCGCCCGCACATAGAAATAAAAAGCGAATAGCATGAAGAAGACCAGCAGCGTGTCTTCCTTGCCCACGCGATTGAGAGTGATCGCGTTGATTCCAAAGGTCCAAAACCCGGCCGCTAATAACCCTGTCCACCGATCGAAGTAGGCGGCGGTTAATAAGAAGAGTGGAATCGCGGTAAGCGCGCCGACAATGGCGTTCGGAAAGCGTAAGGCGAATTCATCGCTAACTGCGCGGCCCGCCATGTTGTGCCAGGCGGTTGCGGCTTTCACAGAAGCAAACATGAGCGCCTTCATCATCATCGGGTGTTCAGCGTTCGCGCTAATGTCCCCCTTCTCGTAGGCGCGGATGGCATCAAGCTTGTTCATTTCGTCTTCTGCGAAACCAATCGCGCCGAGGTTGCTTAAGCGCAGACCGAGCCCGAGCACGACACAGAGCGCCAGCGTGCCAACTACGGTCCAGTCCAGACTTGCGAGCAAACCGCGACGACGCTCAAGCTCAAGTGCGGGCCACGGACCCTTCCGGTGATCAATCTCGACTGCCGGCGCCGAGGAACTAAACTTGATATCGCTTGCCAAGATCTAAATTCCTTTGTGATTGAATGGGCCAATTATAACTGAAAGCATAATGGATTGCTTGCGGCTTCTCAGGAAATTCAGAATTCAACCTTTAGGTTGCGACCTGGGGCTGCACACAAGCTAAAGCTTGTACTCAAAACTAAAACCACAGCGCATTGCTTTCAGCATTCTCAGGAAGTTCAGAGTTCAATCTTTAGGTTGCGCCCTGGCCTGCACACAAGCTAAAGCTTGAACTCAAAACTAAAACCACACGCACTGCTTTCAGCATTCTCAAGAAGTTCAGAGTTCAACCTTTAGGTTGCGCCCTGGCCTGCACACAAGCTAAAGCTTGAACTCAAGACTAAAACCCACCGCAACGGTTGTTGGCTTTCATCCAAATGCTTTAATGTATATCCATAATGCAGATAAATGTCAGAAGTGGCTGACAGTTGTCTGTTTCAGACATCAAGCCTTATGGACAATCTGATTCGTTCAAACATTCGTCAGCGCCCGGTGCGCACGTTGGTCAGTGTGGCCGGCATTGCTCTCGGGGTTTGCCTCATCATGCTCTTTACCGGCTTAGCACGCGGCATGTCCAACGATTTGCAGCGTCGCGGGTCAAACCTGCGCGCGGAGATTATCTTCACGCGACCCGGATCGATGCAGTTGACTTCATCAACGGCAAACCTCAGCACGAAGTATGCCGAACTGTTGACGGCGATTGACGGCGTCGAGGATGCGCTGCCGGTGATTGTAAATGTACTTCAGAGTAATCGCGGCTTTGGTCTGGAGCGAATAGAGGGCGTGGATTGGGAACCGTTTTCCAGGATGAACGGTATTCAGCTGGTCGCCGGGCGCGCACCGCAGGGCAATGACGAAGTCGTGATTGATGAGACAAAAGCTCGCAACAATAGACTGGGCGTGGGCAGTGAATTGAAGCTGATTGGCGACCAGCCTTATCGAGTAGTTGGTATCTACTCGCCCGAGTCAACGGCTCGCGTAAAGATGCCGCTGGCAGCTATGCAGGAAGCTTTCGAGGCCCGCGACAAGGCTACTTACATTATGGTGAAAGTACGCAGTGGGAGGGATAAAGGCGAGGTCGCCAAACGCATCGCCGAACAATTGCCTGGTAACAAGATCCAGTTTACGGAAGACGTTTTCACAAGTATCGAGCAGAATATTCCGTACCTCTCGGTCTTCTTGCGCGTGCTGGTCGGGCTGGCTGCGGTAGTCAGCGCACTGGTTGTAATGCTGGCGATGTATACGACAATCACCGAAAGGACACGCGAGATTGGGATCCTTAAAGCCCTGGGCGCGTCACGCGGTTACATCATCGGCCTCATTGAGAAAGAAGCGATACTGATTAGCGTGATCGGGTTGGTCGCGGGTTTCGGCCTCTCGTTCGCAGCCGGTTACCTCATTCACCAGTTCTATGGTCTGCTGTTCGAGTTTACCTGGTCGTGGGCTTTAACTGCAGCGGCGATCGGGATCCTTGGCGGGGCACTGGGAGCACTCTATCCGGCAGTTCGCGCTTCCAATCTCGACGCAGTGAGCGCCCTCGCCTATGAGTAGGAAGCGACCATTTCTCATTTCTCATTTGGTCATTGTTCTGAATCTTATTTCGATGATGCTTCGTGTTGTTTCGTGGATCGTGTGCTTGGACAGGAGATCAGAACGATCCACGAAATCACACGAACCGACACGAACAAGAAGTCAACCGTTGCCAAAATGACAAAGTGAAAAATGAGAAATGGAAAATATGCACTCCTGAGCTGGAAATTACCGTACGTCTTTTTTGGATTTTCACACAGACTTTACAATCACGCTTTTGGTAGCGCTCTCGATCCGCCGGACGGCTGGGTAGGAGCTGAGGCCGTCTCTATCACAATGTCGTCGGCGATCTCTTCGCTTTGATGGGCCGCCGCGCGCAGCGATAGTCCGCGCCGAACCATCAGCAACACGCCAATCGTCGTCCAGAATATGTCTCGGGCCTTGCGTACGATGGCCAGCGTTACTCCGGTCGCTCTGCCAAAACCCAACACCTTCGCGAGGGCCCCGGATCCATATTCATCGACACCCGTGCGGAACGGCACAAACTTAAACGCCACAATGATTACCCGATTGACCGATTCCATAATGAATGCGGTCAGGAGCGTGGGCGCGAGGGTTTCGCTGATAAATGAAAGCGTGGTGTAGATTTCCGCAACGCCGGCCATGTGAAAACATACCTCGAGCCCAAGTATCGGAAGAAAGCGCGCACTATTTCTTTCGTAAAACCCGTAGATGCGTTCTTCCAGAGTTTGAGCTCGTGCATTAGCGACTTCGATCCAGCCGCGGCCCCCGGTGCGATTACCCAACCAGGTGAAGGCGCCGCTTAAGAACTTCCATTTCCTGCGAATCACCAGATAGCCAAGGGGAGCGATTACCAGGATTACTACCAGGGAGGCAATTGCCGCATAACGCAAAGGCTTTGGCAGTGGGAAGCTCAGCAGCAGCGCTACCATGCCGGAAAAAATAAAGAGTACGACTGAAAGACTGTAAAAAATATTCTCAATGGCCAGTGCTGAGAGGCCCGCCATCAGTGGCACTCGGTGTCTAACAAATGCTGCCTTCGATGGCTCGCTCACCGCCATGCTGGCGAGTGGAATAACGTTGCCCAGAGCGTCGCCCATGAGCCGCGCCTCCAGGGCGTCTCGAAATCGAAGCCGGTATGGCGGTTCAAAGCATTTAGTCCAGGCGATCGACCGGACGACGTGTCGGATTCCGGAAAGCAGGAGGATGAGCACAAAACCCACGCCCAGACGTTGAATGCCGTCGATGATAGTCGTGATGCCGACTTTATTAACTGTGTAGGCGAAGAGCAGCAGCCCCAGTATCGCGAAAATTATTCCGACCGGAGCGAACTTTCTGGCTCTGCTGTGGCTACTAGGGTTCTTGGACATCTGCGGTCGTATCATGCATCTCCACGTTGTGACGAGCAAGCCGCATTCCCAAGACCGTGGGGCAGAATGATCTTTAAAACTATCCGCAGATTACGCAGATTTCACAGACAGAACCTTGAACTTTTGTACTTTGATCTTCGGCCTTGGGTCTCTGGAGTTTAAACGCGAAGTGACCGATCTAAAGAGTGCAAACCTAAGACAAAGATCAAAGTTCTAACTTCCAAGCTCACAGTACTATCTATGTAATCTGCGGAATCGGTGTAATCTGCGGATAGTTGCTACTTAAAGGATACTTCATCTAGTGAATTGGACAACTCCAGACGCTTACTGCGATCTCTTCGAACGGTTGGAGCGTAACAACGTTCCCTATGTGGTCGTGAGTGGCGTAGCCGTCGTACTGCACGGCCACGTCCGTCCGGTCGTCGACCTCGACATTGTCATCGCCGCTTCACCTGTTGAATCGTATCGCGCCATGCAGACGTTGACCGAAGCCGGCTTTGTGCCTAGCATTCCACTCCCTCTCAGCATGGTCACGGTGCTGCGGATGTTTGATATCGCGCAACGAGAGGTTGACGTTTTCATCCGCTACCACATCCCGTTCAATGAACTATGGGCCAGGTCAGAACAGAAGCTGGTGGGCAACAGTGTGGTTCGGGTTGCGTCACTTGAGCATTTGCTTCGGGCCAAGCGGACGACAGGTCGCCCGCACGACCTCCTGGACATCGAAGGGCTGCTGGCACTCGAAGGGGGTGGCGAACTAGGTACTGGTTCGCCCATGGACGCCCTGGAATTGGATGGTAAATAGAAGGAGGATGAAGATTGTCAGCGATTCTGACTGAAAAGCAATTCTCGCAACACCTCAACACGAAGTTTCGCGTCAATGTTGACGCGCCGAAACCTGTTGAGCTTGAGTTGGTCGAAGTGAAGGGTTATGAAAGCAAGCTCAACGAGCAGGGTGGTCTGGAACGCTTTTCCGTCTTTTTCTCTGGACCGGCCAATTTCTTACTGCCTCAATACACTTATACTCTCACTCACGAGAAGATGGGCGAGTTTGAGATCTTCCTGGTCCCAGTAGGTCGCGGAGAGGCTGGCTTCCGCTATGAGGCTGTCTTCAACTACCAGAAGGAGTAATATCCGCAGACAACGAAAACAGGAGCAGGAGGCAGGCAAGACATGCTACTGGTTCCTGCCGTCTGCTCCTGCCTCCTGTCTCCTTCTTACCCGCCCTCTGCTCCTGCCTCCTGCTCCTTCTTCTTCCACTCCATGTGCTTATAGGCCCCCAAGTCTTCAATGATCACGAAGCCCTGGCGCTCGTAGAAACGAAGGGCGTCGTTGTTGAGCACAAAGACCATGTGGCGGAGAGCTTTTTTGGTGAGGGCAGCTTCGTCCATCAAACGGCGCAAAAGCAGTGTGCCGACTCCACGATTCTGAAACTCCTGAAGCAATGCGATGTCAAGCAGGCGGATCTGTTCGTCGTCGCTGCCGACCCAGATTCTACCAGCGGGTTTACTGTCGACGAGAATTACTTCGTAGCGCGCGTCGGGAAAACGCGCATCGTATTCCCGGCGCTGCATTTCAAACTGCCAGCGAACGAAAGCTTCCTTCTGCCCCTCGGCCCATTCCACCTGGGCCAGTTCTTCTTCGCGCGTGCCCGCGTAGACCTCTAACAGAAATTCGTCATCTTCAGCCGTGACCGCACGAAGAACAACGTTGCCTCCTCCCGGCAGCGGAATCGGGGCCTGACCGTTCTCACTCGACATATCTTTCATCAAGGGTGAAATCAGCCGCGGATAACAAAAAGGAGCAGGAGGCAGGGGCAGGAGGCAGGAGCGGGGCCAGCAAAACAGTACCAAACCTAGAGGTGTTTTTTCTCCGTGTCTCCGCGTCGCGCTATCCTGCCGTCTGCTCCTGCCTCCTGCCCCTTCTTCCCTGCCGTCTGCTCCTTTTTCTAATTTAGGTGGTTGATGACCGCCTCGTAGATTATTTGACTGGTATCGCCGGAACGCTTCAGGAACAAGTCAAACTTTCCGAGCACGGCATGTTCAATTACATGGATGCTGGTAAATTCAGGCAGCGACTTCGAAGCATTGAAGGTTAGGGCAAAGGACTCAGTCTCCTGACTGCCGCGTGTGGTAATCCTCGTACTTGAATTGGGTTTGTACTCGGTGACCCGGAGGAGCTTCATCTCGATCGCCTGCCCACGGGCATCGCGGCCAATGAAAGTGCCGCCAACGTAAGGTTCAAAGGTGGCGTGGTCGTAATATAAGATTGGATTCTCCTGCGCTTCGTAGGGAACCTCAAATTTGAGAATGGGGCGCTCTGGCGTCTTTTTCTGTCCGAAGGCGGCTTCGCCCGCTTTAAAGATGAGGCCCGCTGAAAGGGCCGTAAGCGCACCGGATTTCATGAACTTTCGTCTTGATACGGACATGGGGGCTGTTTCTCCTTAAATTCGTTCTGGGGCGGGGGGCAGACCGTCTGCCGTTGGGCACACAGTGTAAGTGCTTCTCTCAGAACTGACAATTAAAAATTAAAATTTGACGCCGGAGCGTTGGTTCACCGGTCTCCGACAAGATAAACGACGAATAGGGGGTTAGTTTTCCGGTTTTCAGGATCGCTCCCCAATTCGAGGAGAGAAGAGGACGATCCACGAACACACGAAATGCCACGAACTAAAAGCTCTTTTCGTGTCGCTTCGGTCGAGTAGACGGGGTGCTCTTTGGGGTCTAGTGACAACCAATTGCCGCCCCGTCCCTCACAGAACCGGACAAGCGGATTTCCCAGCATCCGGCTCTTCAGCCTGCCTTCAGGGCCGGTAAGCAGCGGAACGGGTTCAAC
>JBGTHZ010000097.1:0-20662 GCA_041745915.1 Pyrinomonadaceae bacterium | reverse complement strand
AAATCGGTGATTCGCGCCGGTTATCAGATCGGTTACGATTCGTTCTTCAACAACATCGCCTCAAACGCTGCTGTTTCTTCTCCCAATATCATTTCTACCAACGTACCTTCAGTTGTCAGCGCGGCGAACCCGCGCGGTCTACCCAGCTTCACGAGCCAGTTTCCGACCGTTGCGGCGCCGCTGAGTCCGCTGAGCGGCCAGACGCTGATCGATCCAAAACTGGTCAATCCGTACTATCAACGCTGGTCGCTCGGCATCCAGCGCGAGTTGGCTAACAGACTCATTCTGGACATGTCCTACGTCGGCTCGAAGGGAACCAGACTTTACATCAATGAGGATGCAAATCCCCTTGTGCCACCGGATCTACGCATCACGCCTCCGGGCTATACCGGTGCGTTGTCAGGGCGTTTGGACAACGCGCAGGGTGGACGCACGATTCGCACCAACGGTGGTTCCTCGATTTATCATGCGGGACAACTTAGCGTGACACGCCGTTTTGCCAACAACTTCACCTTCACTGGGGCCTACACATGGTCGAAGAATATCGACAACGCCAGTGAGGTCTTTACCCAGGGCGGCGTCAGTACAGGCACTTCATTATTTGCCGTTCCGGCCGTATTTGGTGGCGATCGGCTCGACCGGGCCGTATCGTTGTTCGACCGCCCGCATAGAGCCTCATTCACATATGTTTATGAGATTCCGTTTTTCAGGGAACAGCGTGGAGTCATCGGACATATTCTGGGTGGCTTTCAGATTTCGGGGGTCACGACATTCGAGTCTGGTGTGCCGTTCACGGTCGCCAACGGTCTCGAATCGAATGGCATCGGCGGCCTGGATCGGCCCAACCACAACCCGAACGGGCAGCGGGGTGTCCGGGCCGTCCCGACTGTAAACGCTCAAGGCTTCATCACCGGCTATGTCAACCCCGATGCGAACAACGCTCCGATTGATCCGAACACTGCGGAGTTCATTGCGAACCCGACCTTTACGTTCGGCCTGCCCGGAGCCGTAAGGCGCATTGGCTCGCTGGGTCGAAACACAGAGCGTTCACCCGGAACCAACAACTTCGATATCAATATTCAAAAAACCACGCGGCTCTCGGAGAATGTGCGCATCCAATTCCGTACGGAGTTCTTTAACGCCTTCAACCACCCGCAGTTTACCCAGGGAAGCGTCAGTCCTTTCACGCCTGCAGGCGGGACTGTCGGCTCCAATGTTGCTGTGACCGCAGCTGGACGTTTTCTTAACGCGGACACACCGGCTTCAGATGGCGGCGGCCGCACGATTCGCTACCAGATCAAGCTCATCTTCTAATCACGAGGCCCGGCGCAGCTACCTCTTCGCGCATGGCTGACATAAATGGGACGGCGGACCAGAAGGGCCCGCCGTCCCACTAATCGAAACCACCTCAATAGCTACTCCTTTACATGCCAAATTCTAGACCAAAGGGCGCAGCTAACTTTTCGCCTCGGATGACAGGACTGAAACGGCGGATCTGCAGAGGCCGAGTCCAAAATAAAACAAAGCCTCGTCGGTGATTGCAAGCCGACGAGGCATACTGTTGTGGATCCTCCCGTTATCAGATCTCCAGTTACGGCGCGCCAAGTCTATTTCATTAACCACCTACAGCCCAAGAGAGTTGGAATATTCGTAGGATTATCCATAATTTCAGATCGGCGCCGGGCCGCCTGTCAAAAAGTCTGGGAAATTTAATAGCTTGAGGCCCCAGATTCCGCGGCACACGCATTGCAAAAAAGAGGCAGACGCGCCGAACAATCATCAGTGGCATTCCTGCCTCTATGCGGACGTTCCTTCCTGTATACACGTTTTGCCTGATTCAATTTCTTAGGAGGTAATGATGAGAAAGTTCACCAAAATGTTGATGGTCGGCTTGGTGATTTTTATGACGCAAGTCGCTATTCAGGCTCAAACAAATGGTTCCTTATCGGGAACAACTCTTGACCAAAGCAATTCCGTGGTAGCGGGTGCGACCGTCACGCTGGTTAATACCGCCACGGGCGCCGAGCGCAGTGCAGTATCCAGCAGCGCGGGAACATTCGATTTCCAGGCTCTGCAGCCGGGCAGATATACGCTTACTGTTGAGGCCAAGGGCTTCCGGCGGGCAGTAGCCCGGGATATCGTTGTCTCGGTGGCAAGTGCTGCTCAAGTAAACATACCCTTAGAGGTTGGATTGGCGGAAGAGGTGGTTACGGTAACTGCCACTCAGGAGGCGATCAATACAAACAGTCCGTCCCTGACTAACACTATTAGCACGAGACAGGTTGCTGACCTGCCGCTGCCTGGTAGAAATCCACTGGAGCTTGCGGGTCTTCAGTCCGGGATCGCGGTTGACGGAACTAACGTGCGGGGATCGTCTATTGCCGGCCTTCGCCAGACGGCGACCAACGTAACCCAGGACGGCATCAACGCCATGGACAACTTCGTGAAGACCAGTTCATTGTTTGCCATCAGCACTCCTTCATTGAATTCAACTGCGGAGATGACCATCACCACAGGAACGGTCGGTTCCGAACAGGGCAGAGGCGTTGGCCAGGTGACGCTCGTGACCAAGGGCGGAACCAATGAGTTTCATGGCGGCTTATTCTATATGAACCGCAATGATGCGTTGCAGGCCAACTCATTTTTTAATAACGCACTTGGGACGCCGCGGGGGAGACAGAATCAGCATTTTTTTGGTTTCGACATTGGTGGCCCCATCTACACCCCGAAGTTTGGCGAGGGCGGATCGTCAATATGGAGCGGAAAGGATGTGGCTCAGTTCTTCTTTGCATACGAGGGCTTTCGGGATAATTTTTCGGCGACCCGAAATCGAACCGTGCTTACGCCCGAAGCCCGGCAGGGGATCTTCCGCTACACGGGCACGAATGGAGTTCTCCAAACCGTCAATTTGCTTGCGATTGGAAACCAAAGCGCATTGAATCCGATTACGACAGGGATCATCGGAACCACGCCGTTGCCAAATAACACTGACGTGGGTGACGGTTTTAACACGGCGGGATTCCGGTTCAATGTCAATGGCGTAAGTAACAACGATAAGTATGTCGTGCGCTATGACCATCAGTTGGTAAAGGACACGCGGGTCGGCTCACATAAGTTCGAGTTCGTGTACAACTACTTTAAGAACATATTGTCACCCGATACGTTCAACAACCTTGAGGCGCCATTCCCTGGTTTGGTCAACTCTACACAGGGAGGGCCGCGGTCTTTGGTTACCGGCGCGTTGGTTTCAACCTTTGGCAGCGCCATTACGAATGAGTTCCGTATCGGAAGACAATGGGCTCCGGTCGGGTTCCTGCTCGAGTCGAATCCCACGCAACCATTCATCATTACTCCGGGAATAACGACGATCTACGCCGGCGGCGGGTTCCAGTCACAAGGTCGTGACACCCAGGTATGGCAGGTCAGCGACAATGTCTCCTGGTCGAAGGGGAAGCATTTGATCCGATTCGGTGGTGATTATCAGCGGATATTTGCGACTACCTTTAATGATGCCGGAATTAACCAGGTCATTACCTTAGGGACACCGGCACATAACTCCGGCGGTATTGCGGACACAAGTTTTCCGTTCTCAAGCGCGGCGAACAGAACGTCGGGCCGCAATGTATTTGCCAACCTGGTCGGAAACCTGTCGAGTTCCTCGGCTACGCTAAATGTTTCTAGTCCGACGTCCGGCTTTGTTCTTGGCGCTACCCGTGAGAGGGTTTTCCTGCAAAAGGACCTGGCGCTGTACGTCCAGGATCAATGGCGTTTCCGAAGTAACTTGACGCTCAACCTTGGGGTGCGCTGGGACTATATGGGAGTTCCCACGATTCCTAATGGCCTGGCCATTCAGCTTACGGACCCTCGCCACATCTTTGGCGTTTCGGGCTTCGGAAATCTGTTTAATCCCAATGCCCCGGCCGGAGCCGCTCCAGCTATCGGAACGCTTGATTTCGTGAGCGGCGAAACCGGAAAAGGCCTGTACAACAATGATTGGAACAACTTTGCTCCGTTCTTCGGATTTGCCTGGTCGCCCGACTTTAGCAGTGGACTGGGAAAGGCAATTTTCGGTGGGCCTGGAAAGAGTTCCATACGCGGTGGCTACTCCATCAGCTACCTGCGCGACGGTTTCACCGTGATCAGCAACGCGATGGGTGTTGGTACGACCAACCCGGGGCTGATCGCAAGCGCGGCCAACACGACTCCGACCGGCGTATTAACGGGAGGTGGCGTGCCACTTCCGATCCCGACGTTTAGCCTTCCCATCACCGACAGGACGAACAACCAGGCCAATCCGAACAACTCATTGTGGGCAATTAGTCCTGACCTGCGAACTCCCTATGTGCAGCAATGGTCGTTCGGATATGAGCGGGAGATCTTTCCAAATACGGCCTTTGAGGTCCGTTATTCCGCGAACCATGCCGTAAAGCTGTATCGCGCGGTTGATTTCAATGAGATCAACATTTTCGAGAATGGGTTTTTGCAGGAATTCCTGGGGGCCCAGTCAAATCTCGCGATCAACGCCGCTAACGGTACTGCGAATAACTTCGGAAATCTCTTCCCCGGGGCGGGAACCGTCCCGCTGCCCATCTTTTCACGATTCTTTACCGGGGCGACGGCTGCAAACTCCTTCCAGAATGCGACCTTTATAAGTCACCTCAACAATAACAATGTTGGTTCGATCGCTTCCACGCTGGCCTTTGGCAACGTCTATCGGGCTGCGCGTGAGAACCCGGCGAATGGCATTCCGGCCAATTTCTTTGTGGCAAATCCGAATTCCCTGGCTTCGCGATTCCTGACCAATGACTCGATGTCAAACTATCATTCGCTCCAGGTCGAGCTTAGACGACGGTTCACGTCGGGTCTGATGTTCCAGGCAGATTACACGTTCAGCAAGGCGCTGACGGACTCTCCGGATGCTCAGGGTAATAACCAAAGTACTTTGGAGAATTTCCGAACGTTTCGTGACAAGAGGCTCGACTACAGACGGTCGAATGACGACCAGACGCACAGGTTCGTTGCCAATGGTATTTACGATCTTCCGTTTGGCAATGGACGCCGATATTTGAGCGGGTCGAACGGGTTTGTCAACCAGGTGATCGGCGGTTGGTCGGTAGGTGCTATCGCTGTCTGGTCGACACGGACCCCATTCTTTATTACGTCGGGTCGTACTTCCTTTAACTCGTGGCCTAGCCTCCAAAACAATGATTTGAATGGCTTTCCCGCTCAGCTTGTGGGAATGTCATTCGAGGAGTTTAAGAAAAACGTGGGCATCTTTAAGACGCCTGGCGGTGTATTCTGGTTCAACCCTGATTTGCTGAACATTACGCACAACGCTGCCGGCCGGGTAGTTAGCTCAACGCTCAAACCCGGACTGTTGGGACAGCCCGCGCCGGGCACGTTTGGCAACTTCCCGCTGAACTCCCTGAATAGCGGGAAGTTCTACAATGTTGACATGAGCGTTACAAAGCGATTTCCAATCGGCGAGCGTGTCAAGCTCGAATTGAAGACGACGTTCATCAACATTCTGAACAATGCAAACTTCAACTATGGCAATACACAGTTTGACTCGACCAGCTTTGGTCGAATCACAACCACCACTGGTAGCCCAAGGGTTATCCACTTCATGGGCAGTATGAGGTTCTAAGGCCGTTATTCCGGAAGTCATGAGGTTCTTATGACTTTTTAAGAATATGCTTAGCCATTGGAGGCGTTGCCGGGTTCACCCCCGGCAACGCCATTTTTTCCACTTGAGTGATCATGCTCCGGCCTTACAGCATTCATTTGCATTTAAAGTGAAGTTCGCCGTTGGAGTCTCGGTCGACGGCAAGTTGCCTGGAGGGAGAAGGAGGAAGACGTCCATGCTAGTTTACTCAGAACGCAGTTGGCAACATTTTGTTTTTGCTGTTTTTCTCTCGTTGTGGTTTGCCGTTCCGGTGCTGGCCCAGATCTCGACCATAGACGACAGCGTGAGCCAGACAGGATTAGGTGGAGCTAATTCAATAGTCGGAACCGTTTTCGCCCCTTCGGGTCGACCAATAGAGACTCGAATACGTGTTCGGCTGTCAACAATGACAAGCGGGGACCGGATTCAGACAACTAACGAGAACGGAAACTTCGCTTTTCGCGGGCTCCCAACCGGGAGCTACACCGTATTAATCGAGAAAGAAAAGGACTTCGAACCTACTTCGCATTCAGTCAATATCAGGCAATTCCGGGGGGCTCCTGCACAAGTCTACACTTTGAATATTCGACTGGCGTTTAAGGAACGAGCTGAGGCCAAGCCCGGGGTTTTAAATGCAGAGCTTGTGAATGTCCCCGAGAAGGCTCGGGCCTACTACGATGATGCCCTCGAACTAGCTAAGAAAAATGATCATAAAAAAGCAGTCGAGCAACTGAAGCTGGCGATAAAGGAGTATCCGGCTTTTATGCTCGCATTCAATGAGCTCGGGGTTCAGTATCTCAAACTGAATGAATTGGAAAATGCCGACGAGGCATTTCAGGGTGCACTTAAGATCGCCCCCAATGCATTTGCTGCGCTTATAAACCGCGGCATTGCAAATGTCATGATGAAACGGTATGGCGAGGCGGTACCAATTCTTCGTAAAGCAATGAAGACAAATGACCACTCCGCGGTAGGGCATTATTTTCTTGGACAGGCTCTTGCAAATCTGGGTTTGTTCGAAGACGCAGAAAAAGAGCTTTTGGTTTCGTTGGAACTTGGAAAGGAAGAAATGAAAGAGGCACACAGGATACTGGCGATCATATATACCTCCCGGGGAGCGAAGAAACAGGCCGCGGACGAATTGGAGGCTTACCTCAAATTGACGCCGAATGCGCCAGACGCTGAGAAGCTAAAGGACATGATCCGACAGCTAAAAGAATCGAATGAGTAACGTTGGAGAGGTTTTCAACTTCTAAGGATATTGAATCAATGTAATAGGCGTTGCCGTGTGATCGGCGACGCCTTTTTTGTATGGTAACATCTGCAGATTGTAGTATCCGAAGTTAGACCCGTCGCTGGTTGACTGGACGTCTAACCCACCGATTTCAATTTCAGCGAAGTCCTGGAATTCAAGTAGTTCGCCTGCACGAGCTCACACGGAAGATTTTTTGATCCGGTCAAACAACCGGGATGACCCATGCTCGCTTTGCCGAAAATTTCGGATCACGTCCAATCGCGCCCTGAGCACGAGTTGGTAGTTTGCTGTTCCCGTACTCAGGTAGACAAGCAGACGAGCACGCAGATCAAAACGCTGCTGGAAAACGGGATTGACTGGGATTACCTCTACCGCTTTGCGCGCAGACACTTTGTGCTCCCATTGCTTTACTACCATCTGAGCACAATCGCACCGGCGAGCGTCCCCCCAGGAGAATTGAACCAGCTCAGAAACGACTATCAAAAAAACCTGGGACGCAACCTTTATCTCACTGGTGAGTTGGTTCGCATACTCAAGGATTTCGAATCCGCGGGTATCGAGGCAATTCCTTACAAAGGACCAGCCCTGACGATCTCCGCGTACGGCAAACTGGACTTAAGGCGTTTTGTTGACCTGGACATCATGGTGCGGAAGGCCGACGTATTGCGAGCTAAGGAACTTTTGATCGCACAGGGCTACCGGTGTGGTACTGCGTGGACCAGCGCCCAGGAATCTCTGCTGCTCCGCTCACAGCACAACTTAACCCTTAGTCGTGACCATGGTCGGATGATTGTCGAATTGCATTGGGAGGTGGCACCCGAGCTCTTCGCAACTTCTTTTCAGGCTGAGCAACTTTGGGGTCGTCTTGAAGCTATCAAGATCAACGATTTCGCCGTCCCGACGCTCTCCGTTGAGGATCTTTTGCTCTCGCTTTGCGTACATGGCTCCAAACATCTTTGGACACGCCTGGCCTGGATTTGCGACGTTTCCGAATTACTTAAGACTCGAAAGGATTTAGATTGGGCGGCACTTTGTGCGCGGGCGCACTTCACGGGAACCGAGAGAATGATGTTTCTGGGGTTCTACCTGGCGCACTCCTTCTTCGATGCCCCTTTGCCTGACGATCTGAAGTCACGAGTGCTTTCTGACAAGACAATCACCTCGCTTGCCCAGAACGTGGCAGTAGCACTGTTTTGTGGCGCCGAGCCCGTGTTGCCGACGTTAAGGCAAAGCTTTGGATTCAACATGCGTTTGCGGGAGAGTTGGCGGTTGCGGGTGAGGTATTGCCGATTCTTGTTCAAGCCCACGGATGGCGACCTGGGGGCGGTAAATCTACCAGGTTCGCTGACTTTTGCTTACTACATCATGCGTCCGTTCAGGCTTCTGCGAGAGAATCGAGAACGCCGGCTGGTTGGCTGATAACCGCTGCCAACGTTGAAGAGAGAAATTCAATTAATGGATTTTTTAGGGGAAATTTGACGCAAGCGGCGTCGCATGGTAGTTTCTGGGACCAGCAATTCTTGATTGCCGCCGTTCCATTGTTAGCATAAGACTGGATCACATTTCTGAGGAGGCTGCTACTCTTGACCAACAAAACTGAGAATACAAATGTTAACGGGATCGCTGAATCGACAAAAACCAAGATCGCCATAACTGAACTGGGTCAATCGGGGAGGAAGACATTTGTCGAGCCGGAAATTACCGATCCAGTGGACATTCTGGAAGCGACTACCTTCTTTCAAACCGCGACCAGCGGCGCGACCAATTAAGGCGTCGAGGTCCGTAGTACCTCAACCGACAAGTTGAGTTTACCTTCGCGCTACTGAAGCGCGTCAACGAGACCAGGCACAATCGAGCCAGCGATTCCAGAAAGAAGAGGGCTTTTCGAGGCGTAAAATCTCCGTTGCGGTTGATATATTTGAGGCCACCAATTCTTTCTGGGATTGACCAACGACACGACATGACCGCAGTTAGCGCTCGGCCGGTTTTCAGTTTCCATTTCCCAGAGGTGGTTTTTATTTGCCGGCACCGGCGCTCAAGATGCTTTACTCAGTCGCTGGTCGTGTTCTTTTAATTGATGCCAAGGACGACTGGTCCGCCCTCGCGGTTTCGAAACTCCTTGCACGGTGGTTTCTGACTCCTCTCTCCTTGCCTGGAACCGCGCCTCCAGATGCCACCATCAGCATCGGCCGCTGCTCGACCGCACCAATAATCCCGGAAGGCTTGGGAAGATTCGAAATAACAGAGGGTGGCATTTGCTACACCGATGGCCAGACCCTATATCTGGATTTCAACGGCTCAATAGTTACGACTGGTCCAGCCTCGTCTCGCACGGTGGATGTTTGGCTGACAGAGCACCACGATTTCGAGTCAGAAGTTCTCGCACAGTTGATTTCGCAGGCCTTCTCGGCTGTCTTACGCAGATGTGGCCTCTTTGAGCTCCACAGCGGCGGCGTCGTTCCACCGAATCACAGCAAGGCGGTTTTAATTGCGGGTGCGTCGGGTAGTGGGAAGTCGACGCTGACGTTGCAGCTCACCGCTGGTGGATGGGATTACCTCTCTGATGACACTCTGCTGATTGAGGAAGGCCAGCAAGCCATTGAAGCGTGGAGCTTACGAAGGTTCTTTGCTTTGACCCCGGACACTATTGCGGCGGTCCGTTTACCACAGTTGCCTGCAGCCCCTGAGGCTGGTCTGGTTAAGAAGCGTTTTACTCCGCAGGATTTCTTTCCGTCAGGTCAGATCCAGAGTGCACAGCCAGGTGCAATCGTTTTCCCCGTTATTACATATGAGAAGGAAAGCCGCGTGCGCATCTTGACGCCATTGGAAGCGATGGCCCGCCTCTTGAGGCTGTGTCCCTGGGCTGGCTACGACAAACCCACCGCAGGCGAACACCTACGTACGCTGGGAAGATTGGCTAGAGAAACCGTTAGCCTGGATATTCTTGCCGGGACGGATTTCCTTGACGATCCCGTCCGTGCGTCAGATCTGCTTATCGCGTACGCCAGGAATTAAATGAGCGAAGAGAATGTCACATCAGCTGTCGATTATGGCCCGCGGCGGCTGAGCGTCGAACTAACTAACATCTGCAACCTTCATTGCAGCTACTGCCTACGAGATGAAGACGCCCTCTATCACACACCCGCGAGTTTCCTCGCTCCTGAATTTCTCGCGCAACTAATTACCGAAGCTCGCGAGGTTATGGGTATCACTCACCTGATCTTTACCGGCGGCGAACCGACGCTGCATCCTCAATTCCCTCGCTTGATCGGAATAGCGGAAGCTAACGGTCTGCTGGTTAGTTTTGTAACCAACGGCTGGCACTTCGAGCGTATCTGGCCCACACTCCTGGCACACCGTGGCTCAATCACGCACGTGGGTTTCAGTCTGGATGGTGTTACTCGCGAAGCCCACGACCATTGGCGGGGCGAGGGGTCTTTCGTAAGGGTGGTGCGCGCTCTGTCACGCTGTCATGCCAGTGGGATCTCGTTTGCCATTAAGATGGGACTGCGGCGTGACACTGTTCCACACCTTGAGCAGATTGCAATATTTGCTGCGCGCATGGGAGCAAAGTTGCTTAGCTTTGGCCACGTGATGCCAACTTCGAACGCAGTGGAGGATACTTCGTCCCTCTCTCTTGAAGAGCGCCGAGTAGCGGAACAGGAAATCGCCGGTCTCTCGCGGATCTTCAAGATGAAAATCGGCATCGACGTCGGATACTACAATGTTGACGTATCTCCTCCTTGCTCGGCACTTGCAGGTGTCAGTGCAAACATCGATTATCGCGGCCATCTCTCGCTGTGTTGTAACCTGTCGGGCTTTCGTGGAGCGGTCGGAGAAGGTGACGTCGTTGCGGATTTGCATACTGAGGATTTCGCGTCTGCGTTCGCGCGTCTTTCCGGCGTGGCTGCTGCCCAGTTGAAGGCGCGAAAAGACCGCTTGACGACGCTTGCCAGCGAGGGTCAAAAAGTTGATCTCTATACCGGTTCTCCCTGTTTGTTTTGCCTCGACACTCTGGGTAAGCTTCCCTGGCGGCAAGCAACGGCAGGTGGGGGGGCGGAAAGCCGTTCACTTCCCGTGTTACTTAGTCGTTAAGTATCTTGCTTAGCGAGACCGGAGCCCCTCTCTGAGCTAATCAGGCCTTCTCTGTCACGTGGAAATTGGTTTGTAGTGAGTAAGTAAGCCCTTGGAAATGCGAATGAGCAAAATTGGCATTTTGGATCACGATCCGGGCTTGGCGACCGCGCTTCCCGAGATCGAACAACTCAGGTCGTGGCTTCCAGTCGATGCGGTGGTGCGGCAGGGACGTCCCTCAATCGAATGGCTAAATATGTCAGGAGTTGTTTTTGCCGAGCCATTTTTCCACCAAACTGTAGCTCGGGCAAAGAAGGAAAAAGGAGCAGCAGTTCCACTGATTACAGCTTTACACGATCTGATACGGCTGGAAAAAGTGTCGGACAGCCTGCAACCTTCGGGCTTCGTTTTTCATTCTTCACGGTGTGGTTCAACGCTGGTGTCAAATGCCTGCCGGGCCCTTAAAGACTCACTTGTAATCGCTGAAGCTCCGGTTTTGGATAAGTTGATAAGCCGGTTCTTTACCGATACGGACGACGGTGGCACAAAAGAACTGCTGTATTCAGCATTTCTCCGGGGCGCAGTTAGCGCTCTCGGACAACGCCGCTTCGGCACGGAGCGTCACTATTTCATTAAGTTCGCCGCGACCAGCATCTTACAATTCGCACGCATAAGAAGAATTTGGCCGCGAGTGCCGGTGCTTTTTCTCTATCGCGATCCGATCGAAGTGATGGTCTCAAATCTGCGAAACATTCCGGAGTGGATGACTATCGAATCGAACCCAAAAGCATCTGCGGCAGTTCTCGGCGTAAGGCAAATAGATCTCGCCGCCCTGAGTCCCGAGGAATTGTGCGCGCGGGCGCTGGGACGGTTTTACGTAGCTGCAGCGGCGGGAATGGATGAAAACACGTTACTTTGCAATTACAACGAGCTATCGCCGGAAACGTTGCTGAGGCTGATCAGATTCTTCCGCGTATCAGTTTCTGCCGACGAGGCAGAAGCTATCATCCAACAGGCTGCTCTTTACTCAAAAGATCCACTAAGACAGACGACCTTCCATGATGATGGTTACTGGAAAAGCGCAAATGTCTCCGTATACATCAAGGAGATGGCGGAAAAATGGGCCTTGCCCGCCTATCAGCAGTTGGTTCAGTTACAACGAAATACAGACTCTCACTGATGTCTGATTCGACAATGCGCGAACTTTCAATGCAGCAAGAACATTCGGAGCGGCATTTTCGCGTTCGATATACACTGTTAACCATCGGCATTTTCCTGCCGCTGTTCTGGGCTTTTCTCGGTGTGAGGAATCTATACCCGCTGACCGCGTGGACGGTCATGATGCGCGGTGGCAACTTACAACGCGGCCACACATATTTCCTGCTTCGCGGCGAGACTGTTTCCGGCGAAGTCGTTGATATACCGGCAATCAATCTTGCCGATGCGCTTTCGGGGCGGACTTGGGGGTTAGTGGCAGCCACGGTAGACAATCGGGCGTTTCAACTGCGTTCGCTTCATCCGGACAATGCAGCACTTTTGGCAACCGTTGGAGACATCGAGAGGTTGCCGAGGGCCGCGCGCCTTCCAGAATTGCTGCGGGCTTGGGGTGAGATCTACAACTCACGTTTGACCCCTTCCGCGCCACAACGCTTAAAAGCCATACGCCTGGATGCTTACCGTTGGATCGGTGAGCACTACTCCGGTTACGACACCTTCATCGAATCGTGGCGTCAAGAACTTTAAGTCGGGTGGTTCCCTCAACTGCCGCGGCACTGGGAATCGTGCGGGCCGTGGTAAGTAGTGTCTTTCTCATTGCAATTCTAAATACCTCATTTACCAACCTGGGACATCTCCCTGCCACGATTCTCCGTCCCGTGGGAATCATGCAACTATTGTCATGGAGATTTTACGACCAGCTTCTCACTCCGCAGGGTATGACAATCCTGAAATGGACCATGGTGCTCTCTCTATCTTTCAGCACCATTGGCTACTTAACACCGCTGACGGCGAAAACTTCGGCGCTCCTGGTTTTGTTCTATCAGGGGCTGTTAAGAAGCCTGGGACATTTCAACCACGACGAAATGTTGGGTGTTTACTACTTGATTGTCCTGGCGTTCTCACCCTGTAGCGATGCCTTTTCAGTCGACAGCTTGCCCGGTAAGCGTGCCAAAAAATCGGGGTTTGCCTACGGATTTCCCATCCTGTTGATGTGGCTTCTGATGGCCTGGGTTTACTTTAGTTCGGCGCTCATCAAGTTGCGCGTGGCGGGATTGAGTTACTTTAGCGCCGATAATTTACCGGCGCTGGCTATCATGCATTCGCTCGACAATCTTCACGATACCCAGTTTCGCTTCGCTTTCTGGTTACCGTCGGTTCGTCAGTATTTACCGTTTGCCGTTGGTTTAGTTCTCCTTTGGGAACTGCTTTTCCCGCTGACGGTTTTCTGGAAGCGGGTTCGTTGGTATTTTCTGGGAATAGGCATTGTGTTTCACCTCAGCACGCTATTTTTAATGAACATCTTTTTCCCTTATCAACTGGCGCTCTACCTGGTCTTTGTTGATTGGCCCAGATTCGCGGCCTGGCTTGGGAATACGCGAATGCTGCGGCGAGCAAATTTATGGTGGCGCCACTTCCGCTCCGTGCCAGAAGAATTTCCCAACACTCGAATTTACGGATTGGCGAAGGAAGGGGCGCTCATCTGGGATGGCGATTGCGGTTTTTGCGCGGCAACGCTGCGAATGACGAAGCGTGTGGCACGCCAGCCCTTTTCGGAAACGCCTTATCAGTCAGTCCGAGATCAGTTGCCGGCTGAAGTTCTACGTTGGTCGGATCGTCAGGCGCACTGGGTCGACGCAACGGGAAGAGTTACCGGTGGTAGTGCTGCTTTTGTTGAGTTGCTTGCGGACTCTGGAAGACCATTTGTCGCTGCCTTTTTAGCAAGCGCCCCGTGTAGACCTTTCGTGTGGCTGGGCTATCGACTTGTCGCAACCAACCGCGGATTGCTGGGGAAAGTCGTCAATCGAAAAGCAGCCTGAACACTCCAGTATTTTCGGTCCTACTGCAAACTCTGGTGGGGGTAAATCTCAGACAATTCCTCACTACCGCACGGAAAGAGTCATTGACGCCTAGTGGCATTCATGCTAGTTTTCAAGCCCCCCGTAAAAAGTCCTCAAAAGTTATGTCTGAAACGACTTTCAACCACATTGAGAGGCTTATGATCGGCCATTGGTCTGCATAGAGCTTCATAAGGAGAAATCGAGAATGTTTACCCTCTTTCGGCGAGTACCATCCAGTGCCTTTGCGTTCCTGGTGATTTTTGTTCTTTTGACAATCCACATGATTGTAATGGCACCTGCAGCTGAGGCTCAGACGGCAACTGCGGGACAGATCATCATTAGTGAATTCAGAGTGCGTGGTCCAAGCGGCGCGAATGACGAGTTCATCGAGCTATACAATGCTTCCGGTGCTGACCATACAGTGACTGCGGCCTCGGGCACCGGTTATGGCGTTGCAGCCTCGGACGGTACAACGCGATGCTCAATACCCAACGGGACTGTCATCCCTAACCGCGGACATTACCTGTGCACCAACTCGGTTGCCTATTCGCTTGCCGGGTACGCGACCGCCGACGCGACGTATACCACAGACATTCCCGACAACGCCGGCATCGCCCTCTTCAATAACAACACCGGTGGTGGCAGCTACATATTGGCTAACCGGCTCGATGCTGTAGGCTCCACAGGCGAAGCCGACACGCTGTACAAAGAAGGAACTGGTTATCCTAATCTGACACCGTTCTCCATCGACTACTCTTTCTATCGCGACGATTGCGGGAAGTCGGGATCGATCACGACCTTCGGTCCTTGCCCGTCAGGAGGTTTACCCGTAGACACCGACAACAACGCCACTAACTTTATCTTTGTCGACACTAACGGAACCTCCGCTGGTGCCGGACAACGTCTGGGCGCACCTGGTCCACAGAATCTCTCCAGTCCCATCAACCGCAACAGTGTAGTTACCGGAAATTTTCTCGACGCAACAGTTGGAGGCGCGAACCCACCGAATCGTGTTCGCGACTTTACTTCCGATCCGGCTAACAATTCGACTTTTGGAACGCTTTCCATCCGTCGCCGGTTTGTGAACAACACCGGTGCATCCGTCACCAGACTTCGGTACCGGATTATCGACCAAACCACCTTCCCAGCTCCTTCCGGCATCGCCGACCTGCGCTCACGGACTTCAAGCCTCGTAGTAGTGGCCGGTATCAACGACGCTGCTACCTGCGCCGCAACCGGAGCTCCAGCTACGCCGCCGTGCTCGGTGAACGTGCAAGGTACTACATTGGAACAACCGCCATCGTCGCCGAATGGAAGTGCTTTTAACGCCTCAATGTCAGCTGGCACAGTCACGCTGGGCACACCCCTCGCTAATGGCGCTTCTATTAACCTCCAGTTCCTGTTGGGTATTCAACAAACCGGCCGCTTCAAGTTTTTCATGAACATTGAAGCATTGCCGTAAGAACAAACTCAGCAAGTTGCTCAGTAACCCGGCAGAGCCAATCACGCCGGAACTCAAGGGAGAGGTGATTTGATTACCTCTCCCTTTCTTTTCATCCTCCAGTTTCGGTGACCAGCCTATTGTCAGCCATACGTCTAACGATGTTAGCGCCTACCTAAAGCTTTCTTGAGGCCCGCCTTTACCTTGGGCGGCAAGCTCCTGCGCAACGTGGTTCGGCCGTTATCAAACCTGGCCCAAATCGCGTTGAGAGCTTGGAAGCGGCGAACTTCATCCTGGAAGGCAGGACCGAGGGCACGGATAGTTCCATCAAACTTCTGCCTGGCAAACTCATATAGATCGAGGTCCAGGGAGTTATGTCTCTGAATTGTTTCCAGTACTGAAGCCGGAACTTCGCTTCTGCGAGGTCGACTCTTCGTCACATTTCGGCGCGAATAAAAGATGTGCTTCCATCCGAGCCGCTTCTTGAAGAGCAACAGCGATTCATCGAATCTTTCGTTCAGCCCAAACGCGGTGATCTCAGTTTCCAGGTGACTCCTTGCGATCGCCAAAGCATTGTTTTCGGGGTTGGCTATCAGTCCACTGATCAGGCTGGTCTGATGATTGGTCGTTATTTCAAATCCGCTGTCGGCGAAATCCTTGAGGCTCATCGAGCGGACGAGCTTGTTCAGCACATGTTCGTGGTTCCCTTGAATCCAGTAATACATCGAAATGATGCGATCAACAGGGTCACGCAGGATAGTCAGGTAGTCGACCGGCACGGAGAGTTGTTTATGCAAACCAAAAGGGAAGTGACCTTGTAATATTCGTATCTGTGATCGTGCCTGCTCGGGCAGTTTTAGAAACGCATCCAGATCTCCTGGAAGGAAATCGAGTTTGCGAATCGCGTGATGCGGGTAATGACGATCCATGATCGGCCGCAAAGTACTGCCGGCTGTTTTTGGTATGTGGATGAAGATGACGCCGCGGTCGCTAGACATGTTTAGTCCTCACCCACCACTTTTTTGGGCATCGACGTATACTTATGTGCATCGATTTCTTCAGTCTCGCGGCGGACCGCGACTACCTCGAACAGCGCGTTCTTGAAGAAGATACGCTTGATTCTATCGCCGGCATGTCGGGGTGGGGAACGTCGGACCATTTCCTTTGCTTCCGTGATGTACACGCGCTCTTGAAGAACATTGAGCGGCAATCCGTTAAATAAACGTCGCGCCCCGTCGAGCGTAAGATGCACAGTATGATCGGCAAATGGAGTGATCTCATAGGATATGCCGAGCATGTTCCACCAGTTGTGCAGCGTGGAAGCAATTGCGTAAAAAGGATGGTGCACATTCACGGTAAAGTAAACCAACCCTGCGGGCGCAAGTACGCGTGCGATCTCCGCCACAATCTTCGCGGGTCGCTCGGCGTGATCTACCACGTTGTCCGACAGCACGATGTCAAAGGAGCCATCAGCAAAGGGTAGGGACTCGCCGACGGCTGCCACGGTCGCCGCTTTCCGTTGCCACCTTGGGAAGAGCGAAGCGTAATGCACTGCTAAGGGATCAAGACCGACGCCACTGCGTGTGCCAAAAGAGAAGATCAATCCATGAGCCCCGCTACCGACTTCCAACACGCGCGCGTCCGGCTTGACGGATTTCACCTCTTCCAGCATTGAGCGGACGCTTTGCGACGCCAGCGACATGGCCGCGATTACGTCGGCCTCGCGTCCGCGCACTTTAGTCGCCTTCATATTTTGATATTCGAGCTGCCGCGAGAGAGCCCGATTAGCTCTGCGTCGCAGTGTCCGTGACTGCCATTCCTTCCAAGCGTGTTGGAGCATAACCTTTAGTCTGAACCGCGTGCGGTAGAGATCTGTTAAGTGCTTCCCAGTTGAGACCAGGTCGCTACTCCCCGTTCTGACAGCCACCACGAGGTCGCTGACCGATGCATCCTTGCAAGCTTAAACCCGCAGGATAAATCCTTCCTCTAAAAGGTAAGTGAGGATGAGTTCAGCGTTGTCTTCTGCCGAGTGTGTGATGGTATTGAGGACAAGCTCTGGACTCAATGGCGGTTCGTACGGATCGTCAATACCTGTGACGTGCTTGATCTCACCAGCGCGCGCCCTTTGGTAGATGCCTTTCACGTCGCGCGCCTCGCAAACCTCTAACGGCGTATCAACGAAGACTTCGATAAAGCGTTTTTCGTCAATCATTGATCGGCACTGGTTGCGCGTATGCCGGTAAGGGCTGACTGCCGCGCAGATCGCTACGCCACCGTGACGCACAATCTCCGAAGCGACGTAGCCTATCCGGCGGATGTTTATATCCCGGTCATCTCTGCTGAAGCCAAGTCCCTTTGAGAGATGAGTACGCACCACATCTCCGTCCAGCAGCGTAATCTGCCGTCCGTTCTCAAGGAGTTTTATCGTGAGAATGTTGGCCGTTGTGGATTTCCCGGCTCCACTTAGCCCTGTGAACCACAGACAGAACCCCTGCCGGTGACGCGGCCGGTATGCCTGCTCAAGGATCGCGGCTACTTCCGGCCTGGTGAACCAGTGCGGAAGCGGCCTGCCCTGTTGCAGGTACTTCTCCTTAATATCGGTTCCCGAGATGGTAACTGTTGAGACCCTTGCGGGAATTTGCGAAGTTTCTTCATAACGCTCCTCTTCAGGGAGGTAAAGAAACTCTGCAAAAAGCAGTGGGTCAACGCCAATTTCCTGAGAGTGCTCCGCAACAAGTTCCTGTGCTGCGTAGGGGTCATAGAACGGTTGCCCGGCGGAATTTTTTCCCGGGCTCGCATGGTCTCTGCCAACGATGAAAAAATTAGCTCCGTAGTTTCGACGGACAATGGCATGCCAGAGCGCTTCACGTGGCCCGGCCATGCGCATCGCCAGCGGCAATAGCGCAAGCAAGGTGCGATCTCGCTCGTAATACGTCTCAGTGAACGCCTTGTATGAGCGAACACGGGTGTAATGCTCTATATCGCCCGGCTTAGTCATCCCAATGGCCGGATGCAACAATAGCGTACCGTCGACAGCCTGTGCGGCCCTTTTAGTCATCTCTTCGTGTGCCCGGTGGAGCGGGTTGCGCGTTTGAAAGGCTACGACATTCCTTTGCCCAATACGTGTGAGTTGATCTCGCACCTCGACCGGAGTCATTCGTAATTTCCTGAAATCGTATCGAGGCGGCAAATCAAGCACCCGCAAAGGACCTGTAATACACAGGTCGCCCCATGAGTTCATCTCCGCGACGAGCGGGTGGCGCGGGTCGATTGTTCCGCAGACAGCGCGCGCCTCGCGGTCACGATCCCAATCGAAAATTTCAATGACGCGCACGAGGGCAAGCAAATTGTTGTAAGAGTCTCGCAGCGCGACTTCATCGTCGAGTTTGAGGGAAGAATCTTTGCTGATCGTGAGCGTCACCGGAATGGGGAAAAGCGTTCCGTCGGACAAGCGCATCTCTTCAAGCACAGGTTCGTAGTCCTCGCGACCCAGGAAGGTTTCGAGCGGTGAGAAGCCACCCGTTGCAAGCAACTCCAGATCACAGAGCGCCCTTTCAGAGAGCTGTATGTATGGTAGAGACGCGGCATAGTGCTTTAGCTCTTCTCTTGCCTCGACCGGTAACACTAGATCTACCAGGCGTCCACCGTATGGCGTAATTAACTCCTGTTTGATATGGCTCACACTCATGCAGAATACGATCAACTTTCACATATTGCCATTCGTTCGTGCAAGCTATGGCCCCACCCCGAGCAGTACTGTCAAAAGCGCGCTCTTCCACGAACCTATTCTCGTTAACCAGATGACGCAGATAAAAATGGGAGCGGCATACAAATGGCAAATGAGCGAACCGATTTCAATTTCAGCGAAGTCCCGGAATTCAAGTAGGTCGCCGACAGTTCTTGAGTGTGCCACGGTCCTCGTCCGCCGGAATGTCTATGATAGAATCCGCCTGTCGCTACAGCCTGGTTCGATGTCGGTTCACGACTGTTGGTTACTACTGTCAGCCATCTTTCTCTTGCACCTCTCGGCGCCGGCGATCTCATTGATCGCTCGGTCAGGCTGTACCGCCGTCATCTATTGACCCTCATACGTATCGCTGCTCCGCCAGTCATAGTTTCCACCATCGGCTGGATTATGGTAGGTGTTGCTCAGCGCGCGGTTTTCGTCACTCCCAGTGGCGCAATGCTGCTCTTCTATATCTTATTAGGCGTTTTCGGTGGGCTTGTAGTTGTAGGCGGTTACATCTTTAGCCTGATTGTTATGGGAGGGGCTGCCCGCAACCTGGTGATGCACCTCTTATGGAATGAACCGGTGTCGATGCGAGCCACTTATTCTGCAGTTCGCTCGCGGTTCTGGGGGCTCTTGTTCGCAACCTTAATAATGGTGGGATGGGTGGCAATCTCGGTTATGGTTGCGGGTTTCGGCTGGTACACCGTGGTGATAATCGTAACAGTGGGCGCCGTCGTATTCGCTCAAATAGCGCCTACCTGGGTGTCGATAGTGGTCTGGTTAATTGGTTCGATCGCAGGAACAGTAGTAGCCGGCTGGTTATTCTTCTTTTTCGTAGGACGCGTTGCTTATGTCCCACAAGTTATGCTCGTGGAGGGCAAGGGCATTTTCGAATCGGTGGGGAGAAGCTTTTCACTGGCCCGTGGCAACGTGCGCCGGCTGATGGCCATGACCTTGTTCGTAGTTTTTACATTCTATTCAGCATTGATGATATTGCTCATACCGCTGGGTTGGTATGGGTACGTGAATGGCGTTGATCCGTCACCATGGAACGCGTCGGATTGGCCGGCCTGGTATGCGATTGGGAATGGCGTACTGGAGCCTCTCAGTAGAATCCTGCTGGCGCCAATTTGGATACTTGGACTCTCACTGATGTATGTTGACGAGCGGGTCCGTCACGAGGGTTACGACATCGAACTAATGGCTTCCAGGCAGTTGGCAAGTATGCCGGAGCTGAATGTGGTTTCACCTTACGCGCCGGCCATTTCCATGGATCCGCGCACGCTGCCGCCTCCGCCGCTGAGTTCGTCTGGCAAAGTACTAGGGCTTAGTTAGTGTGCCGACTCTGAAGTTCTTTTAGAATCTATCATGCTGAATAAAATTTGCAGGTAGGGAAGGGTGGTTTACCCCCGCCCAACTTTCATGAAAGGCAAGCGGGGGT